>DASWFF010000049.1:0-24233 GCA_036394375.1 Puia sp.
TACCCGCCCTACTTCGAAATACTGGGCATAATTGCCGTGATAAACCACATTCATCTGGTCGGTCTCGGCATATCTGACACGGATCTTTGTCTCGCTGATGTACATGTATTTAGATTATGATTCGCTGTCTGGCCGGACGGCGAATTTTTTTATGACGAAATCAGTTAGGGCGGGGGATCATTTTTTTTATATATGTTCTATTATGGGGTATTATTTTCCCATCATACCATCCACACTGATCCGGCCGGGGCCTACCAATAAAATGGAGAAGAAGGCGGTTAGATAAAGCAGCGCCAGTTCGTGTTGTTCGATGGACTGCCCTCTATGAAAGAGGAAGGTGGCGACGGACACGCTGATGACCAGTACGAGCGCGGCCACCCGGGTGAAGAGTCCCAGCACCAGCAGGAGGGCGCAAAAGATCTCCGCAAAGATCACCAGGACCAGGCTCCAGCGGTGACCGATATGGAAAGGGTCGAAAAAGATGTACTGCTGGCTGCTGAAGTGCGTCAATTTGGAAAATCCGTGATCGACGCAGATCAGCAGGCCGAAGGTGAGGCGCAGGAAAAGGGCCGCGAGGTTAAAGCTTGTTTCGGTATAGGCTGTGGACAGAAATTTCTTCATGCAAATTGGAATTTGCGGCCAAGATAAGGGCTAAATGGATAATTGGGAAATAAGGTTGTTAAAAAACATTAACGTTAGGGTTTAATTAGCGGCCCTTCGGTCCTTTGGACCTGTGGTCCGGGTTTAATGATGGGCCTTCAGCCATTGGCCCCGTGGGCCAATTTGAATTTGTTAAAAAATATTAACAGGGGGGGATTCGTTTAGATTTAAATCCACTTCACTATAATTAGCTATTTGCTGTGTTTACCTTGGGTTAGCCGGCCCTGAAGGGCCTGCGGGTTGAGGGGGCGAGTCCTTCGGAGCGGGCCTGCGGCCCGGTAGGCCTCGGCCCGGGTCTAATGATTGTCCTTCGGACAGTCGGCCTACGGCCGACTTATCCACACCTGTTTGGAACGATGTTTGGTAAAAGGTAAAATATTTAGAAACTTTATCCTCTTAAACACCAGGGACGAGAATAAAAAATCAAATTATTTTCACGTGAAGTATACCGTATTGCTTTTTTTCGTCATTCTTCTTAGTTCTTCGTCATTTGCGCAGCAAACCAAAAATCTTGACGATCCGCAGGCTAGTTACAAGCAGGCTAAGGACTTCTTTCAGAGCGAATATTATAGCCTGGCCTACCCTATATTCAAAGAGTTGAGATATTCCCTCCGGGAGCCTGACCGGACCAATAATGCCGTAGAGTACCAGGACGTTAAGTATTATTACCTGGTATGCGCCCTGGAACAAAATGATAAGACGGCTGTAACGTCTGCCAAAGAATTCGTAGAATTGGAGAACAACGCTCCCCGCGTAGGGATGATGAGCTTTCACCTGGCCGAATATTATTTCCGGCAACAGGATTATGCGTTCGCCGTCAGCCTTTACGAGCATGCCGATATCGATAACCTGAGTAACAACGATATAGCAAATATGAAATTCCACCAGGGATACGGCTATTTCGTACAGCAGCGATTCGATAAGGCTTTACCTTTATTTAACGCCATCCGTCAGCTACCGCAGGACCCGAATTACACGGATGCTAATTATTACTACGCGTTTATTTCTTTCTATCAAAAAAAGTACGGCGAAGCCCTGACCTCTTTTAAAGTGGTGGAAGACAATCCCCGCTATGAAAAGGTAGTCCCCTACTATGTCGCCAATATTTACCTGGTGCAGGGCCAGAAGGAGAAGGCCATCGATTATGCGGAAGCCCGTTTAAAGAAAGGCAACCAGTATTATGATGTGGAATTGAGGCAGCTGGTAGGCCATGGCTATTATGAAAAGCAGGATTTCGCCAAGGCCCTTCCTTACCTGGAGCAATATGTCAATCTATCGAAGAAAGTGACCCGGGAAGACCTTTATGAGCTATCCTATTGTTATTACCAGACCAAGAGCTGGAATAAAGCCATCGAAGGGTTTAAGCAACTGGGCGGAAAAGAGGATAGCCTGGCGCAGAATTCTATGTACCTGTTGGGGGATGCTTACCTGAAGACCGGTCAGAAAGCGAATGCCCGGAATGCCTTTCTCTTCTGTTCTTCCAATAGCAGCAATCCCCGTCAGAAGGAGATCTCTCAATTCAATTACGCCAAATTATCCTTTGAACTGGGCTACCAGGACGTTGCCTTAACTGAATTGCAGAATTTCCTGCATCTGTACCCCAATTCTGAATACAACCGGGAGGGGAAAGAATTGCTGGTGAGCGTATTGGCTAATACCAATAACTATAAAGATGCCATGGGGATGCTGGACAGCCTGGATCACCCTTCTGAGAATGCCCGCCGTCTTTATCCCCGTATCCTCTATGGACGTGCGATGGAGATGGTGAACGATGGCCTGCTGCTCAGCGCTAACGATCTGCTGGATAAGGTATTGAAGGATCCCTATAATGGCTCTGTACTGCCTTATGTCAATTTCTGGAAGGCTGAGATCGCTTACCGCCTGAACAAAGTGGACGATGCGATCCACTATTACCTGGAATACCTGAAGAGCTCTGTTTCCAACGGAGAGGTCAATGCGGTGAATGCCAAATATAACCTGGGATATTGCTTTCTGAAGAAAGAGAATTATCATCAGTCCCAGGGCTTTTTCGAGCAAGTCGTACGGAATCCGAAGCTCAATTCCTCTCCCCTGGAACAAGACGCTTATTTACGTGACGCGGACTGTTACTATATGAACCGCGATTTTAAGACGGCGCTGAATATGTATAATAAGGTGCTGGATTTTTCCTGGCCTGCCAGCGACTATGCCACTTTCCAGAAGGCTATGATCGCCGGGGTGAACAACGGAAAGGAAAAGATAACGCTGCTGAATTCCATTAACCGGAAATATCCCGCTTCCAGCCTGGCGGCTGACGCCAATATGGAAATTGCCGGCACTTACCTGGCCGGGGAGCAATACCGGGAGGCGCTGCCTTATCTGAAAAATGTCATTCATGCTCCCGGTGCGGAGGCGCTGAAGCCCAGGGCTTACCTGCAATCCGGTATCGCCTGGTACAATCTCGACAATAATAAGGAAGCATTAAATCAATATGATTCTCTGCTGCAGCAATTTCCCCATTCCCCGGAAGCGCAGGACGCCCTGGACAACGCCAAGACGATCTATGTGGAAGAGGGAAGAAGCAACGAGTATGTCAATTTCGCCAAATCCATGGGGGTGGAGATTAGCACCAGCCAAGAAGACCAGTTGGCCTACGAAGAAGCTGAAGTACAGTTCAATAACGGCAGTTTCGCGGTAGCCGCGCAGAAATTCGAGGCTTACCTGGCTAAGTTCCCTGACGGAAAGTATTCGCTGGAGGCCAATTATTATAAGAGTGAGATCTATTTTTCCCAAAAGGATTGGGCTAAGGCGGCCGGCGGTTATGGGGCGGTTGCCGATAAGGCGCCGAACAAGTTCGCGGAAAAATCCCTGCTGCAGGCTGCCCGCCTTAACTTTTTCGAATTAAAGGACTATAATAAAGCCGAGAAGTACTTTACTAAGTTGAAGGATTTTGCCGGGTCGCAGGAAAATAAAATGGAAGCTATGCGGGGATTGCTTCGCAGCCAGTATCAATTGGAAAAATGGCCGGATGCCATGGAGAATGCAAAAGATCTGCTGACGCAAAAAGGACTGAGCACGGATGATAAGATACTGGCCAATATGGCCATCGCCAAATCCTTCCAGACGGGGGGGCAGTGTGAGACGGCGCTGCAGTATTTCAGGACGGCTGCTTCTCTGGGTAAGTCGGCTTATGGGGCGGAAGCGCGCTACCAGATCGCTGATTGCCTGTTCCACCAGAATCAGCTGAAAGACGCGGAAAAAGCTTCTTTCGAAGTGATCAACAAATCCGGTTCGTATGAGGTGTGGGTCACTAAGGCTTATCTTCTCCTGGGAGATATTTATTTGGCGGAGAAAGATTATTTCAATGCCAAGGCCACCTTCCAAAGTATCGTGGAGAATGCCAAAGTGGAGGACCTGCGGCAGCAGGCCCGGCAGAAGCTGGACCAGGTAGTGGCTGAAGAGAAGAAGGGGAGCAAGGTGGAGTAGTGCCCCCAACTCCCCGGAGGGGAGGGGTAAGAAAATAAGGACGCCTATAAATTTTTGAAAAATAGATTATGGTTGAAAAGAAAATAGGGGGAATAAAATTATTTTTCCTTTTGGGATTCGCCGTTCTGGGAAGAGGATTGGGTGTTCAGGCGCAGGATACGACCAAGCGCAGGACCATTGATATCACGTCTTCCTTTAAGCCTGTGTTGCGCGACGCCGTAAAGATCAATTTCAATGCGGCGCCTCCCGTTGCAGATACGTCCAGGCCGCGCCTGACCTATACTATTCCTGCCCAGTATCTTTTCCTTAGCTATCAGCCGGGAGAAATGAAGCCGGTGGCCTTACCGGGGGATACCCTGAAGCCCTGGGAAAATTATAATTATATTAAGGTGGGAGCCGGGAATGTGGCTTTACCGTTCGTCCAGACCGGCTTTAGTTTTGGAGACGGGAAGACCAGGAGCCTCAATATTTTCGCCAACCAACTGACTTCAAAGGGGAGCCTTCCATTTCAAAAGAACAGTCTTACGGATGTGAAACTGATGGGTACTTTGAAGACGGAGAATAATCTGGAATGGAATGGCAGCCTTGGGTTTAAGAACGATGCCTATTATCTGTACGGGTTCCGTCCGGATACCCTGAAGTATGCCGGTTCAGATCTCAAACAAAACTTCCAGACCTTTGAAGGCAAGCTGAGTTTGCGGAATACCGAGCCTACTGAGTTCGGATTGGTCTACCATCCGAACATCCAGGTGTCCGTATTTTCCGATAACCACACCCCGAAGGCTTCGGAAGCTAATACTGTGCTCAATCTTCCCCTGGAGAAGTCATTTGGAAAGACGTTTGGCTTTAACCTGGGTTTTACGGCCAACCTGACCCATTATAACCTGCCGAACGTACCGACGCTTCCGTCCTCTCAGAACAATAATATTTACCTGGTAACTCCGGCCTTTCTGATCAAAACGCCCAACCTGTACCTGCAGGCTTCCGTCGTGCCATCCTGGGATAACAAGGCCTTCAATTTATTGCCCAATTTCGTAGCGGATATCTCTACCAATGATCAGCGGTTTACGCTTTTGTTGGGCTGGATCGGCCATTATGACAAAGGGTCTTATCAGCGTTACGAATCGATCAATCCCTGGCTGGCGCAGCCCGGCCTTTTGCTGAATACCCGGATACAGGAGTGGTATGCCGGCTTTAAGGGATCTTTGAACAGTCATTTCACCTATTCCGCCAAAGCAAGTTTGCTGGATTTCCACAACATGCCGCTTTTCGTGAATGACACCCTGAACGGGAATAAACAATTTGTCATCCGTAACGAAACCTACATGAAGGCCGTGCAGATGCACGGAGAGGTAAGCTATATACAGGGCGAGGAATTCAGCGCTACGGCCGGCCTTAATTTAATTAATTATACTGACCAAAGGACAGAGTCCAAGGCCTGGGGGTTGTTGCCGAAGGAGTTTACCGCCAACGTAAAATGGCAGGCTTTCAAGGATTTCTGGGCCAAGGTAGATCTTTTTGCCTTTGACGGGGCGCAATACCGGGGCAGGGATGGCGCCGGGGGCTTTACATCTTTTAAAGGAGACGGGGCTGTCGACCTGAACGCAGGGGTCGAGATGCGTATTACCCGGCAGTTAAACCTCTGGTTTCAAATGAATAATCTTTTTAATAAGAAATACGAGCGTTGGCATCAATACCAGGTATACGGATTTAATGTCCTTGGGGGGATCGTATTTTCGTTCGGGCAGAAGTAATCTCTTTACAATTGTCATGGACGATTCAGCCAAAAATGATAGATTCGCAGCCTAGAACGCCTATGGCGGCATAATAAAAGGAGAAGCTATGTTTCAGGTATTGAACGCCTATTTGTTCCAACATAGAAGTATCAGCATCCCGGGCCTGGGTACTATCTACCTGGAGACCCTGCCCGCCCATGTGGATGTGGCTGAGCGAACCATCCTGCCTCCTTTATATCAATTCAGATTCGATAAATATTTTGACGCCCCGGACAGGGAGTTCTTCTCCTATGTGGCGACTCATAAGAATATACTTGATTATGAGGCCATTAAGTGGTATAATGAATTCGCTTTCGAACTCCGCAACCGGATCCGTACGGAAGAGGAGGTGCGCTGGGAGGGAGTAGGTATCCTGAAGAAAGATGAGGGCGGGAATGTGATATTCGAAGGCATTGCTGACAAGGGGCTTTTCCTGGCGCCGACGCCGGCCTTTCGGGTGAACCGACAGAATGCACAACATACTTTACTGGTGGGCGACCAGGAGCGTACCAATGTCGAGATGAATGAATGGCTGCACGACGAAAGCGCCGGCAGGGGTAAGAAAAAAACATGGTGGATCATTGCCCTTATCCTGGGCATACTTACCTTGGCTGTCCTCGCCTGGCATTTCTACTCCAATGGCTGGTCTATTGGCAATCAGATTAAACTGTGACCCTCCCTAAATTTATGGAACAAGAGACACTGATACATTATAAGGTTTGTCCTTTATGCAATTCCCCCAAGTTGGAGCCCGCATTAGATGCGATCGATTATACCGTCACCCGTAAAGTCTTTACAATATGGCAATGCGGGAACTGCCAGTTGCGGTTTACCCAGGATGTGCCGGATGCGGCCTCTATCGGGCATTATTACCGTTCGGAGGATTATATCTCTCATACGGAGACCAAAAAAGGGCTGGTGAACAGTGTCTACCACCTCGTCCGTAAACAGACTTTGTCGGATAAGCGTCACCTGATCTTTTCTGCCACGGGTCTGAAGCAGGGCAAGCTGCTGGATATTGGCGCAGGCACAGGAGCTTTTGCCGCTCACATGCAGCAGAATGGGTGGGAGGTGACGGGGCTGGAGCCTGATGAGGCTGCCCGTCAACGGGCCGTTGATCTGTACCGTGTTCAATTACTGCCCATAGAAAATTTATATTCCCTGCCGGCGGATAGTTATGATGCCATCACTTTATGGCATGTGCTGGAGCATGTGCATGATCTGCATGCGTATCTGCAACAACTGGCAAAACTTATCAAACGCGGGGGGCGTATCTTCATCGCTGTCCCCAACTATACTTCCTACGATGCGACTGTTTACCAGGGCGCCTGGGCTGCTTATGACGTCCCCCGGCATCTCTATCATTTCTCCCCTGCCTCTATCAGGAACCTGCTGGAGCAACATGGTCTGCAATTGCAGGCCACCCAACCCATGTGGTATGACAGTGTCTATATCAGCATGCTGAGCGAGAAATATAAGAATGGAAAGGGCCATGCGCTGAAAGCCGTTTGTACGGGGCTGGTTTCTAATTTCAAAGCCTTTGTCGATAAGTCGAAGTGCAGCTCGCTGATCTATGTGATCGGAAAGTGATCCCCAGAAATATCAAAAAGTACAAAAGAAAGATTTTTTTCTGCATTTCCCTCTCTTCACAAGACCATTACCTTTATAACATAGGTGTTAATATATAGGTAATAACCGGTGTCATGATGCCCGGCTGTGACAACAGCCGGAATTAAAAATTAAGCATAACATGGCAACGGGAATGCCATGTCCCTACTAGTGAGCGTTCATGGTGATTCGATTTTATAAATCAAAATTGCCTGCCATGTCAAAAAACCTATTGCTTTCTTTGCAACAGAAAAAGGAAGTATTAATATTCTTTCTCTAAACAGAAAACAAACCTTAGTAAAGCGTCCGATTTTTTTTAATGGCAGGATAGGTCAGGACAGCCATGTAAAATATCATTTCTACATTGTACACGATTCAACTGCTAATGAGGTTGTGTCTAATAAAATTTTTAAAACAAAACTGCTTGCTATGTTCAACAAAACTATTGCATGTCTATTGCAAAGAACGAAATTGCTATTGCTTTTTCTCCTATTGCTAAGCACTTCTCTCTCTTCATCTGCCCAACAAAAGATCACTGTTAAAGGAACTGTTCTCATAGAGAACAATGCTCCGTTGGCGGGGGTATCCGTAAACGTAAAAGGCAGTTCTGCCGGCACCGTCACGGATGCGGAAGGTAAGTTTACGCTACAGGCCGCTAAAGGCGCTATGCTTGTTTTCTCATCTGTCGGATACAAAGAACAGCAAGTGCCTGTAAATAACGAGAGTCCGCTCTCCATTCAGATGGTTTCAACGACTTCTACTTTAGGTGAGGTAGTGGTCGTAAGCTATGGTACGCAGAAGAAACGGGACATCACCGGTTCTATCAGTCAGCTAAGTGTCGCCGAGGTGAAGGATATGCCGGTTGCCGACATCGGTCAAAAGCTGCAGGGAAAATTTGCAGGTGTGCAGATCAATCAAACCTCCGGCGAACCGGGCTCCGATATATCCATTCGCATCCGGGGCGCGGCTTCGATCAATGCAGGCAACAATCCCCTGGTCGTTGTCGACGGATTCCCTACTGAGAGTGGTCTTCAGACGATCAGCCCCGATGAGATCGAATCGGTCACCGTACTGAAAGATGCTTCTTCTGCATCCCTGTATGGATCCAGGGCTGCCAGTGGTGTTATACTGGTAACCACCAAACAGGCTAAGGCGGGTCAGAAAAATATTGAATTCAGCTCCTATGTCGGCGTGCAGTCGGTATCCAAACGAGGAAGACCGGATCTGATGAATGCACCTGAGTTTGCCGAATTCAAGAAGGAATATTACGAAGATGCCGCGCTCTATGAAGGTTACACAGGGGGCGTGCCGGTGCAGTATCAGAATCCGTCGCAGTATGGTCCGAATTCCGGTACGAACTGGTTCGACGTCTTATTAAGAAAGGCTCCCACCCAAAATTATAATCTATCGCTGGCCAGCGGCACCAAGGATCTGAAATCCGTCGTGAACCTCAATTACAACAAGCAGGATGGGGTGATGCTCAATCAATGGGCAAGCCGGTTCAACGTAAGGAGCAACAATATATACACCGCAACCGATCGATTGACGATCGGGTTAAATGCCGGGGTGACTTACCGTCAAAGCAATATCACGCCCGGTCTGGGCGGCGGCCGTAATATCATCCAGGTTGCCTATCTGACGGATCCTACTCTCAATTATAAAAATCCGGACGGTACCTATCCTATTGGGTTTGCTCCTCCCGGCATGTTTTCAACACCCAACTACTACCAGGTGTTACAGAAAACGGTGAACCCGGTCAATGATCTTACCTTAATAGGAAATGCCTTTGCTACCTATAAGATTATCGACGGGCTGCAATTCAAGACCAGCATCAATGTAAACACGGACTATACGATCAACAGGGCATTTAGTCCATCGACCATATTGGGAGGAACCGCTCCGGCCTCGTCGGCATCCGGCAGCTATAACACCAGTAATTTCCTGTCCTGGCTATCGGAAAACACGTTGACGTATAAAAAGACCATTGCTCAAAAACATAATGTGGAAGCTTTTGTCGGGTACACGGCTCAAAAAGTCCATTATGAGAACAGCGGTATCAACGGAAGTCAGTTTCCGGATGATAATATCCAGTGGCTTAATGTTGCGGCCACCCGGATTGGGAATGTTGGGGCCAGTGACTTTACTTTGCTGTCCTACATTGGTCGGTTAAACTATGATTTTGACAATAAGTATTTGCTTTCCGTAGCCTTCAGAAGGGATGGCAGCTCGAAGTTCGGGTCTAATACCAAATATGGCAACTTCCCTTCCGTTTCGGCTGGATGGGTCATTTCGGATGAGGACTTCATGAAAGATATCAGGAAGCTCAGCTTTTTGAAGCTCAGGGCCAGCTATGGCAAGGTGGGAAATAATAATATAGGAGATTATACCTATTTAGCCGGCGTTCAGCAAACCAATTATACGTTTAATAATTCACTCGCTTCAGGTAGTTCGCTGGATGGGATCGGGAATGCTAACCTGACCTGGGAAACCACTGCGGGCTACGACCTGGGTTTTGATCTTGCCCTTTTCGATAACCGCCTTTCTTTAACATATGATTATTACTGGAAAAAGACGGACGGATTATTATATGGGATCAATATCCCTGTGCAATCGGGCTTTAGCACCGTCACTTCCAATATTGGCCGGTTCGATTTCTGGGGAAATGAAATTTCTGTAGAGAGTAAGAACCTGGTGGGCAAGTTCACCTGGAATACCAGTTTTAATATTTCGTTCGACCGGAATATCGTTAAACAGCTTGGAACCAGTAACGCACCGATCGGTGGTTACCAGGACTACTGGGATGATAACAGGACGGCCGTTGGACATCCGATTGGCATGTTCTATGGATATATCAATACCGGTGTGTATATGACCCAGCAGGAGTTCGATACCCAGCCTCATGATGCCGCAGGAATGGTTGGAACGGCAAGATTCAAAGATGTTAGCGGGCCTAATGGCAAGCCTGACGGGATCATCGATGAGAATGACAGGACCTGGATAGGAAATCCAAACCCCAAGTACACCTATGGTCTGAGCAACTCCTTCGGGTATAAGAACTTTGACCTGAATATTGTTATCGCCGGCTCCGTTGGCAATGATATCGCAGACGATGCCTTTCAATCGACGGAGAATCTCGATGGTGTTTTCAACGTTAGAAAAGGAGTGGCCAGGAGATGGAGATCTTTATCTAATCCCGGCGATGGCATCTATCCCAGGACCAGGTCGGGCACCACGGTGGATTTCCGCAACTTCACCTCGCGCCAGGTTTTTAGCGGCACCTATCTGGCCGTAAAGAATATTACTTTAGGATATACCTTGCCGGTGCCAAAAAACCAACTCTTTAAAGGGGCACGGGTTTATTTCAGCACACAGAACCCTTTTATGTTCACCAAATATCCCGGCATGAATCCGGAAATAGGTCTGGACGGTTTGAATGGTCTGAACCTGGGACGGGATTTTACTGCTTTTCCTATCGCAAGAGTATACACAATGGGACTAAACGTAAAATTTTAGAACTACTATTTTTAGACTCTCTTAATTTAATGACATGAAAAATATACTATTCTATATAATTCTGGCGGCGGCGGTAGGCTTAGGCTCCTGTAAAAAAAATTTCCTGGAAAAAACGCCTCCGACCTCTCTGAGCTCCGCTTCTTTTTATAAGGATCTGAACCAGTTTCAGCAAGCGCTGAATGCATCCTACACACCTTTGCGGACCGTCGTGAACGCGAGTATCTACCAGGATGAAATGCGCTCCGACAATACCTTTTTCAGCATTTATTTCGCTAACAGAGGGTTGTCATCCCAGGAGGGATATGCAGAATTTATGGACGATGCCCTCGCCACGGCCGTGCCCAATTCTCCGGGAGACCGGTGGACGGCCGATTATCAGGGGATTTCCATGATAAATACTATTTTAGGCCAGATCACTACCGTAACCGGTATCTCTCAGGGAGCAAAGGATTCTGTTTCAGGAGAGGCATTATTCCTTAGAGCTTATTACTATTATGACCTGGTAACACATTATGGCGGGGTGCCCCTGCAGCTTACGGAAATAACCAGTGCGTCCGAGTCATTCCAGCCGAGGAATACGGTGGATGAGGTATATAAGCAGATCATTACCGATCTGACGACCGCCATCCCCCAACTTCCCGTGGTGACTGCTTTCCCTCAATCCGGCAGGGCAAGCAAGGGAGCTGCCAAAGTGTTGCTGGCTTATGCCTATATGACGGAGCCGACAAAGGATTATGCCAGCGCGGAAGCGCAGCTGCTGGACGTTACAAACATGCATTATGCGCTCCTGCCTAACTATGCCGATGTTTTTGACCCGGCTAACAAGAACAACCAGGAATCGATCTTCGAGGTGCAGTATATGTCGGACCTGGTCAGCGGTCAGCAAAGCAATTTTGCCTGGCAGTTTATGCCCAAAGCGACTAACTCCGAAGCGATCATGGGATATCATACAGGCGCCATGAATATCTTCAGCGGTTGGAATGTCCCGACCCAGGAAATGGTATCGTCCTATGAGACGGGGGATAAGAGATTGGATGCGTCCGTTGCGGTGGTAGAAGGAACGATCAGCGGGGTGGAAGATTTTACCATCACCGGTCTTAAGAGTTCTGTTGGGTATACTCCGATACCCGGGCAGACTTTCTTTTATATGATAAAGAAATACTTTCACCCGCCTTATACCATCGATTGGAATACTCCCGATGACTGGCCCGTCTTCCGTTATTCCGGCGCCTTATTGTTACTCGCCGAATGCCTGGTCAATGAAAATAAAGCCGGCGCTGCGCTGCCTTATCTGAACCAGGTAAGGGCAAGGGCGGGATTGGCGCCACTGGCGACCGCGACGGTCGATAATGTTGCCAATGAGATGCGGCATGAACTGGCGTTCGAAAACCATCGTTGGACCGATCTTATCCGTATCGGACAGGCCATACCGGTATTGACGGCGAAGGGAGTACGGTTGAAAGCGATCTACGGCTGGTTATTGCCTACGACCTTTAATGTAACGCAGAATAGGTTGATCTATCCCATAGCTTCCAGGGAGATTCAAATAAATACCAAGCTGGTGCAGAATCCCGGATATTAAGTTCGCAACGCTTTAAATATACAGGGCGGTTAAGGGCGCCCAGGAGCGTAGAACCCTCGCGGGCGCCCTTATTTCGATTTGAAAATTAAAATGCCATCATGAAAAAGTTGTTCCTGCTGGAATGTTGGTTTATTGCCTGCTTATCGGTGCATGCGCAGGTTCAGGTGGAAGGACTGCGGGTGGAGTTCCTGAAAGACCCTGTTGGAATAGATGTAAAACTGCCCAGGCTGAGCTGGTATCTTACCAGCAAAGGGCACCATGTGCTGCAGCTCGCCTATGAGATCCGTGTTGCAAAAGAAAAGGCGGCATGGTCTGACAGCCAGGCGTTGGTATGGCGGACGGGAAAAGTATCCTCTGGTGAATCCTTACATCGTACCTATGCGGGAGAGCCTTTGCAGTCGGGCCGGAAATACTATTGGCAGGTGCGTGTATGGGATAACAAGGGGAATGTGTCGGAATGGAGCAAGGCGGCTTTTTGGCAAATGGGGTTGCTGGCGCCGGAAGACTGGAAGGGGCAATGGATCGGTTTGGATGGCGACACCGCGAATCCTCTGGATGATCACCGGAGGTTACCGGCCCGTATGGTCCGTCGCGAGTTCCTGATGACTAAACCGATCGCCCATGCTACGGTCTTCTTTTCCGGTCTGGGATTTTCCGAACTTACTATCAATGGGAAGAAGGTGGATGACCGCAGGATGGATCCAACTCATTCCAATTATACGAAGAGGGCTATGTATGTTGGGTTCGATGTTACGAAATTTCTGCTGGCAGGGACTAATGCAATGGGGGTGATGCTTGGCAACGGGCGCTTCTTCTCTCCCCGTGTCCATATACCGGTGTATACGCCGACATTCGGATTTCCGAAGCTATTGCTGCAGCTGCAGGTAGCATACGCCGATGGAACTTCTGCGCTCATCGTGAGTGATGGAAGCTGGAAAATTACCGACCAGGGCCCTATCCGTTCGAACAGCGAGTTCGACGGGGAGGAGTATGATGCCCGCATGGAACAGGAAGGATGGGACAGGGCCGGGTTCGACGATTCGAAATGGCGGCCGGTGCAGATCGTATCGGCTCCAAGTGGCAGGCTCACCGCACAAATGCAGGAGCCCATGCGGGTGGTTGAAAAATTAAGTCCCGTCTCCATTTATAAGTCCGGGCCCGGTATCTATGTGGCCGACTTCGGGCAGAATCTCTATGGGATGTGCCAGATAAAGGTGAAAGGGCCTAAGGGGACCAAGGTTGTCATCCGTACGGCCTTCGATGTTGATTCCGCCGGCAACCTGAACATGGCACCTAATCGCAGCGCTTTGTCCACGGACATCTATACGCTCAAAGGAAAGGGGCTGGAGGTCTGGGCGCCCCGGTTTAGAGGGCAGGGCACGCGATATGCGGAAATTACAGGGTGGCCCGGTGTTTTGAAAAAGTCGGCTATCGAATTGCTGGCCGTTCAATCGGATCTGACCAAAGTGGGTGAATTTAACTGCTCTGACGTACTGGTCAACAAGATCTATGCTAATACGGTTCGCACCGTGCGTATGCAGGAGCGGGGAGTACCTCTGGACCCGGACAGAGATGAACGCCAGGCATGGCTGAGCGTTTCTGAAAAAACTTCCGAGTCCGAAGGGTATCTTTATGATGTGGCAGCCTTCTACACGAATTTTCTCGATGAGACAAGAAGCAGCCAGCGTGCGGATGGATTGATCTCGGAGGCAGGCTCTCTCTGGCTGTGGGAGACTAAAGATCCCTGCTGGCCGGCGGTGATCACTACCACCCCCTGGTCATGCTACTATATGTATGGCGACAAACGGGTCCTTGCCGACAATTACCCAGCGATGAAAAGATGGGGATTGTACCTCGAAAAAAATACCGATTCCGATTTCATCTATCGCAAAGGCTCCTATTCCGATTGGGTGGATGCCTATAGTATGGATAAAAGAACTTCAGATAACGGCGGTACTCCCCGTGACCTGCTTTCCACTGCTTATCTGTATTATGATTTTAAGACCATCGAAAAAACGGCCACCTGCCTTGGAAAGTCCGACGATGCCGCTTATTTCGGAGAAGCGGCCCAAAAAACCGGAAAAGCCTTTCTCCGGACATTTTTTGATCCGGCCAGGCATATCTATCTGGGCGGGACTCAAACTTCTTATGTACTGCCCCTGGCTTTCGATCTGGTTCCGCCGGAAGATCGTCGGCAGGTGATCGACAACCTGGTAGATGATATCCTGGTAAAGCACCAGGGGCATCTGACCGTCGGGTGTCCCGGGCTCAAATGGCTGATGCAGCTCCTCTCGGCTACCGGGCATACGGACGTAGCCTATACCATTCTTACGCAAACGACACGTCCGGGTTGGGGTTATATGGTGAGCAAAGACGGCACTTCCATTTGGGAGCGATGGGACCGCGACACGCGCGATCCCGGCATGAACGGGCAAAGCCAGACCATTCTCTCCGGCTACCTCGACGCATGGATGTACCAGGCCCTGGGCGGTATCGACTATGACACCACGCAGCCAGGATTTAAAAATATTATCATGCGCCCGGAACCCGTGGGCGATCTGAAGTGGGTGAATGCATCTTTTAAATCTCCGTATGGTTTAATACAGAGCTATTGGAAGCTGGAGAATGGGCGGTTCGGCTGGAAGATCACTGTGCCTGCCAATACTACGGCTACTGTGTACATTCCCACCAGGGAAGCTGCTTCCGTAAAGGTGGGCGATCGTGCGGTTAAAGACGTTCCGGATATGAAATATAAGGGAATGGAAAATGGGGCAGCTGTTTACACGATCGGTTCCGGCACCTATGAGCTTACGGCTGAATTCGATGGGAAGAAATAATCTTTTATAAATGAAACATCCTTATTTACATTTTTCTCTTTTATTGGCGGCAATGTTAACGCTGGGTTTTTATGGCTGCCGCCAGGAACCGGCGCCCTCCTCCGGCATCAGCGCTTTGAAGGAGGCTTTTCTAAGTCCTCCTGATTCCTCCAGACCTGGCGTATACTGGTATTTCATGGATGGGAATATGTCTAAGGCGGGTATGACCAAAGACCTGGAGTCCATGAAAATGGCCGGGATCGGTAATGTGCTGTTCCTGGAAGTCAACGTAGGCGTTCCACAGGGGCCCGTGGATTTCTTAAGCGCTCAGTGGCAGGACCTATTTAAACATGCAGTCAGTGAATGCGAGCGATTGGGGATCCGGATGACCCTGGGAATAGGTCCGGGCTGGACCGGAAGCGGAGGACCCTGGGTTACCGGCGATCAGTCGATGCAGCATTTGGTTTCCAGCTCGATCCAGGTATCTGGCGCTGAAAAAAGCAAGATCTTGCTGCCCGTGCCCCAGCCCAAGAGGCCTTACTTCGGAGAAGGATCCTTTACTCCAGAACTAAAAAAGAAATGGAATGACTATTATAAAGATGTCGCTGTACTTGCCTTTCCGACACCTGCCCGGTCCGGAAAAATAGATAATATCGATGAGAAGGCGCTGTACTACCGCGAACCTTTCAGCTCCAAGCCGGGGGTCAAGCCCTTCTTACCTTCTTTAAGCGATTATGCAGATTCACCCGCTGCTGATATTCAACAATATAAAATACTCGATCTTACCGATAAATTGCAGCCTGACGGAACATTGAACTGGGTCGTACCCCAGGGCAATTGGACGATCATGCGATTCGGCAGCCGTAATAATGGCGCCGTTACGCGGCCTGCTCCCCTACAAGGATTAGGGTTCGAATCCGATAAGTTCGATACCGTGGCATTGGATCGTCACCTGGAGGCCTATGTAGGAAAGATCCTTCGGGCCAGCGGATATCCCCATCCGCCCTCCGCCGGAGGATTGAAAATGCTGCACATGGATAGCTGGGAGATGGGAGCACAAAATTGGACGGCGCAATTCAGACAGGAATTTATTAAACGCAGGGGGTATGATCCCTTGCCTTTCTATCCTGTATATGCGGGCAATATAGTAGGAAGCCGCAGCATAAGCGAACGATTCTTATGGGATCTCCGGCAGACAAGCCAGGAGCTGGTGATAGCCTATCATGCCGAACAGGTAAAAAAATATGCGCATAGCCTTGGGCTGGGTTTATCCATCGAGCCCTATGATCTCAATCCCACCGCTGACCTGGAGCTTGGGTTGGTGGCAGATATTCCCATGGGTGAATTCTGGAGTAAAGGATACGGATTCCATACCGCCTTCAGTATTATCGAAGCGACCTCTCTTGCCCATACTATGGGCGTACCGGTCGTGCAGGCCGAAGCTTTTACCGCAGATGCACCGGAAGGCTGGAAGCAGCATCCGGGATCTATGAAGGACCAGGGAGACTGGGCTTTTGCCGCCGGAATCAACCGCTTCTTTTATCACACCTTCGAGCACAAACCTTTTGATGATTCTTTGCGGCCTGGGATGAATATGGGGCCTTATGGCGTCCATTGGGACAGGATGCAGACCTGGTGGCCGATGGCCGATGCCTATCATCGTTATATTTCCAGGTGCCAGTTCATGCTGCAGCAAGGCAGGACTGTGGCCGATATCCTGTACCTGACTCCCGAAGGGGCTCCCCAGGTATTCCTTCCGCCTTCCTCAGCCATGGATGGGGATTCTTTGATTCCTGATAGGAAAGGATATAATTTCGACGGCTGCTCTCCGGGGCAATTGTCCCGGGCCAGCGTAGAGAATAACCGCATTGTATTCCCGGGAGGGGCTTCTTACCGGCTGCTCGTTTTACCCGCTGTAGAGACTATGACGCCGGCCTTACTGGAAAAGATCAGATCCCTTGTGGACGCAGGCGCGATCGTAGTGGGAGCGCCGCCCAAAAGATCGACAAGCCTGTCCGGCTTTCCCCGATGTGACCAAAAGGTACTGGAAATAGCCAGACAGCTCTGGGGAAGTACGGAGATCCCTAAGGCTGTGTCTGAGCACGTTTACGGTAAGGGGAAAATTAGGTGGGGTGGCAACCTTGTCCTTGCGGGTAAAAATGCCCTTTACCCGGACTATGAGCTGACTGCCGGAATATTGCAGGGCATGGGTGTGAAAAAAGATTTTGAATCTTCCGCATCGATTCGTTATACACACCGGACCATGAAAGAAGGGGAGATCTATTTTGTCGCCAATCGTACGGATCAGAAGGCAAAAGCGAATTGTATTTTTAATACAACCAACGGAGTCCCCGAGCTCTGGGATCCTTTAACAGGAAAGACAAGGATGTTGCCTGTATTTTCCGTAAGTGACGGCCGTACTACGCTGCCCTTGCAATTCGACTCTTACCAAAGCTTCTTTGTCGTATTTTCCCATGATACCAAGGTTTCATCGGATGAAAAGAAGAATTTTCCGGAGACGGCTAAAGTGGCGGGCCTGAATGATGCCTGGATGGTATCCTTCGATCCAAAATGGGGAGGGCCGGCGGAAGTGAAATTCGATTCCCTGACAGACTGGACAACCCATGCTGACAAAGGGATTAAATATTATTCGGGAATAGCCGTGTACCGTCAGCGCTTCGATCTGCCAACGGCGGCCGATACCGGTAAATACAACCGGCTTTATATCGATCTGGGCAAAGTGAAAAATATGGCCCGTGTACGGCTGAATGGGCAGGATCTGGGAGTGGTATGGACGGCGCCCTGGAAAGTGGACATCACGGGGATCGTAAAACAGAAAGATAACCAATTGGAGATATCGGTAGCTAACCTATGGCCGAACCGCCTGATTGGCGACGATCACCTGCCACAGGATGGGATTAAGGACGACAAATTTCCGGAATGGCTCCTTAAAGGCGAGAAGCGGACCAGTGGAAGATATTCTTTTACAACCTACGATCCCTATAACAAGGATTCTCCCTTATTGGAATCGGGACTTATGGGACCGGTGATCATTCAAAAAGAAACTTTTTAATATGACCGATCTATCCAGAAGGTCCTTATGCATGATCGTTGTCTTTATCAGCAGCATTTCCTGTTTGGGCCAAACCGGGAAATGGCAGGCGAAATGGATTGGAATTCCAGCTGCAGAGAAAGATACTAATTTATGGACCTCTTACCGAAAGGAGTTTTTTATCAGTGCGGCCCCTAAAAATGCACGCACTAAAATTGCCACCGATTCGAAATACTGGCTCTGGGTGAATGGGAAAATGATCGTATTCGAAGGCGAGCTAAAGAGAGGGCCTAATCCACGCGATACCTATTACGATGAGCTCGATCTGGCCAAATACCTGGTCAAAGGCAAGAATACCATTGCCGTATTGACCTGGTATTGGGGAAGGGATGGGTTCGATCATAAGAACAGTGGCAAGCCGGCGCTACTGTTCGAGGCAACCATCGGAGGTAAGAAAATAATGTCGGACGCAACCTGGAAAGCGATCAGGCACCCGGCTTTCGGCAATACCGGCGAACCGCTCCCGAATTACCGCTTACCGGAATATAATATTTATTTTGATGCGCGGCATGATCTTCCTCTCTGGAATCAGCCGGGTTTCGATGATCATTCGTGGGGTAATGTCAGGGAATACGGCGTTCCTCCGGTTGGCCCCTGGAATGATATGATACTTCGGCCTATTCCATTCTGGAAAGATACGGGCCTTCTCGATTATGTCAGCCAATCTGACGGGCCGGAGCAGAGCGATGGCAGGCTGGTCATTGCCCGGCTGCCTAAGAACATCACGCTTACTCCCTATCTGAAGGTAGAGGCTCCCGCCGGACTGAAAATAGATATGCGCACGGATAACTATAAAGGAGGAAGCGAGTACAATGTCCGCACCGAATATATTACGAAAGAGGGGGTACAGGAATTCGAGACCTTCGGCTATATGAATGGGCATGAGGTTCAATATCGCATTCCGGCAGGAGTGAAGATCCTTTCGCTGAAATACCGGGAGACCCGGTATAATACCGAACGGGTGGGCGCATTCACCTGCAATGATCCTTTTTATAATACCCTGTGGCAGAAGTCATACAATACCCTCAATGTCAATCTGCGGGACGCCATTCAGGACCCTGACAGGGAAAGGGCGCAGTGGTGGGGCGATGCGGTGATCCTGATGGGAGAGATCCTATATTCCTGTGATAAGAATGGCGCGTTAGCGATTCAAAAAGCCATTCATAACCTGGTAGACTGGCAAAAGCCCGACGGGGTATTATATTCACCCGTTCCCGCGGGTAACTGGGACCGGGAACTGCCGGCACAAATGCTTGCCAGCATCGGAAAATATGGCTTCTGGAATTATTACCGCTACACCGGCGATACGGCCCTGATCCGGACTGTTTATCCTGCGGTAAAAAAATACCTCGGTTTGTGGGAGATGGGCAATGATGGGTTGGTCGTACATCGTCCCGGCGGATGGGATTGGCTGGATTGGGGGGATGACATCGATGCGCCCGTTATGGAGAATGCCTGGTATTATATGGCGTTGCAGGCGGCCAGCCAGATGGCGGAATTAACCCGCAACCAGGGGGACGTTGTGGAATATCAGGAGCGGATAAGATCCATTGAGGAAAATTACAATAAGAATTTTTGGAAGGGTGACGCCTATAGGAGTCCGGAAAATAAAGGTGTTATCGATGATCGGGGGAATGGACTGGCGGTAGTAGCGGGTTTGGCTGATCCCGGAAAATTTGAAGCGATTAAAAAGGTATTGCATACGGAGTTTCATGCGAGCCCCTATATGGAAAAATATATTCTGGAGTCTTTCTTCCTCATGCACGATGCCACAGCCGGTCTTGAAAGGATGAAGAAAAGATATGGTAATATGGTGGAGAGCAAGCTTACCACGCTTTGGGAAGGATGGGGCATCGGTTCGGAAGGTTATGGCGGCGGTTCCTATAATCACGGATGGGCAGGCGGCCCGCTGACGCTGCTGAGTCAGTATGCGGCCGGTATCGCCCCGGAAGGGCCTGCCTATAAGACTTTCAGGATCCTGCCTCAACCGGGCAATTTAAAGGAGATCCATTGCGTAACGCCTACTGTGAAGGGGAATATTACCGTTGACTGGGAAAGAGGAGATGACGGAAGGCTGCATCTGGCGGTTAGGGTTCCGCCGGGCACTCAGGCTACCGTCGGTATGCCCGGAGTGGAATCCGGTTTGTCGGAGATATCCGTGAATGGGAAGCTGGTGCTGAAAAACGGGAAAGAGGGGGCGAGATGGGGTAGTGCAGGCGATCGTCCGGCGGTGAAATTCATAGGAGCCGACAGTAACTATTTTCTGTTCACGGTGAGACCCGGTAAATGGAGTTTCATAAGCAACCCGACCGGCTCGTCAAAAACAAAGGCGATCCTTTCTGATGAGCATAAAAAAACGCTGACCCTTTCGGACAGCAGTGGGGACTTGCTGATACGACTGAACTATGCAGGCGGATGCAGCCTGGATAAGATCGTCGTGAAAGGGGTGGAAGTTACAGGGAATGGGAATGCCGTCTATTCGGGCTTTCGTTCGGGAGGAAAGCTCTTCTCCTCCAAGAGCAGCAGCACACCACCTGTGCTCACGATAAAGGGTAACAAGGTAACGGTGGGCTCGATAAAATTCGGAGATGGGGCCTTTGCGATGGAAGAAGAATGGCGCTTTACCATACGGCGGAATACGATTCAATGGAGGATCGGAAGGAAATATCAAAACAAGGCGGTTATCGACGAAGATGATTTTCCCTGCTGGCAATTCAATTCCATGCAAACCTGGGATGGGGCTTTGCTCGATGATGGGGGTGTCGCCTGGAACCGGTTTCTTAGTGAACCGGGCGATGCTTACGGCGCGAGTGCCGCTGCGTTGACTTTTTGGAACAAAGCTAATAACAGCTGTTTGAGGATCACACCTGATGAGGAACCGTCGATTTTCAGGGTTGCCGCCTTCAATCATACGAAGGATAATCTATTATCGGTTGTTCAATCTTCCTCGGAAGATGCTATCCCTACAAGATACGGATTGCGGCGTTTTATCCAGACGGGTCAAAATGTTTTCGCTCCTATTGCTGTCACGAAGTCCGAAGCCGCTATTCAATATACATTACAAGCCCTCTCTTATGACAAGGAGTATAACCGGGGAAACTTAAAAGGAATAAAAGAAAGGTCCGTTAATGAAATGCTCAATACCATCGGCCGTTACGGGGTGGTGGATAAGGGGCTTTACGGATCGAACGGGTGGCGTACCGGATGGGTGGTGACACAGGAGCCCTGGCTTGCCTTATTCGGATTGGCTATCGATGCGCCCGATTTCATCAATGGATTTTCGCAGGCGCTGGCTTATGAAAGAGAGGCTGCCATTATGCCTGATGGAAGGGTGTTGCCGCGCTGGCATCATGATTCAACGGATGCAATGCCCCATACATTCCGGGAGAATGGCTTCTACGAATGCCAGTGGGGGTATATGTTGGACGCTCAGCCAGCCTATGCTATCGATGTTGCCGAGCAGTTTGACATGACCGGGGATATCGATTGGCTTCGCCAGTTTAAGCCAGCCTGTGAAAAGGTGCTCGACTATATGATTAAAAGGGATTCCGATGGGAATGGGCTATTTGAGGTAGTGCAGCATACGCATACGGAAAATAAGGGGGCGGACTGGATGGATGTCGTATGGGCATCGTATGAAGTGGCCAGTGTCAATGCGTATATGTATAAGGCATTGATCCGCTGGTCGGCGTTGGAAGAATTGCTGGGCGATCAGCATAGGGCGGGGGAATATCAGCGCCTGGCTTTGAAATTAAAAACAACTTTTAACAAGGACGTTGCCAACGGAGGATTCTGGAACCCGGATAAGAAATGTTATGTTCATTGGCGGGAGAAAGACGGATCGGTATACGGCAATAATTTCGGCAGTATGGTCAACTTTCTTGCCATCGGCTATGGTTTATGTGATGATCCGGGCCGCAAGGATGTTATTTTGGACAGGATGGAAGAGATGATGCAAAAGGAAAAGCTGTTCATCTGGCCATCGTGTTTTTTTCCGTATGAGGACAGCGTTGGTTTACGGGGAGTGAATTATCCTTATCCGAATTATGAAAATGGGGATCTGTTCTTGTCCTGGGCTGAATTGGGAACCCGTTGTTATGCTGAAAAGAATCCTGCTATCGCGTTGAAATACATTCGTAATGTCATCGACCGGTATGAGTCGGACGGTCTGGCGCATCAGCGTTACACAAGATATAAGCAGGCCGGGGCAGGAGATGATATTTTATCCAACAATATAATGGCTGTCGTTGGGTTGTACCGTAATATTTACGGTATCCGGCCTCAGTATAACAGGTTGTATCTCGAACCTCATCTGACGACGGAACTGAATGGCACACAAGTAAAATATTGGCTGCGTGACCAGGATTATGTGATCGGGCTATCCAAAGACAACTATTCCATCAAGGTAAATGATTTTTCCGTTTCGGATAAACATCCTTTTGCCATAAATTCCAAAGGGAATAAACTCGAATACTTCAAGGGGAATAATAGCCGGTTTTCTTTAAAAATCTCAGGCAAACACCCCTGTTCTGTAGATATTCTTTACTGGCAGGAAGATAACATGAGCTGGAAGGAAACGGGCGAAGGGTCGGGCGAGCCTATTCATCATGAAGCGGGTAATCTCAAAGCCGGTGAGGGCTATCAGCTTTTCCTGAATGGCAAACCCTTTAAAAAATATACGGCTGATCCGGGAGGAAGTATTCGCTTCGATGCAGACGGCGGTGCAACTATTTTTAGAATCAGCATGATCCGCAAATGAACGCCGGCAGCGCCGCTTTAATTATATCAGAAAACACAAAAACAAATCATTTTGGCCATTTTTATCCTTTTAGGGGAAGGGTATCTTTGGATAGAGCGGCCCATGTGACCACTCATTAATAAACTTCATAATTATGAAAACTGAACTTGTTCGTGAACAAATAGATTTCTACAGGGAAAACGGCTTCATTAAGATCGAAGATTTTCTGGACGCGGGAGAGCTTGAAAATTGGAGGGAGAGTGTAGAAGAAGCCGTAAAGGAAAGGAAGGGGCAGAAAATGCCTGGCAAAGACGTTAAAACGGGGGAAGAGGACGGAATTAATAAAGAAGCCGATTATTTCAAAAATGTATTCGACCAATTGCTGAACCTGTGGCAGACAAACGATAAGGTAAGGAAGCTGATGCTGGATGAGCGGATCGGAAAGATGGCCGCTGAACTGTCCGGCTCGGATGGGATCAGGATCTGGCATGATCAGGCCCTGATCAAACGTCCCTGGGCCAATCCGACCTCCTGGCATCTGGATACGCCTTTCTGGTCTTTCTCGGATCGAAGGGCTCTGTCTATCTGGGTGGCGCTGGATGATGTGACGTTGGAAAATGGCTGTATGTTCTTCATACCGGGATCTTATAAAGAGACTACGTTCGAGTCTCCCCAGATAGGGAAGAATGTCGGTGAGATCTTTAATCAGTATACGCAGTTCAAAAATTCCAGATCGGCGCCTGCCGTTATGAAAGCCGGCAGCTGTACGTTTCACAATGGATTGACCATTCACGGCGCGCATGCAAATATGACATCGGGTCAACGCAGGGCTATGACCTGTGCCTACATGCCGGATGGCAATGTTTACAATGGGAAGCCTAATATCCTTCCGGATAGTTATCTGCGCCAGATCAAAGTGGGCGACCTGTTGAATAATAATGAGCAAAATCCGCTTATTTATAAA
>DASWFF010000050.1:0-6569 GCA_036394375.1 Puia sp.
CCATGGAAATGAATGGGATCGCCTACGATTCCGCCGCCGATAAGGTCTATATCACCGGTAAACTATGGCCGGATATCTATGCCATCCGGTTTCCGCATTAATCCACCCACCCAGGCATTCCAATAACTTAACCACCTTATCCCTTCTATTCACCAGTACACCCAACTATACTTATGACCCATCGTAGCATCCTGCTCCCCCTGATTTGTTTGTTATCCCTTTCCTCTTATGGTCAGGTGACTCCGGACAGTATCGGGAAAAAAATAGACAGCATTTTCGGGTCGCAGAAAGGCTTCTTCGCCCTCGCCTTCAAAGACCTGACGACGGGGAAAGAGCTCTTAGTCCACGAAAATGAATCCTTTCACGCCGCCAGCACCATGAAAGTGCCCGTGTTGATAGAACTCTACCACCAGGCATCCCTGGGCCACCTGAAACTATCGGATTCCCTGGTGCTGAAAAATGAATTCACCAGCATCGCCGACAGCAGTCTTTTTCATCTGGACTCCGTCGACGACAGCGAGCAGGAACTCTATAAACACATAGGGGAGAAGAGGACTATCCACGAACTCGCTTACCAGATGATCACCGTCAGCAGCAATTTCGCGACCAACCTGCTGATCGATAAAGTAAGTCCCCGGAACATCACTGCCACCCTGCGGGAGCTGGGCGCGGCGGATATCCATGTCTTGCGGGGAGTGGAGGATAATGCGGCTTACCAGCGGGGGATGAACAATACCGTTACCGCCGGAGGGCTCCAGGTACTCTTCGAAAAGATGGCCAACGGCGCCTTGATAAGCCCGGCAGCCTCGACGGCCATGATCCGGATCCTGCTGGACCAGCATTACAATGAGATCATCCCCGCCCGCCTCCCCGCCGGCACCCAGGTCGCCCACAAGACAGGCTGGATCAAAGGCATCAACCACGATGCCGGGATCGTTTTCCTGCCGGACAATAGAAAATATGTGCTGGTGCTCCTCTCCAAAGACACGGAAGATGAGAAGGCTTCCATCGCCGCTATGGCGGCTGTTTCGGAGATGCTGTACCAATACGTTATGAGCTCGCATTAACTATAGCCTCCATTTATCGCCGGCATTTACCTGGTTTGGAGCTGTGGAAAATAGCGACGACGCCTGCCTATGCCTTCTTATTCACAAATAAATTATCCGCCAATTGCTGGTTAAAATGCTTGACAGGATCTCCATTGATATTATGATACACCGCACTGACAAAAATAGTCCGGGCCGCACTCATCACCACCAGGATCGTGAACACCCCCAAAATAAACAGCACGATCCCTGCAACGGGATGTAACAGGTAGCCCAGCAGGAAAGAAGGAATGGCTAACAGCAGGAAAGCCGCTAATTGCAGCAGCCCGAAGCTGAAAGTAGCGCCCAGGCTTTCTCCCCATTTTTCCTTCATCAACGAAGCCGAACGTTTGAAAGCTGCAATGGGGCCCAGGTTCTCATAGGCGATCACCGGAACCACAAAAAAAGTAGTTACGCTCCAGACGATTCCGATCAGCCCGGTAATGATCTTCCCGATCGATCCCAGGTTGTCCTGCAGGAGCCGCAACGCCATACCCACGGTCGCCGCAAATACAGCCCAGGAAAAAATAACCCCGATCCGGCTCATGCTGAACTGAAGGCCCTTGCGGATCGTCACTTCCTCCCCCATGAAATATAAATGCGTGCAATGCACCAGGGCCGTATTGAAAAAGACGATAATAAAATAATTCACCACATAATAGAGGAACACGATCATGTAATTGGTCACCGTTCCGTATTCCTTAACCGTATCGGCCTCCCATCTCCCGGAGGCGACCAGGGCAACAACGAAACTACTGATCACCAGGATCATTGAAATACCCGATAGGATAGGGAAGAGGATCAACTGCCTGTTCTCCTTCAGGACCTTGAAACTATTCAGGGCAATTTGCCAGCCATTGGCCATACGTGTGAGAAAGTTCATAGAATCTTTTTTTGGTTATGGAATAAGGGACCTGAACAATGTAAGACAAATCGCCGGCTTTTCCAATCCGGCTGCCGCCGCTTCCGCAAAGGAGCTGGTCTCCTTAAAAGAATCGACCAGGCTATGCAGGTATTTTTCGGACGGGTCTGCCATATCCGACTGGTATAAGGTCAGCGCCTCCCGCTCCGATACCCGGTACACATAAGTGTATACGCTATGCCGCCGGCTCCCCGAAAGATCGTGCTGACCGAAGGCAAAAAGACCGGGTAATAAAAGGGCAAAAATAAAAAAAAGCTTTCTAAGCAGTACCTGCATTCCCATAAGCTGATATTTTAAAAAGGATGCAGGGGATCGGCTCATTACATAATTGACCTGAAAAAGTATCAGGGATATTTGAATAATTTCCTATGTGATTCTTTATTGTGATTTTTTCGTTAAATTGGTATTATCTATATGTAACTATTCTTTCAGAAAAACACGCACAATGCATCAACCAAAACTAGCTAAAGCGTCTTAGCCTGCCTATTCCTTTGTCTTTCAATGGTAATTAACGCTCAGGTAACCACTTCTACGTTGGGAGGGGTTGTAAAAAATGAGGCGGGCAAGCCCCTGTCGGGAGCGACTGTCGAGGTGATTTTTCCGGAGGCTGGTATCAAAAGGCACAGCATCACCCAAAGCAGCGGTTCTTACCTGGTTCCTAACCTGCGTGTGGGAGGCCCTTACTCGATTACGGTAAGCTTCGCCGGGTATACCGCGAAAACGGAAGATAATATTATACTGGAGTTGGGGCAAACCAGCACCGTTAATTTTAGCCTGGAACCGTCAGTGACCAATTTAGGTACTGTCACGGTTACTGCAAAATCAAGGCTGTTTAATGAAAACCGGACCGGCGCCTCCACCAATATCAGCTCTGCCCTGATCAGGCAGCTACCCACTATTTCCAGGTCGGCGGACGATTACACCCGGCTTACCCCCTCGGCCTCCGCTACCTACAATGGCGTTTCCTTTGCCGGCCGTAACGGGCAATACAATAATTACTCCCTGGATGGGGCTGTATTCAATAATCCTTTCGGTCTGGATGCGCCTACGCCTGGCGGGCAGGCGGGGGCACAACCTATTTCCCTGGATGCCATCGAGCAGATCCAGGTGAATATTGCACCCTATGATGTCACACAGGCAGGGTTTACCGGCGCGGGCATCAATAGCGTGACGAAAAGCGGTACCAACAAGACTTTCGGAACGGTGTACGGTTATTTCCGGAACCAGTCGCTGACAGGGCACAAAGTGAACGGCAATTCTTTTAATGTACCCACTTTACGTGATTTCCAGGGCGGAGTTTCCTTAGGCGGGGCGATCAAAAAGAATAAGCTCTTTTATTTTCTCAATTTCGAAAGCCAGCAACGCACCGATGGCAATAGCGCTTATGTTGCCAATGACGGTACCAATACCGGATCTATCACCACCTCCCGGGTCCTGAAATCAGACCTGGACGCGGTCAGTCAGAAGCTCAGCACTGACTACGGATATGTCACCGGCCCTTATCAGAACTTTTCCCAAAAGACGGTCAGTTATAAATGGATTGCCAAGCTGGACTGGATCATCGATGATAAAAACACCTTGACCTTCACCTATAATGGATTGAATGCCTGGCAGGACAAACCGGCGCATCCCAGTGCCATCAACCGAAGGGGGCCCGATGCGATCACGCTGCAATATCAGAACTCAGGCTACCGGATGAATAACCAGCTGAATAATTTCGGGGCGGAATTAAAGACCAACTTCAATAGTACGGTGTCCAATAATCTCCGGGTGATCAATACGCTTTTCCATGATTTCAGGACTCCTGTATCCACTCCTTTTCCTGTCATCAATATCACCAAGAACAATGTACCCTATATCATAGCAGGGGAGGAGCCTTTCTCTATTCATAATATCCTCAATCAAAATGCCTTGCAGGTCACTGATAACGTAACGATTGCCCTGGCGGACCATACGTTGACTTTTGGCGCATCGTATGAGCAGTTCACGTTTGCCAATTCCTTTAATCTTACGGGATACGGGTTTGATGTATTTAATCAGATCGACATTTCTTCTTTCCTGACGGGCCCGACTTATCCTGCTGCCGGCGATGTCACCTATGCCAAAAATGCCGCAGCGGCCGGAAAATGGACCTGGTCCTATTTTACGGTGGGACAGGCGGCTTTGTACGCACAGGATCAGTGGAAGCTATCGAATAATTTCAAGCTGACTTATGGGTTAAGGATTGACAAGCCCCTTTATTTCACAGGGCCCGGGAATTATTTTGAAAGCCCGATCATGAATAATGACGGCACGTTCAGCGGCAATTATTCATATGGAAGGCCGACGGTTGGAAATTCGGATAATCTTACACTGTTTGACCCTTCTTCCGGCGCACCTGTCAGTAATGGGCCGGGTAAGACCATCGATAACTCCCATTTCCCCAAAGCGACTCCCTTATTTTCCCCCAGGGTCGGCTTTAACTGGAATGTGAATGGCGAAAACAAAATGCAGGTTCGTGGCGGTTCCGGTTTATTCACGGGACGCTTTCCCTTCGTCTGGCTGGGCAACCAGATCGAAAATCCTTTCTCGGGATATTTTAATGTAACGGCTAAAAATTTCAAATGGCCCCAGGTATGGAGGACTAGTTTGGGCGTAGACTATAAGATCACCCCTTCTACTGTTGTGACCTTCGATCTGGGTTATACCAAAGATGTTCATGCCATGATGGTCCAGGATTATGGGTTAGGCCTTCCTACGGGCACCTTGAATTCCGGTACGGCCGATCATCGTGCTGTCTATCTGCCCGCTGACAAGGGCAGTACCAGTACCTATGTCTTCGGCAATAACGGATATGGTTATTCCTATAATGGTACTTTACAAGTGGTGCAGAATTTTGCCAACGGAATTTACCTGACTGGCTCCTATAATTACCAGGTGGCCAAGGACGCTAATTCCATTTCAGCGGAAATATCGGGCGATGCCTTCGATCGTAACCCAATCGTTAGCAATCCCAATAAGCCAGTCACTGCTAATTCGCTATATGGTAATACCCACCGTTTTGTTGTAGCAGGTATCAAAAAGTTTGATTATAAATGGGGGGCAACAACCTTCTCCCTTTTTGGTAACTGGACCAGCGGCAACCGGTTCTCCTATACTTATGCCGGAGATCTGACAAATAGCAGTTCAGCGGGTATTAATGCATTGCTGTATGTTCCCACCCAAGCGGAGATACCCAATATGCTGTTTACTCCTTATACCGACCTGAATGGAAATGTAAAAAGCGCAGCCGATCAGCAGGCTGCTTTGGAAAGTTTTATCGTACAGGATAAATACCTGAATAAGCATCGCGGCGGGTACACGGCACGGAATGGAGGCCAGACGCCCTGGTTCAACGAGGTGGATCTGCGTATATTACAGGATTTCAAGCTGGGCGGCACGAGCAGGATCCAGGTGAGCTTTGATGTGATCAACCTGGGCAATCTTATTAAAAGCTCATGGGGAGTCCGCAAATATGCCAGCACATCGGGATATTTTCAGCCGATCTCCTACGTTGGAAATAATGGGGCAGGTGTAGCTCAGTACCAGTTTGATCCCTCTCTGAAGAACACGTTCACGTCGAGCCCGGACCTTCCTTCCCGCTGGCAGATGCAGTTTGGGTTGAGATATATTTTTTAGTCGGCCACCCGGCCTCTCTTATTTAAAAATAACCTGTTCAATCGGACAGGTTATTTTTTTTCTCAAAACCACGATTTTTTGTTGGCGAATTGTTTGGTGCTATAATTTTGTATTTCTTACTTGCTCCATTCCTCCTTTTATAATTAACGTAGAACTCTTTCGCGGTTCACCGTTGCAACAAACTGATCTAATAACCGGTAAAATAAATACAGTGGGTATTCTCGAACAATTAGCAGAAATGAAGGCGCAGGAAGGTCTTGAAAAAGGTCTGCAGCAAGGCCGCGCGGAAGAACGTGAAAAAAACGTAAAATCTCTGTTGGCTAGTGCTAAATTTTCAACAGCAGAGATCGCTTCCTTACTAGGAGTATCGGTTCCATTTGTAGAAAAACAAAAGAAAAGCCTCCAGCTCATATAACGCATTATCACGTCAAAATATTAACCTGGCGCCGTTCCAATCAAGAACGGCTTTTTTTATGCCTACCTTCGTAGCCAAACCTACACCCCGGACTTCATCATCTTGAAAGCATACAAAAGAAAAAAGCCGCTCATCGGAGCGGCCTTTCAAACAATTAACATCAGAGCGGAAGACGAGGTTCGAACCCGCGACCTTCAGCTTGGGAAGCTGACGCTCTACCAACTGAGCTACTTCCGCGTATTTACCCCGGAGGTCCCAAAAAATCCCGCCGGGCTGCAAATTTATGTTTTAATTCTATTGAACAACAAACTTTTTCGCAGGATGCGCTTCTTTTTTCGGACGAGGGGTTCACCCGTTCTCGCCCTTACTTCGCAGAACCCGCGGTTTCTTTCGCCCGGAGATATTTGGTCGCCAACCAGCTGTTTTTCATTGGAATTAGCCATTTTGTCTCCAATTCCTCTTTCGTCAATACTGTATTGTTGAAATACAG
>DASWFF010000051.1:0-170923 GCA_036394375.1 Puia sp.
ACCCTCTATGCCCGCAGCAACCACTTTGATCATGCCCCTCCAGTGTCGGGCAGCGAGGCGGCAAGGATCCTGGCCCCCCAGGGGGAGGGAGAGCCCGAGCCCCGGCGTCTTCACCTGGGCGTCGATATCTGGGGACCCGCCGGAACAAAAGTTATGTCACCCCTGAACGGTATCATACATAGCTTCGCCTTTAACAACAATGACAGCGACTATGGCGCCACCCTGGTATTGACCCACAACCTTGAAGGAATTGGCTTTCATACCTTATATGGTCATCTCAGCCTCAACTCCCTGAAGAACCTCCATGAAGGGAAAAATATCCGCAAAGGAGATGTGATCGGAGAATTCGGAATGCGTTTCGAGAACGGCAACTGGCCCCCTCACCTGCATTTTCAGATCATCCGCGATATGCAGGGCTGGAAAGGAGATTATCCCGGAGTGTGTAAGTTCTCCGAAAGAGCTCAATGGCTGGAGAATTGCCCTGACCCGGATCTTATTTTGCAGATGAGGCCATAAGGCTCTTCACCATCTCCTCCCATTCCTTCTCCAGGGAATAGCCCGGCATAGTCTTCCCCGCCCGGACATACCAGTAATTCGCATTCCCGGAGTCGCCTTCCTTACGATGCAGGTAAGCATGCACCCTGGCCCCATCTTTCGTTTCGATATCCTGCGCGATCGTATGGGCCCGCTCCCAATCATTCTTTCCGTCATACCACAAAGCCTGCAGGCATCCACTGATCCCGGCAGGGGGCTTATCTTCTTTCAGGGTCGATCTGAACTCCTCCGCACTCATATTCTTCTCATTCATATATTATAAATGGATGTTCTGCACAAATTTACTTCTTCTTCCCGATAGTCACCGGCCCTGATGGCATTGCCCCGAATATCCTTATTTTTGTCGGATAACTATCTATATGCACAAGACCACATTGACATTCATTGTTTTAATTATCCTGACCTTCATAGTTGCGGTAAGCTGCGGTAAATCATCCAGCCAGGGTTCTGTCAGCTGCACGACCATCGATCCTACAGCAGATTCTTCCGCCCTGCTCAGCTTTGCCAGAACGAATGGAATGACACCGGTAAAAGATACCACCGGGCTATATTACCAAATCATTACCCAGGGCACCGGCGCCACTCTTAACGGCAATTCCAGGATCTTCGTTACCTATACCGGTACCCTCTTAAACGGGACTATTTTTGACTCGACCACCAATGCCGCTAAAACGGGCTTTCAACTGGGTACCCTGATCGCCGGATGGCAGATAGGCCTGCCCAAGATCCAGGCAGGAGGCCATATCAAATTACTGATCCCCTCCGCTTATGGTTATGGCTGCCTTGGCTCAGGTACCATACCCCCTAATAGTCCCATCTATTTCGATGTGACCCTGGTCAGCGTTCAGTAAAACAAAAGGGGCCGCGAGGTATAGAGAGGTATAGTAATTGCGTAACTTTCACGTAAATATATCGCCGGCGCCATGACAAAATACGACGCTATCATTATCGGTTCCGGTCAGGGAGGTATTCCCCTGGCCAAACGACTGGCCAAAGCCAACTGGAAAGTCGCCCTGGTAGAAAGAAAATGGGTAGGAGGCACCTGTATAAATGTGGGCTGCACTCCCACGAAGACGATGATCAGCTCCGGGCGTATCGCACACCTTATGAGGAACAGTGCGAGTTACGGGATCCATATGAAGGACCTCACCGTGAATATGGAAGAAGTGGTCAAACGGAAGAATGCCGTCGTCCTGTCTTTCCGGGAAGGCGGCACCAAGGGCCTTCTCAAGACCCCCAACCTGGACCTGCTTTTTGGAAATGCCGTTTTCTCGGCCCCTAAAGAAGTTACGGTTGTCAAAGAAGACGGCTCCCGGGAGATACTTACCGCCGAAAAAATATTCATCAACACGGGGCTCAGGCCCTTATTACCCTCCATTCCGGGTCTTGACGAAATTAATTACCTTACTTCCACGTCTGTTATGGACCTCCCGGAGGTACCCCGGCACCTGGTCATTATCGGCAGCAGTTATATTGCGCTGGAGTTCGGGCAGTTGTATCGGAGGTTAGGCAGTGAGGTGACAATCATCGAAAGGGGGCAGCATTTCCTGTCCCGGGAAGATGAAGACATAGCCGCTGAATTAAAAAAAATACTGGAAGAAGAAGGGGTCAACATTTTGGTCGATACGACTGTTACAGAAGTCGCTGCTTCGGGGAAAGAGGCGCAGCTAAAGATCAGATCCGGCGAAACCGAAGGATTTCTTACCGGCTCGCATATCCTGGTAGCTACAGGAAGAGAGCCCGATACGACAGGCCTGAATACGGCGATCGCGGGCATCGCACTGGATAAAGGCGGGTTCATACAGGTGAATGATAAGCTGGAGACCTCCGTACCGGGGATTTATGCCCTGGGTGATGTAAAAGGAGGTCCGGCTTTTACGCATATTTCTTATAATGACTACCTGATCCTGTATAAGAACCTGGTGGAGAAAGGAAATGAAAGCACCGCCAATCGGTTATTGGTTTATTGTATGTTCACCGACCCGGAACTGGGGAGGGTTGGATTGTCCGAAAAGCAGGCCCGCGAAAAGGGGATCCGTATAAAAGTGGCGAAGCTGCCCATGACCAGCGTGGCAAGAGGAATAGAGACAGGGGAGACTCGCGGGCTGATAAAAGCCGTCGTTGACGCGGATAGTAAAAAAATAATCGGGGCATCCGTCCTGGCGCCAGAAGGGGGTGAATTAATGAGCGTATTGCAGATGGCCATGCTGGGAGGAATCACTTATGAGGTAATAAGGGATAACGTTTTTGCCCATCCTACATTTTCTGAATCCCTGAATAATCTTTTTATGACCCTGGACCATGAATAGGATGATCGAGGCAAGAAATATTACGAAGTCCTTCGGCGGATTCGCAGCGGTCGATGATATCTCTTTTACCATAGAAGAAGGGGAGACGGTCGTATTCCTGGGAATGAGCGGCGGTGGTAAGACGACCCTCCTTAAAATGATCAACCGGCTCATCGAGCCCACCTCGGGTGAAATATGGATCCGGGATAAAAAGATCCATGAACAGTCCCCCTCCGCATTACGTAGGAATATAGGCTATGTATTCCAGAACAATGGCCTGTTCCCGCATTATACCGTTGCCGAAAATGTAGGCATCGTTCCCGGCCTGCTGCACTGGGATAAAAAAAAGATTCTCGACCGCACCACCGGCCTGCTGGAGAAACTGCGTCTTCCCCCCGGTAAATATTTGTCCTCCTATCCTCATCAGCTGAGCGGCGGCCAGCAGCAAAGAGTAGGATTGGCAAGGGCCCTGGCGGCCGATCCTCCCATATTGCTGATGGATGAACCTTTCGGGGCCCTCGACCCGATCACCCGGGCCCATGTAAAAAAAGATTTCTCCCAACTGGACGAACTAAAAAGTAAAACGATCATTCTTGTCACCCACGACGTGCAGGAAGCCTTCGAACTGGCTGACAGAATATTCCTGCTGGATAAGGGAAAAATAGTACAGGCAGGGAGACCCGATGAATTGCTGTTTAAGCCGGCCAACGAATATGTGAGGACTTTTTTTGAAGATCAGCGTTTTCAACTGGAAGTAAAACTGATCGATCCCACGGATTATACATCCCTGATAAAGGCATTTACTCATTTTAAGAACAGACCCAGCTGATGGACCAACAGCAAAGCCTTTGGCAATTTATGCACCAGGAGTCAGCCAAATTGCTGCAACAGACCCTGGAACATATCGGCCTGACCTTTATCTCCTTGTTGATAGCGGTCCTGATCGGCCTGCCCCTGGGGATTTATATAACAAGGAATAAAAAAGCAGCCGGATTCGTCCTGGGCGCAGTGGGTATCCTGCAGACCATCCCCAGCATAGCCTTACTGGGATTTATGATCCCGCTCCTGGGCATCGGTCCCGTACCTGCCATCGCAGCGCTTTTTTTGTATGCCCTTCTTCCCATCATCCGCAATACGTTCACCGGCATCAGCAATGTGGACCCCGTGGTAAAAGAGGCGGCTGTGGCTATGGGAATGACCAATGCCCAGGTATTGTTTAAAGTAGAGCTCATTTTGGCATTCCCCGTGATCATGGCAGGTATCCGCACCGCTACCGTGATCAATGTAGGCGTCGGCACCCTGGCTGCCTATATAGCAGCAGGAGGACTGGGTGAATTTATATTCGGGGGCATTGCCCTGAACAATACCAATATGATCCTGGCAGGCGCCATACCCGCTGCCCTGCTGGCCATACTACTTGATTTTGTGCTCTCCCTCGTCCAGAAAATGAGCAGCCCAAAAAGACGGGTGGCTTTATGGTCGATGCCCCTGTTCCTGCTGCTGTTCTCGTCTTTCTACGTGTTGCCCCTGGGGTTCAGTTCCAGGCTGCTGGCTGGTTTTACGCCCGAGTTCATGGGGAGGATCGACGGGGACATCGGGCTCCGGTCCATTTACGGCCTGAAGATCCGGACGGTCGTCATCAGCGATGCCGTCATGTACAAAGCCATCTTTAATAAAAAGCTGGATGTCATCAGCGGCTATAGTACGGACGGAAGGCTAAAAGCCTATGACCTGGCCGTATTGGAAGACGATAAAAAAATATTCCCGCCCTATTATGCAGCCCCGGTGGTGCGAACGGAGATCCTGCAGAAATATAAAGAGCTGGGGCCCGTGCTGGATCTACTGTCGGGAAAAATCAACGATTCGATCATGACGGAATTGAACTACCGGGTCGAATACCTGAATCAATCCCCGGAAAAATGCGCCCGGGATTTCCTGGTAGCGCAGGGACTTTACAAAGCTCCCCGGGAAGGGGCCTCCCACGGCGGCGTTTCCGGCAACGGTGCTTCGGGCGATGGCGAAAGGGGCACCATCCGTTTGGGATCGAAGATCTTTCCGGAACAATACATCCTGATAAATATGTATGCCATGCTTATACGGGGATATACCGATCTGCAGGTGGAGACGAAGACGGGGCTGGGAGGAACTAAAATTTGTTTTGACGCCCTGACGAATAATAAGATCGATATGTATCCTGAATATACCGGGACAGCCCTGCTGGCGATCCTGCACCCTGCGCAACAGGAGATTAAAAGCCTGGCGGGCGACAGGGACAGCGTCTATGAGTATGTCCGCCAGCAGTTTGTAGAAAAATACCATTTGTCCTGGCTGCAGCCCATCGGGTTTAATAATGCGTATGCCCTGATGATGCGCAGAAGTCAGGCGCAACAATTGCATATAAAATCTGTTTCTGATCTTACTGGTTATCTCAATAAAAATAAGTTATGAGCTTACTGGAACAATACCGGTCCATAAGACAGGCTAGCGAGGATATCTGCCGGCCTCTTCAGAAAGAAGACTACGTGGTACAACCTGTGGCGGATGTGAGCCCGCCTAAATGGCACCTGGGACATACCACCTGGTTCTGGGAGACTTTCCTGCTGGAAAAACACCGACCGGGCTACAAGGTTTTCAACCCGGATTATAATTTCGTTTTCAACAGTTATTATGAGACCATCGGCGCCAGGGTGATACGCACGGACCGGGGTAATCTAAGCAGACCTTCCGTGGAGGAGATATACCAGTACCGGAAATACGTGGACCATGCGATGGAGGTGCTGCTGTCACAGGAGCTTCCCGTCCCCCTCCGGGATATTGTTCTGCTGGGACTCAACCATGAGCAGCAGCACCAGGAACTGCTCTGGTCCGATATCAAATATATACTGGGCCATAATCCGCTCTTTCCCGCCTGGTCGGACTTCGACATTAACGACCCCGGCAAGGCGGCGGGCGACCTCAGCCCGGTCCCGCCATCCGCGGCAGCCTCAGCAACGCAGCTTGGATCAACGCTGCCCGGAAAGGCAGGAAAGGTAACGGATACCCTTATCCCGGTGCCTGCGGGTATTTATGAGATAGGATATAAAGGGGAGGGGTTTTGTTTCGATAATGAACAGGCCCGCCACAAGGTCTGGTTAGATGATTTTAAAATATCCTCCAGCCTGGTGACGAATGAAGAATATAGTTCCTTCATACAGTCAGGAGCCTATGAAAATTTTATATATTGGCATGCGGAAGGTTGGGACTGGGTGAAAAAAAATCATATCAGCGCCCCTTTATACTGGCATTTAATCGAAGGCAAATGGTTTTATTATACGCTCGCCGGCCTGAGGCCCCTGGCTATGGAGGAATCCGTTTGCCATATCAGCTATTATGAAGCGGTGGCCTATGCGGCCTGGAAAGGAATGCGTCTGCCCACCGAGTCGGAATGGGAGGCCGCATCCGGGGAGTTCGATTGGGGAAAAAGATGGGAATGGACGGAGAGCGCCTATCTGCCTTACCCCGGGTTTAAAAAAGCCGAAGGGGCGATCGGAGAATATAACGGAAAGTTCATGGTAAGTCAGATGGTGTTGAGAGGCGCTTCCGTAGCGACACCTGCGCACCACAGCCGGAAGACCTACCGTAATTTTTTCCACCCTCACCTTCGTTGGCAGTTTACTGGCATACGACTTGCGACCTAACTAAGCCCCGATAGGGGCTATGCTATAACCATTTTGCTATCATTATTAAATCAAGGTCTATGTTTCCTGTTATCACCACCGGTAAGACCGCAGGGCGCCATTCATCAGGGTTTCATCACGATGTGACCAACGGCTTGAAAGCGGCGAATAAATATCTTCAGTCCAAATATTTTTATGACGAGGCAGGCGATAAGCTCTTCCAGCAGATCATGGCCTGCCCCGAATATTATCCTACCCGCTGTGAAATGGAGATCCTCCAGCATCAGTCGGATAAAATAGCCAACGCGTTTGGTGAACAGGACGGTCCCTTCGACCTGGTAGAATTAGGACCGGGCGATGCGACCAAATCCTATTACCTGCTGTGGGAACTCCTGAAAAAGAAAGTGTTGTTCACCTATTACCCCATCGATATCTCATCGAATGTGATCGGATCGCTGGAAACCCGGCTTCCAGTTAGTTTGCCGGGACTGCAATTCCAGGGCCTTAACGGGGAATACCTGGATAAGATGGAACGGGTGGGTAATATCTCGGCTAAAAGAAAGATCGTATTGTTCATGGGCGCTAATATTGGGAATATGACCATGCCGCAGGCGATCATTTTCTGCCGGCAGTTGTATGACCGGATGCGGCCCGGCGATCTGTTACTGATCGGCTTCGACCTGAAGAAACATCCAAAGACCATCCTCGACGCTTACAACGACAGGCAGGGTATTACAGCCGCTTTCAACCTGAACCTTTTAAGGCGGATCAACCGGGAGCTCGACGCCGATTTTGATATAGAGCAGTTCGAACATTACCCGGTATATGATCCCGGCACCGGGGCCTGTAAAAGCTACCTGGTCAGTCGTATGGCCCAGCAAGTGCATATCGGTCCCGGAGAGACCATCGATTTTAAGGAGAATGAGCCCATATTCATGGAGATCTCACAAAAATATTCTCTGCAGGAGACGGATTATATAGCACGACAGTCCGGCTTCCGGTCGATGCATACCTTCTTCGATTCAAAAAAATGGTTCGCGGATATTTTATGGCAGCGTTTGCCCTGATGCCAGGCCGGCGATCTCCTGTTGGATCGTCACCGTCTTGTCCGTATTATACCAACGCTGTAATTCTTCTTTGATAAGGTCATAGGTCATGCCCTCTGCCTTCATCCGGTAGAATAACTCCTGTAAGGTAGCCGGCCTGGGGCCCCAGGTGAAGAGTACTGTAAGGGTGTCCGTGTCCATGGCGATCAGTTTGGGGATACTCCGGCTGACGCCATTGGTCAGGTATTGATCCATCAATTCCAGGTTCTCATCCCTCAACAGGGTCCGCAGCCGGATCAGGGGATTTAATTGCGCCAGGGCCTGCATCACGGGAAGACTCTGCGCAGCATCCCCGCACCAGCCTTCTGTCAATACCAGCCAGGTTTGCGGCCTGCCGATGGACAGGATCTGCTCTTTTACCCCGGGCAGCAGCTCAATCGTCTTCTCCAGCCGGTGCATCCTTTGCTGGTTCAGGTGGGAATAATGCAGGAATGCCTCGGAATGATTGTCTCCGGTCGCTTTCCCTGCTGCCAGCAGGTCATCTATCAGTTGCTTATACGCTTCATAAGACAATGCTGATTCCAGGTACATCGGGCTGATTGACTTTGCCGGCAGGGGAGTTTCCATAGTTTTTTATTTTATAAGGCAATTTACGATTCAAAATCGGTTTCGGGCTTTACGCCTTGCCCATTCCCCCCGTACTCGGTATATTTGCCTATGCCCAATCTCAATCTGAATAATGAAAAAGACGCTTTAAGTCCTGCGGATAAGGAGTTTGAGAATAATATCCGGCCGGCGGCCATCGAAGATTTTTCCGGGCAGCCTCAACTGATAGAAAACCTGAAGGTCTTTATAAAAGCCGCCAAAATGCGGGGAGAAGCATTGGATCATATCTTATTCCATGGCCCCCCGGGATTGGGTAAAACTACTTTGTCCAGGATCGTAGCCAATGAGCTGGGCGTGAATATTAAAGAGACATCCGGTCCCGTTATTGAAAAGCCGGGCGATCTCGCGGGCTTATTGACCAACCTGGAACCGCACGACGTACTCTTCATTGACGAGATACATCGCCTCAGCACCGTAGTGGAAGAATATCTGTATGCTGCCATGGAGGATTACCGGATCGATATCATGATCGATAGCGGCCCCAGTGCAAGAAGCATCCAGCTCAATATCAATCCCTTTACCCTGGTGGGAGCCACCACCCGCAGCGGCTTGCTGACAGCCCCTCTCTTATCCCGCTTTGGCATCAAGTCAAGGCTGGAATATTATAATGCGGAGACCCTGAGGCTGATCATTCTCCGCTCTGCCAATATCCTCAATACGAAGATCACTTCAGACGCTTCCGGAGAGATCTCCCGCCGTAGCCGGGGCACTCCCCGCATCGCCAATGGTCTGCTGAGAAGGGTCCGGGACTTTGCCCAGGTATTGAGTAATGGCGTGATCGATCTGGCGATCACTGAACATGCATTAAAAGCCCTGAATGTAGATAAGCATGGTTTGGACGAAATGGATAACCGCATTCTGTTCACCATTATAGAGAAATTCAAAGGAGGCCCCGTAGGGATCACCACTATTGCTACCGCCGTAGGAGAAGAGACGGGCACCCTGGAAGAAGTATACGAGCCCTTTCTGATACAAGAAGGCTTTCTCATGCGCACTCCCCGGGGAAGAGAAGCAACGGCAAAAGCCTATGAACATTTGGGGAAAAAAGGACCGGCCAGAGAAGGCGAACTACTTTTCTGACCGGACCGCCTTACGTAGTCACCGGCGCTACCAGCCTGAACCCATTGCCGTGAATATTCACGATCTCGATACTCGAATCATCTTTGAGATACTTACGCAGCTTCGCAATATATACATCCATACTGCGTCCATTGAAATAGGTATCGCTGCCCCAGATCTTTTTCAAGGCCTGCTCACGGGGCAACAGATCATTCATATGCTCGGCCAGCATTTTCAGCAGTTCATTCTCTTTAGGCGACAAGGTCTGCGTCTGGCCCTTATGCGACAGTTCCCGCAATTTGGGGTTGAAATGGTAGGAGCCCATTTCAAATTCTTTATTATCCGCCTCTTTATTCAGGTCGTCATTACGTTTCAGAATAGCCTTGATCTTCATCAGCAACACTTCGCTGTCAAAGGGCTTGGTGATATAGTCGTCAGCTCCCAGCTTATATCCCTGGATGATATCCTCTTTCATCGTTTTGGCGCTAAGGAAAAATAAAGGAATATCCGGATCGACATCCCGTATTTCTTCCGCCAGGGTAAATCCATCCATATGAGGCATCATAATATCCAGCAGGCATAAATCAAACCGTTCCCGTTGGAAAGCCGCCAGTCCAAGCCGCCCGTCCCGTTCCAGCGTCACATCAAAATCACTCAGCTCCAGGTAATTCTTTAGCACCATTCCAAGGTTCTGGTCGTCCTCACATAATAATATTTTGGGTTTCTTTCCTTCCATATTTATCAATTTAGCTACAAATAAAGATAATTCATTTGCGGGAAGTGGCTTTCCTCCGTCTAATTTTTTGTTAATACCCCGGGCGGAGTACGTAAATTTGCCTTATGCATCTTACTTCAGACAACAAATTCAAGAAACTGGTCGTGATCGGCGACCGGGTATTGATCCGCCCCTCCAAACCGAATGAAAGGACCGAATCCGGTCTCTACCTCCCTCCCGGCGTCGGAGAGCGGGAGAAAGTGCAGCAGGGTTATGTGATCAAAACAGGCCCCGGCTACGCCATTCCCATGCCCGTGGACGACGAACCCTGGAAGCACCAGGATGAACAGGTAAAATATATACCCCTGCAGGCCAGGGAAGGAGATATCGCCATCTTTCTGGTGAGTGGCGCCACCGAAGTCCTCTATGAAGGAGAGAAATATTTCATCGTTCCCCAAAGCGCTATTCTTATGCTGGAGAGAGAGGAAGATATATAAATAGGTATTCCCTTATCTTTGCCGGCTTAAGCATTAAGAAAAACGCACGAAAAACGCATGGACGCAAATTTCAATCCAGACAAACAGCACACATTAGCCTCAGTCGTCAGCATTTCCGGAACAGGGTTACATACCGGTATTAATGTAGATATGACTTTAAAGCCTGCCAATCCTGGTTTTGGCTACCAATTCCAGCGCATCGACCTGCCTGGCCAGCCTATTATCAAGGCTGATTGCGACCTGGTCACCGATACCTCCCGGGGGACTACCCTGGAAGAGAACGGCGCTAAGGTCAGCACCGTGGAACATGTGCTGGCTGCCCTGGTAGGAATGGGGGTGGATAACTGCCTGCTGGAAATCAATGGACCTGAAATACCCATCATTGACGGGAGTTCCCAACCCTTCGTGGAGATCATCGAGGAAGCCGGCGTACTGGAACAGGAAGCTGCCAAATCCTGGTATAGCATCGATACGAATATTACCCATTATGACGAGAAGAAAAGGGTGGAAATGGTGGTGATGCCCTCCATGGAATATAAGGTCACCACCCTGATCGACTTCAATAGTCCCGTTCTGGGAACCCAACACGCCGGCCTGAAGACCATGCGTGATTTCAAGACGGAAATATCTCCCTGTCGCACTTTCTGCTTCCTCCATGAACTGGAAATGCTGCTGGAGCACAACCTGGTCAAAGGGGGCGATATCAATAACGCCATCGTTATCGTGGACAAGCCAGTCACGACCGAAGAAATGGAGCGCCTGGCCAAAGCCTTCAAAAGGGACAAAATTGAGATCAAAAGCGGGGGGTACCTGAATAACCTGGAATTACGCTTCCCCAATGAACCGGCCCGGCATAAGCTGCTGGACGTGGTCGGCGATCTTGCCCTGATCGGCTATCCTATCAAGGGACATATCATTGCCAACCGGCCCGGCCATTCCACCAACGTGGATTTTGCCAAAAAGATCAAGCAATATATTAAAAAAAATAAGCATTTAAAGAATATACCGGTATATGATCCCAACCAGCCACCTATTTTCAATAGCCAACAGGTAGAAAAAACATTGCCCCACCGGTATCCTTTCCTGCTGGTAGATAAAATTATAGAGCTCACGGACAAACATATCGTTGGGGTTAAGAACGTTACCTTCAATGAACCCTTTTTTGTGGGTCATTTTCCCGGGAATCCTGTCATGCCGGGAGTTTTGCAGATAGAAGCCCTGGCGCAGACCGGGGGCATCCTCTGTATCAATGCCATGCCTCCCGGTGACTATGACACCCTGTTCCTGAAGATCGATAACTGCAAATTCAAGAGCAAAGTGGTTCCCGGCGATACGATGCTCCTTAAAATGGAACTGCTGAGCCCGATCCGCCGTGGCATCTGCGAGATGCGGGGAACCGTGTATGTAGGGAATAAAGTAGCCACAGAGGCCGACCTGATGGCTCAACTGATAAAGAGAAGTTAAGAGAGGACGAACAGAAGTTTATTTAGGATAATTATACTAAATAAGTTTTAGGTTTACCGTAGTAAATAAGTTTAGGCCAATTGTGGTAAATAAGTTTATTTTTGTGCGGGTGCTGGGGCTTGCTCAGCATTTTTTTATGAAGGACGAAACCTTCATGAACTCCCTTGAACCCCGGCTATGCCGGGCGAAGGGAGGCCATTTAAAAGACGTTGAGCTCGAAGTAAAGACGTATATATCGTGAATAATAAGACCGCAACCCATAAGGAAGATTCAATAACAATGGAAAAAACTGGAAATCAATCAATTGATAGTCGAATGATCCATTCTCTCACCTCCATTCATCCGGATGCCCGCCTTGGCGCCCGTGTAAAAGTGGATCCATTCACGATGATTCATCAGAATGTAGAGATCGGAGAAGGAACCTGGATAGGAAGTAATGTAACGATCATGGAAGGGGCCCGCATTGGAAAAAATTGCCGGATCTATCCTGGAGCTGTCGTATCTGCTGATCCTCAGGATCTTAAGTTTGACGGAGAGGAGACTACCGTAGAAATAGGCGATAATACCACTATTCGTGAATTCGTAACGATCCACCGGGGTACCCGGGATCGCTGGACGACCAAGGTGGGCAATAACTGTATGATCCTGGCCTATAGCCATATCGCGCACGACTGTATCATCGGGGATAACTGTATCCTCAGCAATAACTCACAGGTGGCCGGACATGTGGTCATGGGGGATTGGGTGATCCTGGGAGGCATGTGCGCTATCCACCAGTTCGTCCATGTGGGCTCCCATGTCTTTATCGGGGGCGGTTCCCTGGTAGGAAAGGATATTCCCCCTTATATCAAGGCAGCGCGTCTGCCTTTGAGCTACTCCGGCGTCAACTCCGTTGGCCTCAAACGCAGGGGCTTCACCATCGACAAGATCAATCATATCCTGGATATTTACCGGGTCATTTATAATAAGGGCATGAATACCAGCCAGGCGCTCGAATTCCTGGAAGAAGAATTCCCGGCCAGCGATGAACGCGACGAGATCGTGACCTTCATCCGGGAAAGCGGTCGCGGTATTATTAAACGCTATAGCAAAAGCAGCTTTGATGAGGATTACGCTGATTGATGCCGGTAAACGTTTCAATCGTGACTGGATCTTTCGTCATCTCCATTACGAATTCATAGAAGGACATACTTACGCGATCACCGGCCCCAACGGTTCCGGAAAATCTACCCTCTTACAGGTCATAGGGGGCGCCATCGGTATCAGCGAAGGATCGGCGAAATACCAGGATCCGGAATTATCCGTGGAGCAGGTTTATAAACAGATTGCTATCGCCGCCCCCTACCTCGAACTGATCGAAGAAATGACTGCCACGGAATTCCTGCAGTTCCACCAGTCTTTCAAGCCCTTCCTTCCCGCCTGCACTACTGCGGACATCCTCTCCCAGGTGGGGCTCGGCAATGCCGCTCATAAACAAATACGCTATTATTCATCCGGCATGCGGCAAAGAGCGCGACTGGCCCAGGCCATTTTCTCCGACACGCCCGTTATCCTGCTCGATGAGCCCTGCACCAACCTGGATACGGAAGGGATCGCCCTCTACCGGCAATTGGTCCGGGATTATTGCAGGGGCAGAATGGTCATTGTCAGCTCCAATGACATCCAGGAATATGATTTTTGTGAGAAGATCCTCCCGATCGGAGATTATAAATGAATGGCTAGCGCTGACTCGCGATCAGCAAGTTCAAATCCGTATACTTCAGATCAAATCGCTGGCTGAGATGGAAATTGGTCAGGGCCCCCTTGAACAGGTAAATACCGCTGCGCAGGTGTATCTTATGCCATACCAGGTTTTCAAATCCCCCTTCTTCCCCCGCTTCCAGCAACAAGGGCATCAGTACATTACTGATAGCATGGGAAGCCGTACGGGCAAAACCGGAAGGGATATTCGGTACGCAATAATGAATAACGCCGTATTTCATGAAGATAGGATGCTCATGCGTCGTGATCTCGGAAGTCTCGAAGCAGCCGCCCCGGTCAATGCTCACATCGATGATCACACTGCCCGGCCGCATATTGCTCACCATCTCATCGGAGACGACCACCGGCGTACGGCCGGTTTGGGAAGAGAGGGCCCCCACCGCTATTTCACAGGATTTTAGTTGTTTGGCCAGGATACGGGGCTCCATCACCGAGGTCCACATACGCTGCCCGATATTGACCTGTAGCCGCTTCAGCCGGTACACACTGTTGTCGAACACCTTCACGGAAGCCCCCAGGGCCAGGGCCGCTCTTGCAGCAAACTCTCCCACGATACCCGCGCCCAGGATGATCACCTTGGTAGGAGGGATGCCGGAGATGCCCCCCAATAATACGCCCTTCCCATGATTGGCTGAACTGAGGTATTGCCCCGCGACTAACATGACGGCACTACCCGCGATCTCACTCATGCTCCGGACAATGGGATACGTACCGCTGTCATCTTTCAGATTCTCGAAAGAAATGCCTGTTATGCGTTTGTCCATCATTTTCTGCAAAAGCTCCGCTTTCATGGCGGAAAGATGGATAGGGGATATAATGATCTGATTCAGTTGCAACAGGGGCAGGTCCTCTTCTATCACCGGGGCGCTTTTCACCAGTATAGGCGCTTTTAATACCTCCGCCTTATCATACACGATCCGGGCGCCGGCCTCACTGTAATCTTTATCCCGGTAATGGGACGCCTCACCGGCATTATGCTCGATAACCACCTCATGGCCATTGCTGACCAGTACACCTACCGCATCGGGCGTCAGGGCAATACGATTTTCCTGAAAAGCAATTTCCTTGGGAATCCCGATGTGCAGGGGCACTCCCTTTGGCTTTACGTCCAGGGTTTCTTCCAATGTTTCGTAGCTGAAGGAGGTACTGATAATCGGTTTTTGCTGAGACATGTGTCTGTCAAATTACAATTTAAAATTGGATTCAAGCTGAGATTTTCCGGGTAAAAGGATCTAATGCTTCGATCTTCACTTCTACTGTCTCCGGCGGAAAAATACCGGGAGCCCTGTCCGGCCATTCCACCAGGCAAAGTTCTCCGCTGTAAAGGACATCTTCCACTCCTGCCCGCAGCGCCTCTTCTTCATCTTTTAACCGGTAAAGGTCTATATGAAAGATTTTTCCACCCGGATACTTATACTCATTAATAATAGAAAAAGTAGGACTTCCTACGGTATCAGTCACCCCCTTGATCGTACACAACGCATGGATAAAAGTGGTTTTCCCTGCTCCCATGCCGCCATGAAAGGCAAAAACCTTTTGCAGGGGATACCGCTGCCAGAATTTTTCAGCGGAGGACAGGATCTCCTGCAAATGAAAACAGACTTCCATGCCGCAAAGATATTATTTTTGCATAATAGTGTTATGGAAACGATTAACTGGAAAATAGATGGAATGAGCTGCTCCACTTGTGCGCTTACCATCGGCAAATACCTGGAGAAGAAGGGATTGAAGAATATAAAAGTGAGCCTGGCCAGCGGGGATGTCAGCTTCGATACACCCGGGCAACCCGACAGCCAGCAGTTGCAAAAAGGCTTAAAGGACCTGGGTTATACGGTTGCAAAAGAAGAGATCCCGGGCGCAAAGACCAAAAAGCCTCTGAATAAGCACCTGCGCTATTTATGGTTCTGCCTGCCCTTCACGCTGGCGCTCCTCTTGCACATGCTGCCCCCTTTCGCTCATGGGCTGATGAACCCCTGGGTGCAATTTTCCCTCTGTCTGCCCGTCTACCTGGCAGGAATGAATTTTTTCGGCCGCAGCGCGGTCATGAGTATCCGCAATGGTCTGCCCAATATGAACGTGCTCATTGCGGCGGGCGCGACAGCCGCCTTTTTATATAGCCTTACCGGTACCCTTTTCGGCCTGGGACCCGCTTACCTGTTCTATGAGACAGCCGCCTCTATCATCACCATCGTATTTCTGGGTTATTATATCGAGGATGCCTCCATGCTGGCTACGCAAAAGGCATTGAACAGCCTGGCCAGGTCTCAGAAGACCATGGCTAATATGATCGCCTTTGACGACCAGCACCAGGAACAGATCTTTCCCCTGGAAAATACACAATTGCGAAGCGGCGACCTGGTCCTCGTGCGGTCCGGCGAGCAGGTCCCTGCAGATGGTAAGATCCTTTGGGGAGAGGCTTCGGTGAACGAAGCTCTCCTCACCGGCGAGAGCCTGCCGGTCGACAAAAAAGCCAAAGACACCCTGATAGGCGGCAGCATCCTGGTATCCGGTACCGTAAAGGTACAGGTGACGGCGGCTGCCGCAGATTCCGTCCTGGCCGGCATTGTCCAGCTGGTAAAGCAGGCTCAGGGAGAAAAACCGCCCGTTCAGCAACTGGCCGATAAGATCAGCGCTGTCTTTGTCCCCGTCGTACTGGCTCTGGCAGGGGTCACCTTCCTGGCCAATTATGTTTATGGGCACGAAGCCACCCCTTCCGTGATGCGGGCCGTCGCCGTACTGGTGATCGCCTGCCCCTGCGCCATGGGGCTGGCTACTCCCGCCGCCATCGCCGTAGGCCTGGGCCGGGCTGCCAGGCAAGGCATCCTCTTCCGGAATGCCAAAAGCCTGGAGTCCTTTAAAAATATCCGGCAGGTAGTATTCGATAAGACAGGCACCCTGACGACAGGAAATTTCGCTATCAGTGACTGGCATCTGACGGATGACAGCATCACCCCGGAGGAATTCCGGCAGATAACGTTCTCCCTGGAAAAATACTCCACCCACCCTATCGCCAGATCCATCACAGGAGAGTGGCGGCAAAAGGTCCCTCTCTACTGGACGAAAATAGAAGAACTGAAAGGACTGGGAATGCATGCCCGGACGAAGACTGGGGATACCTACCTGGCGGGCTCCCATAAGATAGCCGCCACGCTTACCTCCGATGATACCCATAATGTGTACATTGTTCGCAACGACCGGCTGCTGGGCTGGATAGACGTAAAAGATACCATTCGCCCGGAAGCCGCCTCCGTTATTCAGGGACTGCACAAAAAAGGGATACACACTATCCTGCTCAGCGGGGACCGGCAGGCCGCCTGCCGGCAGGTGGCGTCAGCAACAGGGATACAGGAAGTGATCGCTGAACAGACGCCCGCACAGAAACTGGAACAGATCACCCGGCTTAACGGGCAGACTCCCACCGCCATGATAGGGGACGGGATCAATGACGCCCCTGCACTGGCCAAGGCCACCATCGGCATATCCATGAGCGAAGCTTCCCAACTGGCTATGCAGACAGCGGACGTGGTACTCATCGGTCATGGGCTGCAACAGCTTCCCATTGCCCTGGGATTGGGTCAACATACTTTTGCCACCATCCGGCAGAACCTGTTCTGGGCCTTTTTCTACAATATAGTCGCCATCCCCGTTGCCGCTTTCGGCCTCCTCACGCCGGCCCTGGCCGCCCTGGCGATGGGATTAAGTGACGTAGTGCTGGTCTTCAATTCCGTACGGCTCTTTATAAAGAAAGTTGTCTAGTCCTTCAACACTCAACCATGAACCCCATCGACCTATTACAGCAATATTGGCATCATAAAGCTTTCCGCCCTCTGCAGGAGGAGATCATTGGGTCGGTATTGGAGGGAAAGGATACCCTGGCCCTCCTTCCTACAGGCGGAGGAAAATCACTCTGCTTCCAGATACCCGCTATGGCCCGTCCGGGGTTATGCCTGGTGGTCAGCCCCCTGATCGCCCTGATGAAAGACCAGACAGATCACCTGCGCCGCAAGGGCATCACTGCTTTTGCCCTCAACTCGGGCATGAGCCGCAGGGATGTGATCAATACCCTGCAACTGGCTGCCGGCAGTAATTGTAAGTTTTTATACGTATCCCCCGAACGCCTGGAGACAGACCTTTTTTCCGAATACCTTCCCTCTCTCCCTATCAACCTGGTAGCGGTGGACGAAGCGCATTGCGTATCGCAATGGGGATATGATTTTCGCCCGACCTACCTCCGCATTGCCGCCCTGAGGGCACAGTTGCCGCAGACGCCCTTACTGGCTCTCACGGCCTCCGCTACCCCGGAAGTGATGGACGATATCTGCGATAAATTACAACTCCGGCAACCTGCCCGGTTCCGCGCCTCTTTCACCCGGCCCAATCTGTCCTATAGTTATTTCAAAGTAGATTCCAGGATCCATAAGATCGCAGAGATCCTCCAAAAAGTGCCCGGCAGCAGCATCGTCTATTGCAAGACCCGTCAGGCTACGCGGGAGATCAGCGAACAGCTCAACAGGATGGGTATCCTGGCAGGCGCTTATCATGCAGGTCTCACCCGGGATGAGAGATCGCAAAGGCAGGATGACTGGATAAAAGACAGGATACAGGTAGTCGTTAGCACGAACGCCTTTGGAATGGGCATCGATAAATCCGCCGTCCGTACCGTCATACATGCCGACCCGCCCGATTCCGTGGAGAACTATTACCAGGAAGCCGGCCGCGCCGGCAGGGATGGCGACAAGGCCTATGCCGTATTGCTTGCCCGCGAACAGGACCCCGCTCAACTGGAAGCCATGCCGGACAAGAGGTTCCCCACCCTGGAACAGATCCGGCCGGTATACCAGGACCTGATGAACTACCTGCAGCTTCCTGCCGGCAGCGGACAAGGCAATTACTATGATTTCGATCTCCCCGCCTTCGTTAGTAAATTCAAGACGGATCCACAGACGACACTGAATACGATCAAGGCGTTGGAGCAGGAAGGGCTGTTGAATTTCCAGCAACAGGTTTTTCTGCCGTCGAAGGTTCGGTTCCTTACCGACAAGCCGGCCCTGTATGATTTTGAAAAAGACCATCCTGCGCTGGAACCGGTTATCGATGCGCTGCTCCGCACTTATGAAGGCATCTTTGATCAGCCGGTGCCCATCCGGGAAAAACAACTGGCCTATATAACAAGAAAGGATATGCGGCAGATCACCGACGAACTGAGCCGGTTACAGGCTTTTAATATCATCGATTACACTCCGCAAAAGACGACTCCCCAACTCTACTTTATCCACGACCGGGCGAGGGCGGAAGATCTCTATATCGATCCCATCAGCTATCGCCTGCGAAAGGAGCGATATGCAACGCGCATCCGCACCATGATCCGGTACCTGCAGCTTAAGGGAGAATGCAGAAGCCGCTTCCTGGCAAATTATTTCGGGGACCGGCAAGCTACTGATTGCGGCATCTGCGATAATTGCCGGGCGCGGAGGCAGACATAGATTCGTTGATTTTATCGCTTATAGGTTGCTATACCCATGGGTTTATGGAAATCCTTCAATAACTGGGCGACGAACGTCTCTTGTCTGCTAGTGCATAGGATCAGCCCAATGGATTCACCATCACCGTCTTGCCTCAATTGCTCATCCGCCAGTGCCAGATAAGCGCTCATTTTACCCAGGTATTCCGGCTTGAACTCCACCACTTTGATATCAATCACAATATACCTTTTCAGGCCGGTATGATAGAACACAAGATCACAGAAGAATCCCTTATCGGAATTGACCATCTTCTGTTGTCTTTTTACAAAGGCGAAGCCTGACCCCAGTTCCTGTTGTAATTCCGGCATTTGGCGGATGAGTGCCTGCTCAACATCCCTTTCTTTGGCCGTCGAAGGCAGACAAAGGAAGTCAAGGATATAAGGATCTTTGAATGCCTGTTGTACGCGGTCATATTGTGCGTCGGATATCGTCGTCCGGAAATTGGACGGTAGCCGGCCCTGCCTTTCATAAAGACCTGATTTGATCTGCCGGATCATAACAGGCAGACTCCATCCATTTTCCCAGGTTTGGCGCACATAAAAATGTAGACTTTCCGCTTCTTTGACGGTGCGCAAAATGAACTTGAGATGCGACCAGCTTAATTTGTAAAAGGCCATCTGTATGATCGGGTTGCTGGCTTCTTCACAAGCTATCGCAAATGCACGCATATAACGGAGGTTCTCCGGAGAGAACTTCCGTATATCCGCCGACAACTCTTTTAGGCTTCCGGAGAGGGCTTCTATGATCTCTGTACCGCTGTTGCCCTGTTTTTCCTGCTTCAGGATCAGATTCCCAATTTCTTGGTATAGCGTTAATAACTCCTGCGTTCGGAGAACAGAGAATGACTGTTCGAACAGTTTACCAATGAAAAACCGGCAGTTGATATAGTACGCCGTATTCTGATTTTTTTTCATGACACAGTAGTTGGCAACATAATAGATGTCTCCATTTGTATTATTAAAAAGGAGTTTGCAGGCGGGCGGCAAATGATCGGAGAAAATTAGCTGAATGCGGAGAAGAGGCGGAAGGAAGATGTATTGGATAAAAACACCGGTAGGGCCGGAACTTCCGCTTTCCCTTCGCCGAGAGGCCCTGACAAGGCCCACCATCTTTCGATGGCCCAGTTGCAAGAGATGCATGGAAGACCAACCCTACCGCTTAGGGACTTATTCTTTTACATAACTGCAACTGGGCGCTTGTGTGAAATTGTCAGGTTTCTCAGCGAAATTAATGATGCGCCTTACTGGCTAAGAACTATCGCATCGTCTATAATGAGGTAAATGAGTTTTTTTCATAGCATAAAGGTAGGAAAAAAATAAATGCGGACTAATTAGCCCGCATTTATTTTTTCGCATATTTAAAATCAATTACACCTTCTCCGCCAGTAATTGCTTCACCAGCTCTTCCAGTTCCTTAAGCCTTTTTTCCAGCTCGGGCAGGTTGCGGCTCAGCGCCTGGCTACGCAACGCACTGGTATAATCGAAGGCCGGTGATCCGGTCACGGCGCCGCCGGGATTCTTGATGGATTTGCTGACCCCGCTCTGGGCATTGATCTTCGACCGGTCGGCGATCTGGATATGCCCTACAATACCTGCCTGGCCGCCGATCATCACATGGCTGCCGATCTTGGTGCTGCCACTCACTCCCGCCTGCGCGGCGATGACCGTATGATGTCCCACTTCCACATTATGCGCAATCTGGATAAGGTTATCCAGTTTGGCTCCCATCCGGATAATGGTCGATCCGATCGTGGCCCTGTCGATCGTGGCATTCGATCCGATCTCTACATAATCCTCCACCACTACATTGCCGATCTGCGGTACTTTCTTGAAGCTGCCGTCCGATTGCGGTGCAAAGCCGAATCCATCGCTGCCAATGACGGAGCCGCCATGAATGGTGACATGTGCGCCGATCACACAGTCATGATATATTTTTACACCCGGGTTCAGGATGGAATCGTCTCCGATCCTCACGTTATTACCCAGATAGACATGCGGATGGATCTTCACGTTGTTCCCGATCACGACTCCCTCTCCCAGGTAGGCGAATGCGCCGACAAATACATTTTGCCCCAGACTGGCTGTTTTGGCGATATAGGACGGCTCCTGGATACCGGTCAGCTGCTGCGCCTGGATTTCCTGGTATTTGGTCAGCAGGCTGGCGAAAGCCGTATACGCATCCGGAACACGGATCAGGGTGGCGTTAACAGCCTGCTTTAACTCCAGACTTTCATTGACAATAATGACGGAAGCGGCAGTCGTGTATAAATGCTCCTCATATTTGGGATTAGCCAAAAAAGCCAGCTGTCCTTTGACGGCTTCTTCGATTTTCCCGAAGGAGCCTACGGAGGCATTCGGATCACCTTCTATCTTACCGTTTATGAGCAATGCTATTTGTGCGGCGGAAAATTGCATAGTTTTTTTGTCTAAATGATAACACCTATTTCAGATAGCAAATATAAAATTTTTTCACGGCGCTTGACAATGTTTGCTGAATCAATGCATTATCTACCTGAGATATGTCTTTAACGGCGCCATTTTTGAACAGGATATTTATCTTTTCATCCGAAGGGTCATAAGTGGTATTCGTCGTTTGCCCGGTGAATACAAAATAACCCGCTTCCTCCATGGTCACGGATAATTGCCGGCTGATCCGCTCCTTCAATTCCATTACGATCTTTTCATCAAAAGGAGTTGCCTGCAACCGGACTTTTAACAGTTGCCGGTCGATGAGGTACCGGGACAGCATGGATAACACCTTGTCCGGATGAAAGATCCAGTTCTTAATGGTACCCATTACGTCATAGTCGTCCAGCAGGCAAAATTTGTCCAGGTGCCGTGCAATAGGAATAGGGCCGCCTTCCTCCTTTAAAAAAAAATCCAGCACGGAGGACGAAGAAGGCACATGGGCCCCCTGAAAAATAAGTTCCTTCGCCCTTTCCAGGATCCTTACCAGCATCTTCTCCGCGCTTAATACCGTCTTGTGCAGGTAGACCTGCCAGTACATCAGCCTCCGCGACACCAGGAATTTTTCTATGGAATAGATGGCCTTTTCCTCCACCATCAGCTCTCCGTCATGTACCGTCAGCATTTTCAGGATCCGGTCATAGCCGATCACCCCCTCTGAGACCCCGGTAAAAAAGCTGTCCCGGGTCAGGTAATCCATCCGGTCCGTATCTAGCTGCCCCGACACCAGTTGATGGAGATAGCGTTTGGGGTGCTCGTTTTTGAAGATTTGGATAGCTGTGTTCAACTGCCCTTTAAAACAGGTATTCAGGGCCTCCATGATCAAAATAGAAATATCCTCATGCCCTACATCCCGGATCAACACATTTTCCAGCGCATGGGAAAACGGACCATGCCCCATATCGTGCAGCAGGATGGCGATTTTGGCCCCCAGCTCTTCTTCCTCGCTGATGGGGATCCCCTTTCGTTGCAGCTCGGCCAGGGCATTGCACATCAGGTGATAGGCCCCCAGTGAGTGATGCAGGCGGGTATGGACGGCGCCGGGATAGACCAGGTGGGCGAAAGCCATCTGGTGGATACGGCGGAGCCGCTGATAATAAGGATGGGCGATGATATCCAGCAGGAGAGGATGATCCAGGGTGATAAAGCCGTATACAGGGTCATTGATGATCTTACGCGGTGGTTGGGACATTCCTGTGTTGGTTTTGTTAAAACGACCTAAAACAACCTTCAAATCTACAAATGCAGGCCGGATAATTTACATTTGACGCCGGGATTTGTTAATTTACCCGAAAAAGGAATCTATGGCTTTAGGCAAAATACTCTGGGTCGACGATGAAATAGAAAGCTTGCACTCCCAGATCCTGTTCCTGGAAAATAAAGGATATGAGGTGACGGCCATGACCAATGGCTTCGACGCGATAGACTATGTAAAGGAACATTATGATGTCGACGTGGTATTGATGGATGAGACCATGCCCGGTATCACCGGACTGGAGACATTGGCCAAGATCAAGGAAGCCAACCAGCAGATACCGGTCGTCCTCATCACCAAGAACGAGACGGAAAACCTTATGGATGAGGCCATCGGCAGCCAGATCACGGATTATCTTATCAAACCGGTCAATCCCAACCAGGTATTGCTCAGCCTGAAAAAGATCATCGATAATAAAAGACTGGTATCCGAAAAGACCACTACCGCTTACCAGCAGCAATTCCGCCACCTGTTCATGGCCCTGAACAGCAACCCCGACTACAACGAATGGATGGAGATTTACAAGAAGCTGGTCTACTGGGAACTGGAAATGGAGAAAAGCGATAGCCCGGAAATGATCGAAATATTGCAATCCCAGAAGCAGGAGGCCAATACGGAATTTTTCAAATTCGTATCGAAAAACTACGCCCGCTGGGTGAACCCCCGCTCGGACGAGTCGCCTATCATGTCCCATTCCCTGTTCCAGTTCAAAGTGATGCCCCATGTAGAGAAGGGAATACCCACTTTCTTTATATTGCTGGACAACCTGCGGATCGACCAGTGGAAGGCGATTCAACCCATCTTTGCGGAAAGCTTCCGCATACTGGAAGAAGATAGCTTTTACAGCATATTGCCTACGGCTACCCAATATAGCCGCAATGCCATTTTCTCCGGATTGATGCCCGTGGATATTGAAAAGCAGTTCCCTTCCCAATGGAAGAATGATGACGAGGAAGGAGGGAAGAACCTCTTTGAAGAAGAATTCTTCCGGGCCCAGCTGAAGCGCCTGAAAAAGGACAACCTCAAGTCGTCCTATACCAAAGTGGTGAACTACCAGGCCGGGCAGGACCTGGTGAACAATATCCATAACCTGCTGAACAATGATATCAATGTCATCGTATATAACTTCGTGGATATGCTGAGCCATGCCCGGACGGAAATGGAAGTGCTGAAAGAGCTTGCCAGCGACGAGATCAGCTACCGCAGCATCACCACCAGCTGGTTCGAACATTCCCCTCTCCACCAGGCCCTGAAAAAGATCGCAGACAAGAAGATCAATATCATCCTGGCCACCGATCATGGCAGCGTACGGGTAAAAACCCCGTATAAGGTCATCGGCGACAAGCAGACCACGACCAATCTGCGTTACAAGCATGGCCGCAACCTCAATTACGAACCTAAAGAAGTGCTGGCCTTCAGGGATCCGAAAGAAGCGGGCCTTCCGGTGCCCACCGTCAACTCTTCCTTTATTTTTGCCAAGGGAGATGGGTTCCTTTGCTACCCCAATAACTATAATTATTACGTGAATTATTACAAGAATACTTTCCAGCATGGGGGGGTAAGCCTGGAAGAAATGATCATCCCGGTGATCCGTATGACCAGTAAGGGTTAACTTTCGGGGGGAGGGCCCGGCCCCTAATTATTCACAATCACTTGATTGTTCGTGGATAAGTTTGAAACGCCCCCCTGGCCTTCACGCGCTCCTATTCATTAACTTTGTCTTGTACTAAATGCCTCTCCCGGGAGGCAGGAGGCCCATGAAGTATACACAAACGACGCTCGACAAGATTGAAAAAGTATTAGATGAGGCTGAATACATCATCCGCTATGAAAGAGGTAACTTCCAGAGCGGCTATTGTATCCTGGAACAAAGAAAAGTCATCGTACTGAATAAATTCCTGCAGCTCGAAGGCCGTATAAATACCCTTGTCGATATTGTTCCCCAGCTAAAGATCACCCCCGAAGAGCTGAGCCCTGAAGTCAGAAAAATATATGACGATGTCATGGCGATGCACCAGCTAAATGAAGAATAAATGTGCAGGAGATGCGCTTTTTAAAATTTAGCGCATCTCCTGCAAAGGGTTAATGTCTGTAGAACTTCGGTCTGAACACTGTTCAGCCCTCGTTCGTAACCTTCGCTTCGCTCGGTTAGGACAGCCGCTTCCAGCGGCTCATTAAGAATCCTTCTTATTCCTTATTTTTGACAAGTGAAAGTGAGTAATCCCCCGTTAAAGATCACGTTTCTTGGCACAGGCACCAGTACCGGCGTTCCCATGATCGCCTGCCCCTGTGAAGTATGTGCCTCCCCGGATAAGAGGGACAAACGGCTTCGCTCCAGCATCCTCGTACAATCGGCTACCACCAGCATTGTAGTCGACACGACGCCGGATTTCCGCTACCAGATGCTCCGGGCGGACGTAAAAGAGCTGGATGCCGTACTCTTTACCCATCCCCATAAAGATCATCTGGCCGGATTGGACGACATAAGGGCCTATAATTTCTTCCAGCGTGAGCCGATGAATATTTACGCGAATGAAATGACCCAGGAATCCATTGTACGGGAATTCCCTTATGCTTTTGCCGACGTGAAATACCCCGGTATCCCGGATATCCGTTTGAACAGGATCGATAAAGACCCCTTTATCGTAGGTGATATCCATGTACAGCCTATCCAGGTCTGGCATCTCAAAATGCCCGTGCTGGGCTTCCGCTTTGGGAAGTTCACCTATATTACCGATGCCAATCGTATCGACGAGGAAGAAAAGGAAAAGATCAGGGGCAGCGAACAGATCGTATTGAACGCCCTGCGGCATGAAAAACATATTTCGCACTATACCTTACAGGAAGCAATAGATGAGGTAAGAGACCTTGGAGTACCCCGCGCCTGGTTCACCCATATCAGCCACCAGCTGGGCCGCTATGCCGACACCAACCCCACGCTTCCCCCGGGTATGGAACTGGCTTATGATGGGTTGGTGCTGAATGTATAAAAAAAGGCCGTATAGAAATACAGCCTCGTTCTAACGATTGCTTGCCATATGAAAAAATTTCCCGGTTTCATCCCTGTCTCTTTCCGGATCATCCAATCCGACTACCAGAGCACAATATTACAACCTCTCTATTAGTCTACCAAATTAGTAGACAATTATTTTTTTTCATGCCACCGCACGCCCCCCTCATTTTTACATTCTTTTAACAATCGTTAAGTTTTTGCAATCCGGCCTCATTTGTTAAACTTTCGTGGAATTCTTCCGTCTATTAGAGTATATAAACTTTGACGTATGAGGAAAATTGCAATAATCCTGCCAATGGTCGTTCTGGCCGCTCTGCACTCTTTTGCGCAGACGTCCGTGGAACTGATCCCCACTGCCGGCTATACTTTTGCCAGCCGTACTGATTTTTATGATTATTATGGTCGCATCAATGACGGGCTTAGCCTTGGCGGCTCTGTTAAATTCAATCTCAACCGCAGCTTCGGTATCGAGCTCCTGTACAGTCATATGGGTACCCAATCGGGTTTATATGATTATGGGTATCCCGGCGTAAAGAGGGTTGGCGGCGACCTGTCCTTCGACTATATCATGGCCGGCGCCGTTCAGTCCTTCACGATCCCGAATTCTACAGTCCATCCTTTTATAGGGGCTTTCCTGGGAGCCGCGGTGCTCACCCCGGGAGTGACGACAGCCGATTATTCCAGTGACACCCGGTTTGCCATGGGATTGCAATTAGGCACGAATATCTATATGTCGCCCCGTTTTGGCCTGCAATTGAAAGCCCAGTTATTAGCTCCCGTCAATGCCGCGGGGGGAAGCTATTACTATAGTAATTATTATGGCTCCGGAGGCAGTATTTCCACTTACTCGGATATCTACCAGTTCAGCCTGAGTGGCGGATTGATCATCGGCCTGGGAAGGGTACTCCCGGCACAGGTCTATCGCCGGTCCTACAGACCGCACCCCAGATACCGCAGGTATTATTATTATTGACTTTAAGCGGGGGAGGCAGGATCATTTTGTCGTGTACTTGCAAATCGTCTCAAACAGCTCGCCTGGATTGAAAGGTTTTGACAAATAATCCGTCATACCGCAATCATAGGCTTTTTGCTGGATGTCTACCGATGAAGAGGCCGTGAGGGCGATGATGGGAACGCTCTTATTGAATTCCCGGATACATTTGGAAGCCGTATACCCATCCATCGTCGGCATTTGAAGGTCCATTAATACAATATCATACTGGTTGTCCTTTAATTTTTCTACCGCTCTCAATCCATTATCTGTCACTTCCACGATGGCATTCCAGTTTTTAAGCATTTTTTCGGCCACAATTACATTGAACTCCACATCTTCTACCAGTAACACTTTTACACCCTTCAGGTCTCCCTTGCGCCGCTCTAATTTCTTTTCATCTTCCACTACCGTCCCATCCCCGGTTTTAAAAAGCAATAGGAAGTGGAACTTCGAACCTTTACCCGGCTCGCTTTCCACATGAATATCGCTATTCTGCAGGTTCAACAGTTTTTTGATGATCGCCAGACCCAGGCCCGACCCACCGAATTCCCGGGTGATCTCTGCATTAGCCTGGGTAAAACGTTCAAAGATTAATTTCTGTTTGGAGAGTTCGATGCCGATCCCGTTATCCGTAACAGAGAAATAAAGCTCCGCCTGATCTTCCAGGATCTTGTTTAACCGGACTTCAATAACAATGGTTCCGTTGCTTGTAAACTTAATGGCATTCGAAATAAGGTTATTGAGCACTTGCCCCAGCCGCATATCATCTCCTTTTATGAAGACAGGCAGGTCCTCGTCCATCATTAATTTTAGGATATTACCTCTTTCGTCCGCCCGGATACGGTTGGCCGTTTTAATACGGGATACCAGGCGACGGATATCAATGTTTTTTTCGGAGAAAAGTATTTTTCCTTCGTCGATCTTACCAAAATCAAGGATATCATTGATGAGATTGAAAAGATTTTCTGCTGCAAACCCCAGGACATTGAGGTTCTCTACCTGTGAGGGAAGCTTTTCATCCTCCGATAACAGGTGACTGATCCCGATGATGGCATTTAAGGGGGTCCTGATCTCATGGCTCATGACGGAAAGGAAGTCGGCCTTGGCCTTTGCGGCCCACTCTGCTACCTCTTTGGCATGGATCAGCTCTGCCTCCAATTTTTTTGTTTTTTGGATCTGCTCTTCCAGGAAAGAAATGACACTGATCAGATCATCAGCATCTGCTTCACTGAAATGTGTATTGGACGTAGTATCTAATGAGCGGATGGCATTTTTTAATTTAAAAATGGATTGAAGCCGGATATCATTCTGTTCCTGCAAATGCAGGGTCACTTCCTGGTATTCTTTTTCACTGATGAGAAATGCATGATCTGAAATTTTCTTGTCCCTTTCAAAACTGGTATAGGAATTATTAATGGCCTCCAGGAAACGGCAGGTGGATTCCTGCTCCAGTTGCTCTTCCGTCAGCAATTTTCTGACTTGTTTCTCCAGTAATTTATGATAATTTATGGGAGCCATAGAATAGTACTAAGGTATAAGCCGTTTAGGATTCAGAAAAAGTGGTAATGGTCATTGTTTGATTGTGCAGCTCACACTGGGTATTCGGGTTAAACGGTGAAATTTCACCATAAGAATAGAACCCGGCCAGAGAGGTATGGTCCCCGAATATCTGTTTCACAGCCTGTACTTCTTCATCTGTCCTTTCTTGCAGGATTAGTTTACGGCCTACGCAACTGACCAATAGGGCCAGTTCAGGTGAGTCATTCTCCGGGGAGCTAAAGGAATTTTTAGCTGCTGTCGAAGAGCCATCTATCAACCTGTCGAAATTAGCTTTCATCAGTCTTATCCTGCTACCCTGGGGCAGGTTGCCGGCGAAAAGCATAGATTTTTCTGTCTCATTAATGCTGAGAATGGTCCTGACCAGGTGTTCGGTAGAGCCTGGTTCTCTTATGGAAAGGGGAAATAAAAGGGCAGAGCCGGGTAATTCCTCCTTATAAGGTCCCAGGTATTCCTTGTAGAGGTCCAATGCGTTTTTACCGTCGATCTCGTATAAAATATTTTTATCGGAACGGGTAATGATCCTTTGCGGACCAAATTCATCCCATCCTCCAAAAGAGCCATGCCCGATTCGCAGGCTGTCCCCATAAAAGCCAACTGCTACGACGTTACCTTCTTCAGGTACCCGATCCAGTCCGGCAAAAGTTCTGGTAAACCTGGCCCCATCCCCCGCCAATCCTCCGGTCACCGGGATGCATTTCGGGTTATTTTCAGAAAAACCGGACACCAGTTCACTGCCATTGATATAAGTCCCGTCAGAAATGATAAAAACGGCGTTCAGGTCATCCGCCAATAATTCTTTCATGAGATGCGCGCCCGTCGCGTGACTACACCCGTGCTCGTTGATGTTGGTAACTTTGCACCGGATCCCCGTTTTTTCAAATTGAATGGCTGTTACTACAAGACTATTGTCATAGACGTTCTCATGGATGATCTCGCCTGCCGTCGAGGAAAGGACAATAGAGGCAGCGGGAAACGAGTTCCTTATATGTGCAAACAACCCCGCCTGAGTGACCAGGGCCGAATCTCCGAAAGCTAATACCAATTGGGCTTTTTGCCAATCAAATCCGCTGGGAGCTGAGCTTGTTTTCCATTGATTATCAATATATTGTGTCTGAAATATTTTCATATAAGATAAATGGGTGATTATATTTACATAAATGTAAAAGATTCTGTATAATAACTTATAATGGACACTTATATTACCAATAATATTAATTAACAAATAATAAAATATGAAAATCTAAGTGTAATTGCTTAATACCCAGCCGCCTCGCACGCGTATAAATCGCCTGTTATCAAAACTAACAATCGTTAGTTTTTCATAAAAAATTATAGTAACTTGCAATACAATCCGGCAAAGGCCGGTTAATAGATTGCCAATAATGATTGTTTGCCAGTGTTGCCAGGCAATAACCTAAGGTTGTTGCCTGGTTCTTTTAAAAGCAAACGCAGAAAATAAAAGGTGCTTACATGGAATTTTCAACAGATGAACTTACGCAACAGGTAGCCCGGACAGCCCGTGATTTTGCGATACAATATATTAAGCCCCATGTAATGGAATGGGATGAGAGCCAGGAATTTCCCCACCAGGTATTTAAAGAACTGGGTAAACTGGGGCTGATGGGGGTGGTGGTGCCGGAAGAATACGGAGGATCCGGCCTCTCTTATATTGAATATGTCACCGTCATACAGGAAATCGCTAAAGTCTGCGGATCCATCGGCCTGAGCCTGGCCGCCCATAATTCACTTTGCACCGGGCATATTCTTGCCTTCGGTAATGAAGAACAAAAAAGAAAATACCTGCCGGCCCTGGCGAGCGGACTGTCATTGGGAGCCTGGGGGCTGACAGAAGCCAATACAGGCAGTGACGCCGGTAATATGCGCTGCACTGCCGTGAAAGAAGGCAGTGAATGGACCCTCAATGGCACTAAATGCTGGATCACCCATGGCCGTAGCGGGGACATTGCCGTAGTCGTGGCGAGGACAGGAGAACCCCGGACCAAAGACAATGCTACCGCTTTCATCGTGGAAAGAGGGACACCGGGATTCAGCGGCGGAAAAAAAGAAAACAAATTGGGCATGCGTGCCAGCGAGACGGCCGAAATGATCTTCGATAATTGCCGTGTCCCCGATGCCAACAGGCTGGGCAATGTAGGGGAGGGGTTCAAGCAGGCGCTAAAGGTCCTGGATGGCGGCCGTATCTCCATCGCAGCTCTTTCCCTGGGCATCGCCAAAGGCGCCCTGGAAGCCGCTCTTCAATACTCGAAAGAAAGACATCAGTTCGACCAGCCCATCTCGGATTTCCAGGGTATCTCCTTTAAGCTGGCCGATATGGCCACGGAGATTGCCGCTGCAGAACTTCTGACCATGCAGGCCGCCGACCTGAAAAATAAAAAACTCCCCATGACCAAAGAGGCTGCCATGGCTAAATATTATGCCAGCGAAGTGGCTGTCAGGACAGCTACCGAAGCCGTTCAGATCTTCGGGGGTTATGGATATACAAAGGACTTCCCGGTGGAAAAATTTTACCGGGACAGCAAACTCTGCACCATCGGCGAAGGCACTTCCGAAATTCAAAAAATAGTGATTGCCCGGGAAGTATTAAAAGACTGATGATGTAACGGGGACCCGGGCCGGCGGTATGCCTAGGGCATGAAATCGTCTTCCGCCTTCGTACCATATTTATCGAAGAGCTTATCGATTGCGCCTGCAAAAAGGGGGAATTTCTCTTTTGTAAAGACTTTTATTACTTCAATGGCTTTATAGGCTTGTTCCTCTGTCAGCCCCTCGGCTTTCATCCGATTGATCAATTCGTCCATAGAGAGCATATTTAAAGCTAACGACCTGCTTCGGGGCAGGTCGTTAGCAATTTATAATTTATCAAGCTACTTTGAGCAGGTTCATCTTGCTCTTGTCGAATTTCTTACGGGCATATTCCAGGTCGAGGTGGAACTTGGTTTCCTTGGCGGAAGGCAGTTCGAACATGGCATCGGTAAGGATACTCTCGCAGATACTGCGAAGCCCTCTGGCGCCCAATTTGAATTCAACGGCTTTATCCACCATGAAATCCAATACGTCCAGGTCAAAACTTAACTGGATACCTTCCAGTTCGAACAATTTCTTATACTGACGTATAAGAGAGTTCTTAGGCTCGGTGAGGATGGAACGGAGCGTCGGCTTATCCAGGGGGTCCAGATGAGTGACTACCGGCAGACGACCCAGTAATTCCGGTATCAGGCCAAATGACTTCAGATCCGGCGCATTGACATATTGCAACAGGTTCTTTTTGGCCTGTTCCTGCTGTTCCTTATTCACATTGAAGCCAATGGCATTGGTATTGATCCTGCGGGCAATGATCTTGTCCACTCCGTCAAAGGCGCCGCCGCAGACGAAGAGAATATTCTGGGTATTGATCTTGATCAGCTTTTGTTCAGGATGTTTTCGGCCACCTTGCGGAGGCACCAATACATCCGTTCCTTCCAGCAGTTTCAGCAGCCCCTGCTGTACGCCTTCCCCGCTTACATCCCGGGTAATGGAAGGATTGTCTCCTTTGCGTGCGATCTTGTCGATCTCATCGATATAGACAATTCCTCTTTCCGCGGCAGCCACATCATAATTACATACCTGCAACAGCCTGGTCAGAATGCTTTCCACATCTTCTCCTACATACCCTGCCTCTGTGAAGACAGTGGCGTCCACAATGGCAAAAGGTACATTCAGTAATTTGGCAATGGTTTTGGCGAGCAGGGTCTTCCCCGTGCCCGTCTCCCCTACCATGATGATATTGCTTTTTTCGATCTCAACTTCGTTCTCCTGCACTTTTTGCTGGAGCCGTTTGTAGTGATTGTATACAGCGACGGACAATACTTTTTTCGCATCATCCTGTCCGATGACATATTCATCCAATATCCGCTTTATCTCGATAGGTTTCTTAACGGTCAATTTGAACTGGGTACCGCCCGGAGTATCTTCCCGGATCATAAGTTCCTGTTGAATGATCTCCTGCGCATGTTCCACACAGTTCTCACAAATATGCCCTTCCTGTCCGGCTATAAGTATCTTTACTTCGTCCCGGTTACGACCACAGAAAGAACAATGCAAGGTGTTTTTTGCCATTATCTCTTTTTATCAGGTTGAACTGTAAATTTAGCCCAACTTATTGGATTATGCCAGTACCGTGGAAAAAAGACCCTTTTTCCCCTCTTTTTAGAGGGAAACCGCTGCATAAACAGCGGTTTCCCTACGATAATGTCCCTTTAAGCGGGTGATAATTAGTTGTTTATATCTAAAGCTTGTCGATAAGTTGGTCTACAATGCCATACTCGATCGCTTCCTTGGCATCCATCCAGTAATCCCTGTCAAAATCCTTGAGGACCTGTTCCAGTTTTTTACCGCAATTATCAGCCAGGATCCGGGCGCTGACTTCCTTTACCCGTTTGGTTTGTTTGGCCTGGATTTCCAGGTCCACGCTCACCCCCTGCATATATCCTCCCAGGCTCGGCTGGTGGATCATTACTTCGGAATGAGGGTAAATGAACCTCCGTCCCTTGACCCCTCCGCTCAGCAGGATAGAGCCCATGGAAGCTGCCAGTCCCATACACAGGGTACTTACGGGACTTTTCAGCATCTTCATGGTATCATAGATCACCATACCGGAAGTAACGACCCCTCCGGGGCTGTTGATAAAGAACTTGATCTCTTCGCCGGGTTTGTCCGCATCCAGCAGGCGTAATTTTGTCACGACCTCTTTGGCCGAACGATCGTCTACCGGTCCCCATAATTCCACGCTCCTGCTCTCAAAAAAGTATTTTTCCATCTTTTTTGACAACATTCCCAGGTCGGGTTTGTCCTCTTTAGGTTCTTTTTCTTCCGGCTCGTCGTCCATTCTTAAGGGCTTAACCAAATATTGATAAGGATTCATTGTGTTATTTTAAATTTTTGAATGATAAATTTTGAAAAGACTCCTCCGAATCAGGACTCCTTATTTTCTTTTCTGGGGTTCAGCAGAAGGACCTCATCCACCAGGCCGTACTCCTTTGCTTCCAGGGCCGTCAGCCAGTAGTCGCGGTCGCTGTCTTTTTCCACCTGTTTGGGTGTTTTGCCGGTATGGAAAGCCGTGATCTCATAAAGTTCTTTTCTCAGCTTCTTGATCTCGTTGACCGTGATCTCGATGTCCGTGGCCTGTCCGCCGATAGAGCCACTGGGCTGGTGCATCATGACACGGCTGTGTTTCAAGGCCGTACGCTTACCTTTGGTGCCTGCGCACATCAATACCTGTCCCATAGAGGCTGCCATCCCGATACAGATGGTGGCTACATCCGGGGTGACATATTGCATGGTATCATAAACCCCCAGGCCGGAGTATACGCTGCCCCCGGGGCAATTGATATACATCTGAATATCCCGGTGCCGATCCGTACTGTCCAGGAACAGCAGCTGGGCGGTGACGATATTGGCCACCTCATCGTTGATAGGGTATCCCAGGAAAATAATACGATCCATCATCAACCGGCTGTAAACGTCCATCACAGCCACATTCATGGGGCGTTCCTCGATAATGTTCGGGGTGAGATTGGTGACAACATATTTGTTGTAGTCGTTCAATGTATTGCTGGAAATTCCACGGTGCTTTACAGCATACTTCTCGAATTCATTTGCTGGATTCATAGTTATATTTTTCAATGTTTTAATTCCAATTCTATAGGCAGAACAAGAATTCCTTTCAAATCTCCGTCCAAACTTTCAAACTGCCAAAAAACTGACAGAGTTGCAGGAAAAGTTGCTGATCCCCTGACCGGTAGGCTCCGGATGGCTCCGGTAGGCTCCCGGAGAAAGTCCTTTTTAAAAGCAGGCGGCCCCGGAACCTGGTTCCGGGGCCGCCTATCCTTATTTATTATATCCGGCCGGCCTGAAGGGCGGGCCCTGTTTTACTAATGGTGATGGTGCTGATGTTCTTCCTGCATATGCTGGAATTCTTCCCGGCCGACAGGTTTTTCCGTAGGATGTATCCGGCTCTCAGCCCAACCGAATACTTTTTCGGTCTGGATCCGGTGAACGGTATCTTCCACGAATTTCTTATCCTGCATCATGCGCTGTACATAGTCGGATATCCAGGGTTGTTCTTCGCCGCCCAGTTGTCCCAGCTGACCGCCCATATACCCGAGTAATTGTTGTTTGGCGAATGCGCGGATATCGTCGGCGCTTACTTCGATGCCATTTTCATTGACGATCTTATCCACGATCAGGGTCCATTTCAGTTGATTGACAAAAGAGGGGAATTCCTGCTCCACTTCCGCCTGGCTCTTGGGCTTCTCGCCCCCTGTCTGCATCCAGCGTTTGAGGAAAGCTTCGGGAAATTCGATATTCGTGTGATCGAGTATTTCGTGATAGAGGGTATGCTGTAGCTGGTTGCCACTTTGGCCGTCCCAATAGGCCTGGATCTCTTCGCGGATCGTATTGCGAAATTCCTCAGGGGTCTTCAATTCCTTAGTGGGATAGGCCGTTTTGAAGAACTCTTCGTTCAGCTCGGCTTTTTCTATCAACCCTACTTTCGTGATCTCGGCCTTGAAATATTTATCAGCGGCGGCGGGATCGTCTTTTGACAGACCCAGATCGTTCAGCACCCATTCCCTTTCTTTTTCATCAAAGGCTGCGGAAAGCTGGATAATCAGCGAATCGCCGTTTTTAAGGCCGATCCATTTGGGGCGGTTGGCCTCGTTGAAATATTTTACCAGCAATGAATTATCCTTGACGATGCCGCCTTCGACGGGCTGGCCATTGGCGTCAGTTTCAGTGAAGTGCAGGTTCAGCACATTCTCGTCGCCCGCTACTGCTTCGGGTTCCGTCATTTTGCCATTCCGGGTCTGGAGACGTTCTACCTCTTCATCGATCATGGCATCGGTGACGTCCACCTTGTAACGGATCAGTTTGGCCTGGCCAAGGTCCGTTAAGTTAAAAGCGGGCTTCAGGCCTACTTCAAAGGCAAAGGAATAGTCATCCGGTTTGCTTATATCGATCTGCCTGGCGTCATTTTCCGGTAATGGCAGCGGTTGTGCAAAGATCTCCAGCTTCTCATTAGACATATAGGTGGTCAGCTCCTTTTCAACGGTCCGTAACACCTCATCGGTAAATACCGAGTTGCCATACATTTTTTTGATCAGGCCGGCGGGCACCATTCCTTTACGGAATCCTGGAATATTTGCTTGTTTGCCATAGTTTTTCAATGCTTTTTCGAAAGACGGCAAATAATCCCCCTTTGCTATTTTGACGGTGATCTTGTCCGTCAAAAGCCCAATATTTTCCCTGGTTACTGTAGCCATATTAGTATATTATTTTAAATCGGGTTGCAAAGGTAAGTATTTTTAGGTTAACTCCTCCTTCCGGCAGGATTAGCCAGGCGTGGGCCGGAGGTGAAGGATTGCAGGCGGCGGACAAAAAAGTAATATCAATGAAACAGGAAAAACAATATGCAGAAGTGGTATTGCTGATCAAACAGGCGCGAACCAACGCATATAAAGCCGTAAATACAGAATTGATTAACTGCTAAGGACCAGGATGTGGAAGTGGTGAAATATGCACTGAATCGGAGTTTATCACCGGCTCTTGTAGCGGCAGAGGGGAACACAGTTCCCCTGGCCGAAGGCCTATCATTAGAGGTTTTGCGCCCTAAGGCTAAATTTCTGATGAGCCTTAGGCGCAAATTTACCAAACTCAATTGCCGGACAAAAAATTATTGCAGGAAAAATTGCGGGAAATATTTAAGGCAGAGTAACGATCTCGGGAGGGGCAACCTGCCAGGCATTAGTTCTGAGATAAGAAAAAAGCCTCCCCGGTTTACACCTGGAAGGCCTTGTGCGGGCGATAGGGGTCGAACCTACATGCCTTGCGGCGCTAGATCCTAAGTCTAGTGCGTCTGCCAATTTCGCCACGCCCGCTTTTGGAGAAGGGTGCAAAACTAGGGCTTTTTTTTGTAAATTCGTAAAGTATGGAAATGGAAACTGTCGCTGCAATACCGAAATACAATCTTACGGAAGACCAGGAAAAGAAATTAATCCTAAGGGAGTACCGCGCCCTGCTTCGTTCGCTCAAACCTAAATTAAAGGCCGGCGATAAGGAGCTGCTCCGGACGGCTTTCGAAATGGCTGCCGAAGCCCATAAGACGATGCGGCGCAAAAGCGGGGAACCCTATATCCTGCACCCCCTGGCCGTAGCCAGGATCTGCTCGGAAGAAATAGGCCTGGGCGTACGTTCCACCATCTGCTCCCTGCTCCATGATACCGTAGAAGATACCGATATCACCCTGGAAGACATCGAACGGGAATTCGGGGGCGAGATCGCCCGCATCGTAGACGGGCTGACGAAAATCTCTAACGTCGTAGACGTCAATGCATCCCGGCAGGCAGAGAATTTTAAAAAGATCCTGCTGACCCTTACCGACGACCCCAGGGTCATCCTGATCAAGCTGGCCGACCGCCTCCACAATATGCGCACCCTGGACAGCATGAAAAGGGAGAAACAGTTGAAGATCGCCTCCGAAACGGTATATGTCTACGCCCCCCTGGCCCATCGTATGGGCTTATATAATATCAAGACGGAACTGGAAGACCTGGCCATGAAATACCTGGAGCCGGAAGAATACCGGGAAATAGCCCGTAAACTATCGGAGACCAAACGGGAACGCTCCCGCTATATCAATGAATTCGTCAAGCCCCTGAAAGAAAAACTGGAAAAAGGGGGCTTTCATTTCGACATCTATGGCCGTCCCAAGAGCATCCATTCCATCTGGAACAAAATGCGTAAGAAAGGGGTCGCTTTCGAAGAGGTCTATGACTTATTCGCCATCCGGGTGATCCTGGACTCGGCGCCGGAAAAAGAAAAAGAGGAATGCTGGAAGGTCTATTCCATGATTACGGACGAGTATAATCCCTCTCCCGAACGGCTAAGAGATTGGTTGAGTAATCCCAAATCCAATGGATATGAGGCCCTGCACACTACCGTAATGGGCCCCCAGGGCAAATGGGTGGAAGTGCAGATCCGTTCCAAACGCATGAATGAGATCGCAGAAAAAGGATTGGCCGCCCATTGGAAGTACAAGGAAGGGGCCGCCGATGAGAGCCGCTTCGATAAATGGTTCCAGCAGATCCGGGAAGTGCTCAATACCCAGGATAACGACTCCATAGATTTCCTGCAGGACTTTAAGACCAGTTTCCTGGCGGAAGAGATCTATGTATACACCCCTAAAGGGGATGTGAAGATGCTGCCGGTAGGGTCCACCGCGCTGGATTTTGCCTTTTCCATCCATAGCGCCATCGGGGTGCAGACCATCGGGGCCAAAGTCAATCACAAACTGGTCCCCATCAGTCATAAGCTGCGCAGCGGCGACCAGGTGGAGATCATCACTTCCGGCAAGCAAAAACCCAATGAAGACTGGGTTAATATCGTAGTGACCGCCAAGGCCAAAACCAAGATCAAGGATGCCCTGAAAGAGGAGAAACGAAAGATAGCGGATGAGGGAAAATATATCGTTCAGCGCAAGCTGGAAAATTTCGGGGCGGCCTACAATCAACATAATATCGATGTACTGACCACTTTCTATAAGCTCAACTCCTCCCTGGACTTCTTCTACCAGGTGTCCGTCCGGAACATCGATCTTAAGGAGTTGAAAGAATTTCACCTGCTGGGAGACAGGCTGGAACCGCCCAAGCCGCCCAAACCTGTTTTCGAGGCCAGAACGGATGCTTCCACCTCCCAGGTCCCCCGTAAGGACACGGAACTGATCATTTTCGGGGAGAGCAGCGACCGGATCGTCTATACGCTGGCAAACTGCTGCAAGCCCATCCCCGGCGATGACGTGTTCGGATTCGTATCCGTAGGGAAGGGACTTACCATACATCGTACGAATTGCCCCAATGCCGCGAAACTGATGGCCAATTACGGACATCGCGTCGTGAAGACCAAATGGGCGAAAAACAAAGAAATATCCTTCCTTACAGGCGTCCGGATCGTAGGAATGGATGATGTCGGGGTCGTAAATAAGATCACCAACCTGATTTCGGGAGAATTGAAGATCAATATCAATGCCATGACGATCGAGGCAAAAGAAGGCCTCTTCGAAGGGAATATAAAGATATACGTACACGATAAAGAGGAATTGGAAGAACTGGTGCAGCGGCTCAAACAACTCAGTGGAATTCATTCCGTCGTACGGTATGATACAGAGCCCGGTTAAGTCTCGGTAAATTCAATTTTTGTCATGGAAGATTCTTCACCTATTTTTGCCGCCTTGTTTGAAATGTTGCCGGGCTCGGCCCGCTTATGTAACCTGCAAATCTGTAATGAATGGTTGATGTAATCTTAGGCCTCCAGTGGGGCGATGAAGGAAAAGGGAAGATAGTGGACTATTTTGCGCCCCGCTATGACCTGATAGCCCGTTTCCAGGGTGGACCGAATGCCGGCCACACTTTGTATGTAAAGGATAAAAAGATCGTTCTCCACCAAATTCCCTCCGGGATTTTCCACGAAAGCACGACCAACCTGATCGGCAATGGAGTAGTGCTGGACCCCGTGACCCTGAAAAGGGAATGTGATACCGTCGCCTCTTTTGGAGTTGACTACCGGAAAAATTTATACATCAGCCAGCGGGCGCATCTTATATTGCCCACCCATCGCGCGCTGGACAAAGCCTCTGAAGTGTCAAAAGGACAGGAGAAGATCGGTTCCACGCTGAAAGGCATTGGCCCGGCCTATATGGATAAGACAGGCCGCAACGGTCTCCGGGTGGGGGATCTCCTGGACAAGAGTTTTACGACCCAATATATCAAGCTGCGCCTTAAACACCAGAAATTGCTCGATGGCCTTAATTTCCATGAAGATATATCCGATTGGGAAGAAGAATTCTTCGAAGCGCTGGAATTCATGCGGCAGTTCAAAATCGTCAACGGAGAATATTTTATCAACGATAAGATCAGCCAGGGTAAGACCGTACTGGCGGAAGGAGCACAGGGCAGCATGCTGGACGTGGACTTCGGCACTTTCCCCTTCGTCACCTCCTCCAACACTATCTCGGCGGGGGTATGCACCGGCCTGGGAGTCGCTCCCCAGCAGATCAGGGATGTGATCGGCGTCAGCAAAGCCTACTGTACCCGGGTAGGCAGCGGACCCTTCCCCACCGAGCTGGAAGATGCCACAGGAGACGAATTGAGGAAGACAGGCAGTGAATTCGGCGCTACCACCGGCAGGCCCCGCCGTTGCGGGTGGATTGACGGGGTCGCCCTCAAATTCGCCTGTATGATCAACGGAGTCACCAAGATCGTCATGACCAAGGCGGACGTGCTGGACGCGTTCGAAGAGCTGAAAGTATGCACCGCTTATAAGGTCAACGGCCAGACTACCAGCGAGATCCCTTTCCAGATGAGCCGCCTGAAGATCGAGCCGGTCCTGGAATCTTTTGAAGGCTGGAAATCAGATATAACTTCTTTGAAAAAATATGATAACTTGCCTGAAAAGATGAAGGAATACGTTCAGTTTATCAACAAATTCCTGGGCGTGAAAGTGGCCTACATTTCCAATGGCCCGGGACGGGATCAGCTGATCGAAAATTTATAAAAAAAACATTTTAAAAAATTTGGCGAATTAAAAACTTCGCTGAAATTTGTACAGAACAATCTTATTGGACTATGGCACCAAAATCTGATAAGGAGGGAAAGGGTTCAAAGAAATCCGCGCCTCAATCACCAAAGGAAACTTCTGAGAAAGCATCCCCTAAATCCAAAAAACAATTGGATGATGAGGATGATGACGGTGATGATGATGATTCCGATACCCCCAAACCCTCCGCGAAAGCTTCGAAGGCATCCGCTAAAAGTAAAAAAGACGAGGATGAAGATGATGACGACGGCGATGATGTAGAAGAAGTGGACGAATGGGAAAAAGTAGAAGAGGAAGAAGAATGGGATCCTGACTTTGATGAATTTGATATTCCTAAATCAAAAACAAAAAAGAGCACGGGAGGCAGTACTTCTTCTAAAAAAGCTACGAAAGGCACTGAAGAAGATGACCTGGGTCTCGACGATGATTTTAAAGACCTGGATCTTTTTGGTGAAAGTGGATTCGATGAGGAAGAGGATGACTTTTAAGAGGCAACCCTAATTCCCGCTGGTGAAAAGGACTTTTGTTTCATTCCCTATAGGTAATTTTCAACAAATTAAACAACAGATGTTGAGTTGGGCCTCCCGATTCAACATCTGTTGTTTTTTAGACAATCATACCTATCAGTTACCATCACACTCTTTGGAATGTTTGCTGGCAGCGGGCGCTATCCGGTCTGTTCAGGCCAGTGCGGGTAACGCCTTCGATCAGCTGAAGGAATTTACTGCCGGGCAACGGGATTGGTTATTCGGACATTTCGCTTACGGACTGACGAAAGAGACGGAGCCTTTCGACCCGTTAACTGTTCTGCGGCAACCCCGCAATGCAGATGGCCCGGGAGCCCCTCATCCCGCTGCTGCTGCCGATCCCATCGGCTTCCCTGACCTGTTTTTTTTTATTCCTGAAATACTTATTGAGCTATCAGTCGACAGCATCCGCATCGGCTCCTGCCAGTCCGACCATGCGGCCATCCTGGAGCAGATAGGCCATATGGCTATCGCGCCGTCCCCGGTTTCCGGTCCATGGCCGGTTCCGGCGGCATCGCCCCCCCAGGCGGCCCTGTTCCCCAGATTTACCAGGGACGAATACCTGGCGACGGTTACAGCCCTTCAGCAACATATCCTCCGGGGCGACTGCTATGAGATCAATTTCTGCCAGGAGTTTTTCGCCCATCCCGCCCATATCGATCCCTTGTCTACCTGGTTTTCCCTGAGCCGGGCCTCGCCCAATCCCTTCGCCGCCTTCTACAAGCTGGAAGACAGCTATTTGTTATGCGCCAGCCCTGAAAGATATTTAAAGCGCACGGGGGACACCCTTCTTTCCCAGCCGATCAAGGGCACTTTTCCCCGCTTTCAGGGCAATCCTGCGCGGGATAGGGCCGGCAGGGACGAATTATACAATAGCTCCAAAGACCGTTCGGAAAATGTAATGGTAGTAGACCTGGTAAGGAATGACCTGTCAAAGATATGCCTGCCGGGCTCAGTCAGGGTAGAGGAGCTTTACGGCATTTATAGCTTTCCGCAGGTCCACCAGATGATCTCTTCTATCAAGGGTGAATTACCTCCCGGTACCCATTGGACAGAGGCTGTCAGGGCCACTTTTCCCATGGGATCTATGACCGGCGCACCCAAGAAAAGGGTAGTGGGGCTGATTGATCAATATGAGCGCAGTCCCCGGGGGATTTTTTCCGGAGCCCTTGGTTATGTTGCTCCGGACGGAAATTTCGACTTTAATGTGGTGATAAGAAGCATTTTATATAACCGGAAGGAGGGCTACCTGGCTTACCAGGTGGGTTCCGGCATCACTTTTTACAGCGACCCGCTGGCTGAATACGAAGAATGCCTCCTGAAGGCAGAAGGCATTCTTAAAGCTTTAAAAAAATAGATCTCGTTTTTTATTTTGATGCAACTCCCTGACTGGCAGTGTCTGCGCCCGCCGTCTGCTCGTTCTCATTCAGCAGAAGCTGGACGGACTCCTGTAAGATCTCGTATTTATTGGCCGCGAATAATTCCATTTTATCGGCAGGCAGTTTCAGGTCATAGCTGTTATTGCTGCTGGCCATCACTTTGTCGAACTCGGGATTGTACCTGGAAAAGGTAGCCATATCCAGCAGGGTATAGCGGGCAATGATCGTAGAATGATACTTTCCGGAAACAGCAACCGTCCGTGCATTGTTCAACTCCTCCTGGCTCAGCTTTCTGCTGAATACATACATGGAGGAGCCGGATAACTGTTCCGTAGCTTCCTGCTTGGTCAGGGTGGTTACGCTGCCCTGGCCTTCGAAAGTGTATTGCGTACCGATAAACTTCTTGACGTGCAGCCTGGACTCCAGGGGCAGGTAATACTGCAGGTCCCAGAAATTACGGCTCCCGCTCCGGTGGATAGCGTGATATACGTTGTTCGTTCCGCCATTGTAAGCGGCGATTACCAACAGCCAGTCCCCCAGCTCTTTATACAGGTCGCGCAGGTAAATGGCGGCCGCGCGGGTGCTTTTATAATAATTTTTCCTTTCGTCATTGCCCCGGGACACTTTCAGGCCAAGATCGCGGGCTGTCTGGGGCATCAGCTGCCAGGGCCCTACGGCGCCGACCCTGGAGCGGGCGGAGGACTTTAAGTTAGATTCGATAACGGCCAGGTACTTAAGCTCTTTGGGCAGGCCATATTCGGTCAGTACGCTCTCGATAATGTTGAAACAGGATTGTCCCCGGCTCCGGATACTCTGCAGTTCATCCCAGTTGTCTTTCATGTAGTCCTGGACGAAACTGAGGGCCCTGGGGTTAAGCCGGACGCCATTGCTGCCCCCGATGGAGGTAGCTATAAAAAGCTCCTTAAAATCATTTTGAGAATCGGCAACCGTGAGGTCCGAAATAGAATTGAAGGGTGCCGCCACTTTTTCGGTGTCGGAGAGGGACGGATTTTCCCCGGTTTCAACTAATTGGGTTTGGGTAATGGGATGTATCCAGGCTACACCTACAACGATAATGATACCCAACAATAAAAGCCTTTTGTGGTTCATGTCCAACGCTTTAGGATGGTAAACGACCTATATCGGTGTCTACAATCTTTCATAGGACGGGATAAAGGGAGATTTGCTTGCTAAAAGCCATCAACCATCGGATTACGGTAACGGTAGTTTGCGCTTCACGATCTCTCAGTCACATAGAGTAGGATTTTCGTAGGACTTATATTGTTGCATCATCAGATGCGAGAATCGGAGCAAAGTTAACTCTTTAAAACGGTTTGTCATAGCCTGAATACCAAAAGGCATGCCATTTGTGTGGGTGAAAAGGGGGATAGAAATGCCGGGAATTCCGGCCAGATTTGCATAAACTGTGTAGATATCAGCGAGATACATCGCAATGGGGTCGTCCATTTTCTCCCCGATCCGAAAAGCGGTGGTGGGGGCCGTAGGTAGGATAATTATATCGAAGTCGTTGAAGATCAGGTTGGTGCGGTCCACTAATAATTTTCTCACCTGCTGGGCCTTTGTAAAGTAGGCATCGTAATAGCCTGCACTTAACACAAAGGTACCCAATAAGATACGTCGTTTGACTTCTTTTCCGAAGCCTTCGGACCGTGTTCGTTTGTAAAACTCTGTTAAATCGAGGTCCTGCCCGGCGGTGCGGTAACCGTATTTCACCCCGTCGAAGCGGGCCAGGTTGGACGAGGCCTCTGCCGTCGTCAATACGTAATAAGCGGGTACAATATAGTCAAGAAGCTCAAAATCAATTCCTTCAACCGTATGACCTTCGGAGCGCATCCGTTGAATGTATTCCTGGAGCGTGTCCCGGATCTCCGGGTCCAGGCCTGGGTGCTCCAGGGCCTCCTTGAAATAAGCGATCCGGTATTTTCCATCGATGCCCGTTGGATCAGCTATGGCTTCGGCCTCTGGCAGGACGGTGCTATCGAAGTCATCCTCTCCGGCTATCACTTCCAGCATTTTTGCCACATCCGGAACGGTGAGCGCGAAGATCCCTACCTGGTCAAAGGAGGAGGCATAGGCGATCAGCCCATACCGGGATACCTTCCCATAAGTAGGTTTAAGTCCCAGGATCCCGCAGAAATCAGCCGGTTGCCTTACCGATCCCCCTGTATCACTTCCCAGGCTGGCCATACAAAGACCTGCCTGCACCGCCACCGCTGAGCCACCGGAGGAGCCTCCGGGTACACGGCTTTCATCCCGGGCATTCAGCACTTTCCCGTAAGCCGAATTCTCATTGGTGGAACCCATGGCGAACTCGTCACAATTCAGGTGGCCGATAAGGATCGCTTCTTCGCGGATCAGCTTTTCCACCACCGTGGCATGATAGACGGCAACAAAATCTTTTAAGATATGGGAGGAGGCGGTGAGGGGGTGGTCTTTATAGGAAAGTACATCTTTCAACCCGATGACTACCCCATGTAATTTCCCGGTGGGCTGGCCGCTCTTTCGTTTTGCATCCAGGAGCCGGGCTGTCTCCAGGGCTTCTTCCCCGTATACCTGCACATAAGCGTTCAGATGAGCCTGTGAGGCTATCTGCTTCAAATAATGCTGAACTGCCTCTTCACAGGAGGCCGTACCATCCCCTAAGGCTTTGTGATAGTCTTGTATTGAGTGGAATGTAAACAAAGGCTGATTCGATCTCTGTCTTTTATAACGAAGATCGGCGACAGGAATGGTGTGTGTTAGGAAATTATTGCTGAGTAGGAGTAGTAGGGTTTACAGCCTTTGTATCCTTCTCGTTCATTCCTTTTTCCAATTCCTCTTTTACATTGTTCTTGGCATCATTGAACTCACGGATACCTTTTCCCAGGCCGCGCATAAATTCAGGGATCTTACGACCACCGAATAAGATCAGCACCGCAAGGATGATCAATATCCACTCACTTCCGCCTGGAGCTGAGATCAAAAAGATGCAATTCAAAAAGTTGGTAAACATAATCAAGTCTTTAGATTAGAGGAACAAAGTTAACTCTTTATGAAATGATAATGTTTTTTTCGGGAGCAATTTATTCTCCGGGAGTGGATAAGCAGGGGAATTAACTTCTGTCTAACAAAAAGGGCCATCTCCCGGAGAAGATGGCCCTTTTATATACATTTAAAAGCTTATTTTGCTGCTGCGAGGGCATTTTTGGTTGCCACTGCCATTCTTTTTTCCTGGATACGTGCGCTCTTACCGCTTCTTTCACGCTGGAAGTAAAGCTTGGCACGACGAACACGGCCTACTTTATGCAGTTCGATGGATTCGATATTCGGAGAGAAGAGGGGGAAAGTTCTTTCAACACCCACTCCATCGGAGATTTTACGAACCGTGAAGGTAGCCGTATGGCCAACCCCCTGACGTTTGATAACATCCCCTTTGAAACCCTGGATACGCTCCTTGTTTCCTTCTAAGATTTTATAATTGACAGTGATATTATCACCGGCTTTAAACTTCGGAAATTCAATTTTTCCGGTCAATTGCTCATGTACAAAGGCTACTGCAGCGTTCATAACTCAATTTTTTAAGGATGGCAAAGGTATGCATACCACCCGGGATTACCAAACTTATTTAAATCTTCTTTTTGGGGCAGAGGGTACTATCGGGCCACATTCACCGCCCGCTTTTCGCGGATTACGGTCACTTTTATCTGGCCGGGATAGGTCATCTCCGTTTGAATCTTCTGGGCAATTTCAAAGCTTAATTTATCGCTGTCGATATCGGTCACTTTATCGGCTTCCACGATTACCCTCAGCTCACGGCCCGCCTGGATGGCATAGGCTTTCTCTACGCCCGGATAAGCCAGGGCCAGGTTTTCCAGGTCCTTGATACGCTGTAGGTACTGCTGCATGATTTCCCGGCGTGCACCCGGACGGGCGCCGCTGATCGCATCACAGGCCTGAATGATGGGTGCGATCACATATTGCATTTCCACTTCGTCATGGTGTGCGCCGATCGCATTGATGACGGCGGGATTTTCCCCGTATTTCTCTGCCAGTTTCATCCCCAGCAGGGCATGGCTCAATTCTGTCTCCTCATCCGGCACCTTACCGATATCGTGCAAAAGGCCGGCCCTCTTAGCCAGTTTGGGGTTCATCCCCAGCTCAGCAGCCATAATACCGCAGAGATTAGCCACCTCGCGGCTGTGCATCAGCAAATTCTGTCCATAAGATGAACGGAACCTCATTTTACCTACGATCCTTACCAGTTCTTTATGAAGGCCATGAATACCCAACTCGATGACTGTACGTTCCCCGATCTCCATCACCTGCTCTTCGATCTGTTTGCGTGTTTTCTCCACGATCTCTTCGATACGGGCAGGGTGAATACGGCCATCGGTCACCAGTCGCTGTAAGGACAACCGGGCGATTTCCCGTCGCAGGGGGTCGAAAGAAGATAATACAATGGCTTCGGGAGTATCATCCACGATCAGGTCCACCCCTGTGGCAGCCTCGATAGCCCGGATATTACGTCCTTCCCGGCCAATGATCTGCCCCTTGATCTCGTCGCTCTCCAGGTTGAATACCGTAATGGAATTCTCGATGGCCTGCTCGGCAGCCGTACGCTGAATACTTTGAATAATGATCTTCCGGGCCTCTTTATTGGCTTTTTGTTTGGCGTCGTCAATGATCTCCTGCTGCATGGCCAGGGCCCTGGTCTGGGTTTCCTGCCGGAGGCTCTCGATCAGCTGATTTCTGGCCTCTTCAGCTGTCAGGGCGGCGATCTTCTCTAACCGGCGGATATGCTCCTCCTGGTGTTTCTCCAGTTCCGTCCGTTTCTGGTTTACCACCTCGATCTGGCGGTTGAGGTTTTCCTTGATGACATCGTTGTCCTTGGCCTGCTTGTCCAGGTTCTCCAGCTTTTGATTGATGCCCTGTTCCTTTTGCTTGATCCTGGCATCTCCTTCGTTCAGCTTCCGGTTCCTCTCCAATACCTCTTTATCATGCTCTGACTTCAATTGGACAAATCGCTCTTTCGCTTCCAGTAATTTTTCTTTTTTCAGGTTCTCGGCGGTGATCTGTGCATCGGCAACCAGCTTTTTGGCCTGGTGCTCCGCGTCTTCGACCTGCTTTTGCGTATTTTTAGCAAAAAGAACTTTACCTAAAAGGACCCCTATCACTAAGGCAATAATCCCTATGACAATATCTATAACCATCGATTCTAAAATTTAAAGTGTTCACAATCATATATTTCTTATTCAGGTTCATGATTGCGTGAAAATGTGTTAGTTGGCGAAGATACTAAAATCTTGACGCTTCAAGCTGTCAGTTGCAGGCCAAATGCCTATAAGTTTACCATAAACAGTTAAAAATCTGTCAAATTCCGGCTATCGGCCTGCAGCTTGCCGCCGGTAGCTGCCCTACAGCGCCCGATCCAACTGTTGTTCCATGCGGGTCAGGGACTCCAGTACGTCAGCACTCAGACCCGGCAGCTGGTCGCCGGAAGAAGCCTGGGTCGCATACCACAATAGCACCATCGCTATATAATCCTGCATATCCTTCCCGGCAAACTGGGTCTTATATTCTATAATTTTATCATTCATCGTCTTTAAAGTCTTTCTGACCAGCTCCTCATCCGCCGGTTCTATCTTGATCCTATAAGTGCGATCACCTATTACGACATTTATTGGTATTAATTCTTGCATAGATCAAATACTTGTTTTAAATTTATTCACACCTTATGCACAGTCCGTTAGATATTGAGTGAAGGTAAATCCAAATTCACGGCACCGTATTCAAATATCCTTAATAAAAACATAAGTTTTGCTCACCATTACCCTATCTAAAAACTACGAAAGCCATGTTCTTAACAGTAAAGTCCCCCGTATTTATTGACAGGTTGACGTTCCAGGTTGACCACCCTCAGAAATGCCTTTTCAGGGCGGTGCTTAAAGATGACCTGGGGATCGTCTGCAGTGCGATGGAAACAGAGGTGGAGAAAGATCAGCAGGAGTTGAACTGGAGCGGTCTCAATGATCTTCCGTATGGCGTATATACCCTGGAAGTATCCCGGGGACAGGATGAAATGAAAATGCGCCTGGTTAAAAGAGTCTGATCCGGCTCACTCGCTTAATAAAGCTATACACCGGTCAATTTCCCGGATGTACTGGCCAAGTCTTTTTTCCAACACTCTTTTTTCCGCCTCGCTCATCTCTCCTTTTGTGGTCCTTAGGATCTCCACTTGTTGTTGTAATTGTTCCAATCTTTCCGAATGGCCACTCTGATTTTGTCTTAATTGCCGGACCTCCTCTTTCAGTTTACCGTTCTCTTTCAAAAGGGATTCCCGCTGCCTCAGCAATTGCTGAAGTTTCTCCTGGATCCTTTTTACCTGAAGCTCAACCCCGGTACCCTCCCCGCCCCCTGAAGGAGGAGTACCCCCCGACCCCCTGGAGGGGGAGTTTGGTAACCCGCTGTTTTTTTCGTTGGCTTCGCTCATTGCTATTTTCTTATCTCAGCGCTTAATTCTTTCTCCAATGCCCCCATGATCTTTCCGACCATCCCGTCAATTTCCTTATCCGTCAGTGTTTTCTCTTCATCCAGGAATGTAAAGCTTACGGCCAGCGACTTCTTATCCGCCCCCAGCTTCTCACTTTCAAATATATCGAAAAGCTTTATTTCCTGTAACTTAGGCAGCTGCACCCCGCGAATGGTCTTTTCCACCTTTTCAAAGGGAAGGGACTTCCCTACGATCATCGCCAGATCGCGCTGCACCGGCAATTGCCTGGGCAATTCCCTGAACTCGACATTTTTAGCGGCGGCCAGCTCCATCAAAAGATCCCACCGGAGATCGGCAAAGAATAATTCCTGCCTGCAATCGAATAATCGGAGCACCGAAGGACTTACCGGTCCCGCTTCCAGGACCGTCTGTCCATTGATGAGGACGGATACCCCCCCTGATAATTTGGGATGCCGAGTCGCTTTCACTTCCCAGACCGTCGGCTTGCCTGGAACCGCAATGGAGTCCCATTTTTCCATTTCCAGCCCTACTATCTGGAAGATCCTTTCACAAAGACTTTTCAGGTAATAAAAGTCCGAAGGCGCTCCCTTTCCTTTCCAGGAATCCTCCCGGAGGGGCCCCGTGACGTAAAGGCACAAATGCAGGTTCTCACTATAATTACCTACTCCACTGGTAGCATAAGACTTGCCAAACTCAAAGAACTGGAGACGGGTGCTCTTCCGGTTCAGATTCCAGGCAATGGACTCCAGCCCGGTCTCCAGCAGGGATGGGCGCATAATATTCAATTCGGCGCTGAGACTATTGATCATTTTCACCGAAGTCTCCAGCTCTTCCGGGCTGAAATAGGCGCTGTTGGTGATCGAGTTCGTGAGGATCTCGTTGAATCCCTGCCCTACGAGATAGCCGGCGACCGAAGATCTCCAGGCTGACTGGGATCTGTCCTTTTCCACGGAGGGAGAGATGGTGATCGCGGAAGGGATTGCGATATTGTCCAGGCCATCGATGCGCATAATCTCTTCCACGATATCGGCCGGCAGGCTAACATCGGGTTTATGCCAGGGTACTGCAACATGAATGGCGTCGATCCCTTCTTTTATGATCTCGAATCCCAGGCCCGACAGGATATTCTTCACGGTATCGGGGTGGTAGTTCTTTCCGCTTAACTTTTTCAGGTAATGATGCCTGAGGATGACCTGCGTTTTGTTCCGGGGATCGGGATACACGTCCACCAGCTCGGAGGCTATCTCCCCACCCGCCAGTTCCTTGATGAGCAAGGCCGCTCTCTTCAAGGCATTTACCGTTCCGGAAATATCCATCCCTTTTTCAAAATGAGTGGCTGCGTCCGTCCTCAGCCCGTGACGGAAAGAGGTCTTGCGGATAGGTACGGGGGCGAACCAGGCGCTTTCCAGGAACATATCTACCGTATCGTCCTTTATCCCGCTCTCCAGTCCCCCGAATACGCCCGCTATCGCCATGGCTTCTTCCGAATTGCAGATCATAAGGTCTTCGGCGGATAATTTTCTTTCTTTCTGGTCCAGCGTGACGAACAAGCTTCCTTCGGGTAAGTTTTTTACAATTATCTGCCCGCCTTTGATAGCCCTGCTATCAAAAGCATGCAGGGGCTGTCCCATTTCATGCAAGACGAAGTTCGTGATATCGACAATATTATTGATGGAGCGGATACCGATGGCTTTCAGCTTGTCCTGCATCCACCGGGGCGATTCTTTAATGGTGATGCCCTTCAGGCTGATGCCGGAATACCGCTCACAGGCACGGGTATTTTCGATGCTCACCGTAATGGGCAGGCTATTATTATCCGTTTTAAAAGCGCTGAGGGAAGACAGCCTGGGCCTGTACTCCTTATTCTCATGATGCGAGAGCCAGGCGCATACATCCCGGGCGACCCCCTGGTGGCTCATGGCGTCCATATGATTAGGGGTAAGCCCGATCTCTATAATATGATCCGTATACGGGTGGAACCAGGCAGCGGCAGTCATCCCTACTTTAGCTTCTTTGGGTAATACCAGGATGCCTGCATGGTTTTCGCCCAGTCCGATCTCGTCTTCGGCGCAGATCATGCCATGGCTTTCCACGCCCCTGATCTTTGCTACTTTCATGGTAAGGGGCTCTCCCTTGGTGGGATAAATAGTCGTTCCGGGGACGGCGACCACCACTTTTTGGCCTACGGCCACATTCGGGGCGCCACAGACGATGGACAAAGGCTCCGGCCCGCCCGTATTGACTTTGGTCAGGGTCAGCTTGTCTGCGTTAGGATGAGGGCTGCATTCCAGCACTTCCCCGATCACCAGTCCCTGCAACCCACCCTTCACGGCTTCATACTTTTCCAGGCTTTCCACTTCCAGCCCTATAGAGGTAAGGATCTTCGACAGTCTTTCCGGATCGATCTTTACCGGTAAATAATCACAAAGCCAGTTATAACTAATGGTCATGACAACAATTCCTGTTTATTAAATAATTGAAATCTGCGTTAAGCACAAAGATAGTTTTTTATCCACTCCCCCGACGCCCTCAACCCGAGCCTCTCCTACGCGATCTTTTCCCGGCGTGCGAGCCGGAAATATTTCAAGGATAAATTCGTTTTGGAAGAGATTAAAGTACGTTTGTAAAAGGATTGATACGGTTTTGCCCTAATGATAATCAAATGTTAATACTTTTGTCAAAATTATACTTTGCCTGAATAATGTGGTCAAATAAAAGACCTGAAAATTTTTGAAACTTCTTAAAGTCTGGTTTATGAAAAAACACCTATATCTTTTGGCTGTTCCAGCCATCCTGGCCCTGGCCTTGAACTCCTGTGGTCCCACCTATGTAGTACAGGACCAGCCGCGGACCTATACGCCGCCGCCTCCTCCACCGCCGCCTCCCCAGGATCCGCCTCCGGTTACCGATCAATCGTTTTATGACCAGTTAAGCCCCTATGGTCAATGGATAGATAATCCCACTTATGGGTATGTGTGGATGCCGGAGGTGGGGCCCGATTTCAAGCCCTATACCACCAATGGCCATTGGGTTTATACGGACGAGGGCTGGACCTGGGCTTCCGATTACCCCTGGGGTTGGGCTGCTTTCCACTATGGCCGCTGGTTTTTCCAGGACGGATATGGTTGGATGTGGATTCCCGGACATGAATGGGCTCCGGCCTGGGTGAGCTGGAGAAGAAGTCCTGACTATTATGGATGGGCTCCTCTGGGTCCCAGCGTCAGTATTAATGTATCCATAGGCGGAGGATATAACCCTCCTGCCCATTACTGGAGTTTTGTGCCCCATCAGTATGTGACCAGTCCCCAGGTCAACAATTATCGCGTTAACGAAACAAGAAACGTAACGATCATCAACAACACTACGGTCATTAACAATACCGTGATCAATAATAACGTCACCAATAATAATATCCACAATACGAATATTACGAACAATAATGTGACGAATAATAATACAACGAATAATGTGACGAACAATGTCACGAATAACCGAATTAATAATACTACGGTCAACAATTACGCCGGAGGGCCCGATCCATCGGAAGTATCCAGGGTGACAGGCACAACGGTAAGGCCAATACCTATCCGTCAGACCAGTACTCCCGGTGAACAAGTGAATAATGGATCCTTGACCATTTATCGTCCCAGGGTCAATAATGCGCCGCAAAATGCCGCGGTTAACGGAGCTGCCAGGCCAGCGCCTCCCAGGGTTGTTCAGAACCTGAACAATGTAAGGCCCGCAAATACAGCGGTTTACAGCGCCAGCCCCACTGCGGAGCCGGGAATAAGCAACCAGCCTGCTACTCGTATTAACACAGGTTTTCATCAGCCACCTGCCCAGCCGGTCAATCAGAATCAGCCCTTTAACAGGCCTGTAACGCAGCCAGCCAATCAACAATCTATGAATCAGCCGGTCAATCGTCAGCCTGTGAATCAGCCCGCTATTCAGCCGGCTGTTCAACCTGCAGGCAATGCATCCGGCAGGCCTTACAACCAGTCTCCATCCGCCCCGGCCAACCAAAATCCGGCTGTAGGCCAGCCCGTGAATAACAGGCCCTTCAACCAGCCTGTCACACAGCCTGCCAACCAGCAGCCCTTTAACAGGCCAGTTGCCCAGCCGGTCAATCAAAATCAGCCCTTTAACAGGCCTGTAACGCAGCCAGCCAATCAGCAACCTGTGAATCAGCAACCGTTTAACAGGCCCGTACAGCAACCTGTTAACCCGCCGCCGGTCAATCGTCAGCCTGTAAATCAACCTGCTGTCCAGCCTGCCAATCAGCAGCCCTTCAACCGGCCTGTAACATTGCCTGTACATCAACAGCAATCAACGCAGCCGGCTGCCAATCCTCCCAGACCCGCGCCAAGACCCGTTCCGCCCCCACCTCCTGCCAGAAGAGATACTGCAGGAAGAAATCCGGGACGGCAATAGGGTAGAGGAATAGGCAGCAGCAGGGCCGCTTTGAGCTGACATTAAGAGCATCTCCTCTGCCGGAATATAAGAGCATCCCCTCTGCATGAATAATAGCAATAGGCCAACTGGCTTGCGTCCCGAAGCATTCGGGACGCTTTTTTTTTGACCCGGTTTTTTTGCAAAAAATAAACCCCGGCCGCAAAACCAATAATGATGGGCTTTCGGCGAGTGATAAATCCGCAAAACTGCGGCAAACCGCATTCTGTAGTTTCAGCATCCCGGCAAAATATTTCCCCTGGAATCTTTGTGCACAGGCGGTGTGAATTTAAAACGGAAAATGGCTGAAAACTTTTTTAAATTGTGGAAAGCTCATAGGTTGGTGTGAATAAAGCCAGTAGACATGTGGATAAGCTGGTGGATTTCTAAAGGAAAAATATAGGAAAAGAAAAATTTTTTTGGTCGGGAGTTAGAGTTCTATATTCGCCCTCCTGACTCAGTGGATAACATTCTGTTCATGTTGGCGTAACAATTTCTTAATAGAACTATAGCCTGGACACAACACCAATGAGCAGGCTCCGTAAACGGAGGCCCGGGATTTGGAAACCTTATTATTTAATTTTTTCGGACGGCTATTCAATGGATCTTACTAATCTTAATCTCAACAAGGACCGCAGCAAATTAAGGCGCAAGCCTTCCGTGGACCTCAGCACTATGGTATATGGCAAAGTACCCCCCCAGGCGAAAGAGCTGGAAGACGCGGTACTGGGAGCTATCATGCTGGAAAAGAGCGCTTTTGACACCGTAGTGGAGATCCTCAAACCCGAATGCTTCTACGTGGAAGGTCACCAGCGTATCTATAAGGCTATGCAGGGATTGGCGGCGAAAAGCCAGCCCATCGATATCCTCACCGTAGTGGAAGAGCTTAAAATGAGGGAGGAGCTCGAGATCGTCGGAGGCCCCTATTATGTGACCAAGCTGACGAATGCTGTCGTATCCTCCGCCAATATAGAGACCCATTCCCGTATCATCCTTCAGAAATTTATTCAACGGGAGCTCATCCGCATCAGCGGCGAGATCATCGGAGATGCCTATGAAGATAGCACCGATGTATTCGACCTGCTCGACGATGCAGAAAGCAAGTTATTCGAGATCACCAATAGTCATCTTCGGAAGAATTTCGATAGCATCGACAGCGTCCTGGTCAAAACCATCCAGCGTATCGAAGACATGCGCAACAAGCAGGATGAGATCACGGGTGTCCCCAGCGGCTTCCCGACCCTGGACCAGATCACCTATGGCTGGCAGCCTACGGATCTTATCATCCTGGCAGCCCGGCCTGCTGTCGGTAAGACCGCTTTTGCCCTCAACCTGGCGCGTAATGCGGCCCTTAATGCTACCAAACCGACCGCTGTTGCCTTTTTCAGCCTGGAAATGAGCTCCGCGCAATTGGTGCAACGTATCCTTAGTGCGGAATCGGAGATTTTCATGGAAAAAATAGCCCGTGGCCGCCTCGAAGACCACGAAATGAAACAATTGTACAAAAAGGGCATCGACCGACTGGCCAAAGCCCCGATCTATATCGACGACACCCCGGCGCTCAATATTTTCGAACTTCGCGCCAAATGCCGCCGGTTGAAGAATAAGCATAACCTCGGCTTTATCATCATCGACTACCTGCAATTGATGAGCGGCTCGAGTGAGAACAAGAACGGCAATCGTGAACAGGAGATCAGCCAGATCTCCCGTGCGCTGAAAGGACTGGCCAAGGAACTCCAGGTCCCCATCATTGCCTTGTCCCAGTTAAGCCGTGCCGTGGAGTCCCGTAAAGAAGGAGAGAAGATCCCCCAGTTGAGCGATCTGCGTGAATCCGGAGCGATCGAACAGGATGCCGATATGGTCATGTTCCTGTATCGCCCCGAATATTACGGTATTACGGCCAATGAAATGGGAGAGAGCAATAAAGGAGAGACCCACGTGAAGATTGCCAAGCATCGTAATGGTTCCCTGGATACCGTTAAGCTCAGGGCCCTGCTCCATATCCAGAAATTTGTCGAATACGGCGCGGATGACTTCGGAGGTATGGGGATGCCCGCCGGCGGCAGCTGGAAGCCGGTACAGGGAGGGGATGAGCCCGGAGGCGCCAAATTATATATTCAGGCAGGCAGCCGCATGAAAGACCTGCCGATCGATGAGGATGAAACTCCTTTTTAATTCCGTCTGAGGTTCGCTAATCATAAGAATAAACAGCTCCGGCCTTCCGGGGCTTTTATTTTTGCGTGGCCCGGACCGGCAACTTATATAAGGTTTGATTCATAGATTTGCTGGTTAAAACATACCCATGGCTTTGCCTTTTTTTTATAGCGCCTCTTTTGATCCCCAACGGGCAGAGCTAATGCTGGATGAAGACAATTCCCGGCATATCGTCCAGGTCCTCCGCATGCAGCGGGGCGATCAGCTTCAACTCACCGATGGGCGGGGTAATCTGCTGACCACCACGATCCTGGACGATCATAAGAAAAAATGCAGGGTGCAGATCCTGACGGTCACCCAACAGCCACCCCGGGAAAGAAACGTGTCCATTGCCCTCTCCCTGTTAAAAAATGCCAGTCGTTTCGAATGGTTCCTGGAGAAGGCTACGGAGATTGGCGTCACCGAGATCATCCCCCTTCTCTGTGAACGCACGGAACGACAACATTTCCGGCAGGACCGCCTGCAGAATATCCTGGTCAGCGCCATGCTCCAGTCGCAACAGGCCTGGCTGCCTGTCATGCGGTCGCCGACGCCCTTGGCGGAGCTGATGGAGAACCCCGGCCAGGACCAGCTATTCATAGCCCATTGCCTGGAAGAACAGAGGGTCTCCCTGGCTGACTTCGCCCCGGAAGCGCGCGGCTCTCAACTGATCCTGATCGGACCCGAAGGCGATTTTTCCCCTAAAGAAATTGAATTAGCGATGCAATGCCGCTTCCTCCCGGTGACCCTGGGTGCGACCCGCCTGCGGACAGAGACGGCCGGTATCGTCGCGGCTACCATCCTGTGTATAGGATAAACGAAGCCTTTTATTCGCGTATAAAATTAGCGTGGCACTGCTGTTGTTAAGGATCGGATCAATTAGGAGTGGGTTGTTAAAAACGAAGATCTTTTATTAAAATTTTACGTTAAAATTACCGGAAGTGACCGACTCTTTGGCCGCGGCTATATCCCCATTAGAATAGAAATCGCCGCTAAAAGTGCCTCTGATGGATTTATTATCAATATAAGTAATCGTCAATTTAAAATGATTGACAAGAGCAGTGCCTGTATTGGAGGCATTAGAAGCAAGTATTGTCCCTGCTTCATATGCTGTATTGGCATCTATCGTATGCCCCCCCGAAACTGTAAAACCGGTAGTGGTGTCGGTATACGAGCCGACCACGATAGAATCGCCGCTTAGGCCATTATCGATACTAATCGAGAAGTTCTCTCCCGTGGAGGCAGACGCGAAACCTAAAATAGAAATAAAGGTAAAGCCATTGGTTGATTTGGAAGCAGAGGCGTTAATGTTAAAATTTTTCGCTTTGCCGTTAACGGCGGCGGTAATCTGATAAGCCGACGTCGGGTTGTTTTTTTTACAGGATGCGAAGAGGAAAATCGTAATGACAGAGAGGGTGAAAATTTTTTTCATGGTTAATTTTAAATGATAAATTAAAATAACAGGCTCTCTTTAACGATGTAGCCTTTAACGAAATTACTGCCCGTTCTTTAGCAAAGCGAATGATTTGATATTCGTGCAGTTTTTCGGAAAAACCGTGTGTAATTGACTGTTAGTCGTGTTTTTTTCTTTTCGGAAAAAGGCATTTCCGGGAGAGGGGGGATTCAGGGGGAGGGGAGAATTCCAGGGCGGAATGCCCGTCTCAACTGATAGTGCCAGACGGAAACAGACTGCATGACCAATCTGTTATCCGCTGGTCTTCATAATTTGGACGGGTAAAAATAATGGGTCCTTTGCAAATAATAACGCTCAACCAGGAAAATAAATTATTAATTCTATTTATTCCCCGGCCCGGTTGCCTTTTTCACCTTCGTATTCAGCAACTCCACCCCAAAGGCAAAGGCCATAGAAAAATAAATATACCCTTTATCGATATGCGTATGGTGGATTGGCTCCAGTCCTTCAAAGAAAAGACTGAATCCCACCATTAACAGGAAGGACAAAGCCAGCATTTTCAAAGTGGGGCGCCTGTTGATATAATCGGCGATCTTCTGGGAAAAAAAGAACATGATGATCATGGCGATGATCACGGCTGTGATCATGACGGGTACCTGCCTGGCCAACCCTACCGCCGTGATAATACTGTCAAAGGAAAAGACCGTGTCCACCAAAATGATCTGGGTGACAACAGCCCCAAATGCATTCACTCCGCCTTTATTCACTACCGCTGTTTCTGCCGGTTCTCCTTCCAGCTTTTCATGGATCTCTTTAACGGTCTTATATAGCAGAAACAATCCTCCGGCCAGCATAATAAGATTCCGCAGGCTGAATCCATAGCCGAATACGGCAAACAGCTCCTTATTACCCTTGGTCACCAGCCAGCCTAACCCTAACAATAATAAGGACCGGATGAGAATACCGGCGATCATCCAGGCCCGCCGAGCTATCAGTTGACGGGCAGGCTCCAGGCGCCCGATGAGGATGGAAACAAAGATCACGTTGTCGATACCCAATACGATCTCCAGGATGGTGAGCGTAAGCAGGCTGATCAGAGAATCAATACTAAAAAGGGAGGTCATGGTCAGTTCAGTTGAGACGCGAAAATAAGGCATTACTGCTCCATGTCATATTCCGGGTAACCCCTTTCCAGGCTTATAATTTCGCGCAGATCCCTCGGGTAATAAAAGGGCCCTCATAAATAAAGCCTGTCCATACCTGCACCAGTGCCGCGCCTGCCTGTATTTTTTCCAGTGCATCTTCCCCGGTAAAGATCCCTCCGGAAGCGATCAAGGGAATCGAGCCCCAGGCCTTCCGGTGAATATACCGTACCACCTCGGTAGACCTTTCCTTCAGGGGCGCTCCACTCAATCCCCCTGCGCCGATTGACTTCAACCGGTCAGCGCTGCTGAGTAATTTCTCCCGGCCGATAGTAGTATTCGTTGCGACCAGGCCATCCAACCTGATCTCCAGGGCCAGGTCCACTACATCGTCTATTTGCTGCCAGCTGAGATCCGGGGCGATCTTTAATAAGAGAGGCCTCGATGGGATCCCTTTTTCCCGGGCCAGCTCCCGGTTGATCCCCTGCAGGTTCGTCAGTATCTTTCGCAGCGCGTCCTTTTCCTGCAGTTCGCGTAATCCCGGCGTATTCGGCGAACTCACGTTCACCACGAAGTAATCTACAAAGTCGAATAACTCCCGGAAACAGATCTCATAATCCTTCCAGGCATCTTCATTCGGAGTGACCTTATTCTTACCGATATTCCCTCCGATGATCAGCGACTCCCCTCCCTTCTGGTTATCAGTTCGCTGCCTCCATTTTTTCAGCCGTTCCGCCACCACCTTCACCCCATCGTTATTGAATCCCATCCGATTGATCAATGCCTGGTCTTCCGGCAGCCGGAACAATCTCGGCTGTTCATTACCACTCTGTGCCAGGGGAGTCACCGTCCCGATCTCTACAAATCCGAATCCCAATGCTCCCAGCTCCCGGAGGTAGAGCGCATTTTTGTCAAACCCCGCTCCCAGTCCCACAGGATTGCGGAAAGAAAGCCCGAATACTTCCCTGGCCAGGTAGCTGCCTTTCGGCGCCTCCACAGCCTGCGCCTGATCAATGGCCTGTTTCTCTGCCACAGCGCTTTTCTGCATCTCTTTCTCCTCAGGCCTGCATGTCCAGGCGATCAGCTTCCTCGACCAGCTCCATTTACAGAGCTGCTTCAATACATTCATGGAAAAATAATGCACGCTCTCCGTTGGGAAGAAGAATAACAGGGTTCTTACAATTTTATACATAACGACTGCAAGATACCGTTTTTCATTTTTTACCCCGCCGTCAGCTCACTTCAGGATTATCATCAAAAAAACCGACAAGTTTTTCCAGGACGAGGCACTTGCTAAATGAGTTCGCCAATAAAAATTGGTAAAGCTGCGGGCAAATACCTCAAAGGAATCAGGCTAATCTCCCCTTCCCTATTTCCGCCCAATTCCTTAACTTTGAACTAGAAAGTTGCATAGACAACCTTTTTCGGAACTTAAAAAAATTTTTTATGCAGGAAGCATACATCGTCGCCGGCTACCGCACGGCCGTCGGCAAATCCAAAAGAGGAAAATTCCGGTTCTACCGCCCTGACGACATGGCCATCGATGTCATCAAAGGACTCCTGGCCTCGGTCCCTCAACTGGACCCCCATCGCGTAGACGACGTGATCGTCGGCAATGCCGTCCCCGAGGCCGAGCAAGGCCTCCAGGTGGGACGCATCATCGCCGCCCGGGCTGTCGGCATCCATGCACCCGGCGTCACGGTCAACCGGTATTGCGCCAGCGGACTGGAGACGATCGCCATCGCCACCGCCAAGATCCGCTCCGGCCAGGCCGAATGTATCATCGCCGGGGGAACGGAGAGCATGAGCCTCGTGCCCACCGCCGGCTGGAAGACCGTACCCGCTTATTCCATCGCCTCCGACGACCCGGATTATTACCTCAATATGGGTCTGACAGCCGAAGCCGTCGCCAAAGAATATAAGGTAAGCCGGGAAGACCAGGATCAGTTCTCTTATCAATCCCATCAAAAAGCGATCAACGCGATAAAAAACGGCTATTTTAAGGACGGCATCCTGCCGTTGACGGTCGAAGAGGTCTACGTCGATGAAAAAGGGCGCCGTCAGAAGCGCCACTTCACCGTCGACACCGACGAAGGACCGAGAGCCGATACCTCCCTGGAAGCCCTGGCTAAACTGAAGCCGGTCTTTGCGGCCGGCGGCTGTATAACGGCCGGCAACTCCTCCCAGACCAGCGACGGCGCCGCCTTCGTGATCGTCATGGGAGAGAATATGATCAAAGAACTGGGTCTTCAGCCTATCGCCCGGCTGGTGGCCTGCGCCAGCGCCGGAGTGCATCCCCGCGTCATGGGCATCGGTCCCGTCGAAGCCGTCCCCAAAGCCCTCCGGCAGGTGGGCATGAACCTGGGACAGATCGACCTGGTGGAACTCAATGAAGCCTTCGCCTCCCAGTCACTGGCCGTCATACGCACACTGGGCATCGATCCCGCGATCGTCAATACCAATGGCGGCGCCATCGCCCTGGGCCACCCCCTGGGCTGCTCCGGCTGCAAACTGACCATCCAGCTCACCCACGAACTAAAAAGACAAAAGAAGAAATACGGCATCGTAACGGCCTGTGTAGGAGGCGGACAGGGAATCGCCGGAATTATCGAAAATATCAATTAAAAAAGCGGTAAACCAAGGCCTATAAAGAGGCCGGAGAGTACTCATATTCAGAAAAGCCCCCGAAAAGGGGCTTTTTAATGGCCTCATATCATAAATAGTTTTAACTTGCTTTTTAAAGGAAACGCTTACTGGTCATAAGCGTTTTCGTCATAGCAAACCTTTTTCCGTCAAACGAATCTTTTACAACACGATGATTCGAGTCTTTATTACCGATGATCATGAAATGTACCTGGAAGGATTGGCTTTATTGCTGGGTAAACAAAAGGACATAGAAGTGATTGGTACTGCGGCATCCGGGCAGGCTTTATTAGCGCAACTAAATGATTTACTGGTAGATATCTTATTGCTGGACGTTTATTTGCCGGATACCACCGAAGAGGAACTCCTGCAGAATATCCGTGCAAGCCGGCCAGACCTGAAAGTCATTTATCTCACCCTCTTACGCGGCACCCGCTATATACACAAACTCACCCGTCACAATATCCAAGGGTATGTACTGAAGAACGCCCCCCTGGAAGAACTCCTGACCGCCCTGCGCGCCGTTCACGAAGGGAGCAGCTATTTCAGCAAGGACATTCATATCGGGGATCGGGAGGAAGACTTTCGCAGCACGATCACCATCGAAGACAGGCAGATCGATGACATCCTCTCCCGCCGGGAACTGGAAGTATTGAAACTGATCTGCCGGGAATACAGCAATGCGGAAATTGCCGAAAAACTATTCCTTAGCGTAAGCACGGTAGAGACACACCGGAAGAACCTCATCGCTAAACTGGGCGTTAACAACACCGTCGGCCTGGTCAAATTTGCCCTCCGGCATAAATTGATCGACTAGTGGTATTCAGGTAGCGGAAAGAGTATTATCTTGAGGGTAAATGAACAGTTACAGCCTGTGAATCGCGTATTATTCCTTTTTTTCCTACTGAGCTCCCCTGCCCTTTTCGGACAAACAGATACCGTTGAACTGAGCCGGGCTTACTACAAGGCCATGCACCTTACCGAGGCACAGACGGATTCTATCGCTTATTACGCCAACTACTTCAATCGCCTTTACCTGAAAGGGCAATATCCCAAAGCCAAGGTCATGGCCCTCCGCCTTACCGGTTATTATTATGAGAACAAATCCGATTATAAAAGAGCGATAGACTATTACCTGCAAACCCTCGATGAAGCCCGCAAACTGGACGATACCGAAGACCAGATCAATTCCCTGACAGACCTGGCCGTCAACTACACGGAGATGAAGCAGCCCCAAAAGGCAAAAGACGTCTACCTGGAATGCGTAAAACTGAACAAACAACGGGGCGACGCCGGTTCCCTGGTCACCAGCTATATCAACCTGGCCCCTCTTTATAACCACCTGGGCCTCTATGACAGCGCCCTGCTCATCCTGAAAGAAGGATTGCGCATCGGCAAACCCCTCGAAGAAAAAGGACTGGAAGACCTGTCAAACCTGTATAACAACCTCGGACAGACCTATTACTACCTGAAGGATTATGACAAGTCCCTGGTCTACTTCAGCGGTAATTACCAGCGTCACCAGGCCATACAGGGCATGGCCGGCAAATCTACCTGCTGGTTTGACGTCCTTAACCTCGCCGATTCCTACACACAAAAAGGACTATTCGATTCAGCCGCCAAATATGCCGACCTGTCTATAACGCTTGCCTTGCAGCTTGAATCAAGAGGCAAACAATCCGATAGCTATCATATCCTTTCCGAATTGGCTTATCGCAGGGGGGATTATAAAAAAGCCTGGGATTACCAGAGCAAGTGGTACACATTGGATACCGCCATCGTGAATGGCGAGACCTATAAAGCTATTGCAGAGCTGGAAGCAAAATACGAAGCCCGGGAAAGGGAAAATGAAAAACTACTCCTGCAGGGAGAAGTGACCCAACAAAAATTCCATTCCCGTATCATGCTGATCATGAGCATCAGCCTGCTCCTGGTCGCCATAGCAGCCGCCCTGGCCTTTCTGACCAAACGCAAAGTGAATAAAAAGCTGCAGGCCACCAACGACCTGGTCATGAGACAAAATGAAAGATTGTCAGAACTGAATTATGAAAAGAACTCCCTCATCAGCATCGTATCCCACGATCTCAGCACCCCCTTCGCCAGTATCGGTATGTGGAGCCAGCTACTGCAGACGGAAACGGATAACCTCACCCCCGAACAAAAAAAAGCCCTCAGCCGTATCGAACAGGCTACCAACTATGGCGAAAAGCTGATACGTCATATACTCGATGTCGAAAAAGCGGAGACCAATCAACATAAGCTCAGGCTGGAAAACCTGGACCTGCGCATTTTTACCGAATCCATTGTGGAGGATTTTCTCCCTACCGCTACCAAAAAGAATATTCAGCTGCACGTGGATTGCGCCAGCAAATCCCTGTATTTCCTCAGCGATCGTCAATTACTGAGCCGGATGCTGGAAAACCTGCTGTCGAATGCCATTAAATACACCTCTGCCGGTAAACAGATCTGGATCAGCGTCAGCGAAGAAAAAGACGCCGTCAGCATCAAGATTCGCGATGAAGGAGTCGGTATCGAGCCCGACGAATTACCCCATCTTTTCTCCAAATACAGTAAAATATCCTCTCAGCCCACCAACGGAGAACCCTCCACCGGCCTGGGCCTTGCCATCGTCAAACGCATCGTCGAAGAATTGAATGGAGAGATTTCCTGCGAAAGTGCCGTGGGGAAAGGCTCCGTATTCACCGTTGTCCTGAAAAAATAACAGGTGCTTAGCATCTTTTAACCGGCAAAATTTGCCCGGGGGCCCCGACTAGCCTAAATTTGAAACGACATGAATCGATTTATATACAGCGCAGGATTTATTTTGATCTTTTTCGCAACAGCAGTATCCGCAACAACGGCCCCTGTCCCCCTTTCCCCCGGCACCGGCTCCCTTTCCGGTAAGATCACCGAGCAGGGCGGAACGCCCCTGATCGGCGCCACGGTATATATTCCGGACCTCAAACTGGGTGTGATCACCGACACCGGCGGCTACTACAAATTCAACACCCTGCCTTCCGGCAGATACCTCATAGAAGTACACTCTATCGGATTCAAGACCCTCACGAAGATCGTGACGATCTCCGGCCCCATCACCCAGGATTTTGCCCTGACCGATGAGTATGTGGAAGAAAGTCCCGTAGTCGTAACCGGCTTGTCCAAAGCTACCCAGATCAAAAGAAGCCCCGTCCCTATCGTATCCATCTCTCATAGTTATCTTGAAACGAATCTGAGTACCAACGCCATCGACGCTATCGCCAAGATACCGGGCATACGGGCCGTCACGACCGGCCCCAATGTGTCCAAACCCTTTATCAGGGGGCTAGGTTATAATAGGATCCTTACCCTTTACGACGGCATCCGGCAGGAAGGACAGCAATGGGGAGACGAGCACGGCATCGAAGTAGACCAATATGCCGTGGATAGGGTAGAAGTGATCAAAGGACCTGCCAGCCTCAGCTTTGGCTCGGATGCCTTGGCCGGCGTCGTCAACCTCATCCCTACCCAGCCCGCGCCGGAAGGAAAGATGATCGGAGACCTCACACTTAATTACCAGACCAACAATAAATACATAGGTGGCTCCGCCATGCTGGGCGCTACAAAGAACGGACTGGAATGGGTCGCCCGGATCTCCCACAAACAGGCAGTCGACTATCGCAACAAGATCGACGGCCGGGTATTCGGCACCGCTTTCAATGAGACGGATGCAAACGCATCTCTGGGCCTCCACCGCAAATGGGGCTACTCCCACCTGGATTTCGTACTCTATGACGACCTCCAGGAGATCCCCGACGGCAGCCGCGATAGCGCCACCGGTCGGTTTACCCGGCAGATCAGCGAAGCGGACACCGTCCGCCAGATCGTCTCATCATCCGACCTGGATAGCTACAAAATGGAGAAGATCCACCAGCACGTACAGCATTACCGCATCTATTCGGGCAATAGCTTTATCCTGGGAGAATATGGGCGGCTGCAGGTCAACCTGGGCTATCAGCGCAGCATACGCCGGGAATTTAGCCACCCGGTCCTCTACAGCATTCCCGGTCTCTACCTTCAACTCAATAGTCTTACTTATGACGTAAAATATTTTCTACCAGAATTCAATAACTGGAATGTCACGGTCGGAGTCAACGGCATGTACCAGGATAATACCACGACCAACGGAACGGAATTCGTCATCCCTTCCTATCACCAGTTCGATATCGGACCTTTTTTGCTGGCCAAGCGCAGCTTTGACAAGCTCGATATATCCGGCGGCCTGCGTTTTGACACCCGTTCGTTCAAAAATTTTGAATTATATACGAGCCCCGATCCCGTGACCGGCTTCGACAAACCGGTATATGGGGCTGACACCGTGGGCGCCGACCGGCAATTCTCCAATTATAATAAGACCTTCAGCGGGTTCTCCGGCAGTATCGGCGCCACTTACAATTTCTCCGATCGATTTTCCGTAAAGGCCAATATCGCCCGGGGATTCCGCGCTCCCAATATCGCCGAGATCTCCTCCAACGGCGTTCATCCGGGCACCGGGATCTACCAGCTGGGCAATCCTGATTTCAAGCCGGAATTCAGTTTACAGGAAGATATCGGATTCGTGTATAGCTCCCACTATGTAGTGGCCACGCTGGATCTCTTTAATAATTTTATCAGCAATTATATCTACAACCAGCGCGTCCAGGCGGTCAATGGCGCGGATACTTTTTACCAGGGCAACCAGATCTTTCATTTCGTGTCTTCGAAAGCACAATTATTCGGGGGTGAGGCCAGCATCGATATCCACCCCATAAAAGCACTGCATTTCGAGAACAGTCTCTCCATCGTATATGGGGCTAATAAAGGTCCACAGAATAAAGCCCTGGGAGACAGCGCTAAATACCTTCCCTTTATCCCTCCTACCCACGGCATCTCGGAACTGAGATATGAATTCAGCGCAAAGCGATCCCACGTCTCACATGCATTTTTAAAATTGCAATGGGAATATTATGCTACACAGAACCGCGCATTTTTGGCCTATAATACCGAGACTCCTACAGCGGGATATAGCCTCGTCAACGCAGGAATAGGAGGGAGCTTCACCGATAAAAAAGGGAAAACGATCTTTAATCTGTACCTCAACGCCAATAATCTGTTCGACGTAGCCTACTACGACCACCTGAGCCGGTTGAAATACTTCTTATATTCTTCGACAGACACCAATCGCAGCCATGGGATCTATAATATGGGAAGGAATATCAGCTTCAAACTGGACTTCCCCCTAGACTTTCCTTTGAGTAAAGGAAATGCCCCTTCCACCGATGCCCTTAACTAAAAAATTCCATAGTAAAGGCATTTGATCCGTGAAATAAATAATAATATTGATTTTTTAACGTTTGAATAAGAACTACTAACCCAATAGCATAGTTACCGAAAGGTCGTCTCCATTGAAATAGCGAGACGGCCTTTTCTGCTAATCAAAGCTTTTCACCGCCGTGGTCTTATAGTCTGCATCATACTTCACAAAAAAATACAGGTAGAGTACCCGGCTCAAGCGCATGAGCCAGGGTTGCAGGCCGATCAAAAAAATAGCATTGAGCCCCATCCACCAGAAAAACCGGTGATCTTCCGTAGACAAGCCGATACAGATCCACCAAAGAATAAAAGTAGCGACCGACAGGGCGAAAGAAAGGAGATAACTGACGTACCCGGTGCCGTACCAGAACCCGATCTCCAGTTCAAAATGCTGCCCGCATTCCGGACATTTCTCCGGCATTTTCAGGGTCTTCCTTAGTTTCCAGGCATTAGGGTCGCTGAACATAGGCCCTCTGCGGCAACGGGGGCATTTCATCGTAAGGAGACTCCATAAATAGTTCGGTTTTTCCTGGGCAGACATCCGGGCGATTTTAGATTTGAAGCAGCAAGGTACAAATTTTAGGCGCTTGCCGGGGGCGGCGGCAGGGATTGAGCGGAGTTGTGTGCCTGGACGCGATCAGATCGTCCAGGTGGTCAACCCATGATCCGTAAATTGATAAGGCTGGCAATGGCCGCCCAGTTTACTAAGAGCCTCCATCACCCGGTATTTGGAAATGGCAGGGCAATAGAAGGTCATGAACCCCCCACCGCCTGCCCCGGATATTTTCCCCCCGGTAGCGCCAGCCAGCCTGGCCTGCCCGTAAATATCCTCGATCAGGGCATTGGAGATCCCTTCCGCCATCTTTAACTTCTGCCGAAACCCAAAATCCAGGATCTCGCCGATCTCATGGATACGGCCTTTCAGCAAAGCCTCTTTCATCAGCTGCGCCTGGTGTTTTAACTGGTGCATCGCCTCGATCGAAGCTTCTTTCTTATCTACTACATTCTGGCTTTGCTTCTCGATGATCTTTGCTGATTCGCGGCTGGTAGCCGTATAGTATAATAATAAATTATTTTCCAGTTCGAACAGGTATTGCTGCTTCACGCGCAACGGATTGACAATGACCTTGTCCCCGGAATAAAATTCCATATAATTCACGCCCCCGAAAGTAGCGGCATACTGATCCTGTTTGCCGCCGGCCATTTGTAGCTCTTTTCTTTCGATATCATAAGCGAGATGGGCGATATCATATTCCCCCAGCGGCAATCGCAGCATCTCCGCAAACGCCCCGATGATAGCCACTACCAACGTCGAAGACGTACCCAATCCCGAGCCCGCCGGCGCATCTACGAAGGTAGATAACCGAAAGCCCGTAACCGGTAAGCCATATTCCTTCCGGATCCGGTTATACACTCCCTTCAGCAGATCCAGCTTGCCATCGATTGGCAATTCCGCTAATTCCGTTCCGCCCTCATATCGTTGTTCTTCCTTGCGGTCGATACCCTGCAGGATAATAGTATTCTCCGTCAAAGGCTCGATCGTCGCGTGTGCATAAAGAGATAAGGTCGCATTCAGGATCGCCCCTCCGTATAAGTCACTGTATGGACTGACATCCGTCCCTCCACCGGCCAGCCCGATTCGTAAAGGAGCTTTGCTTCTATATATCATAAAAATTCGGTTTATAGAATATTAGTAGGTGATGGCTGCCACCAGTTCATGCTGGGCCCGCGCATAATCCTCCGGAATGCCGATATCGATAAAATATCCGTTTTGCACCAACCCGAAAAGGCGCCGCCCCGGCTCCTGCTTTTCCAGGTAATCTTTTTCAAAAGAGAACTTATCCGGCAATGATGCTGACAGGAACCGGGCCGTATCCAACGCATAGACCCCCCCGTTGATGAGCCCGGCCGTATAAAACTGCTTTTCCCGGAAATGACGGATGCTATGGTCGGGATTCAACTCCACGACCCCATACCGGTCGAAATTTTCCATGGGCTTGAGACAAAGCGTACAATGGGCTTTCTTTACTTCGTGAAAGGCCGCCAGTTCCTCCACCCGCACACCGAAAAAAGTATCCCCGTTCAATACCAGTACCGTCCCTTCGGTAGCCTTCCGGCAGGCCAGCTTAATGGCGCCACCGGTGCCGAGAGGCTCCGCTTCGATGGACAACTGACAGGATAAGTTCCTGCCCTCCTCCGGGCCCATCGGAAATTCCGCTCTCAGCAACTCCTCAAAATGCGCACTCTTATATCCCAGCGCAAAAATAAATTTTTCGATGCCCTGCTGCCGGAGGCTGTCGATCACATAAGAAAGAAAAGGCCTGCCCGCTACCGGCGCCATACATTTGGGCAGCTCCGGGACAGCGGAACGGAGCCGGGTTCCCAGCCCCCCGGCTAATATAATAGCTTGTTTGATCATAGGCTCTGAAGTTGTCTCGTTTTTAGGGGGCGGGGGTAAAATAGAGTTCTTCCACTAACTGGCAGATGATATGCCCCAGCAGCATGTGGGCTTCCTGAATGCGGGGGGTATTGCGGGAAGGGATATCGATCAGATAGTCGCTATACTCCTTCATCTTACCTCCTCCTTCACCGGTCATCCCGATCGTAGTAATTCCCTTTTCCCGGGCCGTAATAAATGCTTTCACAATATTGACTGAATTTCCGGAAGTAGACAATCCGACCAGGATATCCCCCGGTTTGCCGATCCCCTTGATTAGCCGGGAGTAGATCAGCTCATAGCCGAAGTCGTTGGCAACAGCTGTCAGATAAGATGTATTGCAGTGCAGGGCTTCCGAAGGCAGCGCATCCCTGTTGATGTAGAATCGTCCGGAGAATTCTGCTGCCAGGTGCTGGGCATCCGCTGCACTTCCTCCGTTACCGCAGAAATAAAGATGCTTTCCCTGCCGGAACCGGTCGGTGATAAGCGTCACGAGATCCCCCACCAGTCCGATCAGCCGGAGATCATTCAGGACCTGACTTTTGACCGTCAGCGATTCATTGATAATGGCTTGTATTTTCCCGTTCATGGATGCAAATATCAGGATTTTTGTGCCAGCCTCAGCAAAGACTGCCAACTCCCCCCGTTATGTACCCGGGTAATGCCGGCTTCCCGGAGAATGGCCGCCGCCTCCCAACAATGGGCCCCGGTGCCGCAACAAAGAATAATGGGTTTATTCAGCGCCCGTATCCGCCCGATATTCGCTTTAATACGGTCTACCGGTATATTCAGAGAATGGGGTATATGCCCCTGATCGAATTCAAATGGGGTCCTTAGATCGATGATCACTCCTCCCTCCCGCAAAGCCTGTCTGATAGGTCCGCCTCCTCCGAAAATTTCTGACAGCCAACTCATGGTTTCTTTCTTTGTTGAAGTTGATATAATTTAATATATTTTAGAAAAGTAAGATGCGCAATATTTATGGCGATGACAAACCCGTAAAAGCCATCCAGAAAGCCCGCCCTTAGAAAATAACTGGTAAAAAAAGCCCAGAACGGGTTAAAAACGATCTTAAATCCGTGGGTGCGCTTCCCTTTCTGATATAACAGCAGGGCTGAAAGCCGGCTATACCGGTTATTCTTTTCGATATGTTCGTCGAAATTGGAATAGGTGTTGTGTAACAGGTCCCCCTTCAGATGATGGATGCTGGCGCCGGCGGCGGTCTCCAGTGTCTCATGCACGATATCGAGGTTCCAGACACCCTTTTGCCGGTGAATGATCCGGAGTTTCTTATCCGGGTACCAGCTGCCGTGACGGATCCACTGACCGCAATAATTGTTCAGCCGGTTCATGCTGTAGGCATCATGGGAGAATCCATTTTCCTTCTCTTCCCGTATACTCCTACAGAGCTCTTCGCTGAGGAACTCGTCCGCGTCCAGGAACAGGATATAATCATGAGCGGCGAGGGCTGTGCCGGCATTCTTCTGCGCTCCGTAACCGGTAAAAGCCCGCTGATGCAACTTCCCCCCCAATTCCCTCACGATGACTGCCGTCCGGTCCGTAGAAAAAGAATCCAGCACGACGATCTCGTCGGCAACAGCTTGCACCGAGTGGATACATCTCCCGATATTCTTTTCTTCGTTATAGGTAATAATTACAACCGATAAGGAGATCATGAGGTCCTTGTTAAGATATTTAGACCCTGGTAAGGGCGTACGACACCATAAACATAAAACATTTATTCATTAAGGATTTGTTATCGTTACGATGTTTTATCCCAGGCCGTTGCCTCAGGAAAGGCTGGCTGCTGCATATTTTCGTTCCCCGATCTGCTGCCGCCACATGGCATAATATAACCCTTTTTCCTCTAACAACTTCCCATGAGCGCCCGTTTCCACTACTTCCCCCTTCTCCAGCACATAGATCCGGTCGGCATGCATGATAGTAGATAAACGATGGGCTATCAGAATTGTTATCTGGTCCCCCTGGGAGGATACCTCCCTGATGGTCCGGGTGATGTCTTCTTCCGTGAGAGAGTCCAGCGCGGAAGTGGCCTCGTCAAAGATCAGCAGTTTCGGCTTCCGTAACAGAGCGCGGGCAATGGACAATCGTTGCTTCTCCCCTCCGGATAACTTCAGCCCGCCTTCTCCGATCATGGTATCGATCCCTTTTTCAGCCCGGACCAGCAGGTTCGTACAGGATGCCTTATCCAGGGCCTCCAGTAAATCCGCTTCCGTAGCGGCCGGGTTGACAAATAACAGATTTTCCTTAATCGTACCTGCAAATAACTGGGTATCCTGCGTCACAAACCCGATCTGCTTACGCAGGTCATCAAAATCAATGGATGTCTCATCCAGCCCATTATAGAGAATTCTCCCTTCCTGCGGACGATACAAACCTACCAATAACTTCATCAGGGTGGTCTTCCCGCTGCCCGAGGGCCCTACAAAGGCAATGGTCTCCCCGGTTTGCACGCTAAAACTGATATGATCGATGGCATAATGCTGGGCCGTCTGGTGTTTGAAAACGACATCCCGGAAAGCCAGTGTTCGTACAGGGCCCAGATGCTGAGGAGAAAGGGGCGGTAATTCCGGGGTTTTCTTCATCAGGGTGTCGAAATTATTCAGGGAAGCTTCCGCTTCCCGGTACGAAAGAATAATATTACCCAGCTCCTGCAAAGGGCCGAAGATAAAGAAAGAGTAAAAGACCATCGTCATTACCTCCCCCGGCGTGAGCCTCCCCTTGAAGACCAGCCAAAGGAGCAGGAACATAATGGATTGCCGCAAAAAATTCACAAAAGTCCCCTGGATGAAACTGAGGGAACGGATGCTCTTTACCTTTCTCAGCTCCAGGCCCAGGATCTTGAACGTATTCAGGTTCAGGCGTTTCACCTCCTGCTCCGTCAGGCCCAGGCTTTTTACGAGCTCAATATTCCGCAGGGATTCCGTCGTACTGCCGGCCAGGGCATTGGTCTCCGAAACGATCTTCTTTTGAATGCGTTTGATCTTTTTGCTAAGCAGGCTCGTCAGCACGGACAGCAGTATCATTCCCACCACATAGATGGGCATAATGGACCAGTGCAGCCGGAAGGAATACACGGAAATGAAGACTACTCCCACCAGGATCCCGAACAGGACATTGATAAAGGAAATGATGAATTTTTCCGTATCGGTCCGGACTTTGGAGAGAATGGACAGGGTCTCCCCGCTCCGCTGGTCCTCGAACTCACTGAAAGGCAAGGCCATAGAATGCTGCAGCCCCGTGGTAAAGATGGTGGCGCCGAATTTCTGGACAATGACATTGCCGCAGTAATCCTGGAAAGCCTTGGCGATCCGCGATACCATCGCTACGCTGATCAGGATCCCTAAAAATCGCAATACGCCCCAGATGAATTCGGTCTGTGTCCGGATGCCGGTTCGGTTAAATTGTTTGGTCTTGGGATCGAAATCTCCTGTTTCGTAGGGGTGGGTGGCGTATTTATCCAGCAGCTTCCCAAAATAATAGGGGTCCAGCATGGAAAAGGATTGGTTGATAGCCGCCAGGATCAGCGCGAGAAAGACCAGTTTCTTATAAGGCGCCAGGTATTTGAAGAGGGTTTTCATTCGTTTTTTTGTTATTTACTTACTTATGACCATCGTATCTTTTATTTCGGGCCAACCTATCTTTTTCACTGGTCCCCTTCTTTCCAGGGTACAATTTCGGTAAAAATAATAAGATGGAATGTAGTTAACAGGTTATTGCAGATAAGGTTTAGACCTGTATTTTTGCCCCAAACCCGATAAATGCGATCTATACTGTTATTGGACCCTATTGGAAAGACTTTTGCGATCAAGGAGAAGATCTTATATTTCGGGGTAGCCGCTTTTTTTATCTCCCTCCTCCTGCCGGACATGCCGGTTATAAATAATATCGTTACGGGAGCCATTATCCTCAACTGCTTCCTTTACAATCCTTTCGCCGAAAAAAAACAGCTGTTATGGAAGAGAAAAGAGATCTTTTTTATGATCCTCTTTTACGGGCTCCATATCGTCAGCGCCCTTATCTCAGCCGACCGGCAGGAAGGCATGGAAATGCTCGTCCTTCGGGTCCCCCTCCTAGTCTTCCCCCTTTCGATTGGGTTGATCGTTATCCGGGAGGAGCTGAAGGACCGGATCCTGCTTTTCTTCAGCATCATCATTACTTTGACGGCCCTGGTCTGCCTGGTTTATGCCTTTCAGCAATACCAGAAATTCAACGACTCCGGCTTTCTCTATGATGACAGCCTCACGGCAGCGATCCGGAAACAGTCGATCTATTTCGCCCTCCTGGTCAACCTGACCCTGTTCAGTTACGTCTATCTTCTTTTCAAAAAGCCCTCTGTGATAAAATATAAAGGGTTGGCCTACCTGGCTATCGTCTTTCTCCTGATCTTTCATTTTATGCTGGCCAGCCGGATCGCCATTATCATCCTCTATTCCAGCCTGCTGCTCTACGCGGCCGTTTATATTATTAAAAAAAGAAAATATCTTGAAGGAGCTACCCTGGTAATGGGCCTGTTCATTGGAGCCATTCTCCTGGTGAAATTTTTTCCCAAGACCCTGAACCGGTTCAAAGAATTAAATTATACCGACTATAAATTCAATAGCCACGCCGTAGAGAGTCACTATAACATGCAGTTGACCGCTGAGCAATGGAACGGGGCCAATATCCGGCTGGCTGTGTGGACATGCGGGTGGCAGCTGGCCAGGGAACATTGGCTCACCGGCGTACCCCTGGGAGACAAACGGGCGAAACTGATGGAAGTATACAAGGCCCGGCAATTCGACTTAGGGTATCAGACCAGGAGAAATATGCATAGTACCTATTTGGATGTTCTATGCAATTTCGGGGTTATCGGATTTGGCATTTTCCTGCTTGGTTACCTGTTCTTCCCCCTGATCGCCTGTTACCGGGCAAAGGATGGGCTTGGTGCATTCATCATACTGGCTTTGGGGGCATCCATGATCACGGAGACCTACCTTGACAGGAGCATCGGATGTCTGCTGCTGGGGTTCTTCCTTTGTTTTGTGAGCGCTTATAAAGGGATCAACCCCGGCCTTAGCCTGGAGCCAGGGTTGCCCGTTGGCAGATGACCGCTTTATTCGTTGTCCTTCATATACAATTCGATTGCTTCAGTCGTATTGCCGAAAAAGATGAGGCGGCCCTGTTTCATAAAGGCAGCCCGGCTGCAGTATTTTTGGATCACTTCCATGCTATGGCTGACAAGAATTACTGTTTTACCTGCAATCCAGCTTGATTCAAAGACTTTAATAGCTTTTTCCTGGAATTTCACGTCCCCGACAGCAAATATTTCATCCAGGAACATGATATCGGCGCCGGCATTGACTGCAATCGAAAAGGCCAGACGGGCCATCATTCCTGAGGAAAAGTATTTGACCTTTGTATCGACAAATTCCCTGATTTCTGCAAAGTCAACGATTTTGTCAAAAATTGCATCGATCTCCTTGATCCTTAATCCCAGGACTGAACTGGAAACATAGATGTTCTCTCTGGCTGTAAGCTCCTGGCTCATGCCTACACCAAGGTTCATTAGCAACGTCGTGCCAAAAATATTTATGTAACCGGTGTCGGATGGATATACCCCGGCTAATAACTTCACCAGGGTGGATTTTCCGCAACCGTTCCTTCCCAAAATGCCGATGCATTCACCTTTATTCACCACAAAATCCATCATTTTCACTGCTTCCACGTTTTTAGCCCGTGGAGGATTGAATAAATTGAAGAGGCGATGCTTCACGGTATTGTGACTATCCTCAGAAATATGAAAAGTCTTACTGATATTTTTTGCCTGTATGGCAGGGGCTGTGTTTTCCATGAGTCAATTATAATTTTTCCGCAGCTTTGGAACCTAATTTGTTTAATAATAATAATCCTGCAAGTAATAAAAGAATGGCATAGGAGAAATCCCAGAGCATTAGCATTAAGTCCGGAGATCTATGCTCCAGCATAATACTTCTGGCATTGATAATGATTCCCGCTATCGGGTTGGCATAATCAAAAGAAGGTAGGGCCGATTTAAAAGTGGAAAGCTTATAGAAAATGGGGGATAAGAAGAAGAGAAAAGAAATGAACACTATCCAGATCTGGTTAATGTCCTTTGCCACGACATAGATATTAGACAAGATCAGGGATACGCCCAAAGATAATATGAATAAATTCAGAAATATAGGAACAATCCAGAAATTCTGGATTGAAAGCCCGGTAGACTCCTTTTCTATAAAACTGTAAAACAACAGGAACATGATGAAATTAAAACAGAATCCAATGGCATTGCTGAAAAGGGTGGAGAGGTAGATTTCCAGCTTATTCATATTGCTATACTCGTATAAATACTTTTTAGTGTGCAGGATCTGTATGGTGCCTGTCGTCGACTCAACAAAGAAGTTCCATAATATCAAACCAATAAAAAGGTAAGAGGCGAAGGCCGGTATACCCTGCTTTAAGATAATCTGAAATACAACATAGTAGACCGCTATATCCATTAACGGCTTGAGAAGGGCCCATAATAATCCTAGTTTATTTTCATAATAGCGTAACTTGAATTCAATTTTTGCGAGTAGCCAGAGCCGTTCATATTTATTGGAGCGTTGCACCCAATCCTTTAAAATACCTAGAATCATAGAGATTTTTTTACAATTTTAAGGGCTATTTTCTTTAATAATTCATTTCTCTTAACAAAGGCTTTTACCCTTGTCAGCAGCCATCGGTTACTTTCCTGCTTCGAATGGACGGCGACTTCAAAAGTCGGATTATCAAAAAGAAAACCCGGGCCATTGGCATTCAATAAATTGACAACATCGGATGCAAATTTAGCATAATATGCGCCATGCTTCTGAGATATATACTTGTAAGAATATAATATTTTTTGCCTGGTTATTTTCCGAAACATACTATCGCTTCTCACCCGGTAAAAAAATAAAAATTCAGGTAATACAACACCGTTATATCCCGCTGCCATCAGACTGAGCACACTTTCATAATCTTCCAGGCCATAGTCTACATTTTTATCATTCAGGCCGGCTTGCAGAAAAGCAGCTCGCTTATATACTAATCCGCTGCTATTCATTGAATTATGAACTAAAATATACGGAGGTTGAGGGGTGAAAGTCACCCATTTATTCCGACTGTTTTCAAAATATTGCACCCAGCTCCCAACAAAAAAAACGTTACCATACCTTTTTAACAGGGTAACTGCTTTGTCATAATAATCCGGCGCCACCTTATCGTCAGCATCAAGAAAGGCAAGAAAATATCCTTTTGCTAAACGGGCCCCTTCATTTCTCGTTGCTGCCAGCCCCTTATTTTTTTGATTTATGACCCTGACTTTGTTGTCTAACGTTTTTATTTTCTCAAGCTGCTCCAGGCTATAGGCATCGGTACTGCCATCGTTGATAACAAGTATCTCGGATGCCATATAAGTGGACCCCAGAACGGATAGAATGCAATCTTCAATGAATTTGCCCATATTATAATAAGGGATGATTACAGAGAGCAATTCATTAGTGTCAGAGAAAATTGCAGGGGAGGTCGGCTCCTGGTAAAGGAAAGGATACTCCCGAAGTTCAAAATTCTCTCCCTTCAGAGAATCCAGCAATGCCTTCTTTTGTTCAAATATCTTTTTAAAATTATAAGTAATAAGGACTCTTTCCTGTGCTTTCTTTCCTAATGCTATCACCTCTTCCTCCTTCATTTTCAGGATATGGAATAACCGGTCGCTGAAGGAACCCTCCCTCCTGTGGTCAAATAGAAACCCATTTTCTCCATCTTCAATCATCTCCCGTTGCCCTCCCTGGACAGAGGCCAATACGACCTTTCCAAGATGCATGGCTTCCATGACTACATAAGGAAGATTATCGACAATGCTTGGTACAATGATAACGTGGGCATCGGAGAGTGCATTGTTTATTTCCGAAGGGCTTATTTTGTCATGCAGCAACAACAATCCTCTTTTTATATAGAGATCATATCTTTCCTTGACGATCTGCCCCATGGTCAGCATATCGGGATAGTAAACAATATCGGTGCCCCCGATAAAATGCAGGCTATGGGCAAAGCCATTATCCCATAATTCCTTGAAATACTCCAGCAACTCGAAAGTTCCCTTTTGCGGGGAAAGCTTGCCGTAATATAGGATCTTGTTTTTTTTAAAAGCAGGAATATCTTCTGTTATTGCAGCCTGGTAAGGGTTAGGGATGAAATGAATTTGTTTATTGGAAATAGTTATGTAGCGACTGATCTCCTCTGCCAGGAAAATAGTGGGTGAGATCAGCACATCTGCAGCCTTGATGCTGTATTTTTCCATCTCGCAGGTGTGAAAATCAGGAAATTTGTAAGTAGGTGCCCTGTTATATTCCAGGTAAATGAAAGCGGGCGAATGAAGCGTGATGATGATGGGTATATGCTGCAAACCTTCATACTGCAGAAGCTTGAATTGTTGCAGGTAATACGCGATGCCCAGATAATCCTGCGACTCAATATAATCCGGATAGCCTTGCTCCCGGATAAGGATCCTTACTATCTGCGCAAACTCATAGCTTAATCGGGATGTATACCCGAGCGCCTGATGAAGCTGACTTCTGTTGCTGTTAAAACGAATGACCTGTATTCCGATCTTTTGAGAAAGGATGCTATAATCGCCGACTGAATCATCGGGTACGAACACAGTGACTTCCATGCCGGCTGCAGCCAGCATGGAAGCAGTGAAAAAACAATAAGTACTGATGCCTCCTCCATGAAACGGAGGATATTCAGTAGTTAATAGCCAGTACTTCAACCCAAATCTTTTTACGTTATATAACTTTTTGTATTAATCCCAACCCACAGCCATCCTTATACGTCAGCTGGCCGAAACCATAGTTCTTGTTTATACTTCCCACTTTTTCATTCATGAGAAATACAGGTACTTTTCTGGATTGAGACCATTCTGTTATTGCCCTGTTCACTCCTCCGGATTTGGTAGAGTCATACTGGCTGGCGAATTTACTTACGTCATGTAAAACAATAAGCCCCTGGTCTTTAAGGCTATTATGCCAGAGATCAAGTTCTTCTATAGTATGATCATACTGATGAGATGAGTCGATAAATATCATATTGATCTCATCCTTAAAATATTCCCTCGCTGCCGCAGGTAAGAAAGCCTCGGAAGAGTTAGAAACAACCACTTTTACATAATCCTGTAGCCCCGCTCTGTTCACCCAGGACTGAGTTCTTTCTGAAACGGTATTATCAATATCTATAGTAAATATTGAATTTTTGAACCCCATTCTCCTTTGCATAAATCCAAACAACAAAGTAGAGAACCCTTCATAGTGGCCTAATTGAACGATATTTTTGATATTGCTACCGAGGATTAACCCCTGCAAAATGGATAACGCAGGCACATTCGCCTCCGCAGCCGAACTCCGGCTATCGCTCTCTTTGTACCAGTCGTCGATGATCTGCCACTCTTCATCGGTCAGGAAATCAAAGATAGGAGGTATGTAATTCGTTTCAATGTTGTTAAACCACCAATACCTGTTGGAAGAAATGCCCTTAAATTTTAAAGAACGATCTGACTGTTTCATAGTATATATTTTATAATTTATTCAGTTTCTCGAATCCTCTTTTCCAAATCGCTCTGTGTAAACCACTAATATATGCCGGATCTCCCTCCGGCAATCTCCGGGCCAATTGCGGGGCCAATGGCAACCTGCCGGAAGTCGTAACTGAGGAATCCGTATGGGTAATGGCTCCGAGTAACAGGGCGTCATTCTCCGTAGGATTGGTTACCAGGCTGATAAATGGAATCGTCCAATGGGTATTGATGAAATTCTCAACCCCTAAACTGGTAATTATAGGCATTATTTCGTCAATGAACCTGTATGCGCCTTCCTGGATTTGTTTGGCCATTGACCGGTATTCTATATCCCTATGATCCGATTCCAGTATGGGTGTGGCATCCTCTCCTTTTCCATAACCCAAAGTCGTTCCATGGGGGGCCACAAATGCCAATTCCAGCAATTCTATGCCTCCGGGCGATAATACATTGGAATAAATATCTTCCGGCGAGCCGTGATTCAATAAATAGCCGTGATACTCATTATTTGTCAGCAGATTGCTCCTTTTCAGGCCATTGCTGGTACCCAAATAATAACCATCAATACCGATTGACGGATTTATCAGTTTGGCTATCCTCCCGAATCCCCCCTGCATATTGCCGGTCCAACCTATATCTACAATAGCTATCTTATTATGATTGCCGATCACTTTATTTATATAGTTGAATAAACTGGCCCTCTTAGCGGCTGCGGACTGCTGAATTTTATCCGGTAGGCGGATAAGAAGGCTCATGAATTTTTCAGTGGAAAAATCTATTTGATCAGAAGCATTCTTAAATCCGATCCTCTCGATCTCTTCTTCGATATCCCTATAATCTATATTTAGATTTGAAAGGCCTTTTGCTACCGTTTTCTGATTTCTTCCCGCAAACAGGAACCACAATCTGTCTATAGTAAAATCAGTAAAACTCGCTAATAAAGAAGATACTCTGGATATATAGACATATTCTTCAGGGATATCGATGCCTAGCATATCCCTGTATTTATGATAAAGATTTCTTAAAACAAATGCATCCCTGGCAAAAAACAGAATCTTATCGACGGGCTTCTTTTTTATTTCGTTCATTATCCATAAAAAATAGCCGGTAAATACGGGACCAAAAACTTCATAACCAATCCGGAAATACTGGTTTTCAGGTTCTATTGGATCGGCATCCAGCTTTATTTTCTGGATGACCCCGCTAATTAAACTATCCGTCAGCAAATAGGGCTTTTCATTGAAATAAGAAAAAGAGGAATGTATCTCCGTTTTATAATCCAGGTGGATGGCACGGCACGAATGATTTACGGGAATATTATAATCTGATTCAATATTATCGCCAATATGAAACAGTTCCTGCGCGCTGATCTTATATTTTTTGCAAATGTGTGGAAAAATGTCCCCTTGGTGCTTGCTATATTTCAATTCACCCGAGCAAAAGATCTCGGACATGCCGTCATAACCGCATTTTAACAATATCTTCTCTATGACAGCCTTTGGCAAATACATATCGGTGGTGGCAATAATCGTCTTATTCTTCTCTCGGGCATAATTATAAAGTTCCTTCACATGTTGATTGGGATAGATGGTTTCCAGCTCCATCGTTATCTCCGCCTGTTTAAGAAAACTCAGGAATTCCAGGTTGAGATCATATTGGTAATACAACCTTTCATAAATATCGTCCAGCGTGATCTCAAAGGTTTTAAACTTTTTATAGAACTCATTGCGCGTATCGGCCTCGGCTTGCACACGGATTTTCTTAAAATTCCTTAAAAAGTTGTTATGCTCCAGGTAAATTACTTTATACTTTTTCTTTATGTGTTTGGATGCCATTTCAAAGACATCCACTGGTTCCTTTACATACCTATGGACCAAAGTATCGAATATATCGAAAGAAACAATTTCAGCGGTGTCGATATCTTTTTTGGCTAGATCAATTCTATCACAAATTGTACCGGTTTGCGGGGTTTTCATTCAATTTGTTTTTAATTTGAGTTAAAGTCATTCGGAAGCCATTCTTGTACAGGGATTTGACAAACTTTTTAAGGTTTGAAGGCTTGTTTTCCAGGCGGATACAATAACCTACGAACTTTACCATCTTTTTCCCTTTCCGGATATAGAACGGCTGGATCATATATTCAAGATACCGGAACCAATCCTCTGTCCTTCTGGACTCATGTTCCAGGTGATTAACTTTGTGGATCAATGACTCGATTTTTTCTCTCAGATCGGCAGGATAAGGATTTGGCTGAATGCCGGCAAGGCCGCAGGAAGGAACTGATTTCTGCAATCGTAAAAATAGGATCGTCTGTAATTGCAGCAGGGCTGTTGTATTATTATTATTCGTTAAAGATCTTTCTCTCAGTAAAGAATCTGTGATCCTTTCATTGTAGTATTCTATCTTGCCTGCATGTACTTTAAGCGAATTCAGATAGGAATTGTCTGTCGCATAAAAACGTTTATGAATATTGACAAATGGCTGTGTTATAATAAAAATGGAGAACGAGCAGCAGAAACGAAGATGGAACTCCCAGTCGCTGAAAATGACGAGATCCTCTTTCAATGGACCAATGGTGTCTATCGCGCTTTTGTAGAAAAGGAACTGACTTGACGAAAAAGAATTTTGAACAGCTAAAGATTGCAGATGTACATAATTATTATACGGGTTTGTTTCATTTTCACCCGGTACATCAACCCATGATATATATATATGATCTTCCAGCAACTCCTCATGCATGACATTGGCCAGTGAAATGATGCCCCTGGTATTGTTATTGGCAGCGTTTAATAATTCAAGCTGGGATATGGATACGGAAAGGAATTCATAGGCCCATACATCATCGTCGTTCAGAATAATGACAAATTGCGTTTTCATCAATGACAATGCGCTATTGCAGGCGGCAGCCTTTCCGACACGTTGAGGAGAACTCAGGATAATAATTTCATTGGTGCAATTATGTTTCTTTTTCAGATAGCTTATAAGATGTTCGATCTCCTCCTCGTCACCTCCGTCATTTACGATGATCAGGCACCAGTTATTGAATGATTGATTCATGATACTGGTAACGGATCTTTCCAGCAACAGAGGTCTGTTGATAGTGGGTATTATGATTCCAGCCTTATTATTTAAAGAAGCTTGCATTGAATTTTTACTTTGAGGAAGTAAGTTTACAGATGATTTCGTAAATTTTTGGCGCCTGCACCTCGCTGGTGAAATTTTTGTCGATAATTTCTGGCAGGAGGCGTTTATACTCTTTTAATTTTCCGGGATTCTTATATAACGAATGTATTTGATCTGCCATGGCGCCCAGATCCATGAAAGGAGCCGTTAACCCTCCTCCCATCTCAGCATACTCCTGCGAGCCTCCTGACTTTTCGAAACAAATAGTAGGAATTCCCAGCGCTCCCATTTCCAGGTTCACTACAGGAAATGGATCCTCTCTGGAGAGCATTACGAAAATGTCGAACCGCTTGTAGTATTTATAATGCCCCAATCCTTTGGGGATGAACAGGATCTTATCCGCAAGATCTGCTTGCCTGACATCATTCATTACCATGTCGAAAGTCCCGGGCTCCCCATTGAATGGCGAAGCCCCTACCCATATAATGGTGGGATTTTTGATTCTTTTCCTGATTTCCAACACCAGGGCGGGTAAAAGATCGGCGGATTTTCTCAGCTCAAATGTCCCTGAAAAGCCAATAGTAATGGCCGTATTCTCCCCGGGATCCACCTGATTCCCGGCCATTAAAGCCGGATAATCGCTCTTCTTCGCCTCTAAGCCCTTCAACTCATTCAATATTTTGTTAATATCGATAAACTCATATATAATTGTTATTTGGCTATCTTTTATACGGAGTACTTTTTTCAAAGCCGACTTCACACTGGCCGAACAGGCGATAAAATGCACCTGTTCCCCATTATAGAGGTGCAGATTTTCATCTGTCCGGAATAGATGCAGCATTCTTTCCATTTCATGAACAAAATATATCCTGGGGGCCTTTATTTCATGCAGAAATTTTTGGGTTTCGACACTGATAATTGAATTATAAAAAATGCAATCAAAATCCTCTTTTAGCAGTCCTTTCTTCAGATTTTCCCGGGATTCCTCATTGAGTTCTTCCAGTAAGGTGACCTTCCCAAACTCAGAAAGCCTGCTTTGGAAAAAGGCATCAGGGCTCCCCTCTTTTCCCCATTGAACAAGGATTACAATCTCATTCTCATCCGTAGTCCGGGTGAGCCAGGCAAAAAAATGCATCAATACTACTACCGCGCCGTTAATGCTGGCTGAAGGTATTACACACAGAATTTTTCTTCTTTTTCTTTTAAAGATTTGCATGTTTTCGGAAATTAAGCCGACTTAAGCTTTTTTAAGGTGAACAATAAAAGAGGCGGATTAAAACAGGTAGCAGGCTTTAAAAGAGGGTCGCACGGGTTTGCCTTTTGCTAAGAATATAATCGATGCAGGATGGCCGGCATTTAAGTGGAGGATGGTGAAATGTTAGGGGGGGCAGATTTGTTTATATATCTTTTTTGGGATGTAGTATACGGTGCTTTTATCATAGTAGGGTTTGGGGGGCTTTTAGTTTTGGATATTTTAACAAGATTAAGCGGTTAACACAATTTTTTGCAAATGTATCGAGTTTTAGATAGTAATTTTAACAAAAAGCAATATAAGTGTATTATTGTTTAATTATTTCTTTTGAAAATGCATGTAAGTTGCTTGTTTATTATTAAAATTAGTAATATGTTTTAGCACTTGTATTTTACTTGTACTTTTTTACATTGTCATTATAAAGAGATCTAAAAGTCCTTTTGCCGGTCAGCACCTTTATAATATGCCCGAATCGTTTATACCATAACGGCAAAATCTCATATTCATTTTTGTAAAATTCCACTATTTCAGCTATTTTTTTCTTGTAGCCGGAATCAGGTTGATTATAAAAAGTATAATAACTTTTCAGGGAATCGGCTTTTTCTTCCAAAATTCCAATTTCAGATTCAATCTCTTTTTTTGCCGATTCCAACGTTTTCACCCTTTCGAGCAAATAATAAGTGGACGGAGAATGCCGCAGCAGGTCCTCTTCGACCCCCGTGAGACTTCTTATGAGATTGCTTAACTGCGTGGCCGAATGAAGAAAAAATAATAAAGAATTTTCACCGGAATCGTTGCTTTTCAGGGCTTCATAATAAGCGGCGGATAAAAGATTTACCGTCTCTGCCCCGGATTTGACAGTCACCCATTTTCTATGGGTCAGAGAACTACTGAAAAGCGTATCCTCTGCGTCAAGATCGATATAATCTATGCCACCATACCCCTGATCCATCAGCCTTTTCCTAAGTAAAGAAATAAGATCGTATGCGCCGTCGCCGGAAGATTTGAAAATAATGAACGGCGTCTTGTAGCGCAAGTTCAGATATTTATAATGCAGCGTAAAGGAGATCAGATAGCTGATTAGTTCTTCCGAAACTGTTGCTGCATGGACGGAATCCGATTCGACCAAAAGAGAGAATGGTGTCTTTAGATCCCCGGCAACGAGAGAACGATAAAAGGATCTAATAAGATCAAGCTCATTGATTTTTATTCTAAAAACTAAACTGGCGCCTTCAGGAAGAAGGACATCGTGTATATCCTCCGTTTGAGGAACCTCCGTTACAAAGAATAATGGTATAAGCATAGTTGTCAGATCCCTTTAATTTTATAACCTTGTGCATTGGCCAGGAATGAAAAAAGCCTTTCCCAGGCATGAATATTGGTGCCACTAGTGAAATCCAGTGCATTTCCATCTTCCAGGCCTTTGCGGATCGCTAATGGAGAATGCTGTCCGAAAAATTGTAGCAGGATGCCCGTTCTTATCCAGAATATCGTGCCTGCTGCAAAATTATAATCCGATAGGGTAAGTCCATACAATTTGATATAACCGATCAGGTTTTCCTTACTCGTACAGGTGAAGCTATTATTATCCGGATCATACTCGTTTTGGATGAAATCACCGACGGCTACTACGCCGGTTCCTTTATTTTGCTCGAACAAACTGAAGATTTTCGGTAAATTCGATTTTTCTATAATCTTGAACAATTTGTCGCGCCATTCTTTACCAGTCGGTGTATGCGGACTTAATTTGTCATGAATGACCAGGGAGTAGTCCGAGTTGGTTCCTGATTTCAATAGCGCATCGATTGCCGATAATTTTCCGCCTATATCCCTTCCTTTATTGGGAGAATGCAGTATTATAGAGCCAGGAAATGCCCTCGTAAGGATATCCATAAAATACTTATTCTCCAACAAGGCGACTGAAAGGTTAAAAATGAAATGAGCGTCATATAACTTAAGAGGGGCAAGCTTTAACATAAAATAGTAAATACAGGATGGATAATACATGTGGCACAGAATGGTTATCCTGGGTTTATTACTTGTTTTATCTGAAGCAGATTGAAAAGCATCTACCAGCGCTTCCTTGATATTTTCCACGGAATAATCGGAATTTCGCTCGATATAAGGGAATATCTCGTTTATATTCGGAATATTCTCGGGATTTTGAAGGATCAACTCTTTCTTAACAAAAGGAAATTTATGATCGGTGATAAGCTTGTCCCAATAAAAATGAGTGGGATTCAGTGCATGTAATGAGCTCGTATTGGAGTCCAGCTCGCTATACGGTATATAGGCCTGGCCTTTTAAACCATTAGCAGTCAATTTTTGTGTTAACAGAATTTCGCCCTTTTGTACGATCTCTTTTTTAGGGAAACCGTAAAAATCCTGCGAAAAAATGCTTTGAAAGGCGACGGAAGTAAAAGCCTTTTTTGAAAAGCATACAAAATAAGATTGTATATGCCATGCTCCCTGGTAAGAATCGGTTAATCCCCAGAAATCAAGACCAGTATTCGAAAGCATCGATTGGAAAATAGGCGTCAAATCGGATATCGGACCAAAATTACTGTCATTGGTCAGCAGCAGGTAATTGGTGTCATCTGGTATCAGGTTATTCTCAATGGCCCATTTCCAAGCTCCGAAATCATTACCTGTATTTTCCCTTTCTTCAATTCTGTATATACCGGGATTTTTTTCCAGCCTCACCCGGCTACTGCTATTGATAGGAGAATTGGAAAGAAAGATTATTCGAAAGTCAAGAGAAGATAAATGATCTAAATAAGTATGGACATACTCACAAATTCTTTCATTCGAATTAAAATGTGCAAAAAGACATGTATAACTTGACGCCATATGATTTTAATGAATATAGTAATATCCGGATACAAAAATAGTGTAATTTCCGCCGTCTGAAACAGCCTGCGCCCGCCCGCCCGCTATAGGGAATCAACGATTTGTTTGAGCCTGCTCCTTGCTTCTGACCTGCTAGACTCACCCGGTGCAGGAATGCTGTCGATACCCTTTTTGAAAGATAAAACTTCAATATAGCATTGAGCGGCTTTCACAAGGTTCCCTGAATGCTGATGGGCAAGCCCTTGATGGAACTTCGCCAGCCAAATGATATCCGCATCGACTATGGCAAAATGGGGGACAAGAGAAAGGCGCTTTTGGCAGGATAAAAAGGATAGTAAGAACAAATTTGCCGCTTTTTCAAAATTCGACAGGTAATTAAGATATAGCATACCACAATAGAAATAAACTATGGAATCTGAAAGACAATAAAATACCGTTAGATCGTCTTCGGATTTTATATTCACTATATCCTCTTCTGTAATGACAAAAAAACCAGGATTGTTTTTTATCAGATTTATAGCTTCCTGGTATAGTCCGAAATTTACTTGTAAGCCCAGAAGCCTGTAAAATATTCCCTTATATAAAGGAGAGTCCGGCCGCGCTATATGATATACATGCTGATAATAATTGGTTACTTTATTATAATCAGTGCTGAAAAGATCCTTGTCTTTTAACGGCGTTTGGGAAGCGATGGCATATAAGGTAGCGCCATTTTTTTTAATGATCACATGCTGGAATCCGGCTAACTGGAGCATTTTCTTCAGGGACGTTTCAGAAAATAATATAGTATGCATACCCGGAGAAAGTAATGCTATATCCACAGGCTCCATTTTATCCAGCCTAATAGCATCTTTATCCGGAGTACTGAGTAATAGCTTGCCGTCTTCTGTAAGACTTTTACGGATGTCGCTGGTAAAGGCAACCGGGTCTTCTATATGCTCAATGACCTCGGTTGAAATGCAAAAATCGTATACATCTTTTTCGTTGCTTTTAAAGAAATCCTTGATGATCTCTAAGCCCAGTAATTCTTTACCTTTTACACCGTATTCAGATGGCTCATAAGCTGTCATCTTCTGGTCATGCATAAATTCCAGATAGTGCGAGATAAATCCGAAGCCGCAGCCGATCTCTAACCCCTTTTTACCTCCCGTTGTGTAGTTAGAGAAAAAATTTTCGGCTATCGTTACAAGAGTTTCAATGCCGGCGCATGTTTCCAGGTAGTGACGTAAACTAATTTCACTATTGAGGCCTTCTTTATAATCGGGGGTGGGAAAAGGATCATAAAACCAGGAATCGCAACTTCTGCAACTACTGATCGAATAAGCCTTATCGGAATATTGTATTCGATGGAGATTAACTGAAACGGAATCTGATTTACAAACGGGGCAGACCATGATATTATTTATTTCTATTCATTAATTTCCCTAATTTTTTGTACCACCCGGGCAACACATCATATTCATGGTGATACCAGTTCTTAATGTAATTCACTTTATCAAACTCACTGACTGTTAATTTATGTTTTAAATGGATTTTAATCGCCTTATTTTTGAGCTGCACTTTTAAGATTTTATGCCCCATTAGGATCTTAAAGACCTGGCCCGTTTTTTTAAACCACATGGGGAGCGCTTCATACTCTTTGTGGTATTTATTTAGTATTTCAAAAAAAGAAATGGACGGCGGTCCTGTCTTTTGGCCCTCCGACGGCAAATGTTCCGCCGGACTTTCCATAAGTCTCAAATCGGAAATGTCGGTCACTTTTTTTGGCTCCAACCCCGGAAGGATATTCCCCTGGCGCTTTAAATCGACAAGGGCCCGGCCGTCATCGGCACTTAAAAAAAGTTCGGCCCATTGATTATATAAGTTTGCATTTTTAGAGACCTTTTTTCTTATAAAATCACTTGTCGAAAATCTTTGCTTGTCAAACCACGTTCCATATCGAAACCCCGCCGACAGTATCTTTTTTGAGAACTCAACTTCATAATCATTTATAATATTATCCTTTTCAGGATAGCATGGCAGATCATTCCAGAATTCCTGCCAGGTGTCGCTGGAAAAGATCTTATAACTGATGAATAAGAAACTGCTTTGAATGTGATGCGTCCCTTCCACTGATGCTGTAAGCCCATATAAATCAAGGTCATTGCCCAGAAATTCTTTAAGCACTGGTTTTAAAGAGAAAAAAGGCCCTGGAATACTATCGTTGGCAAAAAGGAGCATGTTGGATTTTTTCCCGTATTCCGTTAAAGAAAGGCCTGCTTTCCAGGCCCCGAAATCAGCCCCTTTGTTTTCTTTTTGAATAACAACGGAACAGATCTTTTGCAATCTTTCAAGAGTATGATCGCTGATTTGACCCGATGAAATAAAAATGATTTCAAAGCCTGCTTCTATTATTCTTTTTAGGAAATAAAAGACATAATCCGGATAATCCGGGAACTCCGTATACCCCGAAAAATAGCATAAATACTTCCCCTCAGTTTCTTTTGAGTGAATTACGGTGTAGGACCCAAATTGTTGGTCTGTAGAATACAAACCGGGAGTAACGAGCATGAGCTAGTGATTACTTTAGAAATTTTAATAGCGCTTCCTTCCAGTCAGGCATTTCATTGAGGGCGATTGCATTCAGATTTTTGTTTTCCAGTACAGAGTAGAAGGGTCTTTTTACGGTAATCGGGAAATCTTTTACACTTGCAGGCAGTAAGGGAGTTTCCAGCCTTAAAATATCCCATATTGCCCTGGCGAACTCATACCAGGAGCATTGGCCTTCGCATGTCATATGATAAAGGCCATAGGCCTCACTTTCAATGAGTCGCAGGGTGTTGCCGGCAATCGCACTGGTGGAAGTAGGAGTCAGGATCTCATCGTTCACGACTTTTACTTCTGGTTTTTCTTTTGCCAGCTTAATCATCGTGGTAACAAAATTCCCTCCCTTCGCCCTGCAGGGTACCTTACCATAAATACCTGAAACACGGATAACATAGGGACGGGAAGCATAGCTTAGGACAAAATTTTCTCCCGTAAGCTTGGTTACCCCATATACATTTAACGGGCTGCAGTAATCCGTTTCAGTATAGGGCAGCTTTTTGTTCCCGTCAAAAACATAATCAGTGCTGTAATGTACCAGCTTTGCATTGATATCCGTACAAACTTTAGCCAGATTTAGCGCCCCTCTTCCATTAATGGCAAATGCGGTCTCAGCATGCTGTTCGCATAAAGGTACGTTATGATAGGCGGACGTATTGAGGACCACATCCGGCTTGAAAGCGGTCAGCACCGTTTTAACATTGTCAATATCTATGATTTCAATATCGGTATGGTTCAGCGGCAAGGTTTCATGCCGGCCTGAAAAAGATTCCATCAGATCTGAACCAAGTTGTCCATTTGCGCCAATAACAGCGATTTTCATAAAATCGTTTAATTAATAAATCCTGGTGACGCCTGCCTGGCATTACCAGGATCTGGGTTTAAGTTGCGGTTATTTTATTAGATTTTTTTAAATACCTGGATATTATAATAAGCAGGGTTATCAAAATCTTTGAATTTTTCCTTGTTTTCAATGAGATTGTCCAATATCGCAGGAACGTCATGCTTAGGTTTGAAACTCAGTATATTGATAGCTTTGGCATTACTTACCTTATAATTACGGAAATCCTTGACGCTCTTTATGACCAGCTTGATTTTTTTACCCAGTTTTTTCTCGATGCCTTCTTTTACGAAATCCCCTACTTCCCCTACCGTATAATTGCCGCTCGACAGGTTGAATATACCGGTGATCCCATCTGCGCTTTCAACGGCACGGATATAGCCACTGATTGCGTCCTCAATGCTTAAAATAGGTCTCCAGATAGAAGGATTATTAATGATGATCTCCCCTTTCTGCATTGCCGTTTTGAACATCGTGTTGACGATCAGGTCCAATCTCATCCTGGGGCTATAACCGCTCACCGTCCCTTTTCGGAAACAGATCACAGAGAAATTATCGCCTGCCATCTGAAGGACGGCTTGCTCCCCCTGTAATTTGGAAATGCCATAGGGGTAGTTGGACACAGCGGGAGAGCTTTCATCGTACAGCTCATTTACTGTATATCCGTAAACAGAGCATGAGCCTGCATAAATGAACTTTTTGACACCTGCACGCTTAGCTATATAGGCCAGATAAGAAGGCGCCGAGGCATTAAATATAAAATTTTTGGCTGGCGAAAACTCCGCCATCGGATCGTTGGAAAGACCTGCCAGGAAAATGACCTGCTCATAATCTTTTAAATCGTCTTCATGAAGATCGAAAATGTCTTTCTCAATGATTTGAGTTTCTGGCGGTAGCTGATTTCCAAACCACAGCAGATCCAAAACATGTATTTCGTATCCCCGCTCTTGTAATTTGGGCACCAGGGCTGAGCCAACGTATCCTGCGCCACCTGCAATCAATATTTTCATTTGTTATAGAAGTCTGGCTGGTAAAGGTGATAAAATTCAATACTTTTATTTCATTAATAAGGAAAGAAACGGGATTCTGGTTGCTGAGCCCATTGTTCAAGCGTTTGCGCTACTTCATCTTTTTTTGAAAGAATCGGATTCTTCACAGGCCAGTCAATCCCTATGGCAGAATCATTCCATAAAACTCCGGATTCAGCCTTATTACTGTAAATGCCCGTGCATTTGTATTGTATTTCCGCAAATTCGCTTAGTACGCAGAATCCTCTTGCAAAGCCCGCAGGCGCATACACCTGTTTTCTGTTTTCAACGGAAGATTCAACGCCGACCCAGCGACCAAAAGTAGGGCTTCCCACCCTGATATCTACCGCTACGAGAAAGGCTGCCCCTTGCGTGACGCGCATTAACTTGCCCATCGGCGGCTCCCACTGAAAATGAAGGCCACGTACCACATTTTTAGCGGACTTTGAATGATTGTCCTGCACGAATTCCAGATCAAGTCCAAATGCCGAAAACTTGTCTTTCCTGTAGGTTTCCGTGAAAAAACCGCGCTCGTCCTTGAACATTTCAGGGGTAATGATTAATAAGTCTCTAATCTCAGTTTTTTCTACGCTGAATTCCATAATAATACCCGGTTAATTATTTGTTTTAGTTGACTCTTTGGGAAAAATTTCCGAAAAGATATTGATTTGTCTGCTATTTATGATGAGTGTAGTGATTTTATTTAATGGACTTTGGGAATAACTGAAAGAGTTTTGGAACAATACTATAGATTTCAGGGATCAGGGAAATGTTAATTTATTTTCTGAACAGCTTCTGCCAGATCGTTCCGGCCAGGCTTCTTTTCACATAAGTCCGCTTATACCATTCTATATCTTTCTGATAATTACTGATATCATTGAGCAGTTTATTGATCAGTTGCCGGGTGCCCTCATTGGTCTGGCGGCATTCCTGCAACTGATCCTCCAGTCTGGAGGCCGTACTGTCTTTTTCCTCTGACAAGGTTTTCAACTGGCTGATCTGCCTTCCCTGCTCCTCAATAATACTTTGCTTAAAGGCAATCTCCTTTTCCAGGTAGACCCTGATCTCCTCCAGCCGCTCGTGGATGGATTGCATTTCAAGCGCCTTATTCCCGGTTTCTTCGATCACGGTATACATTTCCGACAAATTTATAGGGTTGTATATTAAAAAAGCATTAAAAGGCGACCATTAACTAACTCTTATATAAGTCACGATAAGAGCTAAAGGTCGAATGCACATCGAATTCCTGGGCGCATAGCTGCTGTGAATACTCGCCCATTACCTGAAGCATGTCACGATTATTATAATATTGCAGGATCTTCAAAATGGCCTCCTCCTGATTGTTGAAAAGATCTCCGTTAAGTCCCTTATGCACGATATCCCGGTTGCCGATACAATCACTTAACAGTACGGGTTTCTTTAATATCAGGGCTTCCAGTACGGCGAAGGGCATTCCCTCAAAATTGGAAGTCGACAGGTATACCTGGGATCCTGCGATCAACTCCTTGCTGTCTTTGGAAGAAAGCCAGCCGGTGATATGGATATTTTTGGCAGTGAGCTGTTTCCTGTCTTCTCCGTCCCCTACCCACAGGAATTCAAAATCTCTGAACTCTTCAAAATAGGTGGCTATGGCATTGAAAAGAGCGGGATTCTTCTGGTCCACGATCCTCCCGCTGGTAGCGACCCGGAATTTAGCGGGCTTCGCGGAAGGCTTGATCGACGGGAGTACAACTCCCGGTTCGCCTTTTATCCGCTGAGTATCCATCCGGAAAGGGTCTGCCTGAAAAAGATGCTGATCGCCCAGGGCAATCCCATTATTGATATTAACGGCATCGATCCCCAGAGCCTGGTATGCCTGCCACTCAGATGGAGAACAGCAGACCACCCGTCCCCCGAAGACGGAGCCCAGCCTTTCCAATTGTTTATAAATGTAATTAGTCAGTTTTGTGCTTCCCACCAGGAAAGGAGCCCCATTGGGAGTGTAAACCACCGTATGGATCCTGGCCATCTTACAGGCCAGCCGGCCCAGGAAGCCGCTCTTGGAAGAATGCAGGTGGACGGCATCGATATGGAATTGTTTTTTCAGACGCTTCAGGATCGTGTACAATTCCATAAAAGCCACCGTATCCTTCCGGATACTGATCTCCCGCTGAGCTGATTTCCAACGGATAAAGCGCACATTTTTCTTGGGAAAGTCCAGTTTGACCTCTGCAGATTTCATAACATACTCCCGCTCTCCATGAACGATAATATGCAAGTCATCATTCAGGTTTTCAACCAGCGACCGCACAAAAGTGGCAATACCGGAAGCAAAGGGTTCAACAACATGTACAATCTTCATAATTCAACCGATAAGGTGTATAAAATACTATACCAATTTTTTCCTACGGCAAGCGTTCGTATGGAATGTATTTTATATATGTTCTCTTCTTAGAATAAGACTTCTGACTTTAATTAACGCCGATACGTTTAATTCCGTATACCCGCTTTTTAATTTGTAATATCCATTCGTAAGGGATTACCATTAGAAATTTAAGTTTTAGTACCCCCATAAGACTGAATACCTTGTTTTTTCCATATTGCTTCACCACCCGGGCCCGGCTTTTCAATTGCTCCTTACGGAAGTAGAGAGAAATGCCTTTCGGGTTAATTTCACACGTGACAAGATCTTCCGGTATAATCGCGCCCTTACCACTGTTAAGAATTTCATAAAAGAAACCATAATCTTCGGCATGAGGGAAATTTTCAGGATAAATTCCTGTTTTTCCTGCAACGCTGGCCCTCCACATTACAGTGGGATGAATAAAGAGATTTCTGAAATGCATGCCCCTGGTTATCTTTTTATGCTCCGTCGGGGTAATATACCGATAAGAAGAACCGGAAGAAAAATCCTTAAAGAGGCACCAACTGCCCACCAGATCGATATCCGGATGCCGCTCAAGGAATTCCACCTGCTGCCGGAACCTGCTTTCGGAACAAAGGTCTCCGCAATCCAGCCTGGCCACAAACTGAAAATCCCTATTCTCTTCCAACCAGTGCAAACCTGTATTCAATGCCTTGGTAATGCCTTTATTTTCAACGAGCCGGATGATCTTTACGGTAAGAGCAGCCGGTATATGCGGAGCCAGGTCCTCATAACGTAAAATAGCCGTACTGCCATCATCTACTATTAATAAGGAGTATTTGACAGGGTCATACTTTATGCTCTCCAGGGAGCGGATTAGCCCGGGAAGATTATTGTAATAAGGGATGAGTAAATAAAAATCGAACCTGAATTGCTTGAATTCTTCCATAGGTTGCGTTGGTTTACGAAGATAAAAGCAAAAGACAAGCTGTTAGGGGTTATTGTACAGCCGTGTCAGTTTTGCCGATAACCGTGTCATTCCCGGCTATCAGCGTGTCAGAGCAAACTAACCGACGTACCGGGCAAAGATAACATTATTTCAGCGTTCAGGGAGGCCGGGAGTATGAGATTCTATTAAATATGTGTTGGCGTGCAACGTTTTACGCCAGATCGTTGTCAAATCGGGTATGATAGTTGCAGAATAGGTCAGATAAGATCTTAATGATACTATTATAACAACGTTTGAATAACGTGAATCAAATAACATACCACTTAGTGGTATCGTTAATATAAAATTAATTTGTTTCTTTGCAGAATGGCAGAAATTCTGTTTTTCTTAACACACTAGAGAAGCGGAATTTTCGTTATTCGGACGAGCTCAATATCGGAAGAAAACCAAATCCTCATTCAGCATGCGCAGTACAATCGTCGAATCAACAATCTATTATCAGAAGAATTGGGAGGAAGGGCAACAAATTGAAAATTGTCATCATCTGTATGCCAAACGGAGTTACTCTATCGTCAAGCGTGGTATGGATCTCACAATAGCCCTGTTGATCTCTCTGCTGATTTTTCCATGGCTTTTCCCTGTCATTATATTATTGATCAGATTGGATTCCAAAGGACCTGCTTTCTTCAAACAAAAAAGAGTAGGTTTTTTAGGCGGGACCTTCTGGTGTTATAAATTCCGGACTATGTACCTGAATGATACCGCCGACACCCGGCAGGCTATCAAAAACGATCCCCGTGTCACCCGGATCGGAAAATTCCTCCGCAATACCGGCCTGGATGAATTACCCCAGTTTATCAACGTGCTCCTGGGACACATGAGCATTGTCGGCCCCAGACCCCATATGCTGAAGGATTCACAGGAATTCGCAGAAGTGGTCGCCGACTATAAATTCCGCAACCTGGTACGCCCCGGTATTACCGGTATGTCACAGGTAAGAGGCTATCGCGGTCCCGCCACCACCTTCCAGAGCATTTTCCGGCGCTACCAGTGGGATGCTTACTATGTACGTAATATTAATTTTTTCCTTGATATGAAAATCATGTCGGAAACAGGATTATTAATACTGAAATCCGTGTTTCAAAAGGAAAAGCCCCTGGCAGCAGACAACTCCATTTATGAACACGGGGCCATCGGGTCCGCAAAAAAAATCGCCTGAGGATCGTGAATCCCCCTTACACTCCGGTAAAATAAAATTGTAACTTCGGGCGAACCGGGAAAAAGAACGCCTAGGAAGCTATGAAATTTTTTTTATTGACGGTCATATCCTTTTTAACGATTATCCTGGTACTCAACGCAGGATACTATAAAACGTGGTTCGTGAATAAACCCATGCAATATTGGGCGGATTTCCAGAAACAGAAAGACGACACGGCCGGGATACAAAGTATAATGACAGGACGTTTTGGACTACCCTATACCATCTGTATGAGGGTAAAGGAGGTCATCGCGAAAAAGAAAGTGAAGGACGCCGTCATTCTTTTTGAGCCCAACAGCTATTACCGCGACTCCTTACATATGCAGATACGGGTGCCGGAGCCCGCCGTCTTTTATTATTATACCGGACTTAAAGGGGTATGGACCACCTCTGCGGAAGTGAATAAAGCGAATTATCTGGTACGTATTTCCAGCAAAGGAGTGAATCTCGACGAGATCAAATCCCCGGCCCAGCTTCAGCAAATTTTGACCAACTTCCGAAAATTTACCCCCATATTATAACTTTCATGGCCTTCCCTGCATTTATTCTATTGGTCCTTTGTCATCTGTTCTCCGGATACGGCTTGCTCACCCTGTTCAATATCCGGCAGAAGACGGTGGTTACCCTGGCCCTTTCCCTGATCCTGGGCGTGGGCGTGGCTTCTTTCGTACCCTTTGTATTGCAATTGTGCTATATACCGCTCACGCCTGCCACGGTTTTTGGTTCGCTGGCTTTTGCCTGCCTGCTGCTGAATATCCGTACCATTCTTCCGATCGGGGGAGCGGGAGAGTTTTCCATCCGGTCTTTCCGCGAACGTTGGGGCCGCTTTTTCCGGGAATGTGGGCGCCGGGTCCGCGCCTCCCGCCTCCTCCCCTACGAGGTCCCTTTCGTACTGATCCTGGGCTTTCTCGTTTTCGTAAGCGTGTGGAGGTGTTATTACCTGCCCCCCACCTCGCGGGACGCCCTCTCCGGACCGGAAGCCATCGCCGAATATGCGGTCAGGGAACATACCATGATCAATTCCTTTTTCAACGTAGATCTGTGGACGACCAACAATCAATTTAAATCTCCCTTTCTGATAAGCCTGCAGATAATCTATAAAATGGCCGGCTTCCCCTTCGGACAAATATGGCTTAGTATTATTTTTGTCTCTTTCACAGTACTGCTTTACCAGGTCTTGAAGGAAAGACTTCACCCCATTATCGCAGGGCTGCTGTTGCTGCTGTTCATGATGGTGCCCGAATTGTACGCCTACACGTTCATGATCCTGTATGACTACAGCAATATGGTATTCCTCTTTCTGAGCCTGTATTTTCTGTTTGATTATTGTAAGAATAAGATCTCCGGCACTCTTGCCTTCGCGGGGCTTTTAATGGGCATTGCCACCTATATCCGGTCGGAGACCCTGGCGCTGGCCCTCTTTTTCATACCTGTCCTCCTGCTCCTGCAGTGGCGGGAAAAATACAGTTATCGGCAGATGGCCCTCTCCAACGCCCTGTTCATTCTGCCTGCTGTCATCGGCTATTATCTTCCTGTTCACTTATATATCGGGCACTATCTGCCGGTACATTATAATGTTACCGACCTGGTAAATCAACACCTCTCCGACCTGCAACCCTTGTTTAAGAGATATGGGGATATTGGCAGCCGGTTATTGACCGGGGAGCTGGCGATCCATTTATGGGGCTATTTCATGTTCGTCTGGGCCGCTCTTTTTCTCTCCGAAGGCATCTTCCTGCGCCGTTTTAACAGAGAAGCCCGCAACTGGCTCTATGCCACCGGTGCGATTTTTATCGGCCTTGGCTTGCTGGGCTACTTGTTGCCGTTGTTCGACCTGATCGATACCACCAAAAGAGGGTTGTTCAAAATGCTGCCCTTTATGTTATTATATATGGCTAATAATGAGGGGCTCCTCCGTCTTTCCGCATGGATCAGCCGATGGGAGAATGCCGTTCCGGCGGTGCAAACTCCCGGAAAGATACAGCAGAAGAAAGGCGCCGAAAAAGCGCTGTCTACGCCCGGCGGGAAAAAACAACGGAAATAAGGATCTTTAGGCCGGCTATCGGTGAAAACTACCATTAATGCCTTCAAAAAGGCAAATGAGCGTTACCGGCCTGCATTACCTTTGCAGCAACAGGCCATGCCATCGTCAACCGATAAAAAATCGTTTTATGTGTGCTGATAAAGACAATCACAAACCGGGACTTCTTAAAAGTGTCCTCACCAACAAATGCCCCCGTTGCCGGAGAGGGAACATGTTCTTATATCCGAATCCCTATCAACTGAAGAACATGATGAAGATGCCTGTAAATTGCCCGGTGTGCGGGCAGCTATTCGAAATCGAACCAGGATTCTATTATGGGACGGGATTCGTAAGTTATGCCCTGGCGGTCATGGTTTGTGTCGCCAGCTTTATCGCCTGGAAAGTACTGATCGGCATGTCCCTGCAGGACAACCGCCTGTTCTGGTGGCTGGGGACCAATGCCGTTCTCTTACTGCTCCTGCAGCCCATCCTCATGCGGATGTCCAGGTCCATCTGGCTCAGCTTCTTTGTGTATTATGACCCTGCCTGGAAAGAAGGCCCTCCTGCTACCCCCGAACGCCAATGAGGATTTGAAGATCACCTAACCCACTTCTCCCTGTCCAGGCTCCTGTATTGTATCGCTTCCGCCAGGTGTTCCGGTTTAATGACCTCGCTTAGCGCCAGATCGGCGATCGTCCTGCTGACTTTCAGGATCCGCTCATGGGCCCGGGCCGACAAATGGAGCTTGTTCATGGCGGCCCTCAACAGGTTTTCTCCGGCAGCATCGATGTGACAGACCTCCTTCAGCAGCCTGCTGTTCATTTGCGCATTGCAATGGATGCCCGCATACTCACGGTATCGTTCCAGCTGGATCATACGCGCCGCTACCACCCGCTCCCGGATCTGCCAGGAAGGCTCTTCCCCGCCGGGTGCAGACAACTGCGAATAGGGGACGGGCACCACTTCCACATGAAGGTCGATCCGGTCTAATAAAGGCCCTGAGATCCGGTTGAGATATTTCAACACGGCGCCGGGCGGACAATTGCACTCCTTGTCCGGATGATTGTGGTAGCCGCAGGGACAGGGGTTCATAGAGGCGAGCAGGATAAAGGCGGAAGGGAAATCGATAGAGAGCTGCGTCCGGCTGATCGTTACTTTCCTGTCTTCCATCGGCTGTCGCATCACTTCCAGCACGCTCCTGCTGAATTCAGGCAGCTCATCCAGGAATAAAACGCCATTATGGGCAAGGGAGATCTCCCCGGGCTGGGGGTAACTTCCCCCGCCGACGAGGGCCCTGCCGGAGATCGTATGGTGAGGACTGCGGAAGGGGCGATGGGTGATGAGGGTAGCATTCGCCGGCAACTTCCCCGCTACACTGTGGATCCTGGTCGTTTCCAACGCCTCCTCCAGGCTCAATGGCGGCAGGATACCGGGCAATCGCTTGGCCAGCATCGTCTTCCCTGCTCCGGGCGGCCCGATCAAAATGGCGTTATGGCCTCCGGCTGCCGAGACCTCCAGGGCCCGCTTGATACTTTCCTGCCCTTTGACCTCACTAAAGTCCGGGTCGGCAAAAGACGGTGAAGGTGCCAGTTCTTCCAGGGTATCGATGACGATAGGGGCCGGGGACGCGGGAGGTTCCCTAAAGAAGCGGATCACATCCTGCAGATGAGTAAAGGAGAAGATGGGCAGGCTGCCCGCGATGGCCGCTTCCCGGGCATTCTGAGCGGGGAGTATCATTCCTTTGAAATGTTCTTTTAATGCCTGAATGGCGATGGGAAGAGCGCCCTTGATGGACTGAATACTACCGTCCAGTCCCAGTTCTCCCATGATCATATAATTCTTCAGAGCGGCAGGATCGGGGAGCTGTTCGGTGGCTGCCAGGATGCCCAATGCAATCGGGAGGTCGAAAGCCGATCCCGATTTTCTGATATTCGCCGGGGCCAGGTTGACCACCAGCTTGGTGCGCGGCATATAATAGCCATTGCTCTTGATGGCGCTCTCCACCCTTTGTATACTCTCTTTGATGGCGCTGTCGGGCAGACCGACGAGAAAGGTATGCAGCCCTTCCGTCACATTGACCTCGACGGTAATCGTAACCGCCTCCACCCCATACACGGCACTTCCAAATGTCTTCACCAGCATGACGACCGAACCATTTAGCCAATGAAGTTAAAAAATAAGCAAAAGCAGATTTGAAAAAACAGGTCCTGGTTCCACGCTGAATGTTCCACGGATAGGATTTACAAATTTTCCAGCATCTCCACCACTTTCTCCCTTTTCAGGATCAGGTAGCCGATCCGGTCATTGCTGATACCGTCCTTAAGCTGGTAACTGAATTCCAGCTGATCATCCTTTACGGAAGTCTCGAAATATTTGAAGGATATATTGGGATACTGCCTCAGCTCTTCCCCGATCTCATACAGGTGCGTGGAAAGGATAAACAGAGATTTCCGGATCTTGATCAATCCCTTGATGACAGCGGAGGAGCATTTCATGGCATCCTGCACATTCGTGCCCTTGAATAATTCGTCGATCAGCACCAGCCATTTATGTTGACCGCTGATCTTGATAAGGGTATCCCGGATGCGCTGTACCTCGTTGAAGAAATAACTTTCCCCCCTGGAAATATCATCCACGACATTGATATTGCTGAGAATACCGTCGAACAGACTGAGCCGCATTGCTTTTGCCGGCACACCCATCCCCAGATGAGCCAGGAATACGGCTACGCCTACTGCCCGGATGAATGTGCTCTTGCCTCCCATATTCGCACCGGTCAGGAAAAGAAAATTGGTTTCGGGGTCCAGTTGGATATCATAGGATACCGGCGCCGGTAACAGGGGATGATAGAGGGAGCGGACCTCCATATAGGGCTCCTCACGCTCCAGGAAAAGAGGAAAGGACAGCTGATACTTCCGCATGGCCATCGCCATGGAATACCAGGCATCCAGTTTATTATAGATGTCGATCAGCGAAAAGGCCGCGGTCTTAAAATGGATAAGGATATAACGACCGTAATGAACGACCTGTGTAGGCGTCAACTGTACTGAAGCCTCTTTCCGGGCTAAGGAATCGACGATCTCGTGCTCCAGCAGGCGCCTGATCTTTACCAGGAGATCGCTCAACAGGGGCGGGCAACTCTCTTTATCGAACAGGTTGGCAATCTTCAGCATTCCCCGGATAAAATCGGCAAAATGCCCGATGGAATACCGGATCATCGAATAATCCGGCCCATGGAATAATTTATATTGCAACGCCCCCAGAAGATGAGGGGTGGTGGGGATCTCATCGAAAGCCGTGCCATAGAACTTTTCCATCACCATGATGGTTCCGTTGCTGATGGTCAGCGGCCATTCCTCGCTATGTTGCAGGATCAGGGTAAGGGTCGCTTGGGTTTCATGGATGGACTGAAGATCGGAGAAAGGCCGTTCGAACAATTCCAGCAACTGATCCTGACCTCCCCGGGTACGGGTAAAATTCAGCTTGTGGAAAATAGAGAATTCCTCTTCACGACTGAAGAGAGAGAGGTCTGCGTAGGTTGTTTTGTCAATTTCCATAAAAATCGGACGTTACAGGTTGAACGATAATCGTTTGCCCCATTGAGATTCATTAAAGACCCCATTTCCATAAACCAAATGGCCATTTACGAAAGTATGGGTGATGGAAGCCGGGAAAGTAAAGCCCTCGAAAGGACTCCACCCGCATTTATAGAGGATATTCTCCTTACTGACTGTAGAAGGCCGGTCCATGTCCACGATCACCAGGTCTGCAAAGTACCCCTCCCGGATATACCCTCTCTCTTCGATCCGGAAGCATTTGGCCACTGCATGGCTCATTTTCTCTACCACCTTTTCCAGGCTGATCCGGCCCTCCTTTACATAATGTAACATCAATAGTAAGGAGTGCTGTACCAGGGGCAGGCCGGCATGGGCTTTCTCATAAGGCCCTGCCTTTTCTTCCTGCGTGTGGGGCGCATGGTCTGTCGCGATCAGGTCCAGGCGATCGTCCAACAGGGCTTTCCACAAGGCTTCCCGGTTATGCGGCGCCTTGATGGCCGGATTGCATTTGATCCGGTTGCCCAGTGACGCATAATCATCACTGGTGAAATGCAGGTGATGGACACAGACTTCCGCCGTGATCCTTTTCTCTTCCAGCGGTAATAAATTACTGAAAAGCTGCATTTCCTTTTCCGTGGAAAGATGGAATACATGCAGCCGGCTATCGTATTTTTTGGCGAACTGGATGGCCGTCAGCGAAGATTCGAAACAGGCTTCCTCATCCCGGATCAATGGATGGTCGGCGGCGACCAGCTCCCTGTTCTCTTTCCGGAGACGCTCCAGGTTCTGCCGGATGATCTTTTCATCTTCGCAGTGCGTGGCGATCAGGACCTCGCTTTCCCTGAATAACTTGTCCAGGGTAAGATAATTATCTACCAGCAGGTTGCCGGTGCTGGCGCCCATGAAGATCTTTATCCCGCAGACATCCTTTTTCTTTTCATTGGTCCGCAGGGCCTCGTCCGCATTCTCATTCGAAGTGCCCATATAAAAAGAATAATTGGCCAGGGAATGCTGAGACCCGATCGCATACTTCTGCTCCAGCAATTCCTGCGTGAAGACAGGCGGCAAGGTATTGGGCATTTCCATGAAAGAAGTGACCCCACCCGCTACTGCAGCCTTGGCCTCCGTATAGATAGTAGCCTTATGGGTTAGCCCCGGCTCGCGGAAATGGACCTGGTCGTCAATAGCTCCGGGCAATAAATACTTTCCTTCGCCGTTGATCTCTGTTACAGCAAAGGCCGGCTGGATACCCGTTGCTATTTTTTCGATCCGGCCGTTTTGGAGTAACAAATCTGAGGTAATGACCTTACCTTCGTTAACTATCGAAATGTTTTTAATCAGGTAATTTTGCATATCGGAAAAATGGATCGTCCTTTTTATTAAACGTCATCATGATGCAATTTAGAAAAACCCTTGTAAGACATTGGATAATTTTATTGTTGTTACCCTGTTCCTGCTTCGCCCAATCCAGTTTTTTGCCCCAGGGCTCTAAATTCGACCATTTCCTGGACAGGATGGAGATCCTCCAGCAGACCGACCCCGAACTCAATATCACTACGGCCAAGCCGATCAGCCGCCGTTCCGCCGTCCGGATCGCAGAACTGGCAGACTCCCTGCATAAGTTCTACCCTTACGACGATTATTATCACCTTTCCAAGGTAGACCTGGCCAACCTGACCTCGCTCTTAATGAATAATCCGGAATGGGTTACCGGCAATAAAGACAGCTTCCTGAGCAAAAGGCCCTTCTTAAACGCCTTTTATAAGGATAAGGCCAATTTCTACGAAGTAAATGAAAAAGATTTTTTTCTGGCAGTCAACCCGGCCATCGAGCAGACCCAGTCTTATGAGACCGGTAATAAAGCACGCGTATACCTCAATGCCAAAGGCGTTACCCTCCGGGGCATGATCGCCGGCAAACTGGGCTTCTCAGCCTACCTCACGGACAACCAGGAAAGAGGACCCGGGTTTGTCATGGATCGTATCAACCAATACAGTGCCGTACCGGGCGCGGGATATTATAAGTCATTCAAGCAGACGGCCGTAGACTATTTTGACAACAGGGCTTCCATTTATTTCAATGCCTGGAAATATTTCGACTTTCAGTTCGGCTACGATAAGAACTTTATCGGGAATGGATACCGCAGCCTGTTCCTCAGCGATTATAGTGCGCCCTACCTTTTCCTGAAATTTAATACGCGGATCTGGAAGCTGAATTACCAGAACATTTATATGGAGCTCATCAACCAGCATCAGATCGGCCTCGATTATCAGTATCCTAAAAAATATGCAGTCGTTCATCACCTGAGTGTTAATGCCACTCCCTGGCTCAACCTGGGATTATATGAGAATGTTGTTTTCAGCCGGACCGATCATTACGAGTTTTCTTACCTGAATCCGGTCATCTTCCTCGTATCCGCGCAACAACAGAACGGCAGCCCCGACAAGACTACCGTCGGGCTGGACTTCAAAGCCAATATCGGCCATGCTACCCAGGTTTATGGTCAGATCCTCATCAATGAATTTATCCTGCACCAGGTCCTGCATTATTCGCGTGGCTATTGGGCTAACAAGCAAGGCCTGCAGTTAGGTATAAAATATATCGATGCCTTTGACGTGAAGAACCTTGACCTGCAATTCGAGACCAATGTGGTCCGGCCTTTCACCTACCAGCATAACGACACCGTCTCCAATTATTCTCATTACAACCAGCCCCTGGCGCATCCCCTGGGTGCGAACTTTTACGAGTTTATCGCCATCGCCCACTACCAGCCAGCCTATAAATGGAATGTCGAGGGGAAAATAATTTATTACAAGCAGGGCCTGGACTCTGCCGGAGTGAATTTCGGAAGTAATATTTTCGAGAACTATGACAGCCGCCCCCGGGATTATGGCTTCAACATCGGCTCCGGGATACCTGCCACCTGCGTAAACGTCTCAGGCCTGGTATCTTATCAATGGAAGGAGAATCTTTTCCTGGAGCTCTCCGCCATGTACCGGCGCTATTCGGTCAATGACCCCACCAATACCTATCACAGCTCCAACTCCACTACCTTTACGGCCGGAGTGCGGATCAACATGTTCAGAAGACAATATGATTACTAGGCCCCGTCCTGGGGGTGGACAGGACCAATAATGTGTATTATTACAACGGCGCTGTCACCGATTATGTGAATGGCCTGAGCTTTTATAAGCTGTACTCTAAGAAATAGATCCTTTCGGAAAGGGGTCTCCGTCCACCAGCCGGCGGACGGAGACCCCTTTTTACATCGCCAGCAGCACTGCCACATAATGACAAATGGCTGCCGCCAGCACCAGCAGATGCCATACCGCATGCGTATAGGTATATTTGTCCCAGAGATAAAAAAACACCCCTATGGAATAGAGTCCCCCGCCTATGCAAATGAAGATCAATACGTCAGAAGGCAAATGATCGAAGAACCTGCGCCCCCCTGCTACCATGATCCATCCCATCGCCAGGTAGATGATGGTGGAAACGATCTCGAATTTCCCGGTAAAACGGATTTTAAAAAAAATGCCTACGGCTGTTAGTCCCCATAATACCGAAAGCAGGGTAATGCCGAAACTATTATACATATATACCAGCAGGAAGGGCGTATAGGTGCCAGCTATCAAAAAGTAAATGCTGACATGATCGAATATCTTGAATACTTTCTTGACAGCCGGTTCGCGGGTAACATGATAAAGAGTAGAAGAAGTGAATAATAACAGGAAGCAGAGACCGTAAACACCTGACCCGATAATGCCCGGCGTATTGCCATGGGCAGTGGCAATCCCTGTTAGGACGGGAAGGCCGCTGACTCCGAAAAGCATGCCGATACCATGTATCAGTCCATTGACGATTTCCTGCTTGCGGGTATATGTATCCATGGTAAGGGTAATACAATCGTCTTACCCGGAAAGTTTAACCCTCGAATATCAGCGAAAAGACGATCATCCTTGATTTGAGCTTGTCGATCACATTCGAATATTGCAGGTTGGGGTCACGGCTATGGACATTTTTTATGCCCTCGCTGAACTTCAGCTCGGGGGATAAAATGAACACCGGGAAAAAGAACTGAAAGCCTAGCCCTGCCTCTATGCTCATATCGGATTGGGTTAGTTTCACCAGGTTCTCCGCCTTCCGGGCGGCAGAATTGGAAGCCAGGTCATACCGGTAATTAAATCCCCCCAGTACATAAACCCTGAAATTATTGATCCGGTCCGAAAGGAATTTTACCTGCATGGGAAAACCCAGTAAAAGGGAAGGTATATTTTTGGTTGCCACTGTTTGCTCACCCGTTGGCGGATAAGTGACATGATAAGCAATGCTATTGGAGCTGAATATAAATTCCGGGAAAGCCACCCTGAATTCAAAATGACTGGCGAGCCGGAAAGTGAACATACCCGAAACACCGAACCCTCCGTTGTTTAAGGAATTGACAGACAGTACGCTATCGTTTTGCAGGAACTTCGGGTGAGCGCTGACCTGTAAATGGGAATTATTGTATAAGAACCCGATGCCCAGGTAATAGGGTTTGTTGTCATGGTCCGGAAGATTCAGGTAATCCCTCAACTGTGCCGACGCCTGTCCCCCGGCCATCAATAAGACACTAAGCGCCCCGGCAAAAAAGACCCCTTTTCTTTTCTTTAACAGAAATAGATTAAAATTCATAAGTAAATTAAGATCAATGAATTAACGCCTAACTTCACACTGGAACTACAAGTAGAGGGTAAATATCGTCTATAGGCTTGATTTGGGGTATTAGGTTAACGGTAAAAGGGCTATTTAATTGCGCTCCGGCTCACCCCTTTTTTCCACCGGTATAGATGGTGCAGATTCCCAGGCTGAGCCGCTTCAGCCGTGTATCGATATAGCCGTTTTTATCCAGGATCTCCACAAAGTCTTCTCCTTCGGGGAAAGCTTTGACCGACTCATTCAGATAGGCATAGGCCTCCCGGCTTTTGGACAGGAGCCGGCCGATACCTGGCGCTACCAGCCGTAAATAAACCTCGTAAAGTTGTCTGAACCCGGCTTTTTTAGGCTGCGAGAACTCCAGTACGACCAACCGGCCACCAGGCTTTAATACCCGCAACATTTCCTGCAGGCCCTTTTCCAGGTTCTCGAAATTACGGACGCCAAAGGCTACGGAGATGGCATCAAAATGGTTATCCGGGAAATGGATAGCCTCGCTGTCTCCCGTATACAATTCCACCTGCCCCTCTAATTTCAGCCGGGCGATCTTTTGGCGGCCTATATCCAGCATCCCTGTTGAAATATCGATCCCGGTGATCTTTTCCGGGGACAAATACCGGGTCATCATAATGGCCATATCGGCAGTCCCGGTAGCGACATCCAGGATATTCCATCCCTTTCCGCCGGCTTTCCCGAGGGCAGATCCTTCCCTCTGTACGACGCTTGCTCCGGCATTGGCTTTAGCTGCCGCCAACTCCCGGATGGCTTTTTTACGCCAGTAAATGTCGATCCCCCCGGAGAGGAACCGGTTCAGAAAATCATACCGGAAGGCGATACGATCGAACATATCGGCGACCTGCTGCTTTTTCCCCAGCCCGGAGTCTTTAAAGGGGACCACCGTATCATGCGAGTATTTTGCCATAGCGGCTGCAAAGGTAAGCCCAAAAAGGGTAACTTCGCCCCTCGCCGCCGGCCAGGACTAGCTAAAAAGCAACCAGGGCAGCGCCCCAATAATATGGTCATTAAATCATCCGCCTATATCATCAGCAGCCCGGACTACACCAGCTGCCCGAAACCCGATAAACCGGAATATGCCTTTATTGGCCGCAGTAATGTGGGCAAGTCTTCCCTTATCAACATGCTGACCAGTAATGAAAAACTGGCCAAAACCTCCAATACGCCCGGCAAGACTAAACTCCTGAACCATTTTATCATCAACGGCCAATGGTATATTGTTGACCTTCCGGGGTATGGCTTTGCAAAAGTGTCTTTGGGAGAAAGAAAGAAATGGGAGAAGATGATCGAAGACTACCTGCGCAAGCGGGAGAACCTGGTCACCGTCTTTGTCCTGATCGACAGCCGGCACTCCCCTCAAAAACTTGACCTGGAATTTGTAGAGAACCTGCGAAAATGGCAAATCCCCTTTTGCCTGGTCTTCACCAAGGCCGATAAGGAAAATCAACGCACCGTTAGCCTCAATGTCAAGGCATTCCTGGCGAAAATGCGGGAGACCTGGCAATTCCTTCCCCAGCATTTTGTCACCAGCTCCATTAAAAAGATGGGCAGGGATAAGATCCTGCAGGTCATCGAAGAAATGAATACAGAATTCGAAAATGCGGTAGAATAGGGTAGATCCGGTTCGCCCCCCTGTTAGAGTAGTCTCCTGCTCAAGGAAGCTTCAATTATGCTCCTATATATTATAATAAGCAACTATAGTAAGGTTTGCTAAAAAATATTTTTTTGGCATAGCTTTAACAAACTATATTTGATCTGCAGCACTTTCTCCTACGGTGCTGTCTTTTACCGGACCATTTGTAATAACTAACTGAAACATGCCAGCACTTTATTGGGTGTTATTCGTTTGTTTCCCCTGACCTAAGCTCTGATTTAGATGACAGTTAACCTGTTTGGGTTGACCGGTATGTCTTTTTGTCAAATAAATATAAAATTATATATATCGACTGATCGAATAACTGTTTTGAGTTTAATAACTGTTCTAAAATTTCAATCACATGAGAAAATTCCTTTCACTAGTCACAGTGCTAGCATTATGGTCAATGCTGGCACTAGCCCAAACCGTAGTCACGGGGAAGGTCAGCGATCAGCAGGGGCAACCGGTCCCTTTTGCAACTATCAGAATTAAAGGCGGCAAACAAGGCGTCAGCGCAGATGCGAATGGCGCCTTCTCTATTCGCGCCAACAAAGGCGACAAATTAATCATCTCCGGCGCCGGTCTCACTTCGACAGAATTTGCCATTGAGAATTCCACTTCCCTGAATATCCAGGTGGCCCGTAAAGACGCCAGTATGACGGAAGTGGTGGTAACGGCCCTGGGTATTGCCCGAAATAAGAATAACCTGCCTTATGCTGCCCAAACCATCAGCGCGGATGAGGTAGCCAAAACCAGGAATTCCAATTTCGTGGATGGCCTTTCCGGTAAAGTAGCCGGTCTGCAAATTTCCCAGACCAATACTATGGGAGGATCTACCAACATCGTACTGAGGGGTAACAAATCCATCACGCAATCCAACCAGGCTTTATTCGTGGTGGATGGTGTTCCTTTTGACAACAGTTCAACCAGTACGATTGTCGACAAAAATAACTATCAGAGAGCCGGCACGGGGGGATACGATTACGGGAGCAATTCGGCGGATATCAATCCCGACGATATCGAATCTGTTACCGTATTGAAGGGAGCCGCTGCTTCCGCGCTCTATGGTTCCAGGGCTTCTAACGGGGTGATCCTGATCACCACGAAAAAAAGCAAAAGAGGGCTGGGCGTTACGATCAACGCAGGGGTCAACGTTGGTGAAATCGATAAAAGCACGTTCCCGAAATATCAGACTCAATATGGCGCTAATTATGGAGCCGGTGCTTATGATCCCACAAACCCCAGCAATCCTTATCCTCATGGTTATGGATCTCCCGACGGTAATTTTTTGTATGCGCCGGTATTCGGGGGCACTACTAATTCCCTGGTCGTACCGACCACGGAAGATGCCTCTTACGGCGCCAAGTTCGATCCCAGCCTCCTGGTCTACCAATGGGATGCCTTTGTCAATTATCCCGGCAATGCCAATTTTATGAAAGCCACTCCCTGGGTGGATCATGGCAATGCCGCCTCTTTTTTTACAAAGCCGGTGTCTTATAATACCAGCGTATATATAGACGGGGGAGGGGAGAACGGTTCCTTCAAATTGGGTTATACGAGAACGAGCGACGGCGGTGTGATGCCGAACAGCAGGATCAATAAGAATCTCCTGAACTTCGGCGCTACCTACAACCTGGCGCCGAACCTGACGGCCGGCGGTTCTATTAACTATTCGGGTATCGATGGATTAGGCCGGTATGGTACCGGTTACGGCGGCGATAACATCATGAGCAGCTTCCGGGAATGGATGGAGACGAATGTGGATTACAAAGAACAAAAAACAGCTTATTTCAATTCCGGCGGTAAAAATATCACCTGGAACATGAAAAATCCTATCGGCGGTAATATCAAACCCATTTATTGGGACAATCCCTATTTCATCCGTTACCAGAACTATGAGGACGATCATCGTGACCGTTATTTCGGGAATGCTTACCTGAACTATAAGGCCACTTCCTATTTAACTTTCCTGGGCAGGGTATCCACGGATTTTTATAATTCCCTGCAGGAGGAAAGAGATGCCATCGGAAGTGTCAATGTTCCTTTTTATTCCAAGAACAATTCTTCGTATAGAGAGACCAATTTCGACTTCCTGGCTACTTTCGATAAGAACTTAAGCAATAACTTCAATTTGAAGGCCCTGGCAGGAGCCAACCTGAGAAAAGATAATACGACCACTACCTATTCTGCCACCAATGGCGGCCTGGTAACGCCGAACTTTTATGCCTTGTCCAATTCGGTGAACCCGATCAAGGCGCCTGTGGAAGCCGTGTTGCAGAAAGAGATCGGAGGGGTCTTTGCAGGAGCTACGCTGACCTATAAGGAAATGCTGACCCTGGACGGAACGGTTCGTCGCGACCAGTCTTCCACGCTGCCCAAAGGAAACAATGCCTATACTTATCCCGCAGTTTCCGCAAGCTGGGCGTTTGTTAAATTACTGCAGGATTGGACCTGGCTGTCTTCCGGTAAGTTGCGGGTCAACTATGCAGAAGTAGGGAACGATGCGCCTTATCATAGCGTCATCAATACCTATACGATCAATACTCCGTTCAACGGAACTCCTTTATTCTCCATGCCTAACGTGGACAATAATCCCGATCTGAAACCCGAGCGTACCCGAAGCTACGAGGCCGGATTGGAAGTATCCTTCCTGAACAACCGTATTGGTTTGGATGCAACGTATTTTCATTCCAAGACCTTCGACCTGATCACGCAAGTAGGCGTTTCCGGAGCTACCGGCTTTGAAACCCGCTTTGTAAATGTAGGCGCCATACAAAATAATGGTATTGAATTGTCCTTAAACCTCGTCCCTGTAAAGACAAAGGATTTCACCTGGACAATGATGGTCAACTGGAGTAAGATCAATAATAAGGTACTGTCCCTCTATAATAACCAAAGTAACCTGCTTATGCAGTCTTACCAGGGAGGCGTATCCGTCAATGCGACGGTAGGACATCCTTATGGAACGATCCAGGGCAATGACTTCCAATACGTCAATGGAAAAAAACTGGTGGGTAGTGACGGCTATTATGTATTCGGCAACGAGACCACCGATATCCTCGGCGATGCAACGCCGAAATGGACGGGGGGTATGACCAATAGTTTCCGCTATAAGAGTCTGGCTTTAAGCTTCCTGATCGATATGCGCCATGGCGGCGACCTGTTCTCCCTGGATACGTATTATGGAATGGCAACGGGCATCTATCCCGAGACGGCTGCCAAGAACGACCTGGGTAATTCTTCCCGTAATTCAATTGCCAACGGAGGCGGAGTGGTGTTGCCCGGGGTCGATAAGAACGGAAAGACCAATACGGTACGGGTAGATAACAGCGGCACAGGCTATGGCCTCTTTGGGTATGTGTCCAATCCTGCCAAGGCATTCGTCTATGATGCCAGCTTCGTCAAGCTGAGGGAAGTGACGCTGACTTATTCCTTACCGCGTAGCACCTTCGAGAAAGCGAAATTCATAAAAGGAATTGATTTCTCCCTGATAGGAAGGAACCTGTGGATCATTCATAAGAACCTGCCTTATGCAGATCCTGAAGATGGATTGGGCGCTGGTAATCAACAGGGATACCAGAGCGGAGCCTTTCCTAGTGTAAGAACGATGGGTGCAAATGTTAAAATTAAATTCTAAATCAGGAATTATGAAAAAAATTGCAATAATAGGTGTAGCATTCACCTTCATATTGGGTGCATGCCAGAAGAATCTCACCAATTTGAATGTCGACACGAAGAACCCGGTAAACGCTCCTTCTTACGCGCTTTTCACTAATGGGCAAAAATATATGACGGACTGGTTGACGACCCCCAGTGTGAATTATAATATCAGCAACCTGATCGCGCAATATTGGACGGAAACCACTTATACGGATGAGAGTAATTATAATTTAGGCAACAGGGATATTCCTAAGGCTTTCTGGAATTCCCTTTACAACGATGCCCTGAACAATTTTGTGCAGGCTAAAAAGTTGATCCCGACCGATACCGATACCAGTATGGTAAGGAATGAAATGGATATCACGGATATCATGGAGATCTATACGTATTATTATCTCCTGAATACGTTCGGTAATCTTCCTTATACCCAGGCTAATAATATAGATAAATATCCTTTCCCTGCCTACGACGATGCAAAGACGGTGTATTCTGACCTGCTGACGCGGTTAGATACCTGCATTGCTGGTTTGAATGTCAATAACGGCGCTTTCGGTGCTGCCGATATTTTGTACGGTGGAAATGTGGCTGCCTGGAAGACATTTGCCAACTCTTTGAAGCTTAAAATGGCTATGTTGATCGCAGACACCGATCCGGCTACGGCTAAAACGAAAGTAGGCGAGGCTATTGCAGGAGGCGTATTTCAATCCAATGCAGACAATGCCCTGTTTGCCTACACGGGGGTCACACCGAATGCCAACCCGATCTGGGTGGAGGTCATACAAAGCAACCGTAATGACTATGTGATCGCCAGCACCCTGCTGGATCCAATGGTTACTTTCAACGACCCGAGACGTACGGCGTACTATACCAATCAATACAGCGGTGCTGACCTGGGCGGTTCGGTAGGTAATGGAAATACCTGGAATAATTATTCGAATATCTACTGGACTTCCGTTAAAGGCACGGTTGTAGATCCTGCGGCCCCTTCGGATCTGCTGGATTATTCCGAAGTGTCCTTCTTATTAGCGGAAGCTGTCGAAAGAGGATTTATCAGCGGCAGTGCAGCAACCTATTACAATAATGCCGTGACTGCTTCTATCAAATATTGGGGTGGCTCCGATGCTGTCGCCGCTGCTTACCTGGCTCAGCCGGATGTCGCGTATGCCACGGCTCCGGGTGGAGTAGGAGCAGGCGCCATTGGAAGTACCGGCGTGCCTACGACCAGCGTACATTGGAAACAGGCTATCGGTATGCAAAAATACCTGGCCCTGTATGTACGCGGGATGGACGCCTGGACGGAGATCAGGAGGCTGCAATACCCGGCCATGGCAGTACCAGGGACTCCTAAATCACCCTTCCCCTGGAGATATACCTATCCCTCCAATGAACAGACGGCCAATGGCAATAGCTATAAGGCGGCTGCGGCCGCTATCGGCGGAGATGCGGTGACGACTAAATTATTCTGGATGCAATAGCGGACCACGGGTCCGCGCCCCAACCGAGCGAAGCGAAGGTTGTGAACAAGGAGGAGCGAGGAACGAAGCTCCGACGAAGTCCGGCCATCATTAGACCCGAAGAAAAAAATGCCGGCATTTTTTTCTTCGCTCCAAGAGGGTGTCTCCTATGTTTGTAAAAGAGCAGGAGACGCCCTCTTTATTTTAATTATATGGAAAAGATAGGGGAGACAAGGCCTTGAGTGGTGATTTTATCACAACTCCAGTTACTTCGGGCCCATTCGATCGCTTCGCTAGTTTACGACCTTATTCGCGCAACTGCTACTGGCAAAGGCTTCCGGCTTCGCTTTGAAAGCAAAGCCCATGCCCAGGATGTAGCCCATTGCTTCCTTCAACGCATCATTACTCTTGAAGTGCGGATTGGTATTGATGTCGGCATGAACTTCCATGTCTACATCGTACCTGTTAAAGAGATTGCATAACTCGTAGGCAATCTCGATGCTCTTAGCCACTTCCACCAGCATACGTTCTTTAATAGTGTACTGGTGCCTTGTTTTTTCATTGTGGATGAACATGAATCCGCCATGCCCCTCCCGTAAAAAAACAATCACGGTAGCAAATTCCGTTTCAAGACCTTTGACTTGTGAATCGGTGCCAATGCAGACTTTCAGATGATAGCCTTTTTCGGTTTCGCGTCTGATCGCGTTTTCAACGGCATCGGAAATGGGGAGATCGATCGGGTCGCCATTAAATTTTCTCCATAACATATATAAAGGATTTTCCGAATTTACCGAAAACTCCGCTATTTACAAAATCGGGTACAGGTTAATGTATTATTAAGATTTTCCCGGAGGATGGGAAACCCGCTGTCTGCAAAAAGGTCTGGCCGGGCAGGCCGGGGATTAAAACTGTCCGGTACTGAGCATCACCAGGGTACAGGCATTCATAGGCTTGATGCCATGGGCCTGCGCCAGTTCCGCCAGTTCACGGTTTTCCGCGCCGGGGTTGAAAATAATACGCCTGGGATGGAGAGAGAGGATATAATCGTAGTATTCTTTCTGAAGACCTGGACTGAGGTACAATGTTACCGTATCGATCCCGGGGAAATCCTTTTTCCCCGTCTCTATGGCTACATCTCCCACGCTCACCGGTTTCCGGCCAATAGCGACCACCGGATGCCCCTTACTACGTAGCCGGTTGACTGCCAGGTAACTATAACGCTCCGGATTATCGGAAGCCCCAATCACTAATGTTTTTTTCAATTGCTCGGACATAATGCTAAATTAATACAATTGACCCTGACCTCTTGTTTGAATCACCTGCAAAATATTGTTTTGGATATTCTTCATGATCCATCCTGCCGGCAATCAATATTTCGGGCAATCATACTTTTTATCTTCTTTCTCTGCGAAAGTACTGCCCGGCCGGATGATCAGGGCCATATAGAACCCGCCATTCTGTATTTTATTCTTAAGGAATACATTGGCCCAGTTATGGACCCCGAGCAATAAGGGCCCTGCCTTAACGGCGCCCCCTATCCAGAATTTACCATCCGTAGTCACCTGGATGGGCAGATAAGCCCCCAGGCGTTTGGTCTCCCACCTGGGCGTGAGATTCAACAGGTTCATCTCCGTGACGAAGAAACTCTTCCCTTTTCCGCTGTTGGAGCCGGAAAGATTCAGCGAAAGATTGGCATTGATGGCGAAGTGACCTTGTAAAGGCCTGTCTACATTGATCACCAGCCTGGTCGGATTCCAAATATTGAATGCACCGCTCAGCCCGCTGATATTGTTCACGATCGTGGCAAGACTATCATTGAACCGCGCGAGACTGCCCACATTGCCGAATTTTGCATTGAGCGCCGAATCCGAGACATTGGATTTAGGATTGCTGGCTGTCCTGCTCTGACTTCCAAACGCATAGGTATTCCGGCCAATATCCAGCAGGGACACACCGATCTTCCACTCATAATCCCAATAGGCGGCCGCTTCATTGGAATAGTTCGTCACTGCCTGCGTTTTTACCAGGTATTCCACCCCGAGATCCAGCGCTGCTCCATTGCGGGTCTTGCTCAGAAAACTGTTCAGGTTCTGCATGGTGCTTTGTCCTTTGTACCACCGGTCATAATTGGAGGAATATCCATAGCGGGCATTGCCGGCATTCAATAAATAGATCGTTTGCGTACCCGACACGGAGCGTTCGACGGAGCCGCCGTTTAATTGAGCGAATGCGCCGGAGAGACCGCGCATAGCTTTCAACGTAATACCTGCGTTCAGGCGACTGACCTCATTATCCCATAAGGTCCTGCTATAGGTTAAGAAAGCTTCCAGCCAGCTGCTGCTCGCCATATTGATATTATAGTTAGTATTCCCGTTAATGTTGAAGAATTGATTCATGTTCTGGAGCGAATCGTTATAATTGGCGACTCCCGTTCTGGCCACCCCATATCCCCGGATATTGGCGCCAAAGGCAATTCCCACTTTCTTGCTGAGGGCCAGTCGAACATTCAGCAAATGCAGGTTGAAATTGAAATTGGCATATCTCTTCTTATTTCCCTCGTCCCAGCTATATTGAGAATTACCCCCGGGGGACAGCAGGGATAAATTATGGAAAGTAACGGCGTTGGTAGCGGTCTTCAGTTGGAGGGAGAATACCGTGATATCCCAGGGATAAGGGGTCATAAGGATAGAAGCCGGGTTATTCGCTACGCCCAGACTGCCCGCAAAAGGCGATCCTTCGATAGCGTGATAATCTTGCGCCCGGACATTCATAGAGAATAATACCCCTAAAAGTACCCCTGTCCATCCTAATCTCATAAAGTATGAATTGTCTTAAATTAATACGCGCCTGGATTAAAAGGGTTGCCCATGCGTCTGCCGGATCAAAAATGACACCAATTTAGGAAAAGGTTTAAGAGAATGTATTAAAAAATTTGTACGGGACTCGCTGCCAAACCACCGTTGCAACTGCCGGCCCACCCAAAGCCGCTTGCCGAACTGTCTGTTCCATAGATCCGCATATTCCTGCTCCATTTCATGCCGGACGATATGGCCCTGTAAAAAGGACTCTATACACCGGGTCGCGATCTTGCTGCCATGCAAAGCCATGCTCATCCCATTGCCGGACAAAGGAGGAGCCATGCCGGCTGCATCGCCAATGAACAAGATATGACTTTCCACCTGGGATTTCTTCTCGAAGCTGATCTGGGAAATAGTAAGAGGCTGGTCGTATAGCCCCTCCACCGAAGAAAAGATCTTTTCTAAAAAGGGGTTCTTTTGCAGGATATTCTTTTCCATGACAGCAATGGAGTTACCGCTTGCCTGCAGGTTCTCCGCCGTGGTCATATAACAGAGACAATAACGATCTTCTTCTATTTTCGAAATACCGCAATACCCGTCTTTAAAATTATGCAGCCCGATCAGGTCCGCCGGGAAGGCCGTTCGCACATGGTATTTGACGCCGACATAATTATTCAGCTTCGTGGATTTTTTCCGGGTGAAGGACCGCTTCCACTTTGTATCGAGATTACTGCGCTTGCCGAATGTTCCGCAAACGACCCTGGCCTGGTAATTTCCGGTAGAAGCCTCAATATGGAACAGGGATCTTTCGAAGACGATATCCGTTACTTTGGCGGCTTCATGCAAAATGACCCCGCTGGCCCGCGCGATCCCGGCCAGCGCCGCGTCTATTTTATACCGGCTGATCCCAAAACCACCCAGGGGTAATTCCTGTTCGATCGATTCGCCATTGGGCGCCGAGATCAATACCCGCCGGATGACAGGCAGACCCCAGTCACTAAGGGGGAGTCCCAGCTCTTCCAGGAAATTCCAACTCTCCAGGGAGATATATTCCCCACAGACCTTGTGAAAAGGATAGGTCTCTTTCTCGAAAAGGGCTACGGAATAACCCGCTCTCGCTAACTGGATAGAAAGAGCCAGGCCGGCCAGCCCCCCGCCTGCAATAACAACATCATATTGATTGGAACTATTCAATTCAGCATTGACTTTCGACGTACGATCAACCAGCGGAACGCCCATTTCCATTGAATGGAATAAGAAACCATTCCCGCCTTCTGCAGGATCCCTTCCCATTCATTGCGGGTAAAACCACGCAGGACGGACAGCGGAGCATCATTTTTTACCAGGTAGGACCCGGATAGCCATCCGGTCAGCCGGCGGATAGCGTAATAAGCAAACCGGTGACGCTGCAGATCGTTGATATACCACCCGCTCCCCGCGCTCACCTCCATCCAGTTCAACATCGACACCAACTCCTCATCTGTAAAATGATGACAAAATAAAGAAGAAAAAATAATATCAGGCTTCTCCTCCCTAAAAAGAACGTCCCGGTAATCCGAATGCACCCATTCCGCATTCCCCCCCTCCCATCTCTCCCGGGCAATCGCTATGCAATGCGCGTTATTATCGATCCCTGTTACCTGTAACCCGATATCCTTCCGGCGGCAATACCGGCTGAGCACCCGGAGATTATCACCCCCCCCACAGCCAATTTCACATACGGTCACCCGCTTCCTGTTCTTTAATAATTGCTTCAGCCCGCATAGACTGATGGCGTGGCCGCCGAGCCATGTATTGATAAAATCCAACTCACGCATATTCCTTTCGATATCTTCAAAAGGAATATCGTTCCGATCAAGCAATTCTTTTTGATAGCTCCGCTTTGAAAAGTCCATAGATCTGAAATATACAAAATTTAGGCCCGTCTCAGGATATTGGTTAACTCCAACCAAAATACGAAGTATAAATCGATGAATACCAGGTTAGCGCTTACTCAAAATGTTAAATATACGACTGCCCCTTCCGGTCACTTCGGAATTCGTCTCCTGCAAACAAAAAAGGTCGCTCAGTTCGTACTGACCAGCGTGCAGGTCTCCATGGTAAGACCCGGCCCGAAGGCCGCCCCGAACACTTTATTCGGCTGCCCGTAGTCGAGCTTGTCCATGATCCGCTGTAAAACAAATAAAATGGTGGGAGAAGACATATTGCCATATTCTTTCAGCACTTCATACGACACATCCAAACGCCCATTGGTAAGGTGCAGGCTTTTGCCGATGCTGTCCAGGATTTTTCTGCCTCCCGGATGTATACACCAATGGGTGATAGTTTCCTCCCGGCTATTGGTCTTTTCCAGGGCCCGCCCGACAAGAGCTGCAAAGTCTTCCTCGATCAGGTCAGGGATATAACTACTCAGCACCATCTGGAATCCCGTGGAAGATAATTCCCAGGTCATATCTTTTTTACCTTTTGTCACGATCTCCGAGTAGAAACTGTCGATTTTCACCCCCTTTCCCGCGTGCGCATCCCCCACCACCAAAACAGCGGCCGACCCATCCCCGAAAAGAAGACTGGAAGTGATATTGTCCGTCGACGGCTCCTGTTGAAAATGAAGGGTACATAGTTCCGTGCAAACGATCAGCACTTTCGCTCCCGCTTCGGAGCGGCAGAAGGCATCCGCTAATTTAAGAGCGTGCACGGCGGCATAACAGCCCATAAAATTAACAGAAGTGCGAAAGACAGTCTTAGGCAGGTCGATCAGCTCCACCAGCTCGAGGTCCAGACCGGGAGCGCTCATTCCCGTGCAGCTTACCGTGATGAGATGGGTCACCTCCCGTGGGTTTATTTTGCCGGCCAGACATCTGCGAACGGCATCCAATGACAAGGGAGCGGCATATTGGTGATACCAGTGCATCCGTTGCTCCAGGGAAGGAAAGGGCTCCATGTTCTCCGTAGGGGGATAGAATTTCCATTCCCGGGCAGAACGGCTGTAATCGGAAATAACAGAATACCGGGTCTGAATGCCGCTCTGGTGATAAAGGAATTTCAGCTTTCTTCGATCCTCCTCATTCAGGGCATAAATATGCTGCATGAAAGGCAGGATAGCTTCCTGTTGGTGTGCAAAGGGGGGAACGGCCGTGCCGATCGAAATAATTTTACTCAAAATAAATAAGCTTAAAAGAATACTTAAAATGATATCTAACTAACTCATCAGGAATATCGTAATGAATCCTGCATTGGTACATAGGGAGGCCAGCAGGTTCATCCGCATGGTATTTTTAAAATTAGCCTGTCCCGGATCCTTCCACACTTTTACAGCCCAACTAACAAAATAAACGAGGACAGGCAGCATGCAGGTTGCCAGCACAAAAAATTCTCTTATCTGCAAATTAAAAATAAAATAATGCGCCAGCAACGTAAATGCCAGGCTGTAGACAATACCCGTAAAGATAAAACTGCCCCTGTACCCCAGCAGGAGGCTCATGGTCCGGACACCGTCTTTCCGGTCCGCCTCATGCTGGTATAACTGCGTCAAAGGATAGAAACCCCCGATCAGCAGTGAACTTGCGATCATCGCTTCCGGCGGCACTTCGAGGCTCTTGTGCAAATGACTGCCGTGATACACCAGGAAAAAGACCAGCCCGCCCTGGCAAATGATCACGGTCAGGTAGCCAAGGACGGGATATTTTTTGAGCCGGATCCCCCGGTAACTATAAGCCCGGGACGCAAGGATATAAACTGCGAGCCCTGCTGCAAAATAGAGGCTGATCCAGGCACTCAGCAACAGCGCCAGTATATCCATCCCGGCGGTCAGCCGGAAAAGCTGCCGGGTGGGTTGCAGCGGATGCTCCAGTCCCCCGATAGGAGAGCTGTCGCGATCCATATAGCTATTATAGCCATTGCTGGCCGGATATACCAGTACATGCAGGATAAAAAAGACCAGCAGGGCCCTCCCCGGGTCTTTGTAGACCACCTGACCCAGGGCAAACCAATAAACCGGCATCAGGAAAAAGGAAAAAGGCAGCCGCAGTAACTGGAAGGTGGATCTTTGCAATTTCATGATAGCGCAGGGATTTCCATGAACGGGGCAGGTTTATAGCGTAGCAAGATCTGCTCATAGAGGATCTTACACCAGATCACCACCGGCATGACGGCCTTGATGCCATAGGGTTTTACGAACTCGCTCCGGATATAAGAGGGTACGAGGTCCGATACGGACATGGAAATGAGAAAAAAAGCCATGATGAGCAATACCAGGTTAAGACGGTCGGGTTTTTGAAAGAAATACCAGATGCCGATCCCGGCTGTGGCGATGACGAAAGTAGGAGACTCTGCTTTATGGTTGAAAATGATGATCCACAGCAACACCGAAGCCAGGTATAACAGGCGGAAAGCGTAATTCTTGTATTGCCGGATATGGATCAGGGGCAGCAGAAATAAAAGAAGGCCGGCCAGGGCCACCCCGTTCTTGGAAACATTCAGGTGCAGCCAGCTTTCCATCAATCCCATCACGGACAACCCTACGGAGGCGGAATGGTCGTTCAACAGGAGATTCAGCCAGCTCTGGTAGAGAAAAGCCAGTTGATGCGGCCCTACCACCACCATCGGCAGGATGGCCAGCAACACCATCCAGAAGACCGACCAGCCGATAAGCCTTCCCTTACCCGGGTAGAAAAGGTAGAAGACAAAAGCCAAAGCCCCGAAGATCTTGATATAAAACGAGAGCGCAATACAGAGCGCGGAAAGAAAATATTTCGATCGTTCGGCGAGTGCGAAAGCGAGTACGATCAGCCCTGCCATCAGTCCGTTACTTTGCGTGTTTTGTATGGATATCAGTAACTCCAGCAGGCAGAACAAGAGGATCCAGCTTTGCTTCTTCCTGTTCAGTCCCGGAAGCAACGATATGCCGGCGAACAGGCAGAGTGAATTGACCAGGTTCCAGAGTACCAGGCCAATAGGGTCCGGCAGCCAGGACAGCAGGCCGAAGCAAAGGGCAAAGGTGGGGCTGTATTTATAAAGATCCCAATGGTCATCGGGGAAGAGCTGATAAATATCCTTCCCCTGAATCAGGTGAAAAAAAGAATGTTTAAAGATCACATAGTTATTGTAATGAGTATAGGCCCTCACACCGGGGGCATAGACTTTTTCATGCGCAAACAAACCCTGGGCGGCTGCTATCAGGGAGATCACTACATAAGCGTAAAAGACAATGGTAAGGCTTTTTGAATCCCATAGGATCCGCATCTGTTCTATCCAATTCCTGAAGGGGGAGTTGGAGAACCCGCCGCTCTTGCTGTTAATTTCGTTCATTTCCTACTTCTTTTATTCAAAATAGATCTTCCGGATCATTACTCCCCGTTCGGGTAGGGGGCCATATCCGCACAGTCACAATCCTCCCCGACGGTTACCTGCAGGAGGGCGGCCATATGTTTATAAAAACCGATCCTGTCCTGCCGTTCGTCTTTCACTTCCCCGGCATTGGTATTACACTCCACGCCGCCATTGATAATATTAATGGTCATGCCGAAGCCGGGCTTTCGACGGAGACGGATATCTTCGGCCGATGGCTTCCAGTTGCCGCATACGACATCGTGACACGAAGGTTTGGGTTTTTGCGACTTCATCCAGAACCAGAGCGCGGTCCTGAAAGCGATGGCCCCATCCTGGCTTACTAATTCAGGTTTTGCCAGCAATGGCAATCCCAGCTCCTCACCGGCCAGCCCATAATTATAGGCATAGGTCAGTTGAAGCGGCCCTCTGCCATAATAGGATTTACCCGGCGCGGGTTTATAGGGGCTGTTGCCCCCCGTATTGTATTGGGTGCAATGACCGTCGAGGCAGGCCTGTTCTTCTGTATAATAGAGACCCCAGGCATAGGATGCTTCCGATGTTTTGGACGAAGGCCCTTCTTCCGCCACGGGGCCCCCGCCATTGGTGGTCTCATGACCGATATGGGCGAAAAAAGCGGCTAATTCCCTTTTGCGTTGGGTGGGATCTCCCTCCCCGGCAAAGGACGGGTAACTGGCTGCGGCCTTTATCAGGGCCTCATACGTATAAATAGCGTGGTGGTGGGGAAATGATTTTTCATACAGGTCCTTGCCGAGCAGGGACGAGAGAGACCGGTCTTCCCGCTGACAGGAAGATCCGGTAAATCCACCGGTCAGGATAGCTGCTGACAATAGAAGACAAAGCCGCATAGTTCGCCCTAAGGTAGATAAAAAAAATAAACCCCGAAGGGTTTACCATTTCTCGTCGCCTGAACTCTGGTTTACCGGAAAAGGAAGACCGGAGCCTGAGGGGTTATCTGCCGTCTGCTGTTCCGGGCGTTTATTTACGTTTACGGCGCGCTGTACCTCGGGTCTTTTCCTGGGCTCGAGAGGCTGCTGCTCCTGCTGGACCGGAGCTTTTCTTTTCGCTTCCAGGTCCTGCTGCTCCAGCTGTTCGATGCCGAGCCTTTCCCGGACCTCTCCATTACGGACAGGGGCCGGTATCGGTCGTTGAGGCTGGTCATTCCTTTGATTGCCGGGTGCGGGATTGCGTCGGGTGCTGTTTCCCGATACGGCATTGCGTTGATGAGGAGGCCTTTCCCTGCGCTCGCCGCCGGATGACCTGCGATCTCCGCCGGACCCGTTATTGCGGCCAAAGCCGGATCCGCCGTTCCTTCCACCGCCCGATGATCTTCCCGAGCCTGCAGCAACAGGAGGCCTGTAGGACAGGGAAGCATGCATGACATGGGGATGATCTTCTACTACCGGTACAGGACGACCGATTAGTTTTTCAATATCCCGGAGGAATTCTTTTTCTTCCGCATCGCAAAAGGATAAGGCGATGCCGCTGGCGCCGGCCCGTCCCGTTCTGCCGATACGATGTACATATGTTTCAGGTACATTGGGCAATTCATAATTGATGACGTGCGTCAGCTCGTCGATATCGATACCTCTGGCGGCAATATCCGTCGCTACGAGGATCCTTGTCTGGCGGCTTTTGAAATTCAGCAATGCACGCTGGCGGGCATTCTGCGATTTATTGCCATGAATGGCCTCGGCGCGGATACCTGCCCGTATGAGTCCCTGTGCTATTTTATCGGCGCCGTGTTTGGTGCGGGCGAATACAAGTGCGGTAGGGATATCATGGGTCTTCAATACATGCAGCAGCAGCGATCGCTTATCCTGCCTTTCCACAAAATACATGGCCTGCTGAATGGTCTCAGCAGTAGAAGAGACCGGGGTCACCTCTACTTTAGACGGATTTACAAGGATGGTACTGGCCAGCTTCTGTATCTCCGGGGGCATGGTGGCGGAAAAGAAAAGGGTCTGCCTTTTTTGGGGCAGACGGGCAATGATCTTCTTAACATCGTGCACAAAGCCCATATCCAGCATCCTGTCCGCTTCATCCAGCACGAAGAATTTTATGTCACGCAGGTTCACATGCCGTTGATCTACCAGGTCCAGCAGCCTGCCGGGTGTGGCCACCAGGATGTCTATCCCTCTTTGCAGGGCCTGTACCTGGGAATGTTGCGGTACGCCGCCAAAAATGACCAGGTGTTTCATGCCCGTATATTTTCCATACGCCGCAAAACTTTCGTCGATCTGGATCGCCAGCTCGCGGGTAGGAGTAAGGATCAGCGCTTGTATCGGGCGTATGCTACGTACTCCCGTATCTTCCTTTATCCCGGCTGCGTCTTCGCATAGTAGTTGTAACAGGGGAATAGCAAAGGCTGCCGTTTTGCCGGTGCCTGTCTGGGCGCAACCCAATAGGTCTTTTCGGCTAAGGATAATGGGTATGGATTGTTCCTGGATAGGAGTGGGCGTGGTATAGCCCTCGTCATTCAAAGCCTTTAATAAAGGCTCAATGAGCTTGAGATTGGAAAATGACAATTGTTAATTATTTAGATTGAAAAAAGGCCCGTCTACTCATCAATATCCTTCAGGAGTTATTACAGAAGGTTGTCACGAAAGCTGATAGAAAGGAATATAACGAATGCAAAGCTACGCATTATCCGCGAAACTGACTAATAAATGTGGAATTATCGGGTATAGGGGGGAGGGGGAAAAATTTTTTTAAAAAAATGCGGGCTAATTAGACCACGGTTCAATAATTATATTATATTTGCTTTTGTAATCGATCCGGGACATCAGCCAGTTGGTTAAGGCTTTTAAGGACAGTTCCGGAGATAAGAACGATTACGGCGGTAGGTGATTCAAGCTTGCCGTTCTAACAGTACCTGAAATCATAATTACAGAGCCCGGCTTCTTTCGGATCCGGTTTATCCATAGCGGGGTGCTTCCGTAATTTACTGATAAAATAATAGTGAGACTTAAAGTTTGGTTGGAATAGCAAGGACACAGTTCTGAAGGCTGGTGTTTCTACACATGGCCCAAAGGATAAGGTTTAAAAAAAACGGGTCATATCCATGACCCGTTTCTGTTTATTTACACAGGCGCTCTTGAATGGCGGACCCATCTCATAGAGGCCAATAGGATCGTCGGCTCAGATCAGCATTCTCAGCGGTTCTTCCAGCAATCCCTTCAAGGTTTGCAGGAAAGCAGCGCCTGTAGCGCCATCCACCACCCGGTGGTCACAGCTTAACGTCAACTTCATGATATTGCCCGGAACAACGGCCCCATTCTTCACGACAGGGATCTGCTGAATGGCGCTTACGGCCAGGATACAGGAATCCGGAGGATTAATGATCGCGGTGAATTCATCCACCCCGAACATACCCAGGTTGGAAATAGTGAATGTGCTTCCTTCCCAATCCGCCGGCTGTAATTTTTTATTTTTTGCGCGCTGTGCAAAATCCTTCACTTCGGCAGAGATCTGCGATAAGCTCTTCGTATCGGCAAATCGGACTACCGGTACGAGCAACCCATCTTCCACGGCTACGGCCACCCCTATATTTACATGGTGATTGATCCGTATCTTATCCCCCAGCCAGCTGCTGTTCACCGCAGGATGTTGCTTTAACGCTACCGCTACCGCCTTCAGCACAATATCATTGAAGGAGATCTTCACCTTCGCCACCTCATTGATCTTAGCCCTGCTTTCCACCGCTTTGTCCATATCGATCGACATGGTGACATAGAAATGAGGGGCTGTGAACAGGCTTTCCGCCAGGCGTTTGGCAATTACTTTCCGCATCTGCGATACCGGCACTTCGTCAAAGCTTACCTGTCCTGCTGGTACGACAGGTCCCGCTGTTTGGGCGGAGGCAGCCTGCTGGCCGGCCGGAGTAGTACTGGCTGTACCTGGTACATAACTATCTACATCTTTCTTCACGATCCGGCCATTATCTCCACTGCCGGGTACCCGGGAAATATCGATCCCTTTTTCAGCGGCTAATTTTTTAGCCAGCGGAGAAGCTTTGATCCTTCCATCGGCGCTGACAGAAAGCCCGTGACCTTCCTGGCCGCCGGATGATGCTGCAGCGACAGTGGCTTGTGCAGCAGCAGCCGGTTGCGCTGAAGCGGTAGCCTGGCCGGTGGCTGCCGGAGCCCCGCCCTTATTAGCGGCGCTGGCTATGATCTTTGGCAGGTCTACCTTCGACTCATCTCCGATCACCGCCAACAGATCGTTTACGGCAATCTTCTCCCCTTTCTGCGCACCGATATGCAATAATTTACCTTCTTTATAGCTCTCTAATTCCATCGTGGCCTTGTCCGTTTCGATATCGGCCAGGATATCTCCTTTTTTAACCGTGTCACCCACCTTCTTATGCCAGTCCGCGATCACCCCTTCCGTCATTGTATCACTGAGCCGGGGCATTAAAATGACCGCTTCCTCTTTGGAAAGGTCCAGTCCCCCGCCTGCAGCAGGAGCAACTGCGGGCGCTGCGACAGGAGCCGCTGCTTTGTCCGCTTTGGCAGCTGCCGGAGCCGGAGAGGCCGCCTGGCCGCCCCCTTTGACCAGGGAGGAGATGTCTTCGCCCGGCGCGCCGATAATGGCCAGCAGATCATTCACTTGTATCTTGCCTCCTTTATCCGTGCCTACATATAATAAAGTTCCATCTTTATAACTCTCCAGGTCCATAGTCGCCTTATCCGTTTCTACTTCTGCCAGCAATTCTCCTTTTCTGACGGGTTCGCCCACTTTTTTATGCCATGCGGCAATAACTCCTTCGGTCATGGTGTCACTCAATCGGGGCATCAAAATAACTTCAGCCATAGCGCAGTCTTATTTAGAATAGATGATTTTTAATTGAGCCGTGAAATTACGGAATTTATAAATAGCTCCCTCAGGCCGCCTTGACATTCCCGGTTCTCTTCAGGACTCCCCAATGCTGTAATTCGCCTTTGAAGGCCCGGCGTACGGCCCTGAATAAAACCAGCCACATCAGCCAGCGCCAGAACAGTCTTTGCGGGATCAGCCAGAATAACCGGGCGATATTCTCCTTTTCAAAGCTGAAAGCCAGCACGGCCACTGCTAAGTCCACCAGCATAAATACAAGATAATAACCGGCTATTTTGGACGCATTGCCTGTTAATAGTCCGACAACCATAAAAAAGTCGGCCAGGGGAATGACAATAGGAATGATATATTGAAAGATTAGAATATTTGGCAGTGCGACCCATCCCAGCCATCTGTATTTCCAGTTGAACAATGCATCCCGGTTTTTCCAGAAGGTCTGCATGACCCCATAGCTCCACCGGAACCGCTGCTTCATGAGCATTTTCAGGGTCTCGGGAGCCTCTGTCATGGCGATTGACCGATTGTCGTTTTCGACCAGGTAACCACAGCGCAGGATACGAACGGTCAGGTCGCAGTCTTCCGCCAGCGTATCCGTCGTAAATGCTCCTGCTTCTTCAATGGCCTTCTTACGGAAGGCCCCGATCGCACCGGGCACCACCGTAATGGCATTGAGATAAGCAAAGGCCTTGCGGTCGAAATTCTGGCTACTGATGTATTCGATGGATTGCCACCGGGTCAGCAGGTTCACCGTATTACCCACTTTCACATTACCGGCTACGGCTCCTACCATCCCTTTTCCGGGCATCTCCAGATCTATTTCTCCCTGAGCAGACCGGGGTGCAAAATGCTCCATAAGCCTGGACACTGCGTCCGGTTTCAGTTTGGTATCCGCATCGATGCAGACCACATACTCCGCCTTTGCCTGCTGGATGCCAAAATTCAGGGCGGAGGCCTTGCCCCCGTTCGGTTTGCTGAATACCCTCACTTTCGGATGGCCGGCGAAGGCCAGGCTGACCTTCGCATAGGTACGATCCGTACTGCCATCGTCTACGAATATAATGTCGTAATTGGGGTAATCCCCTTTCAACAGGCTCTCCACCGAACCCACCGCATTCACCTCTTCATTATAGGCAGGCACGATAATGCTTACCAGCGGGGCACCCTTACCGTCAGGCGACCAGAAAGGCAGCAAAGCATATTTTTTTTCCCGGAGAAATTCCCTGGTGGCGATAAAAGCCATGAAGAGCACCCGTCCTATGGACAGTACCATAAATACAATGAAGACAGAGAAGAGGATATGACCGCTCCAATAACCCAGTTCGGCAAAATAATAGTTGACCTGCAACAGGTAAAATCCGCTTCCTTTTGGAACGGGCGGCATCATCTCATCCTTGGTCTTTCCCAGGATATCGGCCACTGTAGTAAATTGGAATTTGCGGGCCTGGAAATATTCGATGATACGGGGCAGGGCTTCTACTGTGGCCTCCCTGTCCTCGCCCCCGGCATCATGCAGCAGGATAATATTGCCGCTCAGCCCGGAGGTGGTCATCTCATTCTTACGCCGTACCACCCGGTCGAAAATACTGTCCGGAGGTGTGTCGGGCTCCCAGTCCAGGGGGTCGATGGACTCGCCGATGTCCAGGTAATTTTTCTTACGGGCAATGGCCACCGGGATCAGCTCTTCCCATTTCTCCGGCTCGAAATCCGCATTATAAGGGGCTCTGAACATGATCGTGGAATGCCCTGTGATGCACTCGATCAGCAGACGGGTGGACTCCATTTCCAGGATCGCCCTCCGCTGGCTCACTTTGGCAATATTCGGATGGGTGAAAGTGTGATTGCCGATCTCATGCCCTTCCTTATACTCCCGCTTGACGATCGGGATATTATTTTCCGCATTGATCCCAATCACGAAAAAAGTGGCAGGGACATGGTATTTACTGAGAATGTCCAGGATCCTGGGCGTATAATTGGGATCGGGGCCATCGTCGAAGGTCAGCACCAGTTTCATGGAATCGGTCGTCCCGTATTTCCGGGCCACAAATCTCGACGGCAGGCTATCATAGGTTTCCTCGCTGATCAGCATTTCCCCCGTATTCACTTCCGGCGTGATCCGTCCATTGGTAGGCGTAGCGATAATGTCCAGCACTTCCCCGGAACCTTCATAATCCACGAAATCCGCATTGGACATCGCATCGACCTTGCTGAACTCGGAAAAATTAAAATGACCCAGGGCCGGTTTGCGCATGTCCTGGTCATAAAAAGACCATAACCGCGGATCCTCATCCCCCAGCCTCCAGACAGCCGTTCCGGCCAGCCCATATTCCGTGGCAAAACGCAGGGTATTGAAAATGGTCGCCGCATCGGTGAACTGTACCTGGTGTTTGGTACTATCGTCATCCTCATATTCATAATGAAGATTGTAGGAGTCATTATCGAAGTCAATGGTTGCCTCATTGTCCTTCGCCGTGAACAGCGCCTGCTGGTAGCTGACGGTCCGGGCCGATACTTCTTTTCCCAGTTTCCAGTCATATCCATAGGCGGCCAGGCTGAGGATAAGCTTTTGAGTAGGAATATTCTTTACGGCCTCGTCCACGGCCCCCTCGATCCATTTCTGGTGGGAGATGGGGCCGGGGCCCGAAGCGTCCGAATGCTGGTCATAGGCCATCAGAAAGATATAGTCATTGTACTTGGCCAGCTCCTTAAAATTATAATCCTCATTGAAGGGGATTACGTCCTGGGTCACGAGAAAATGCTTCTCATGCAGCCGCGTATAAATATCTTTTTGAAATTTTACCAGGTTCTCATTCTTTTTTTCCTGCAGCTCTTCAAAATCCACGTTCACCCCGATAAAGTCGTTCTTCTCCAGTATTTTGACCACATCATTGATCAGCCGCTCTTTTTTTACCGGATCGTTGATGATCCGGTGCACGGCATCCCCCCGGAAGACTTCCTTATAATTGTTCGATAAAATAGGCATGATCTTCACGCCGGAATTTTTCATGATGGTCCAGGCGCGGGCATCAATATTGGTAAATACCGTATCGGCCGTGGGATCGATAAAGATCCACTCCGGGATCACCAGGTTCATCTTCGAAATGTATTGTTGCAGGGATAAAAAGGACTGCGCATCCCAATCCACATAAAAAGCAGCTCTTATGCCGGTGGGAAATTTGGTGAAGGAACGGAAGTTCGTATCCGCTTTAAAATTCTGCAGCTTGTATTTCTCCGAATCCTTTCTGGCCTGACCGGGGAAAGCTCCCGCCTTATAAGGCACTTTCTCATTGATGTATTTACGGAATCCCCCATATTGCTCGATCAGGCTGTTCTTAAATAAAAAGGTCCGGTTCGTATCCAATACTTTTTTATACAGCTGACTTTGCTCTTTGATCCTGGGTAAGGATGGTGTATAGCCGCGGTTTACGGCAATGGTAAAAATGACCACCCCCAATATAAGAAAAAGTAACACGATCCTGCCGCCCCATTTTAAGCGCTGCCACCGGCCGGGAGAATTGGTCTGGAAGATCTGCCGCATTGAAGGAGATTTAGAATTACCTGTCATAGTGTGGTATTGGCAAAATTCCCGCCAACCAGGTGTATGTCAAAATTCTGAATATGATTTTTAACTGGGATTTAAGAAGAATGAGGATCCATTAATAGTCTAATTCCAGTTTCAGCCGATCCTTTAGTTCCTTTACCAATGGATATTGTTCTATGATCTGCAGGAACTGTTCCCTCCTGTTCAGGGGTCTTTCGGTGGGCTCTTCCGTATTCTCCCTCTCTTCTATGATCACGGCAAAAGAGATGGTCTTATTGGAAAAAGCCGTCTGAATATGGTCGGACAGGCCTCTTTTTTCCTGCTCGATGAACTTTTGCTCCAGGTTATTACTGCTGACCACTTCGAAAGTATTGGCATCCGTTATTCGTAAACTGGCCATTTCCAGACTTTGTACCGCAGGATTTTTATTTTCACGTAGCTGGTCGGCGTATTCCTGCCAGACTTTTTGCAGCATGTCCGGTTCCAGGGGCTTCCGGTTATTGGCTTCATCATGCTGCTGACGGTTGGAATATTGCTGCCGGATCTTCGACAGCGAACCTAAAGAGGTGCCTCCCGTCGCCGGTGGCGTCACCTGCCTGGGCGTTTGCGCCGGCGATTTCTCCCGGACAGGGGTTTCGATCATCAGTTTCGCTCCGCCTTCCGGGCCTTCTTCCTGGTTGAGGTTCCCTGCGGCGCCTGTTCCCCGGAGGGGCTGGCTGGTGCCGCCGGTCGTTCCTTTGGCCGCTCCCGCAGACCCTGCGCTCCCGCCTCCCACCAATTCCATGGCCGGAATATTCCGGAAAGACACCGGTCTCAGAGAATCAACCTGTTTTTTTTTACTACCCGGCTCCCCGCTGGTCAATTGCAGGGCCTGCCCCAGGTAGCAGAGCTTGATCAGCGCCAGTTCCACATGCAACCGCTTGTTGCGGGCGGATTTATAATTGATCTCGGCTTCATTCAGTACGTTCAGCCCGCTGATCAGGTAAGCTGCATCCGTCGCTTTACCCGCCGCGATATATCTGTCTTTGAAACTTTCTACTACTTCCAGGAGTTCCGCAACTTTCTCATCCTTGCAAACGAGGAGGTTACGGATGAACTCGGCCAGTCCGTTCAGCACCAGGTCTCCCTCGAATCCTTTGCGGTTGATATCATCATATAATAGAAGGGCATTCGACAAGTTCTGTTGCTGCATGGCTTCCAGGATCCTGAAATAATAATCCGCGTCCAGTATATTCAGGTGCTCCAGCGTATTGGCATAGCTTAACTCCCCATTGGTAAAGCTGACGATCTTATCCAGGATACTGAGTGCATCCCGCATACAACCCTCGCTTTTCTGCGCGATGATCTGTAGAGCCGGTTTCTCGGCCTTTATCTCCTCTTTATTGCATATTTCCTGTAGATGCCCTACCGTGTCGGCTGTAGTGATCCGCTTGAAATCGAATATCTGGCAACGGGATAATATCGTGGGAAGGATCTTATGCTTTTCCGTGGTGGCTAATATGAAAATGGCATAGGGTGGCGGCTCTTCCAGTGTCTTCAAAAAAGCATTGAAGGCCGAGGAGCTGAGCATATGCACCTCATCGATGATATAGACCTTGTACCTGCCTGCCTGCGGGGCAAACCGCACCTGCTCTACGAGGGTGCGGATATCATCCACGGAATTGTTGCTGGCGGCATCCAGCTCATGGATGTTCATGGAGATCCCGTCGTTGAACGAAACGCAGGAATGACACTGGTTACAGGCCTCCCCATCCGCGCCCACATTCTCACAGTTAATGGTCTTGGCAAGTATACGGGCACAGGTCGTTTTGCCGACCCCCCGGGGACCGCAAAACAGAAAAGCATGCGCCAGTTGATTGTTCTTGATGGCATTTTTGAGGGTAGTGGTTATATGCGACTGCCCCACCACCGTAGAAAAACCCTGCGGCCTGTATTTTCGCGCCGAAACAATAAATTTGTCCATTAGATTAACTCCTGTAGCAAACCTACATGAAAGCGCGCAATCCATAAAATTTTGGCTAAATTTTGGCTAATACCGCCCGGTTCGTAGGGCGAATAAAAAAAAGTGACGGAATGTTTGGAATATTAACAGTGTTAAGTATATTTGTATTGTTAATTTATTTTTTATGGGAATTGCCGAAAGGAAGGAGAAGCAGAAACTGGAGGTCCGGAAATTGATCCTGGACGCCTCTATGAAACTATTTGTGGAAGAAGGCTTCGACAATGTTTCCATACGTCGTATCGCTGATCTGATCGAATATAGCCCCACCACCGTATACCTTTATTTTAAGGATAAGGATGAGATCTTCTTCAACCTGCATGAAGTCGGTTTTTTAAAAATGCAGGAAATGAATAAGGAGCTGGCTACTATTGAAAATCCACTCCTTCGCCTTCATAAAATGGGAGAGAACTATCTCCGTTTCGGGATGGAAAATCCCGAATATTATGACCTGATGTTCATTCAGCGGGCTCCCATGAAAAAATTAAAGGAGATGGGCTGCGATTGGGAGAACGGGGATGCTGCATTGACCCGGCTTAAAGCAACGGTCAGCGAGTGTATGGAAAAAGGATTGATTGCAAAGACAGATCCAGACCTGGTAAGCATGTCTATCTGGAGCATGGTTCACGGACTGGTGGCCCTGGCTATCCGGGACCGGCTGGACAAGTTCTTGCCGGAAGGAGCACAACTCCTTCCCATCATGAATCATTCTGTGGACTGGTTGGTCGGGACCCTGTCCCTGGGTGGTACCCAAAACAAATAAATCAGGGTAGATCCTGACCTATAATTAACGAGCCCGGTGGGGCGTTTTTTTTACCTTATTAGTTAACGGTGTTAATAATATTGACATAAAAAATAAACAGAACATCATGCCAAAGTTATTTTTTGCCCTCTACCTGCTCGCTGCTTTTTTGCAGACCCCGATCCTCCGGGCGCAACAGCCCGCCAGAACTTCCGCGCCGGACTCTGCCATCGCTCCGGCGACGCGCGTGGTCGCTCCCGCTATCTTAGACAGTTATATCCGTATGGGCCTGGACAGCAACCTGGCCCTCCATCAACGGAACTTCGACTGGCAGAGGGCCCAGCTCGATCTTAAAAGAGCCCGGTCCCTGTTTTATCCCCAATTGGATTTCAATTCTCAGTATACAGCGGCTAACGGAGGACGTTCGCAGAGCATACCCGTCGGCGACCTGCTGAACAACGTCTATTCGACCCTGAATCAATTGACCGGCACCAATAAATTCCCCCAGGTCGCCAACCAAAATATTCAATTCCTTCCCAATGACTATCACGATACAAAGATGGAGATATCCTTACCCCTGTTCAATATGGACCTGCAGCACAACAAACAGGTGAACGGGGAAATGATCAACACCCGCCGTGCGGACGCAGATATTTACAGAAGAGAGTTGGTGCAGCACATACGCCAGGCTTATTACCAATACCTGCAGGCTGGAAAGGCCGTGGAAATTTACACCAATGCACTCAGCCTGGTGAAGGAAAACCGGCGGGTCAGTGAAAAATTCGTAGCGAACAGGATGGCGACGAAAGAAATTGTTTTGCGCGCCCAGGCTCAGGTAAGCCAGGTGGAATCATCCCTTATCGAAGCAAAGAACAACCTCCGCAATGCTGCCGCTTATTTTAATTTCCTGCTCAACAGGCCTCTGGAGACACCTGTGTTGGTGGACCCGGCGCTCACGACGGATCCTGCCGGTACAACGGCTTCCGTCACTGCCGCCGGCTCCGCCGGTTCACCTGTCCCCGTCCCGGCAGGCGCCGCCGGCACCCGGAATTTCTACACCGAACTGCCGGCCGGCCGCGAGGAACTCGACAAACTCAGGAGCGTACAGCGAATATTGGAGTCCAATCTCAAATGGAATAAATCCTATCTCTATCCTAAACTAAATGCTTTTTACGATATCGGCTTCCAGGGGTTCGGCTTTCGGTTCAATAGCAGCCAGTTCTACCAGTTGGCGGGAGTGCAGCTGCTATGGCCCCTGTTCAGAGCAGGTGATAATAAGTACAAGATCCGGCAGGCACAGATCGACATTGCCTCCATAGGAGATCAATACCGGGAGCTCACCCAGCAACTGACCCTGCAGGTACAGACGGTGTCCAATGATTATTCCTCGGCCATAGAAGCCTTACAATCCCTTTCCGATGAGGTCAACAGCGCCCGGGAGACTTATCGCCTGGCAGAAAGGCGATTCAATGAAGGGCAGGCGCTGCAGATCGAACTGGTCGACGCCAGGACACAGATGACCGGCGCAGAGATCCGCTACTCTCTGGGCCGCCTCACCGTACTCAACAGGGCCGCAGACCTGGAACGCGTAACGGCCTCTTATAAATTTTAGAAAAACGGTACCGCCACAAACAAAAAACTTAAAAACAGCACTCTATATGAACTCAAAACTGCTTCGGGCCTTTCGCTTCCCCATCGTAGCGATCTTCGCCTTCGCCCTGGTGAAATGCAGCGATAACAAAGCCGCCACCATCCCGCCGGGAGACGACCCCATCACGGTTAAATTACAGCCGGTAACAACGGGGAGCCATAGCCGTAACCTGCAATACTCCGGACTGATCGCCTCGAATGCCGAGGCCCGGCTCTCCTTTAAGATCGGCGGTATCATCTCGAAAATTTATGTAAAGGAAGGCGACCGGGTGGCAAAAGGACAGTTGCTGGCTTCCCTTGACCTGACGGAGATCGACGCACAGGTGCAACAGGCGAGTCAAAATGTAGAAAAATCCCAAAGGGACGAAGGCCGGATAACTAACCTGTACAAAGATACCGTCGCCTCCCTGGAACAATTGCAGAACACACATACCCAGTTAAGTGTAGCCTCTGAAGGCTTGCGTATCGCCCAGTTCAACCGTCAGTATGCACAGATACGCGCCGCCGAAGGCGGCGCTATCCTGCAGAAATTCCTGAACGAAGGAGAATACGCCACCGCCGGCACTGCCGTATTATTATTCAACGGCACGGAAAAAAATGACTGGGTCGTTCGTTTTGGCGTCTCCGACAGAGATTGGGCTGCCCTGAAAAAGGGAGATCCCGCCATCGTAACGATCGATGCCTATCCCGATCAGCGTTTTACAGGCCTGATCACTAAAATGGCGGAAGGAGCCGACCCTGCCAGCAGCACCTATCCGGTAGAAGTTACGGTGTCTCCGGCGGGACGCCGGTTCGCCCCTGGCCTGTTTTGCACCCTTCAGTTACAACCTTCCTCCCATCAGATGCTTACCATGATCCCCGCCGAAGCCCTGGCGGAAGGAGATGGGAAAACAGGGTATGTATACACGCTGAATGCAGATAAAAAGACCGTGAAAAAAAATCCGGTCCATATCGCCTTTCTTCAGAAAGATAAAATAGCCGTCAGCAGCGGCCTGGAAAATGTGCGTGAAGTGATCACTAGCGGAGTGGGCTACCTGACAGAAAAATCTGTAGTTAAGGCAGTTAATTAATTTATTCATTTAAATGCCCCTTTAGGGGCCATGGGATATGAAAATCACCGACTTTGCCGTAAAAAATTATCAGTTCACGCTCATCGTCTTCGTGATGCTGATAGCGATTGGAATGAATTCCCTGTTCAATATGCCACGGGGCGAAGATCCGGACATAGAAGCGCCGCAATTTTCCGCCATCGTGATCTATCCCGGCACCAGCCCCAAAGATATCGAAGAGCTGGTCGTAGATCCTATCGAAAAAAGATTCAATGAAATGGATGATGTAAAACGCATCCGCTCCCAGATAGACGATGGCCTGGCCGTGATACAGATTGAATTCAAATACCAGACCGATCCGGATAAAAAATACCAGGACGTGATCCGGGAGCTGAATGCCATCCGGGGCGACCTGCCAAAAGATATCGTCAGCATAGATATACAAAAATTCACCCCTTCCGACGTGAACATCCTGCAGGTGGGCCTGCTCAGTGAGACGGCTCCTTACAAAGACCTGGAAGAATGGAGTAAGAAACTGAAGGAGAGACTGGAAAAAATAAAATCGTTGAAGAATGCAGAGAACTGGGCCTTCCCCAGGCAACAGGTCCGTGTGTCCCTCAACCTGGAAAAGCTGGCGCAGAACAAGATCCCGCTCAACACCGTCCTGAGGGCCATTCAAAATGAAAATGTCAATATCCCCGGCGGCAGTATCGAAATGGGCGCCAAAAAATTCAATATAAAGACCAGCGGTGACTATAAGAGTGTCGATGAGATTAAGAACACGATCGTCAGCGGCTCCGGTGGAAAGATCATCTATGTGAAAGACCTGGCGGAGGTGGAATTTAATTATGAGGAACAGAATTATATCGGCCGCCTCAACGGAAAAAGAGGCGTATTCGTAACGGCCAGCCGCAAATCCGGCACGAATATTTTTGCCGTGGAAAAGGAAATGGAGCCCGTACTGCAGAAATTCCAAAAAGAATTACCGGCGTCCATCGTCTATGAAAAGAGCTTCAATAATGCGCAGAGCGTTCACACCCGCCTGAGCCATTTCACCATGGATTTTGTCATTGCCATATTCCTGGTATTGCTCACGCTGCTGCCACTGGGCCCCCGGGCTTCCATCGTCGTCATGATCTCCATTCCCTTGTCTCTGGCCATCGGCCTCTTCCTGCTCGACCTGTTTCATATTACGATCAATCAATTGAGTATTGTCGGTATGGTGGTGGCCCTGGGGCTGCTGGTGGACGATAGTATCGTAGTGGTGGAGAATATCGAGCGGTACCTGCGGATGGGGTATGGGAAAAAAGAAGCCGCCATGGCCGCCACCCGGCAGATCGGACTAGCTGTGATAGGTTGCACTGCTACCCTGATCTTTGCCTTTCTACCCCTGATGTTCCTGCCTGAAGGGGCCGGGGATTTTATTCGCAGCCTGCCTGCCGCCGTCGTCACCACCGTGCTGGCATCCCTGTTCGTCTCCCTCACCATCGTTCCCTTTCTGTCCAGCAGGATCCTCAGCGGACATGAACATCCCGAAGGCAACTTCTTTCTGAGAGGGTTGAAAAAAATTATCAACGGATCTTACCGCCGCCTGCTTCATGCCGCCGTTGCAAGACCCGTGCCGACCCTGCTGATCGCATTGGGTATATTCCTGGGCTGCCTGGCCCTGATACCCGTCGTGGGATTCAGTGTCTTTCCCGCATCGGAAAAACCAATGTTCCTGGTCAATATACAGACCCCTTTGGGTACCAGCTTGCCGGCTACCGACACGGTAGCCAGGTATGTCGAGCGGGAGATCAGCCGTATCCCGGATCTGAAGAATTATGCTACCAACGTAGGCCGGGGTAATCCCAGGATCTACTATAATGTGATCCCGCAAAATGAAGTGAGCAATTATGCACAGCTGTTCGTTCAGTTGAACGAGACTCCCCCGCTCAAAAAAAGGCTATTGATCGACTCTCTCCGGCAAAAATTCAAAGACTACCCGGGCGCGAAGATCGAAGTGAAGGATTTCGAACAAGGGCCACCGATAGAGGCGCCCATCGCGATCCGTCTTTTTTCCGAAGACCTGGACACCTTGCGGGCGCTTTCCTTCCGGGTGGAAGACCTGCTGAAAAGGACGGAGGGGACGATCTACGTCAACAATGAGCTCACCACCCTGAAGACGGATATTAAGGTGAAGGTCAACAAGGAAAAAGCGGGTATCCTGGGCGTCCCCGTTAACGAGATCGACCGGACCGTACGTTTGGCCGTGGCCGGGCTGGATATAGGTAAATTCCGGAAGGACAACGGGGATGACTATAACATCAATGTATGTTTGCCCAGGACACAGCGCCAGACCCTGGATGCGCTGGATAAAGTATACGTAAGCTCTTACGGCGGGACTTCCGTTCCGTTGAGCCAGCTGGCAGACATCCAATTTCAGAGCTCTCCCACCAGTATCCACCATTATGATAAGGACCGGTATACTACCGTTACGGCCTTTTTGCGCAGCGGTTATAATACCACCAAAGTGACGGACGGAGTCCTGAAAGAATTGGATAAAATGCAATTTCCCAAAGGCGCCAGTTATATGGCAGCCGGGGAAGTGGAGAGCAAGCAGCAGAGTTTTGGGGGCCTCGGCACGATCATCCTGATCACCATCTTCGGGATCCTGGGTGTTCTGATCCTGGAATTCAAAACATTCAGAGGGACCCTCATCGTCCTGTCCGTCGTACCACTGGGGGTCATCGGGGCCGTGCTGATGCTGCTGGCTACCGGCAACACCTTCTCTTTTGTAGCGGTGATCGGCATCATTGCCCTGATCGGGATTGAGGTGAAGAATTCTATTCTTTTAGTGGATTATACGGACCAGTTGCGTAAAGGAGGAATGGGGCTGAATGAAGCCATCCAGGAGGCTGGGGAGACCCGTTTCGTTCCTATTATCCTCACGACCCTTACGGCGATCGGGGGCCTGATACCCCTTGTGGCGGAGAATAATCCGCTGTATTCACCACTTGCTCTTGTCATCATCGGCGGCCTGCTCAGCTCGACCATCCTCACCCGGGTAGTGACTCCGGTGCTGTATAAATTACTGGCTCCGCAGATCGATCCTGAAGGATCGGGGGGATCGCCGGCGCGGGGAACGGAGCCGCCGGGAATGTCGGTGACTGCCTATCCGATCGCTACGGCATAATTTTCGGACAACAGTCAACTTGGGGTCACAATTTGTGACCTCAAGTTGTTTTCTCAGGACAATATCGGATGCCGCTTGAATTCTTTCGACCGGTCGAAAAGATAACGATAGGTCGTCAGCTTCCGGCTGACTTCTCCCAGCCCCCTGGCAATATTCACCATCTTCGGATTGAAATCCCCGATCCATTGCATCTCATAATTCAGGTAGGCGGTTTCGTGCTGGACGACCTTTGCTGCTTCCGTGATCATATAGCCGTCTACCCCTTTCCCCTGAAATTCCGGGATAATGGCAAAGAGGATACCGGTGAATCGTTTGCAGGCCCCCTGGCGCCGGAGCCAGAGAAAATACAGCTTCTGCAGCGGACCGAACTTGCCGTCGAAATATTTGAAATATTGGTTGAGGTCCGGGATATTGAGGAACATGGCGATCGGCCGTTCATTATAGTAGACGAACCATACGATCTTTTCATCCATCAGCGGCTTCATTTTTTTGAACAGGTGAACAGCCTGGTCTTTTTTCATCTCCTTCAGTCCTCCATGGCCCGCATAGGCGGGATTATAAATGGCAATGAAGTCTTCCGCAAATTTTAACAGTTGCTTTTTGTCGATCATCCGGGCGCTGTAAGCCGGATCGGCAGCCAGGGTTTCATGCCGCCGTAGTAGTTTGGCATTCAGGGGTTTCTTATAGTCCATGCTAAAGCATAGCTGGTGGAAGAAAGGCTTGAAGCCATAATTTTCCAGCAGGTCCTTATAATAAGGAGGATTATAATTCATGCCGTATAGCGGCTCGTGCCACCCCTCCGTGAGAAGCCCCCACCACTTATCCCGCTCTCCGAAGTTAATGGGGCCGTCCATCGCCTCCATTCCCCGCTGGGACAACCAGTGCCGGGCTACGTCCAGCAACATATCCGCCGCTTCCTGGTTGTTGATGCAGTCGAAGAAGCCAATTCCCCCTACCGGACCCTCATCCCCCTTCGTCTTATACTTTTTATTCACAAAAGCCGCAATGCGGCCGATCAGCTTGCCGTCCTCATCCTTGAGGATCCAGCGGGTGATTTCCCCATGTCGGAAGGCTTTGTTTCTGACAGGGTCGAATACTTCGTTGATCTCGTCGTCTATGGGCCGGATATAGGCTGGATCCTGACGGTTTAACCGGACGTTTGCCTGTATGAACTCTTTCGCCTGCGAGGGGGTAATGATCGGTATTAGTTGCATAAAATGGTCGTGAAGGGGCAAAAATAGAGATATATGCATAGGAATGCACATTTTTTGGAATTTGCTCTATAGTATTTCGGATTTTACCCTGTTCTCCCTTACCTTTGCAGCCAAATTTTAAACCCTCATTGTATATGCCAAGTACTGGTAAGATCAAGCAAATCATCGGCGCTGTTATTGATGTGCAGTTCGAAGGTAAGCTCCCGGAAATTTATAACGCCCTGGAACTGAAAAGGCCTACAGGGGAAACTTTAGTGCTGGAAGTACAGCAGCACCTGGGAGAGGACAGTGTACGTTGTATTGCCATGGACGGTACGGAAGGGCTGACTCGCGGCCTGGCAGTATCCGATACGGGTGCTGCGATCGCCATGCCGATCGGAGAGGGTATAAAGGGACGTTTATTTAATGTTACCGGGGATCCGATCGACGGATTGCCTCCTGTTTCCAAAGTTGGCGGCCGCCCGATCCACAGCAAGCCTCCGGCTTTCGAGAATCTGAGTACCAGCACAGAGATCCTGTTTACCGGTATTAAAGTTATCGATTTGATCGAACCGTATTCAAAGGGTGGTAAGATCGGTCTTTTCGGCGGTGCAGGTGTGGGTAAGACCGTACTGATCCAGGAACTGATCAATAATATCGCCAAAGCATATGCCGGTCTATCGGTTTTTGCCGGCGTAGGGGAACGTACCCGTGAAGGGAATGACCTGATGCGTGAAATGATCGAAGCCGGTATTATGAACTACGGCGATGATTTCAAACATAGCATGGAGAAGGGCGGATGGGACGTAAGCAAGGTAAATATGAACGAGCTGGCCGAGTCCAAAGCTACTTTCGTCTTCGGTCAGATGAATGAGCCCCCCGGAGCCCGTGCCCGTGTGGCCCTCAGCGGACTCACTATCGCAGAATATTACAGGGATGGCGACGGCAAAGGCCAGGGTCGCGATATCCTCTTCTTCGTAGACAATATCTTCCGTTTCACACAGGCGGGTTCTGAAGTATCGGCTTTGTTAGGCCGTATGCCCTCCGCCGTGGGTTATCAGCCGACGCTTGCTACGGAAATGGGACTGATGCAGGAAAGGATCACTTCTACCAAAAATGGTTCCATCACCTCCGTACAGGCGGTATACGTACCGGCGGATGACCTTACCGATCCGGCTCCGGCAACGACTTTTGCCCACCTGGATGCTACTACCGTACTTAGCCGTAAGATCGCTGACTTAGGGATCTATCCTGCGGTTGACCCTCTGGATTCCACTTCCCGTATCCTCACTCCTAAGATCGTGGGAGAGGCACACTACAACTGCGCCAATAATGTCAAGCTGATCCTGCAACGTTATAAGGAGCTACAGGACATCATTGCGATCCTGGGTCTGGACGAATTGAGCGACGAAGATAAAATGATCGTATCCAGGGCTCGTAAGGTACAGCGTTTCCTTTCCCAGCCCTTCCATGTGGCGGAACAGTTCACCGGTCTGAAAGGGGTACTGGTTCCTATCGACGAGACGATCCGTGGTTTCAATATGATCATGAATGGGGAAGTGGATGAATATCCGGAAGCGGCGTTCAACCTGGTAGGTAGTATCGACGATGCTATCGAAAAAGGCAAGAAACTGCAGGCTCAGGCGCAGGGATAATCACCCCGCTCCCCTGAAGGGGGAGGGTTTGAAAGATATTCTTAACTTAAATAAATAAGCCCTTCAGGGGTTTGGGGTATGAACTTAGAAATATTAACACCCGAAAAGAAACTGTTCAGCGGAGACGTGTATGGTGTACAGCTACCGGGAGTGACAGGCTTGTTCGAAGTACTGGACAAACACGCTCCCCTGGTAAGCGCCTTGAAAACAGGCCGGGTGAAAGTATTAAAGGATAAGAATAACCATCTCGCTTATTTTACTATACAAAGTGGCTTTGTGGAAGTCATTCATAACAAAGTGACCGTACTGGTAGAAGGGGCAATACCTGTTGAAACCAAATAAGAGATAAGTACTCCTATAATACGCACGGTCCTCACCCCGCGGAAAAAATGTTAGTTTCCCCCCGGCTTTTCGGCCGGGGGATTTTTTTTGTTCAGGGGTCAGGTTATTCTTAACGGGCTTACGGCCTGATTCATGCCGCTCAGAGCGGGCCTCCGGTCCTGTGGGCCGAAGGCCCGGGTCTAATGATGGCAGAACTTCGTCGGAGCTTCGTTCCTCGCCCCTCCTTGTTCGCAACCTTCACTTTGTTCGGTTGGGGCGCAAGCCTGTGGCTTGCTTTAATTTTAATGATATTTTAAGGATTGTTAGACAAGCGTTAAAGGATGCCCAACCTTTAAACCAAGGCATTTTATTTGCATCTATGGTAGTAAAAAACCGTTCTGTATGAGCAAGATAATCTGGCTGTCGGGTGGCGCGCTGCTTGCAATCCTGTCATTCATCAGCTGTAAAAAAGATCCTCTTAACAACCTCACCAACGACGAATCGCGGATTTATATTTCCAACTACGATACGACCGCTAATTTCGCCGCTTACAAAACATTCAGCATCACCGACTCGGTGGATGTGATCCAGGACAATCAGTTATTCGGCAAGGAACTCGGTAGCTTCGACACGGCTGTGATCAGCACCGTCGCCCAACAGATGCAACAGCGGGGATACCTGCTCGTCGACAGAAAGGCTTCCCCCGACCTCGCCATTAACATCTCCCGGGTATATAACACCAGCACCGGTATTTTCAGTTATCCGGACTATTGGGGCTTCTACGGCAGCTACTGGGACCCTTACTATTGGGGATATCCGGGTTATGGGTATTATTCGCCCTATGCCCTGGGCGTTTATACCATACAAAGCGGAGGTCTTGAGATCGATCTGCTGGACCTGAAAAATACGGCCACCCACGGCAATAAGATCGCCGCGGTATGGACGGGACTGGTCAGGGGGGAGCAGGTATTCAGGACAGCCAATGCCCCCGCCGAAGTGGATTCCTTATTCGCCCAGTCTCCGTATCTCAAAAATTAATCAACATCATTCAAACAGAAACTTCAGGGAGGTATACCATGCGATTACCAGTAAAATATTTCATCATCGGGGCGATCACCCTAATGGCCTGCAGCGCCGTCCATGCCCAGAATGAATTGCAAATGAGCCTGGACTACAATGTCAATATTCCTACAGGCTCTTTCAGGGATTTTGTCACTCACCCGGCTTATAAGGGATTTACAGCGGGATTGGCCTATCCCTTGAATGACCAACTGAGCCTGGGATTGAGCTTCGGGTATAATGATTATTATCAGAAATATCCCCGGCAGGTATATCCGAACGGGAAAGGCTCTGATATTTCCGCGATGCTGAGCAATTCCATACAGCAATTACCCCTGCTGGTCACAGCCAATTATGCTTTATTGAAAAGAGGAGCCGTTCGCCCTTATGTGGGAGCAGGCGCAGGGCTCAACTTTGTCAACTTCGATCAATACCTGGGTGAATTCGATAACCCGCATTCCATGACAAAACTGGCGTTGAGAGGGGAGGCAGGTATCCTGATCCCGCTCAGCGGCTATTCCTCTACGGCCCTGAAGATCGGGGGCAGTTACAATTACGCGCCGTTTAACAGCTATGGGGTGAGCAATCTCGATACCTGGGGCATACAGGCTGGCATCCGGTTCCCGCTGAAATAGGGGGCTGCCTGTGAAATGCGATCAAGCGGATGGAAGGGGCTCTCTGATTAGTTCAACTGTGGATCTATGGGGTAATTGATCATCATCTCATATTCTCCTCCCAGGAGGCGGATGGCATCCTTCCATATCTCATCCGGCTTTTTATGAAAGACGAGTTTGCGGCTTGCCTGTACTGTCAGCCAGGACTTTTCTTTTAGCTCATCTGCCAGCTGGCCGCTGCCCCAACCGGAATACCCGATATAGAATCGGATCCTGGCCGGATCTACCTCACCTGCCCGGATGAGCTCGACGGCTGTTTCAAAACTGCCTCCCCAGAATACCCCGTCTACGATTTCGTAGCCTCCCTGGATCTTATCCGGGTATTGGTGTAGGAAATGGATCGTATCCATTTGCACGGGACCGCCGTGATAGACGGGCAGCTTCAGGTCATCCAGTCCGCTGACCAGTTCATTGAGCGTATAATCGTAGTTCTTATTTAATACAAAGCCAAAACTTCCCTCATCCTGGTGTTCACATAAGAACACGACGGTCCTCATGAAATTGGGATCTTTCAAAAAGGGATCAGCGATCAACAATATGCCGGGTGCCGGGCTCTCCATATTATCTAAATTAAGTAATTATGGGAGATAACAAAATGCTATTTTCCCCCGTTCGGACTGCGGTCCGGATCGCGGTCCGCATCCGGCTGAAAGCACGTTCCGGCCTACCCAGGCCCTTTTCTGCGCTTTTAAATGCCGGATTTTAGACCGAAATCCCTTTTCTTTGTGAAACCTTCGTTAAATACCCTCTTTAGGGGGGGTGGAGAAGGGCTTCCCTCTATCCTTTTGATAAATTTGCAGTTGGACCAAAAAGTATCGGATTGAAAAAAATTTTCCCCATCATTTTTGTTTTGATCACTTTGTCGCTCATCGGGATCATCTATATCCAGATCAACTGGATATTGACCATGGTAGAGAACAAGCAGGAGTTGTTGCGGGACAAGCTGGCCCATGTGCTGAACGATGTTGGTCGTGAACTGGTCGAACAAAGAGAAGGTTCTGCCAGTGTCAAAACCCTGAGAATAAGGCCAGGGATCACCTGGCGCCCTTCCGATCAATTCATGATGGAATTAATGAAGACCCCCACGGTAGCCGAAAGGTTTACGGTAGAAGATATCAACGAGAAATTGCGAAAAGCCCTTTCTGTCAGAGGATTAAAAGATTCGAAATTTGAATTCTGCGTGTCTTCGGATTTGGGACCCTCCAACCTGCCTTTCAAGCCGGAGGTGCGTTCGCCAGGTTTTCAGAAGGCATGGGATGATAGCGCTCATAATCTCGCCGTATTTTATCCACTGATGGCCCCTGCTGACGCCGATCTGGGAAATACGCTCCCGGCCGAATTGTTCATTGCAGTAATCCGCGATTATAAGAGCATCGTTCTGGGTGAAATGAAGGTGATGATAGCGGGAGCCATATTTTTCACCCTGGTGATCATTGCCGCTTTCTATGTCACTGTCAATGCCCTTTTGCGGCAGAAGAAACTCAGCGAGATCAAGAATGATTTTATCAATAACATGACGCACGAGTTCAAGACGCCTTTGGCCACTATTTCCCTGGCCGTGGATGCGATGCGGAATGAGAAGGTGGTCCAGGACCGGCAAAAATCGGAATACTTCTCCGGCATCATTAAAGAAGAGAATAAGCGGATGAATAAGCAGGTGGAGACCATCCTGCAGGCCTCTCTGCTGGATCGCCGGGAGCAGCAGCTCAATCTTCGTCCCATCCATGCGCATACTATTATACAGGAGGCGATGGAGAACTTCCAGTTACAACTGGAGGGGAAGGGGGGAAGGGCAGAGTTGCAGTTGAATGCAAAAAATGATTTGATGGAAGCGGATGAAGTGCATTTCACCAATCTTATCTCCAACCTGATCGATAATGCCGTGAAATACTCGAAAGATCAGCTGCTGATCCGCATTACCACCCACAGCACCGCCAAGAGTCTCGTCGTTCGCATCGAGGACAATGGGATTGGGATGAGCAAGGAGACCCAGCGCCGCATCTTCGAAAAATTCTACCGCGCCCATACCGGCAACCTGCATAATGTCAAGGGTTTCGGCCTGGGGCTGAGTTATGTCAAGACCATCGTGGAAGCCCATCATGGCAAGATCAAGGTAGAAAGCCTCACCGGCAAGGGTACTACCTTCACCCTGGAATTTCCGCTAAAAAAATCCGCGTAATATTTTATCGGAATAACAAGCACCCATCCCCATAGCTGAGGAACCGGAACTGATGTTCCAGGGCATAGTCATAGACCTTCTTCCAATCCTTCCCGATCAGCGAGGCGACTAAGAGCAACAAAGTAGATTCCGGCTGGTGGAAATTAGTAATGAGGCCCCGGGCTATCTTCCAGTCATATCCCGGCGTTATCAGCAATTGTGTTTTGCTGAGCAATTGCGGCAGCCCCTGCCTTTCCATCCAGCTCAGTAAGGCCGTTAAAGCCTTCTCCGGGCTAATAGCTTCACCTCCTCCATAGGGATCCCATTGCTGGACGGCCAGGTCTTCGGGTATTATCTCAGGATCCTGGAGTGTCTTGACTCCCAGCCAATAGAGACTTTCGATCGTTCGGGCCGAAGTGGTTCCTACGGGAATGATATTCGCGCCTGCAGCGCCAAGCAATTTTTTAATGGTGGCCTGTGTGACGGAGAGATACTCGCTATGCATCACATGTTGTTCCATGGTGGGGGCCTTGACCGGCAGGAAAGTTCCGGCGCCTACATGCAAGGTGACGAACTCCTGCTGAATATTTTTGGCCGCCAGAGCTTGAAAAATAGTCCCAGTGAAATGCAGACCGGCAGTAGGAGCTGCGACAGAGCCATCATGGCGGGCGTAGATAGTCTGGTATCTTTCGCTGTCCGATTCTTCCACCGCTCTGCGGATATAAGGCGGCAGCGGGATCAGCCCTGCCTGGTGCAGCAACTCTGCAAAACTCAGATGGGCGGGTTCCCAGGATAGCTCAATAAGAAAGGAGTCCTCCAGTTTGGTAATGTATCTGGCTTCCAGGGTGCCCGGTATATTACCCCCGGATTCTCCCTGCCGTTCGATCGTTCGCGTGAGCACCTGCCCGGGCTTCCATTTCGAGGCGCCCCCGATCAGGCATTTCCACCGGACCTTTCCGTGCTGCTGCATCGCTGCCGTGATCCCGGCATATTCCGGCGGCGGCTCCAGGCAGAATAATTCGATCTGCGCCCCGGTAGGCTTGCGGAAAAGGATTCTGGCCTCTACCACTTTGGTATTGTTAAAGACGAGTAGGGAATTGGCCGGGAGATGATCGGCGATATGGCGGTAAACATCTTCACTGATCTTTCCTTCGCGATAGATCAGTAGTTTACTGGCGTCCCTTTCGGCTAAAGGGTAATGGGCGATGAATTCCCCGGGCAGGTGATAGCTGTAGTCAGCTATGGAGATTTTTTTCGGATGCATGGTCGGGGGCGGCTAACTGCCGCCTGCCGCGAATATACGAAATATCCCCTCACCGCTTACTCAGCGGCACCACCAGCTTTAGTCCACTTCACTGTTCATTCACCGCACAGACCTTACTATCCACCAACCCGTTTTGCAGGGCATATCCACGGATCCTATCCTCGGTCAGATCCGTAGGCACGCCGGAACTCTTCTTATACCAGGATACCCAGATCACCAGCCGGGGATTTTTCTGATAGACGGCTTTCAGGGACTGCATTCCTTTCTCAAAGATTTGTTGGGAGGCGGCAAAAAAATGCACCCAATCCGGCAGTTCCCCGGAGGAGCACAACTGAGCGGAAATATCGGCGTTCAGCCAGTGAAAATAGTCATCCGGTGGATGGATCAGCCGAATGCGAAGTCCTTCTTTCAGCCCCAGTTTTTTCAGCAGGGGAGTCCCGGAATAGCCTGCAGTAGCCATTGTATTGATTTATATTCACCCGATATCCACAGCTTATCCACCGTAATTCACAATTAATTCACACTGCACCCCTCGTTTTATGACCTCAAATCCCATCAAAGGCCTTGCTCCATAAGGTAATACACTGTTGTGGAAAAATTAAATTTTTCAAATTCCCTTCGGAAAGTGGGAAAAAGTGTTATTTTGTGTTAGTTATTATATAATTTGATTCAACTCCTCATAAATGGTTGGTTTTCTGGGCGAATACGAAGCTACACTGGACTCGAAAGGGCGCTTCCTGCTCCCGGTCGGCTTCAAAAAGCAGTTGCCGGAAGACGGTAACACCCAATTCGTAGTGAACAGGGGATTTGAAAAATGCCTGAGTCTCTATCCAATGAAAAGCTGGGAACCTATTTTCGCCGGAATTAGCCAACTAAATGATTTTGACCCTAAAGTTCGTGAATTCAGAAGATATTTCCTGAACGGGGCCACTATGACAGAATTGGATTCCGCCGGACGGCTCCTGGTCCCTCAAAATTTGAAAGAACACGCCAGCCTTGAAAAAGATATCGTGCTGGTGTCCGCAGTTAATAAAATCGAGATCTGGGATAAAAGTAAGTACCAACAGTTCTTTGAATCTTTTTCACCGGAGGCATTCAGCAGCCTGGCTAATCAGGTGATGAACCCTGGAGGGGTCACCCTTTGACCACTCCTCCCTCAGACTATCACGTGCCTGTGATGCTGCAGGAGACACTGGATGGGTTACAGATACGGCCGGAAGGAACCTATGTCGACTGCACTTTCGGCGGCGGTGGCCATTCGAAAGGAATTCTGGAGAGATTGGATGGGAAAGGCAGATTATTCGCCTTTGATCAGGACAACGACGCCCGGCGCAACCTGCCGGATGATGCCCGTATCACCTTTCTCCCCCATAACTTTCGCCATATCGGCCGCTTCCTTCGCCTGCACAACGCCACACAGGTCCACGGCATACTGGCCGACCTGGGAGTGAGCAGCCACCAGTTCAACCAGCCCGAAAGAGGGTTTTCTACCCGATTCGAAGGAGACCTGGATATGAGAATGGACCAACGACAGACACTGGCCGCCTTTGACGTCGTCAACACCTACACCGAACAGCAATTGCATAAGCTCTTCGAACAATATGGTGAAGTGACCAACGCCCGTACCCTCGCCAGAACGATCGTCGAACTGCGCCGCTCTGTCTCGTTGAAGACTATTTCAAACTTTAAAGCTGCCCTTGGCGGCGTGGTGAAAGGGAATCCCAACAAATACTTTGCCCAGGTTTTCCAGGCTTTGCGCATCGAAGTGAATGACGAATTGGGAGCTTTAAAAGAAATGTTGCAGCAAATACCCGGCCTCCTCCTACCCGGTGGTCGCACAGCTATGATCACCTTCCATTCCCTGGAAGACAGACTCGTTAAGAACTTCTTTAAGAAAGGTTCTTTTGAGGACGAAGACCAATCAGACCCCTTCGGAAAAAGTACGGTAATCCCCCTTTTAAAAGCCATCACCAAAAAGCCGGTATCGCCCGGCGATGAAGAACTGAAAAAAAACCCAAGAGCCCGTAGCGCCAAACTACGGATCGCAGAACGCATATAAGTGGAAAGTATATATAATGAAAGAGGAAGATCAAAATAAGGATGTGGACCCGGGAGGGCAGGACAAAGAAAAAAAGAAAGCCGTCAGAGCCGCTGCCAGGGATACAGCGGAAGCTTCGGCCCGGATTCGCTGGCGACCCGGATTAAGCTACCGGTGGATCATGAAAAATATACCTTTTTTCCTGTTCCTCGCAGCTCTGGCAGTGATCTATATCTATAACGGCCATTATGCTGACAAAGTGGTCCGGGATATCAACCGGACCAATAAAGAACTGAAAGAATTGCAATACGAATACAAGACATTGAAAAGTGAAGTGATGTTTCGAAGCAAGCAAAGCGAACTGGCCAAGGCCGTCGAACCTTTCGGACTGAAAGAACTGACCCTGCCTCCCGTCGTTTTGGTGGACAGCGTAAAATAAATTCAAGTTAAGGATTTGGAGTTTCGGGTTTAATAAAACAAATGGAAGTCAAACGCGACATATTATGGAGAGTCTATCTCTGCTTTATCGGCATAGCCTTGCTGAGCTGCATTGTGCTGGGGAAGGCCTTGTATATACAACGCGTTCAGGGCGCCTACTGGAAAGGATTGAGCGATAGCCTTCATCAGAAATTTATCGAACTCGATGCGGAAAGAGGCACCATCTACAGCGAAGACAGCAGCATGCTGAGCACTTCCATTCCTTATTTCAATATCTATATCGACTTCGGCGCCGACGGCCTCCGCGAAAAAAACGGCAAACGCTTTAAAGAGAATATAGACTCCCTCTCCGGCTGCCTCGCCGCTCTCTTCGGCGATCAGTCCGCTGCCGCCTATAAAAAAGACCTGCTCCAGGGTTACCGCACCACTGACCGCTACTACCTCCTGCAGCCCAACGTCTCTTTCGAACAATATAAAAAGCTCAGGAGCTTCCCCCTCGTCCGGCAGGGAAGGAACAAGAGCGGCTTCATCGCAGAAGTGAATAATAAAAGACTCAATCCGTTCGGCTTGCTGGCCAATCGTACCATTGGCCTGGCAAGAGCGAATGCCCAGAATGTAGGCCTGGAACGTACCTACGATACCCTTTTGAAAGGAGAGAGCGGCAAGCGATTGGTCCGCTACATAGCCGGAGGCACTTATATTCCCGTAGAAGGATATGAGATTGAATCGGAAAACGGGAAAGATATCGTTACTACGCTCGATGTCAATATCCAGGATATCGCAGAGAGTGCACTCCTGAAAGAACTGACAGATAACGAAGCCGAACACGGCACCTGCATCGTCATGGAAGTAGCGACAGGCAAGATCAAAGCCATCGCTAACCTGGGCCGTCAGTCCGATGGCACTTACTGGGAAGATCTCAATTACGCGATCCGCGCCTCCGAACCCGGTTCTACCTTCAAACTGGCTACCTTGCTCTCCCTGCTGGAAGACAAGGGGGTGCATTTGACCGACAATGTCAACCTGGAGGGCGGCGTCTGGAAGGTTGCAGGCCGCACCGTCTATGACAGTGAGAAACATGGTGAGACCAATGTGACGGTGAAACACGCATTCGAACTCAGCTCCAATGTCGGCATGGCCAAGCTGGCCTGGACCCATTACACCGGTAATCCCGGCGCCTTCGTTGACCGTCTGAAGAAACTAAAACTAAATCAACTGTCAGGGATCGACCTGGCAGGCGAGACCAACCCGATCATAAAAAGCCCGAAATCCCGCACCTGGAGCGCGACCACGCTCCCCTGGATGGCTTTCGGATATGAAGTGCTGGTAAGCCCGCTGCAGACCCTCACGCTGTACAATGCTGTGGCGAACAACGGGAAAATGATGAGACCTTACCTGGTCAATACGATACAGGAATCAGGCATCACGGTGAAAGATAACCAGCCGGCCACCGTCATCGAAAAGATCTGCAGCGACGAGACCCTCCGGCAATTGAAAGAATGCCTGGAAGGTGTTTGCAAGGATGTCGGCGGCACCGGCGCCAAGCTGTTTAAAAATTCCTTTTATAAAGTAGCCGGCAAGACCGGGACCGCCCTGGTCGCAAATGGCAGCCGCGGTTATGCCGACCATGTCTATCAATCCTCTTTTGCAGGATATTTTCCGGCGGATCACCCCAGGTATTCCTGCATCGTCGTGATAAAAAATAAACCCTTTGCCAAAGTTTTTTACGGCGCCGCAGTAGCGGGACCCGTCTTCAAAGAATTGGCTGACAAACTGATGAGCGCAAACTCCGGCCCTATGGAAGCGCCTATCTGGAAAAAAGACAGCTCCCAGTTCTATTACGCAGGATCCACCCGCGACATGAAACAGGTGATCAATACCATCGGCTTGAATTATAAGGACTCGGCCGGTAAAAATGAATGGGGGCACCTGTACGCGTCGAACGATCAGACGGTCCTGAACAGGGAAATGATCACACACACGACCATCCCCAACGTAAAAGGCATGGGATTGAAAGATGCCCTCTACCTGCTGGAAAGCATGGACCTGCGGGTGGCGGCAAAAGGAAGGGGAAAAGTACGGACACAATCGGTAGAACCAGGCACAGCCCTGCAAAAAAATGAAACAATTATTCTTCAATTGAATTAATGGCACACCTGCAGGACATATTATACAAAGTAAGCCTCCGCTCCGTTCACGGCGAACTGGACAGGGAAGTGCATGACCTACAGACGGATTCGAGAAAGATCGGTCCGGATTCCCTTTTTATAGCCTTGAAAGGTACGCACACCGATGGCCATCAGTTCATCCCGCAGGTCATAGAACAAGGCGCCACGACCATCGTTTGTGAAGAACTGCCGGCTGACCTTCAAAAAGGCATCACCTATATCCAGGTGGAGAACAGCGCTGCCGCCGCAGGCTATATCGCCCATAATTTCTATGGCCAACCCTCCGAACGACTGAAACTGGTAGGCGTCACCGGCACCAACGGAAAGACCACCATCGCCACCTTATTATATAAGCTCTTCACCGCCCTTGGGTCGAAATGCGGCCTGCTGAGCACCGTCCAGAATCATATCGGCGATAGGATCGTACCGGCGACCCATACCACTCCGGACGCTATTCACCTCAACGCCCTGCTGAAGGAGATGGTGGAAGAAGGATGCACCTATGCATTCATGGAGACCAGCTCCCACGCCATCCACCAGCATCGTATCACGGGATTGAAATACGCCGGAGGCCTGTTCAGCAATATCACTCATGACCACCTGGACTATCATAAGACATTCGATGAATATATCCGGGTCAAAAAATCATTCTTCGATTCCCTGCCTTCCGACGCCTTTGCCATCTCCAATGCAGATGATAAAAGGGGCGCCGTGATGTTGCAGAACACGAATGCGAAAAAATATTTCTATAGCCTGAAGACCATCGCCGATTTCAAGGGGAAGATCCTGGAGAACAACCTGACAGGATTGGTGATGACCATCAACGACCAGGAAGTCCATTTCAGACTGATCGGCGAATTCAACGCCTATAACCTGCTGGCCGTTTACGGGGCCGCTATCTCTTTGGGGCAGGATAGGAATGAGGTCCTGCGTTGCCTCAGTGTCCTTGACGGTGCGGAAGGAAGATTCGACTATCTCATATCTCCCAAAGATAAGATCATCGGCATCGTGGACTATGCTCATACACCCGACGCCCTGATCAATGTCCTGGTGACCATTCAGAAGCTGAGAAAGGGATATGAACAGATCATAACGGTAGTGGGATGCGGAGGGGACAGGGATAAGGCAAAAAGGCCCATTATGGGCGCCGCCGCCTGCCAGTACAGCGACAGAGTGATCTTCACCTCCGATAACCCCCGGAGCGAAGACCCTGAACAGATCTTACTGGATATGGAAGTGGATCTGAATACAGCGGCGAAAAGAAAGTATACCAAGATCGCTGACAGGAAAGAAGCGATCCGGACAGCTATCAACCTGGCCCGGCCGGAGGATATCCTCCTCATCGCCGGGAAGGGACATGAAAAATATCAGGAAATAAAAGGAATAAAATACCCTTTTGACGACAAACAGATCCTGCTGGAAATGTTTGAGTTATTAGAAAAGTAAAAGCCCGACATGCTGTATCATTTATTCGATTGGTTGAGACAGACAGGCATAAAAGTACCAGGGGGAACCCTGTTCCAGTTCATCACATTCCGGGTGCTCCTGGCCGTGCTGTTTTCGTTGGTTATTACCATGGTCTTCGGAAAGAGCCTGATCAACTACCTGCTTAAGAAACAGGTAGGAGAGACGGTTCGTGACCTGGGCCTGGCAGGGGAGCAACAGAAGAAAGGCACTCCTACCATGGGGGGATTCATTATCATCCTGGGCATCCTCCTTCCTACCCTCCTGCTGGCCAACCTGAATAAAGCCTATATACGCCTGATGATCTTCAGCACCATCTGGCTCGGCATGATCGGGTTTATCGACGATTACCTGAAACTAAGGGCCAAACGAATTGCCAAAGAACAGGGCGTAGCCTATAAAAAAGGAGACAAGGACGGGCTGGCCGGCTGGTTCAAGATCCTCGGCCAGGTGACCCTGGGCATCGTCGTGGGAGTTACGCTGTATTATAACAGCAATACGAAAGTATGGCGCGAATATGTGGGACAGAACATGCCCTCCGATACTACGGGCCTTAAAATCGTCACCCTGGGGAAGGAGAAGAAATTATTCGTAGAAGCAAAAGAACCCATCACGTCGATCCCTTTCGTTAAGAACCATGAATTCAACTATTCGAAATTACTGCCGCCGGCTTTAAGAGGATTCACCTGGATACTTTATATCGTCATCGTGATCTTCATTATAACGGCGGTCTCGAACGGAGCGAATCTAACCGACGGGCTGGACGGTCTGGCGACAGGCACCAGCGCCGTAGTGGGAGCCTGTCTGGGAATCTTTGCCTATGCCAGCGGTAATATCCGGTTTGCCGAATACCTTAATATCATGTATATCCCCAACCTGGGTGAGTTGTCCATCTTCATCGGCGCCCTCATCGGGGCCTGTGTGGGATTTCTCTGGTACAATGCTTATCCGGCGCAGGTATTCATGGGAGATACAGGCAGCCTGACCCTGGGCGGGATCATTGCCGCTCTGGCCATTATCGTTCGTAAAGAATTACTGATACCTATATTCTGCGGGGTATTCCTGGTGGAGAACCTGAGCGTGGTATTGCAGGTAACTTATTTTAAATACACTAAGAAGAAATACGGAGAGGGGAGAAGGATTTTCCTTATGAGCCCCTTGCATCATCATTATCAGAAACTGGGCTATCATGAGAGTAAGATCGTGACGAGGTTCTGGATCGTGACGATTCTGTGCGTAGCATTTGCCATAGCAACATTGAAGATAAGGTAACTATTATATGTATATGGCCCTTCGCGGGACCATGCAGACGCCGGAAAGACTTTTATGGAAAACCAGATCACCGGAGAACCACCGGCAAAAAGGTGACCTTGATGTCAAAGAAATTGTGGTGCAGCGAGTTCATACTTTTGAAAAACCCAAAATCCGCCCTTAGTGATGGCACGCAGGTTGTCCGTGCCCGGTATCGTTCGCGCTCCTGGTCGCCTTCATGGGCGTTTACGAGTGGATCTCAGTTCGCGTTCAGGATTGTCACAATAATTCATATTAACAGGTGTCTAAACGATTAGTCATATTAGGAGGGGGGGAGAGTGGTGTTGGCGCAGCCTTACTGGCCGTACAACAGGGATATGAGGTGTTCGTTTCCGACGGAGGCCTGCTTAAAGACAATTACCGGCAGGACCTGCAAAACCACCGGATCGATTTTGAAGAAGGAAAACATACGGTGGAGAAGATCCTGGAGGCCGATGAGGTTGTGAAAAGCCCCGGTATAGGAGAAAAGAATGAGTTGGTCAAAAAGATCCGTGCAAAAGGCATCCCGGTGATCAGCGAAATAGAGCTGGCCTACCGGCACAAGGGAAACAGTAAGATCATTGGTATCACGGGCAGCAATGGGAAGACTACCACCACCGCCCTTACTTACCATATCTGTAAAGAAGGCGGATTGGACTGCGCACTGGTGGGAAATATAGGATATTCCTTTGCAAGGCAGGTGGCGGAAGATCCGAAACAATGGTACGTGGCGGAGATCAGCAGCTTTCAGTTGGACGATATCGTGGAATTCAGGCCGGATGTAGCTATCCTGACCAATATCACGGAAGACCATCTCGACCGCTATGAGTATAAATTCGAAAACTACATCCGGAGCAAATTCCGGATCATCATGAACCAGAAAAAAGATGACTATTTTATTTATAACGATGACGACCCTGTAATAAAAGAACATATAGGCCGGTATCCCATTCATTCTAACCCATTACCATTTACTATGCAACACGAACCAAACAAAGGCGGATTTATCAGGAACGGACAAATGAACATCGAGACCGGTAACGAAAAACTGCAAATGAGCATTTATGATTTTGCTTTAAAGGGCATTCACAATCAATATAATACTATGGCAGCAGGTATCGCGTCAGCCACCGTTGGCATACGCAAGCAAAAGATCCGTGACGCAATCCAGAGCTTCGAAGCCCTGGAACATCGCATGGAATATGTCGGCACGGTAAGAGGGGTGGAGTTTATCAATGACTCCAAAGCGACCAATGTCAACAGCACCTGGTACGCACTGGAAAGCATGGAGAAGCCCACCATACTGATACTGGGGGGCGTGGATAAAGGAAATGACTATTCCCTGATCCGCGACCTGGTAAAGGAGAAGGTGAAGGCGATCGTCTGTATGGGCGTGGACAACCGGAAAATACAGGAGGCCTTCCAGAACGATGTGCCCCTGATGGTGAACACCGCCAGCGCGGAAGAGGCCGTAAAAGCCGCTTTTCATTTCGCGACAAAAGGGGACACGGTGCTGCTGAGCCCGGCCTGCGCCAGCTTCGACCTGTTCAAAAATTATGAGGACAGGGGGAAGCAATTTAAAGAGGCGGTGAAAGATCTGTGAGTGACTGGTTCCGAAGTAAATTGAAATGAAATGAGCAATTCGGCGACGATAGAAAGAACTCCTTTCGGGAGCTTGAGGTCCAGGACCAAAGGAGATAAGGTCATCTGGACAACAGTGGTGCTGCTGGCAGTAGTATCATTGCTCGTCGTGTACAGTTCCACCGGTTTGCTGGCCTATAAAATGTACAAAGGGAATACGGAAGTGTATTTGTTCAAACAATTCGCTTTCATCCTCGTAGGAGTCATGGTGATCTATTTTGCCCACCAGGTGAACTATACCATTTATTCCAAAGTGGCGAAGATCCTGTTCCTCTTATCCATACCCTTATTGGTCTATACCCTTTTCTTTGGCGTGAAACTGAATGAGGGAAGCCGGTGGATACGCCTGCCGATCATCAACCTGACCTTCCAGACATCCGACCTGGCCAAGCTGGGCTTGTTTATGTACCTCAGCCGTTTGCTGAGCAAAAAGCAGGATGTCATCAAGGATTTCAGGAAGGGCTTTGTACCGGTCATTACCCCGGTAGCCATCGTATGTTTACTGATCGCTCCGGCGAACTTATCCACGGCCCTGCTCATCGGCGCGACCAGCCTCATGCTCCTGTTCATCGGAAGGGTGAGCGCCCGGCATTTATTGCTGACGATCGGAATAGCGCTGATTCCCGTAGTCATCCTGGTAGGTGCAGCCGTCATCCGTCATAAGACGGACGGTGGCGCCGTCGAAAAGGTAAAGACGGAGAACAGGGCACGCTTATTTATACGGGTGGATACCTGGATCAGCCGGGTAGAGACATTCGTATACGGAGGAAAAGAAGACAATGACGATAATAATTACCAGACTAACCAGGCTAAGATCGCTATTGCGAAAGGCGGGATCGTAGGACTCGGACCGGGAAACAGCCAGCAACGGAATTTCCTGCCACATCCTTATTCCGACTTTATTTATGCCATTATCATAGAGGAATACGGATTGATAGGCGGGGCATTCATCGTCTTTATCTACCTGGTGTTCCTTTTGCGCAGTATCCGCATCTTCCGGAGATGCCCCTTTGCTTTCGGGGCTTTTCTGGCATTGGGACTGAGCTTTACCCTGGTTATCCAGGCGCTGGCGAATATGGCGGTGAACGTCAATCTCTTTCCTGTCACGGGAGTAACATTACCCCTGGTAAGCATGGGAGGCAGCTCGTTTTTGTTCACCTGCCTGGCAATAGGAATTATATTAAGCGTGGCTCGCAACTCGGAACAACAGGAAGGAAAGGAAAAACTTAATACAGAGAAGGCGTGACACAACGTATCATCATAGCAGGCGGCGGCACCGGCGGCCATATATTTCCGGCTATTGCCATCGCAGGCGCCCTGAAGCGGCAGTCCCCCGGGATCGAGCTATTGTTCGTGGGCGCTAAGGGAAAGATGGAAATGGAGAAAGTACCGCAGGCAGGGTATAAGATAGAAGGCATCGATATCGCCGGTCTCAACAGAAGTTCTTTGATAAAAAATATTGGTTTGCCTTTCAAGCTGATAAAAAGCTTTTTCCAGGTGCGCCGGATCCTGCGATCCTTTCGCCCCGACGTCGTGGTAGGAGTAGGGGGCTATTCCAGCTTCCCGGTTTTACGGGCAGCACAGGCAAAAGGGATCCCCACCTTCATTCATGAGTCTAACTCGTTCGCGGGAAAGGCGAATCAATGGCTGGGGAAAAAAGCCACCGGCATCTTTGTAGCCAGCGACGGGATGGAGAAATTCTTCCCGGCCGGGAAAATAAAGATCACCGGCAACCCTGTTCGAAAGAACATATCGGATAGTAAGATCGGCAGAGAGCAAGCGATCCGGTTCTTTGAGCTGGACCCTGCTAAACAGACCGTCCTCTGCACCGGCGGGAGCCTGGGAGCAAAAGGCATCAATGAAGCGGTAGCCGCAGGACTGGACGAATTCGGTATCAACGGGCTTCAACTGATCTGGCAGACGGGTAAACCCTTCGCTGAAAAAGCCGCAGCGCTCTGTGCCGGTAAGAAGAATGTATGGACCCGCGATTTTATCACGCAGATGGAATATGCGTTTGCCGCTGCGGACATAGTGATATCGAGATCCGGCGCCATGTCCATCGCGGAATTATGTGTGGCGGGAAAAGCCGTGGTCTTTGTGCCCTTCCCTTTTGCCGCGGAAGACCATCAGACGGCCAACGCCCGGAACCTGGTGAGTAAGAATGCCGGCTTGCTGGTAAAAGATAGTGAGGCAAAAGATAAATTAGTGGCCACCGTGATCGCCCTGGCAAAGGACGGGAACCAACAAAATGAACTAAAAGAAAATATTGGCCGGCTGGCAGTGACGAATGCGGATGAAGTGATCGCCGGGGAGATCTTAAAATCGGTGTAAGCGCAGCGCCTCGCTGGTCGGATCGACAAAAGATTTAGAAAAATGGTTGACTTAAAAAATATAAGGAAGATCTATTTTATTGGGATCGGAGGCATCGGGATGAGTGCGCTGGCAAGATATTTCCGGTTTCACGGAAAAGAAGTGAGCGGGTATGACAGAACGGCCACTCCCCTCACAAGGCAACTGGAGAGCGAAGGGATCGCCGTTCATTATGAAGACAACCCGGACCTGGCGCCCCGGGATGCAGACATGGTGGTATACACGCCTGCAGTGCCGAAGGATCATAAAGAGTTGCTCTATTATCAGCAACATCAGTACCCTATATTGAAAAGGAGTGACGTGCTGGGTGAGATCACCAATAGTTCTTTTAATATCTGTGTGGCAGGTACCCATGGTAAAACCACCATTACGACAATGATCGCCCATATCCTGCGGCATAGCGGCTATGGCTGCAATGCATTCCTGGGGGGAATCGCTGTTAACTATAACAGCAATTTCTGGAGCGACCGGCGGAATGTCTGTGTCGTGGAAGCGGATGAGTACGACCGGAGTTTTTTGAAGTTGAGCCCCAATGTCGCTGTGATCACCGCCATGGATGCCGATCATCTCGACATCTATGGTACGGCGGAGGCAGTGGAACAGGCTTTCATCGATTTTTCCGGAAGGCTGAAGCCGGACGGATTATTAGTGAGCAAATGGGGGCTGAAACGGGGAGGAGAGTTGAAAGGCGACCATCACCTGACGTATAGCCTGCCGTCTACCGGTCTTAGTCAGCCCGCTGCTGCCGGCCAGCCAGGTGGTCCCGGTCAGCCCGATGTTTATGCCTTCGGCATCATCATGAGCCAGGGCAGCTACCACTTCGGCGTTCGGACAAAAGACTGGACCCTGGACGACATCGTGCTGAATATGGGGGGAATGCACAACGTGGAGAATGTCACAGCGGCCATCGCCGTAGCCCATCACCTGGGTATCGAAGACGGGAAGATAAAGGCGGCAGTAGAAGCCTTTAAAGGAGTGAAAAGAAGATTCGAGTACATTATTAAGGAGCCGGGACTGGTGTTTATCGACGATTATGCGCACCATCCGGAGGAGCTGAAAGCGTTGATCAGTGGGGCAAAGGGTTTGTTTGGCGGCAGGAAATGTACGGTGCTGTTCCAGCCGCACTTGTTCACAAGGACACATGATTTCGCGGATGCCTTCGCGGCGAGCCTGGACCTGGCCGATGAAGTTTTTCTGCTGCCGATCTATCCTGCCAGGGAATTGCCCATAGAAGGTGTGACCAGCAGACTGATCGCGGAGAAGATGACGCCAGGGAAGGCTGTAGTCTGCGACAAGAAAGAATTAATGGAAATATTAAAAGATAAAGTGGATCATAACGACGACCTGGAATTAGTGATCACGGCAGGAGCAGGAGATATCGATACACTCGTCGGGCCGGTGAAAGAACTGCTTGAAAAAAGACTACACCGACACCGACGAATCTGATTGTGTAAGGGATTTTATCTACCCGAGCACTTTTGTACCCGTCTGACGGTCCGACAGGTCGTCGGGCGGGTCTCAAAAACCGGACGGAGTCCGGTTAGCAGACGAGGCCCTGGCCGAAGTCTGCCGACATCAGCAGTGTTGCGACAAAAAATTATATTTCGACAATTTTTTGTCGCAATTCAAAATGAAGTAAAATGAATGTAACAAATGGCCAAAGTCAATATCAGAAAGATTTTTGTTGTCACGTTCTGGTGCATCGCAGGCGCCGGCGTACTGGTATTGCTGGTGGCGGCTATCAAATACAGGAACAACAAGACCTGTAAAGGGTATAAGATCGAGATCAGCGGACCATCCGGAGAGCTGTTCATCGGTAAAAAGGAAATCAACGGCCTGCTGGCATCGGCAGGGGCGGGGCAATGGAAAGACAGACCCACTCAATCCTTTGACCTGCGTAGGATGGAGTCGGTACTGGAAAAAAACGTCTGGATCCGGGATGCGCAATTGTTCTTTGATAATAACGGGGTATTACAGGTGAATGTGATCGAGAGAGAGCCTGCCGCCCGCATCTTTACAGAGAGTGGCAACAGCTTCTATATCGACAGCAGCGGGGTGCAGCTGCCGCTATCGGATAAGCTACCCGTGAAATTGCCTGTCTTCACCGACTACCCGGCGCCGGGAATCAGGCAACACGGAGAAGACAGCGTCCTCACCGTCCAGATCCGGCAACTGAGCGCCTTTATCCGGAATGACCCGTTCTGGATGGCGCAGATCGCCCAGATAGCCATTACGTCTGACAGGGGCTTTGAACTGGTACCTACGATCGGTAATCATGTGATTGAATTCGGCGACGGGGATGATTATCAGCAAAAATTTCACCGGCTCTTCGTTTTCTATAAAGAAGTACTGAGCCGGACAGGGTTCGATAAATATTCGAGGATCGACGTAGCTTATGCAGGGCAGGTGGTCGGAACTAGAAAAGGCAGTGAAGGAACGCGTTTCGATTCGCTCCAGGGTATGAAGAATATCCAGCAGCTGATCCGTACGGCACAGCAATTACAAGCCGATACGGTTCGCCAGCAAAATGTGCGGCCCCTGGAACGAAACACTCAGACGGAACAGACATTGACGAACTATGATCTGATCCCGGACTCTCCCTCCTATGAAAAACCACCGGCAAGGCCGGCCGACAATCATCCGATATCCAATACCGTGAGAACCGCATCCGGTCCGGCCTCTGTGAGAACACCGGGAAATCCGGATAGGGGGAAGACGAATCCGGGAAAGCCGAATCCCAAGGCCGTAATGCCCCCCAAAAAACATTAAAAACAACTAAAATTAAATAAACTAAACTATGAACTACGAGCAACCCATTATTGTCGGACTCGACATCGGCACGACCAAGATCGCTGCTATTGCTGGTCGTAAGAATGAGTACGGCAAGCTGGAAATATTAGGATTTGGACGGGCTAATTCCAACGGTGTCAAGCATGGACAGGTGCTGAATATAGACGAGACGATCAAGGCCATTCAAATGGCCCTGGATAATTGCTATGCCTCCAATCCCAACCTGGAGATCACCGAGGTATACGTAGGTATTGCCGGTCATCATATCAAGAGCCTGCAGACCCGGGGAGACATCGTTCGCCAGAATACCGATGACGAGATCACCCGCAGGGAGATCGACCAGCTTGTCGCCGATCAGTACAAGACCTATATTCCCGCCGGCGACCAGATCATCGACGTGATCCCGCAGGAATTCACTGTGGATAATTTTCAGAATATTCCGAACCCGATCGGCTACGGCGGCGTAAAGGTCGGAGCCAATTTTCATATTATTACCGGCGATAAGAACGCCATCCGGAATATCAACCGGGCTGTGGAAAAGAGCAACCTGCTGACAAAAGACCTGGTCCTTCAACCCCTGGCTTCCGCAGCGGCGGTTATGGGAAATGAGGACCTGGAGGCAGGCGTCGCGATCGTCGATATCGGAGGTGGCACCACCGACCTCGCCGTGTTTTATGAAGGCATCCTGAAACATACGGCTGTCATTCCCTTCGGTGGTGAGAACATCACCAACGATATCAAGACCGGCCTGGGCGTATTGAAGACACAGGCGGAACAAATGAAAGTACAGTTCGGCTCCGCCTTGTCCAATGAGGCCAAAGCCAATGCCTATATCACCATACCCGGTTTGCGAGGGATGCCGGCCAAAGAGATCAGCGTGAAAAACCTGGCCAATATCATACAGGCACGTATGAGCGAGATCATGGATTTCGTTACCTATCATCTCAAACAGGTGGGCCTGGATAATAAGACGCTGAATGGCGGGATCGTAATGACCGGGGGAGGCTCTCAGCTCAGGCACCTGATCCAGTTGACGGAATACGTCACCGGCCTGAACGCCCGGATCGGCTACCCGACGGAGCATCTGGCTGCAGGGCATATCGAAGAGCTGGCTAAGCCTACCTATGCCACCTGTATCGGACTCATCCTGAAAGGGTATAGTGATTATGAACACAACCGCAAGCAGTTTGATACAGAATACAGGAAAGTGGAAGTGCCGGATGCCCTGAGAAAAGCGGCAGCGCAACAGGCGGCGGATCCGCTCCTGTCCCAGGAATTATCGCAACAGGAAAAAGTACGCAATCGGAAAGGAATAAAGGATTTCTGGGGTAAATTCAAAGATGGCATTATCGACCTCTTCAAAGAAGAAGAAGATCATGCCCTCTGACCCTAAGCCAACGGACCCGTGAAACTGCCGTTTGTGCCTTCGGGCTTTTTAAAAATTTAGCCCTGTGGCACAAACGATAATGATGGACCTTCGGTCAACGGACCTGTGGTCCGTTCCAGTGAGTTAATTTATTTAAATTTTATTGTCATGATCCATTTTGATCTACCGAAAGAAAAATCATCCATCATCAAGGTCATTGGTGTGGGTGGTGGTGGCAGCAATGCAGTGAACCATATGTTCAGCCAGAACATAGAGGGTGTGAATTTCATCATTTGTAATACCGATGCGCAGGCTATTGCGCAGAGTAAGGTGCCGAATAAGGTACAGTTGGGCCCCCATCTGACGCAGGGGCTGGGAGCGGGCGCCAACCCGGACATCGGCAGACAAGCGACGGAGGAAAGCCTGGAAGAGATCAAATCGATCCTGGAAGTAAATACCAAAATGGCTTTTATAACCGCCGGTATGGGCGGCGGCACTGGTACGGGAGGGGCCCCCATCATCTCTAAAATATGTAAGGACCTGGGCATTCTTACTGTTGGCATCATCACCACTCCTTTCTCCTATGAAGGGAAGAAGCGGCAGTTGCAGGCGGAAGAAGGGATCCGGGTGATGAAACAATATGTGGACACCCTCCTTGTGATCAGTAATGACAAATTGCGTCACCAGTTCGGCAACCTTAAAATGAAAGAGGCTTTCGCCAAGGCGGACAATGTCCTGGCGACGGCGGCTAAGTGTATTACGGATGTGATCAATAGCACAGGACAGATCAATGTCGACTTTGCCGATGTATGCACCGTCATGCGCAACGGCGGAGTAGCTATATTGGGCAGTGCAACTGCTAAAGGGGATAGCCGTGCGCAAAGAGCGATCGAGGAAGCGCTCAACTCCCCCCTTCTGAATGATAACGATATACGGGGCGCCAAATGGATCCTGATCAATATCAACTCCTGCGAAGGTGAACATGAATTCACTATGGATGAAGTAGAGATCATCCAGAATTACCTGCTCAGCCACGCAGGGGAAAGCTCGGATGTGATCATGGGGCTCGGATACGACAATTCCCTGGGCGCTCACCTGGGTATCACTCTTATTGCTACAGGCTTCGAACATAAAGAACCTTTTGCTAAGGCTTCTGAAGCCCAACCTGTTCCTAAGAAAGAAGAGAAAATTTTGATGACTTTAGGTCTGCCTGCCGAAGAATCTTTACAACGGCCTGTCCTTCCTGCAACTGAAATCAAAAAAGAATCGCCGAACGGAAAAGAAGTGCCGGCGGTGGGTCTATCCTCCCAGTCTTCCACCCCACTGCCGGATTCTTTACAGCCTAAGCTGGTAGACACTCCCCCGCAGGCTACCCCTCTGACCCTCTTCACCAACGAAGAGCCCAGCATCGCATCGGGCCCGACCCATATGGAGCAACCTTCCGTTTCGATCCATGTGGACAGACCCATGGAAAAAAATGATCGGGCGCCCAGAATAGAATGGGTACTTTCACCTGATCCGCAACCCGATCCACTTCCCAATAAAAATATCCAGGCGTCCGGCAATACGCAGGCGTCCGGCAACATACAAGCGCCTGGCAATATCCAGGCGTCCGGCGCCGAAAGAAATTCTCCGACGTCTGCAGCGTCCGGAGGATACCTTGCAAGGCCATCCAATATCTATGCGGAAGAACCCAGGAACGAACGACCATCCAACCCAGAACACAATGGACCGGTAAAGACCCCTGTCCTGAATACACCTGCTTCGACTCCGCCGCGCGAAGAAGAGCCGGCGCCTGATATGCAGCTAGTATTCAGAGATAAGGGTTCAGCGACGGATGAGCCTGGGGCCCACCAAACTCAGACTTTCGGAACGAACTCATCCGCAGAGGAGCCTGCCATGCAGGACGATACGGATGATCCCAAACGCAGGGCGGCAGAACGAATCAACAAGTTGCGCAACTTGTCGTTCAACATCAATGCTGCCGATCCGAATAATGAGTTTGAAACTGTGCCGGCGTATATCCGTCGCAATTTAGAACTGTATAACACCATCTCCAACGTGGAGAATTTCTACAGTAACTATGAAGTGAAGACCGATGAAAATAATAATACAGAGATCAGCACCATCAATACATTCCTGGATGGGAAAAGGCCGGACTGATCCCTCCTAACAATAGTTTGTTTTTAGTTGTTTTATTCCCCCTGGTTCTCCGGGGGGATTTTTTTTCTGCGGGGTTTGGAGAAAAATACCCCGCAGAAAAAAAATGCTTATGATGGCCCTGTCCGGGCATCCGACCTGTGGTCGGATTTTTTGGCCGGGGCTTTCGACTAAAAGTCGCCCTGGCCAAAAAAACTCTAATGACGGCGCTTCGCGCATCCGACCTGTGGTCGGATTGGGCTATCTTTACGTCATAAACTGTCGCTTCACAATGCCCAACATTCTCATCACCGGCGGAACAGGTATGATCGGCACGGCCCTTAGTCGGATGCTCCTCGAAAAAGGATATGACGTTACCCTCCTCTCCCGCTCCGCCCGACCTTCCGGACCCTCTCAAACTTCACCCAGCCAGGCTACCGGGCCTTCCGGAACATCCTCCGGCAGACCGGCCCTTCGCAAGGCCCATTGGGACCTCCGGACAGCAACCATCGACCCCGATGCTATACGCCAGGCTGATTATATCATCCACCTGGCGGGGGCCGGCGTCGCAGACAAGCGATGGAGCAAAAAAAGAAAAAAGGAAATAGTAGAAAGCCGTACTCAAAGCAGCGCCTTACTCATAAAGGCCTTACAGGAGATCCCCAATAAAGTACAGGCCGTAGTCAGCGCCTCTGCCATCGGCTGGTATGGCCCCGATCCGGCTATACCGAATCCAGATCCCTTCGAAGAGACGGCTCCCGCCGATGAAGACTTTCTGGGGGAGACCTGCCGTCTCTGGGAAGACTCCATCACTCCCGTCACGGCCATGGGCAAACGATTGGTCATATTACGTACCGGTATCGTACTCAGCCGGAAAGGGGGAGCCCTGACGGAATTTAAAAAACCCGTGAAAATGGGAGTTGCAGCTATCCTGGGTAGCGGCAAACAAGTGGTAAGCTGGATTCATATCGAAGATCTCTGCCGCCTCTTCCTGCAGGCTATTGAACAGCCTGATTGGAGAGGCGTCTACAATGCCGTCGCCCCCAAACCGGTAGATAACAGGACGCTCACCCTGGAACTGGCACGCCGCCTGAAAGGGAAATATTATGTTCCCGTTTATGTTCCTTCTTTTCTCCTGAAGATAGTCGTGGGAGAATTAAGCATTGAAGTACTGAAGAGCGCCACGGTGAGCACAAAAAAAGCCCGGATTGCCGGGTTTCAATTTTTGTATCCTTCGATTCAGAGCGCATTGGAAGAATTACTCTCTCCGAAGACCGGAGCCTGATTTTTCGGGTCGCGACATCTGAATTACAGATCGCTTTTCAGGAATTTTCTGCCCGTCGCCAGGCAATAGATCACCACATAGATGAAAGCCCCCAGCAGGTAGAAGGGTATATGATTTTCCCAATTGGCTTCTTTGGAAATCAAAGTTTTCGCATAAGGGAAGGGGATCAACTGGTCCGTTACCTGCTCCGGCAGATAAGTTGCCGCCTCGATATGGTATTTGTTCCAGGAAATGCCCACGATGATCTGCTCCACGATCAGGTAGATAAAGAATAATCCCATGGCCAGCCCGGCCCTCTTAACGAACAGCGCCATTACAAAAGCGATCAGCGAATAGGATAACATCTCCACGAAATAAAATAAGACAAAGCGGCTCTCCCGCCAGATAGAACCATCCACCGCCCCGGTCCCCATCCCTGCAGCGCCTCCTATCCCCGGTCCTGTCACGGCTGCCCCCGCTTTATTGTTGAAATATCCGAACAGGAGGGCTGTCACGAGCACGGTGATCGTCGTCAGTACAGATAATAAGAAGACTTCGATCAGTTTGGCGCCGACGAATTGCTTCCGGCTCCAGCCATCAATGACATTCTGCCGGTGCGTCTTATAGGTGAATTCATTGGTCGTCAGGGTGATGATCAGGATGGCGGGAATGAAGAATAATAAGCTGGAGTTCCAGCTTATGGTCTGCCACACATCCGGGAAAACGAACGAACTCGCCAGGATACTCTTTCCTTTACTGTTATTGAATATATTGTAGAGCATGTAATTAACGGCAGGAATGCTGATAAGTGTAATAGCCAGCAGGATCCAGAACGTGCGATAGTTCTTTACCTTCATCCACTCTACCTGTAATATTCTTAACATAAAAAAAGAGTTTATTGTTTCTGGTTATTTTCCCGTCAATTCCATGAATTTGGATTCCAGGCTCCTTTTGCGCAACTGCAAATGATTCAGCACAATGCCCTTCTCATAACAATACTGATTGACATTACCTAAATCCATTATGCCGTTGTCGAAGAAGACCTGCAGATTTTGTTCATAGGCCTTTATCTGGCGGATCCCCGGCAGGCCCGATAATATAGCCCGTAGGTTTTCCAGTCCGGCTGCCCCGGACCCCGTTCCCAATTCGATGAAATCTTCATTCACCAACACTTCATTAACATCCCCGGCCATGAGTAGCTGCCCCTTCTGTAAGATCGCCACATGCGTACACACTTTTTCTACTTCATCCAGCAGATGACTGGCCAGGATGATGGTCTTGCCTTGCCTGGAAAGATCCCGGATCAATTCCCGCGTTTCTGCGATCCCGACAGGATCCAGCCCATTCGTGGGCTCGTCAAACACGAGGACAGAAGGGTTCCCCAGCAGACAGGAGGCAATGGCCAGCCTCTGCTTCATACCCAAAGAATAAGTGCTGAATTTGGAATGTCGCCTTTCACTCAGTTTCACGATCTCCAGTACCCGGGGAATATCTTCCTTTCCATGCCCCTTGATGGCAGCGGCTATCTCCAGGTTCTTCTCCCCGGACAGGTAATGATAAAAATTAGGGGTTTCCAGCAGCGTCCCGATCTTCTGACGCTGTTTTTCGGAAGGCGGCTCGCCAAACCAGGAATAGCCGCCTTCACTGGCCTGCAGCACGTTCATAACGATCCCCAGCAACGTGGTTTTGCCACTACCATTGGGACCTAATACGCCGAAGACCGATCCGGGCGGCACTTCAAAAGATACCTGATATAATGCCCGGATCCTTCCATAAAATTTGGTAACGGACTGAATAGATAAGATACTCTTCACGGTGAATAGATTGGCTGGACCCTAAGTTACATCTTCTATTCGTTTTTTAAGACTTGCACTCCACCTGTTTTCCAGCCATCTCCTATTATAAAAAGAGTATATATTCCTTTGGCCAGACCGGCGGAAGGAATCGTATAAAGATTGAGCCCACTGCGGACTTGCAGAATATAAGTATAAACGATCCTGCCGGACATATCCACCACCTGCATCTGGGCCGCTCCCCGGGCTGCCGGAACGACCAGCCTCACCTCCATAGTACTGCCCACCGGCACAGGATTCGGATACACGGCCAGGGTTTCCGCATGGACGATACAATCCAGTTTTACACGGATCACCACGCTGTAAGTGAAGGCGCCATCGAGGTCTTCCTGCCTGATACGATAAAAAGCCTGTTGCACGGATTGCAGCACGCTGAGCTGGTAGCTGGAAGGAACTCCTTTAGCCTTGACAAAATCCACGGTCGTATAGCTGATGCCATCGATGCTTTGCTGAACTTCAAATCCACTGGCATTCTCTTCCAGTGCCGTAGACCACTCCAGGTAGGCCTGACAGTCCTTTTCCACACCGGTAAAAGAATTCAGTAAGATAGGCAGGGGGACGCTGGTGCTGCCAAAAGTAAAGGGGCTGAAAGAAGAAACCGTATTGCCGGGCCCTACCATACCCGTACTGCTCCCGGCAGGATCTGCGCTGGTACCCCCTTCCGACTGCCAGGCGCCTCCGGTGAAATGTGCTACGACCAGGGTGGCTGGTGAGGAATGATTGAATGTTTTGCGGGCATCATCCCATTTCAGCGAGACCTTTGCAGTGGCCGCGCCCGACGTTAAATGAATATCCCACCATTCTTTATCAAATACGCCACCCGGTATCAGGGGAGTAGTAACATTATAGGTTCCATACCCCGTACCGTTATAGAGTACCTGGAAATCCGCTGAAGCGGATAAACTGCTCAGATCCAGGTCTGCTTTATGGACCCCGTCTCCAATGGGAAAAGTGAAATTGGTATTGCCGCTTTTAGTAACATAGCCAATGATATGATGTCCGGCGTCAAATCCTGTATAACCCGAACCCGGATAAAAATATACGTCCTGGGCATTCGTACCGGAATGGATCAGGCCTGCCGTAAAATTGAGCGTACCGCCTGTGCCATCTCCAATGGCTAACCGATTACTGAGGGTCAGCCCCGCGGGATTATTCAGCACCACATTAAAACACCTGAATGGCGCCGTCCCGGTCAAAGCCTGTGCCGTTAGCCCGTTAAAATAGGTAGTGCCTGCGCCCGCCGCCAAAGCCGGCTGGTCATTGCCGGCATTTCCGTTGATATAGACGGACCCGTCATTTTTATAATCAGCCCCCGCCGTATTGGTGAAATCACCCCCTGAATAAAGGGTATTACCGTTGCCTACATATAGCACCCCGGTATTATGGATCTGGGCTTCGGTTCCCATATAGGTCAGCAGCGCAACGCAAAAGAGGATAAAATATCTCATAACATTCGGTTTAAAAATTTTGCCGGTACCTCATCACTTATCAATGGCTTTATAATGCATTTTCCATCCCTTAAAATTATTTTCCTCACTGGTCAAGAACCATACCAACACCGTATTACCCCAGCTTTTTACGGTAGGGGGAAGGGCGTGACCGCTGAAAATAGCCAGGATGGGGTCTTTGGTGCTGTTGCCATTAAAAAGATACACCTGGTCGATCTTCGGCTCTGTGTCGAACTGTTCGAAACTCAACCGGATCTTTTTCCCTTCCGGGACCGTGATCTGCCATTTACAATCATTACGGCCCGTATAATTAAGATCCCCGCTGCCATCTTCAATGGTTCCTTCGCTTCCGCTCACGGTGGTAATCGTATTCCCGCAAAATAAAGTGCTGGAATCGACCGTGATCACTTCATAATACCACCAGGCAGCCTGGAGGGGCGTCGCCGGTTTTGGGGGAGGGACTCTTTTTTTGTCGTTGGCAAGATAGAGATAGAGAGAATCCGCTGACACGATAAAAGGAACTCTCAACCTTTCTTTTTTAAGGATCGTATCCCGGCTGTTCCCGTCATTAAAAATAGTCGCCCTGATATCCGGCAAGCCGGCGGAGACAGAGATCGCAGCGACAGAGGAGCCGGGAGGGGCAGAGGACTGCAACAGGAATTTTATGTTTTTGTATTTGCCGGTGGGCATCACCTTCACGGGAGTGGCCGCGTCCAGTTTTTGCAGATCGATAAAAGCCTTCGGCTGCCGGAATACGGGGCCGTCCAATGGATCGTCCACCTCCTTCCTCTCCAGCGCTTCTTTAATACCGATGACATTCACCAGTCCCGCTCCCAGGTTACCGGCATATAAGGGATTCTTATTTTCCAGGGGAACCGCTGTATTTTTTAACAGCCTTTCGATGGCCTCCGGGGAGAGTTGGGGATAGGCAGAGCGCAGGGCCGTCACAATCGCCGCTACCACCGGGGTGGCGGCAGATGTGGCGGATAACCAGGCATCGGCTGTTTTTTTATATGGATCGAACGTTGCCAGTGAATCTCCCGGAGCGCTGATGTCCACAAAGACCCCGTAATTGGATACCCGTAATTTGGCGCCGGATTTGCCGGTGGCGGCAACATTGATGACGGAGGAAACAGCGCCGGGATACTGGGCCTGCATCGCATAAAAATTCCCGGCTGCCGCAATGATCATAACTCCTTTCGCCCGGGCTTTCGCAAGGATTTCTTTTTCCTCGGCGGCTATATTCGGCCCGGACCAGCTGCAGAGGATGATATCCGCCTTCTGTTCGATGGCATATTCAATGCCTTTATAGCCTTCCTTCAGATAATTGTTCAGTTTGGTGTCCGATACGGCTTTGATGGGAAGGATGCTGATGCCGGAAAGATCGTCGCCGGCGATTTGTTGCAGCGTCTCCCAGTAGACTCCTAATACCCTGGTGCCATGGTATTCCTGGGTGACATATCTGGGATCCGGTCTTACGGTTTCGTCATTATCCCCGAAATCCCAACCTTCGTAATCGTCTACTTTGCCATTGTGATCATCATCGATATTGTTATCCGGTATTTCTGCGGTATTGTGAGCGATATGGGAGGCCCATAACGGGTTATCAAGGTCAAACCCATCATCGATAATGGCAATCTTCAACGGTTTTTTTAAGTGGGCAAAATGGGCTGCCCGGTCCAGGCCGATAGCTTCCCAGGCCCAACTATTTTTATCCGGCGGCGGAGGAATCGGCGGCGGAGGCATCTGTTGTGGCAGGGCAGCCTTAAAAAGCAGGCAGCCTATAAAAGCGGGAATGATCTTTAGAAGCTTCATTTATTTCCCGGTAAAGGGTAAAGTATTTAATGTGTGATCGTTTTTTGTTCGGCGCCCCCCAATTGACCAATGATATAGTTAGAGGTGCCGGGGCCCTGTCCCTGATGCAGGGCCACCCTGCCTTGCAGATCGGGTAAGGCAAAAGTCGTCTGCCCGTCTCCGCCATAGGTGGTACCGATTAACTGAAAAAGAACATTATTGTCTGCGATGGCTAACAACTGGCCATTGCAAAAGGCATATCCAAAAGGGGCAAAATTGCAGCCCATGATAAATATTTCGCCGACAAAAGGTGCAGCAGCATCATTCTGAGAAGGGAAGGTACCAAACAGGGATATGCAATAGTTCACGGCCAGATAAGGTTGTAGGTTATCCAATGTATAGCTGAAATGCTGCACGGCCGGTTGGGTATTCACCCAGTTATTCCCGTCCCAGGTAATCAGATCGCCAGCCGTGGTGCCGGGATTGATGCTGACCTGGTTGGAGGCGACGGATAAAGGGGCTTTCGCCGTAAAGGGACTCGCGGTGGCAGGATTCTGAAAGGCCGTCCCATTCCAGTATTCTAAATTACCGGTGGTGGCATTCGTCACCAGCATGCCTGCCTCTGCGGGAGTCAATATCCCCGTCAGAGTGGCTAACTGGGCGGTATTCAGCCTGGGTAGCAGGACGCCTTTTTGCGTGCTACTGATATCCAGCGCTGCCTTATTATCAGGGGTCGTAGTGCCGATGCCGATACTTTGCTGGCAATAAGTACTACTCCGGTTCAGCAGGAGAGCCAGCAGGAGAATTGCGTATGTAATAGACCGTTGCATAAGTATAATTTATAAAAATGGGAGCCGTAATTAGCGGGAAATAGTGTTTTGTTCAATGCCGCCGGTTTGCCCCAGCGTATAGGGCGACAGGCCAGCCCCCGACCCAGCATGCAGGGGCACTCTTCCCCGCAGATCGGGTAAGGCGAAAGTTGTTTGCCCGTTGCCGCCGTAGGTGGTGCCCAGTAGGGAGAACAATGCCTGGTTCACATTGATAGCCATCAATTGGCCATTGCATTCGGCCCAGCCTTTTGGAGGGAAGGCAAAACTGTAAAGGTCGATTTCCGACAAAAAGGGAGTACTCCGGCTGGGAAAAATGCCCTGCAGTGCTATACAATAGTTTAGGGTAAGGAAAGGCTGGAGGTTATTTACTACAATAGTAAAATGCTGTACGGCCGGCTGCATATTCACCCAATTAATGCCATCCCAGGTAATAAGATCTCCTGCCGCCGTGCCCGGGTTGATGGAGATCGTATTGGTGCTGCTGATGGACAGGGGGCTGCCGGCTGTAATGGTCAGGGTGGAAAAATCTTTCCAGCCGGAGCCATTCCAGAAGTAGGGCTTGCCCGTGGTGGCATCCGTCACCAGCATCCCTGTCTCTGCAGGAGTCAATATCCCCGTCAGGGTGGCCAGTTGAGCGGCATTCAGCCTGGGAAGCAAGACACCTTTTTGCGTAGAAGTGATATCCAGCGCTGCGTTTGGATCAGGGGTCGTAGTGCCGATCCCCGTTTGAGCATAAGAAAGACTGTGGATAAGAAAGACGAGGGAAAATAAGAGGACTGGAGTAAAAATTTTTTTCATGATCTAGGGGTTTAACTTCTTATTTGGAGATCGTGCTGCTTTCCGTGCCGCCGGTCTGTCCCTCGTTGTAAGGGGACAAGCCCACGCCCTGGCCGAAATGGACTGGCACCCTGCCTTGCAGGTCGGGTAAGGCGAAATTGGAGGTTCCATTTCCTCCGTAGGTGGTGCCGAGGAGGGAGAATAAGGCCGTATTCTGTGAAATAGCAAGGATCTGGCCATCGCAGAGCGCCCATCCCAGCGGGGCAAAATTGAAGGGGAATATCTGTATCTGGCTTACAAATGGGTCACTGCGGGCGGGGAAAATGCCTTGCAGGGCTATACAATAATTTATGGCCAGATAAGGCTGCCTGTTCTCCACGGGAATAGAAAAATGCTGGTTGGCCGGTTGCATATTGACCCAGTTATTCCCGTCCCAGGTGATCAGGTCTCCCGCCTGCGTTCCCGGGTTGAAGGCTATCTGGTTGGTGCTGCTTACCGCCAGGGGAGTCCTGGCGGACAGGTTGGAAATATCCGTCCAGATCGTGCCATCCCAGCCGACTATCTTACCTGTTGAAGCGTCGGTGACCAGCATACCCTTTTCAGATGCCGTCAGCGAGCTGGCCAGGGCGGTTAACTGGGCCGGCGACAGGCGGGGGAGCAATACTCCTTTAGTGGTTGAGTTAATATCCAGCATCGCGTTGTCGGCCGGAGAGGAAGTTCCGATGCT
>DASWFF010000052.1:0-196045 GCA_036394375.1 Puia sp.
CGGGGCCTGGTTGAACATGCCATAGGACTGCCAGCCATTGACCAGCCACAGCTCGACTTTCAACTTATCCGTCGGGAAAGTCTGTAATCGCAGCCCATTAAAAAACCAGGGGGTATTATCCGAAGTATAAGAAGGCTGATATCCCCAGTTCTCAAAATTATTATAAGAAAACAACCCGATATAAGACATGAAAATACCGGCATCCAGGTTGATACCATGCCATTTATCCCAGTGGTATCCCGCATACGCCTCACTGATATATCTATAAATGGTCTGCAGGTCATACTGCCCCTTATAAGAGCTGCCATCATTCCGGGGCACCACGGTAGAGCGGGTGCCGAATTGCATCATCACCCTTCCCCGCACATTATTATAATGAATATCTCCTCCCACCCCCATAAAAGAGAGCTGTAACTCATTATTCCTCGCCAGCGCCGTTGAACCCACCACCGTATTATCGATGGGGCTATTATAAGAATGGGTATAATTAAGGTCGAAGGTGACATCCCCGGTGAAGTATTTGGAATCAAAAGCCGGCGGAGTTGTCTTCCGGCTGTTACCGTTAAGCCAGGAAAAATCCCCGAAAGCGAATGGGTCACTGGCCTTTTCTTTCGCTTCTACTCCTGCCGTATCCTTTTTAAAGAGACGGGTAAAAATATTTTTAAACTTGCCCACCCCTACCGGTTGAGCCGGGGACGCAACAGGAACAGCAGAGGCGACAGCAGGGACCGAAAGAACGCCCCCCCCCTTATCCGCCGTATCTCTTCCTTTGTCGGATAACTTCTCATGAATAGAATCTTTTGATGCATCAATTTGGTTTTGGTTAAATGTTACAAGTTTAGCGGACGCTGATGATTGGCTATAACCTTTATAAAAAAGGAATAACGCACTAAAACAAACAATAGATCTCTTAAGCATAGACTGAATTTAAAATATGTAAAGAATATCAGGCGGATATCGGCATCCACCCGGATTAAGATTGGCTAATTGTGTACCAGAGCAGAATTCTCACAGGGCCATATCTTGTAAGACTCACTGCTACCGGGTGTTCCAGCCATTTTACCCCATCTGGCCGGGCAAATGACTAAGAGTTGAAACATTGCCACTTTGAAAAAAAATTTTCAAAGTGGCAATAAAAATATGTTTAGAATGAAAAATACCTGATTTGAAAAACTCCAATAAACAGGTCTCTTTGGGGAAAATTTGGAGGCACAAGAGTATAAAAGGCATATTTTTTTCGAAAACATGCATGTAGTCATGATAGAATTACATGGTTTTTTATATTAAATTAAATTAATATATATTTTTTCAAATTGAAAACATTCCTTTATCCGGCAATTTCCACTTCCGCCCTGAGCATCCTGCGGACAGGACTCATCCCGATGCTCTCAGGCGTAAACAACATAGCCGTACAAAGACACATCCTCCGCTGATTCGACTCCAAAATGCTATGGTTCACACAATGCCTGCATTGATTCCAGAATGCCTCATCCCGGGTGATCTCCGAATAGGTCACCGGCTCGAACCCGAACTTATGGTTCAGCTTCATCACAGCAGCCCCGGTAGTAATGCTGAAGATCCTGGCGCCGGGATAACGCCTGCGTGATAAAGCAAAAATTTCTTTTTTGATAGCCGTTGCCACCCCCGCCTGGCGATAGACAGGATTCACGATTAACCCACTATTCGAAACAAACTCCCCATTCGTCCAGGTTTCTATATAAGAGAATCCCGCCCATTCCTCACCAGCCCCCGCCTGTTTCGTCGCGAGCGCAATGACAGCCTTCCCCTCATATATTTTCTGACAGAGGGATTGCGGCGTTCTCCGGGCAATGCCCGTCCCCCTGGCCCTGGCCGACCGCTCCATTTCTTCCAGAATGGGATATACATACTTAACGTCCGCCGCTACCGCGATACGGATCCGAATGGTACTATCAGGTTCTCCTTCCATGATGTTGATTTGTTGATTGCAATCTATTAGCCAAAGAGTATTCCGGAAAAAGGCCATAATTATGTAAGTGATTAAAAATCAATCAAATACATTCAACCAAACAGCCCAGCCGCTACCAGACAGCCCCCTTCCACCCACCTATTTTGAAAAACTACTTCCATTCCGGAGCACCACCGCCCCATTCCCGCACTTCCCCGCCAGAGGCCCCTCGCACCTGCAAGCCTCTACCAGCCTGTATTTCAACGCTTCCCCGATCCACGGGTGGCAAAACAGGCATTCCATTTGGCATTCCTGCATGAAATAAATTATACAGCTATGCTCAATCAGTATGAAGTCCCAGCCTATATAGCCAGCAAATTGCCCCAGGTAAAAAAAGACCTCTCCCATCCCGGCGCTCCGCTAACGGTTTACCAATCCATGCAGGTACTGACCGATTTTACAAAAGAAATGGCGCTGCAACATGACTTTAAAATGGTGGAAAAATGTATGGCACTGGTAGAGACGCTGTATGTAAAAGGCAACAGCCTCGTAAAGAATGCCGTGGAAAACGTCTTCATCTTCTCCTTCTCTTCTATAATGTCCCGTTGTAACATCGTGGAATGGAGGATGGTGCAATCCTATATGCCGACAGATCTATATGCCTTATATGTGCAACAGGTGCTGAAGTCAAAATGCTGAGGACCGCCATTTTCTCCTCAGCCAACCAATCCATTTATCGGCGTCTTTCTAATAGCTTTCTAATACATTTCTAATTGTCCTCTAACAGCCTTTTATAATCAACTCTCCTAATTTCGCATTGCATTTAAAAAATAATGCCGGATCAAATATGACAAGCGATAGTCATTCAGGTATTCATCCTATCAAATAATCTCCTGCCTGACAGGATTGCTTCTCTGCAGTCCCCGCTCAGCGGGACTAAACGTGAGAAGCTATGCTCGACATTTTTCAATTTTCCCTGCGCCTTTTTCTGGCCTTGCTCTTAGGCGCCGCCATCGGCGTGGAACGCCAGTGGCGTCAACGCATGGCCGGTCTTCGTACGAATACCCTGGTATCCCTGGGAGCCTCTATTTTCATCACCCTGGCCGTAAAGATCGGAGGGGATGCAACAGGTCGTGTAGCCTCTTATGTAGTCAGTGGCATCGGTTTCCTGGGCGCTGGTGTGATCATGAAGGACGGAATGAATGTAAAAGGGCTGAATACGGCAGCTACCCTCTGGTGCTCAGCCGACAACGGCGATCCTTCCATCGCCCTCATCAATGCCGAAATATTTGCGACAGGCAACCAGGATCACAAAATAGAACGATTAGCCGGAAGACTCACGATCGAACAAGGCATCAGTGAAGTGAGTTGGAAAGTCATCGGGGAAGAAAACGATTTATAAATCAGAAACTGCAAAACTATGAACGATTTCGGAAAATGGCTATACAGGATCGTCATCCTCCTGCTGGTAATTATCCTCATAGACTTCAACCTCAACTGGCCGAAGACCCATGCAAACGGGAGCGGCCACCTGTTAACAACCAATCTTGTCCTGCTGGGCCTGATGGCAGGAATGATCGTCTTCAAAAAATTAAAAAGGAGGCTGTAACATGAAACTAATGATCCAAGAGGCAAAAAAGAAAATTTTATCCCTCAATGGCAATGGCAAAACAGACCACGATTTTACTGCAGGCGCAGCCACGAAGTTAAAAAATGTGGCGCGTGCAGATAAGAACTTCTTTTTCGCTATGCTCGACAGCAGCGAGTCGGGCCTGACCCCTCTGCAGGTTAAGGAAAAACAGGAAAAATTCGGAGCTAATGAAGTGGCGCACGAGAAAGCCCCTGCCTGGTACCTACAGCTACTGCAAGCGTTTATTAACCCTTTTATCGGGATATTGATTGCCATAGCCCTTATCTCCCTGATCACCGATGTATTCCTGGCTACACCGGCAGACCGCGACTATAAGACCCTTATTGTGGTTTCCATCATGGTTATGCTCAGTTCCCTGCTCCGCTTCTGGCAGGAATTCCGTAGCAATAAGGCGGCCGAACAGTTAAAGAGCATGGTTAAAACAACGGCTACCGTACTCAGGTCAGGCCAGTTGGGACCGGGCAAACAGGAGATCGATTTAAAAGAGTTGGTGCCGGGGGATATCGTATACCTGTCAGCAGGGGATATGATACCGGGGGACTGCCGCATCCTGCAATCCAAAGACCTGTTTGTCAGCCAGGCCATGCTCACCGGGGAAGCGCTTCCCGTAGAGAAAAGGGATCATCCTATCGATGATGCGGACACAAAATCACCGCTGGAATTAGAGAATACCTGCTTTATGGGTACCAATGTGGTTAGTGGCACCGCTATGGCGATTGTAGTCACTACAGGCAGCCAGACCTATTTCGGCTCCATCAGCAAATCCGTCACAGGCAAAAGGGCTGAGACCAGCTTCGACAAAGGGGTCAATAGCGTCAGTTGGCTCCTTATCCGGTTCATGCTGATCATGGTGCCCCTGGTATTCCTGATCAATGGCCTGACCAAAGGGGATTGGCTGGAAGCCCTGCTCTTTGGTATTGCCGTGGCAGTAGGGCTCACTCCGGAAATGCTTCCCATGATCGTCACAGCCAATCTTGCCAAAGGAGCGGTCAATATGAGCAAACGCAAAGTGATCGTCAAACGTCTCAATGCCATTCAGAATATCGGCGCGATGGATATTTTGTGCACGGATAAGACCGGCACGCTGACCCTTGATAAGATCGTGCTGGAAAGGCATTTGAATGTATTCGGGATCGAAGATGATGAAGTGCTGAAATGGGCCTACCTGAACAGCTTTCACCAGACCGGACTTAAGAACCTGCTGGACTCAGCGGTATTGGAGCATGTGGAAATACACGAATACCTGAAAGCGGAGGATTCCTTCAAAAAAGTGGACGAGATCCCCTTTGATTTTCAACGAAGGAGAATGTCCGTCATCCTGGAACAACGCAAAGAACGCCACGGGCTTCCCGACCAAAAGCCCATCAAAAACAACCGGCATTTATTGATCTGTAAGGGGGCCGTAGAAGAAATATTGGGGCTCTGCACCCACGCTTTTGACCCGGGAGAAGACCGCCAGTTGCATATTGAGAACGACAAGGTCATCCCCCTGGATGAGACCATGCGGTCCGTCATCCTGAAGACCTCTAAAAAACTGAACGAAGAAGGATTACGGGTGCTGCTCGTCGCAATAAAGGAATATGAAGAAGGACCTCTCACCTATTCGGTAGCTGATGAAAGCAATATGATCCTGACCGGCTTCATCGGTTTTCTGGATCCCGCCAAGGCCTCTGCCAGACCCTCCATTGAAGCCCTTCATAAGTTGGGCATCACCCTGAAAGTATTAACGGGAGACAACGAGATCGTCACGAAAAAGATCTGCAGGGATGTAGGTATTCCCATTAATCATATACTATTAGGCAATGAACTGGAAAAGATAAGCGACCAGGAGTTGACCCTCCGTATCGATGAAATAAGCATTTTTGCCAAGCTGAGCCCTGCCCAAAAAAGCCGCGTGGTAAAAGTGCTGCAGGCCAAAGGGCATACGGTTGGCTTTATGGGGGATGGCATCAACGATGCAGCCGCTCTCCGCGATGCGGACGTAGGTATCTCCGTGGATACGGCAGTGGATATCGCGAAAGAGAGCGCCGATATCATCCTCCTGGAAAAGGACCTGATGGTCCTTCGTAAAGGAGTGATCTATGGCAGAAGGACCTTCGGCAATATCATCAAGTATATCAAAATGACCGCCAGCAGCAATTTCGGGAATATGTTCAGCATGTTAGGAGCCAGCGCCATTTTCCCTTTCCTTCCCATGCTGCCCGTACAGATATTGATACAGAACCTGCTCTATGATGTCTCACAGATCTCCATACCCTGGGACCGGATGGATGCCGATTATATTGAAAAACCCCGCAAATGGGAAGCCGGCGGCATCGCGCGTTTTATGATCTTTATCGGACCCATCAGCTCCATTTTCGACTATATCACCTTCTTTGTAATGTTCCGGTTCTTTAAGGCCAACTCACCCGAACACCAGAGCCTATTCCAATCGGGTTGGTTTATCGAGGGACTGCTTTCCCAAACATTAATCGTACATATGATCCGTACCCGCAAAATACCCTTTATCCAAAGCTGGGCCACAGCGCCGGTATTGGCATTGACGACGGCGATCATGGCGATAGGTATCTTTATTCCCTTTTCCCCCTTTGCCGCCGGCCTGAAACTGCAACCCCTTCCCATGCTCTATTTTCCATGGCTGATCGGGATCCTGCTGGCCTATTGCATACTTACGCAGTGGGTAAAGGTCTGGTTCATTAAGAAATTCCATCAATGGTTGTAACAGGTATTGAATACAATATTCCTTCTATCATCAAAACTATAATCATGAAAAAGCAAATGCTGCATATCCCATTCTTTCTGTTCAATAATGTTTTCTTACGCCTATAAAATTTGACCATGAATAAAATTATAATCTCCCTGTTGACCCTTGTTACTTTGATCTTTGCCACAACCACCAATAGTTTTTGTCAATCTCCCGTGGACAGCAGTGAACGATGGAGCACCCATTTCCAGTTGAGCTTCGTCAATCAATGGCATGGGCACTATCATTTCCCTTATGCAGGCCCTTCCAGTTTAGACAGCAATAAGGAGCAGGCCCTGTCCATGACAGCTACCCTGTTCGTCGGCAGAAAGCTCTGGAAGAACGGGGCGATTTATTTTAACCCCGAAATTACAGGCGGCAAGGGCCTATCCGGAACGCATGGCATGGCCGGGTTCCCCAACGGGGAAATCTATCGGGTAGGTAATCCTACACCTACCCCCTTCATAGCCAGGTTGTATTATCAGCAGCACTTCCCTTTGGGAAATAGCCATGACACACCTGTAAACGATGATTTCAACCAGGTCAAAGGCACGGTACCCTCCTCCCGGATCACCATCAATATTGGCAAATTCTGCCTGGCGGATTTCTTCGATGATAATAATTATAATCACGATGCGAGGACACAGTTCCTGAACTGGTCCCTGATGCAGCACGGAGCATGGGATTTCCCTGCAGATACAAGAGGTTATACTTCAGGGTTTGAAATAGAACTGGTAAAACCCGGTTACGCCATCCGGTATGCCCTGGTCCAGATGTCCAAAACAGCCAATGCCCTGGATATGGACTGGGACCTGGTAAGATACAATGGCCAGACGCTGGAATTTGAAAGAAAATATTCCCTGCTCCACGCTGCCGGGGTAGTAAGACTGACTGGCTATATAAATACCGCCAGGGCTCCCAGGTATACAGATGGCATTAAAGCTTTAAAGGTAGGGGACAGCTCCCTGGTACCCATATTTGCAGGCAATGCACTGGGCCCTGACAAACCAACCGCTAAATATGGCGTAGCCCTGAATATAGAACAGGCCATCTGCGGGCAAACAGGAGCTTTTCTCCGCGCCAGTTGGAATGATGGGAAAACAGCATCCTGGGAATTCACGGATATAGATCAAAATATACAGGCAGGGATCAATGCAAAGGGACGGGCCTGGAAAAGGCCTTTGGATAATTTCGGCCTGGCCGTATCGGTGAACGGGATTTCAAAGGACCACCAGAATTATTTAAAAGCCGGCGGATATAGCTTCATTATCGGGGACGGCAACCTGAATTATGGCCCCGAACAGATCTTTGAAACTTATTACAGGGCCATGCTGAATTCTTTCCTGTCGGTGTCACTGGACTATCAACTCATCCTGAATCCCGGATATAATAAAGACCGCAAAGGCCCCGTCTCTATCCCCGGGGTCCGGGTCCATTTGGAATTATAAAAACGCCACGGGCGTTTTGCCCGAAGGGCCATCATTAGACCCGAAAACCCGGAAGCTCGTCTTCCGGGCTTTCGCTTAAGGCTTTCGCCCTTCGGGAATTTTATGCCGAATTTCTGGCGGCGTTAATAATACCGAAAGAGCTACGGATGATCAATTTCTCGTACACCTCCTTCATCGGCTTATTCTCGCCGCTCTTCTCCAGATTCTGAAACTTGGTAAGCGCGTATTGCTGGATCGTACTCAACGGCAACACGATCCTTTCCCGCATCTGAATGGACAACTGCTCCACCGGATAATCGGCCATCAGCTCATTCTTACCCGATAATTTGAAGATATATTTTTGAGTAAGCCCGAATTCGTCATAGATCAATCTCCAGATCTCCCCATAAACAGGATGTTGCGAAAAATGCTCCGTTAACGGGAAGAAGCATTTCTTCATAGCCATCTCACAATTATCCAGCAACGTCTTAAAGAAAGGCGAATTCGTATACAACGCTTTCAGTTCATTCCATTTCCCTTTCTTATCCAGGGTCTGCAACGCCTTCCCTACCCCATAATAACCCGTCACATTCTGCTTCAGCTGGCTCCAGGCCCCCACATAAGGAATAGCCCGCAAATCCTTCAATTCCAGCCTGCCGGAGCTCTTCCGTTTGGAAGGCCGGCTGGCGATATTCGTCTCGTTATAGAATCGCAACGGACTCACCTCGTTCAGATAGGAAAGAAAATAAGGATGATCCTTCAGCGTAGAATAAGCCTTATAACTCTCCACTGCCAGCGATTGCAACAATTCTTCCTCATCGGCCTGCATCGTCACCTCCTTGGAGGAGAACAGGTCATTGGAGATACCTGCATGCAATAACTGCTCGATATTATACTGCGCCGTATCGATAGTCCCGAAATTACTGCTCACCGTCTGACCCTGTATCGTTAACTGTATCTGTTTATTGGCAATATTTTTCCCCATGGAAGCATAGAACTTATGCGTCTTCCCTCCCCCCCTGGCAGGAGGACCTCCCCGGCCATCGAAAAAGACTACGTTGATACCATACTCCGCAGATACTTGCGTCAGCTCTTCCTTGGCTTTATAAATGCCCCAGTTCGCCATCAGGTACCCTCCATCTTTGGTGCCATCCGAGAACCCAAGCATGATCGTCTGCGTCTGCCCCCTTCCCTTCAGGTGTTTGCTATAGACCTTGTTTTCATATAACTCCCTCATCACTTCCGCCGCGTTCTGAAGATCGTCCACCGTCTCGAACAAGGGTACGATATCCACGGTCATCTTATCTTTTTTCCAGCCGCTAAGCAGGAAAAGCCCGAACACTTCCAGCACATTGACGGCGCTGTTGCATTGGCTGATAATATACCGGCAGCAGCCTTCCTCACCATTATAATGCTGTATGGTCTTAATAGCGGCAATAGCCTGCAGGGTATCCTTCACCAGGGGATCCTCGTATAATTCCGGTTTGGCGGTCCCGCTGACCCCCGTCAGCACAGCCGCTTTTTCACCGGCCGTCAGCGCCGGAAAATTCTCCGGCACCAGCTTTTCCTTGCCGGCAATGGCAGCCAGCACAGCCCCATGCACCGTACTCTCCTGCCGGATATCCAGCGTAGCGAAATGCAACCCGAATATCATCACCTTCCCGATGAGATTGTCCACCAGGTTTACGAACAGGCTATTGTGCTGGTAAATGATGATCTCCCGTATCTGTATCAGCGGATCCAGGATCTCATGCTTATGTAATTCCGTTTTCTTCTCCGCAATAAAAATATTATTGTACAGTTTTTCCTCCAGCTCCTGCAGGATCGTATCGACCCCTTTAAAGGTGAGCCGGCGCTTCAATCTCCGCACATCGAGATAATAACATTTGATAATGGCGCCCCTGAGCGATTCGGCCACCTTCAACGTCGTCTCCGTTTTTACAAAAGGATTCCCGTCCCGATCGCCGCCCGGCCAGAAACCCATCTTAATCACCGCATTATGCTTATCGATGGAATGAGGGAATTGATCCTGCAAAGCAGAGATGATCTTACCGCAGGCATGATAAAATACATTCTCCAGGTACCAGATAAGACTGACCGCCTCGTCATAAGGAGTAGGCCTCTGCTTCTTCAGAAAAGGGGTTTTGCCCAATTGCTGCATGTAGAGATTGATATCCGCGGCATCGTTCACGATGACAGCCCTGGACAAATCATTAATAATGCCCAATACCGGACCGGGATAGAATTGAGTAGGATGCGCCGTTAGTACCATGCGCACCGAATAATCCTTCAGCTTCTCCGTCAGCTCTTCTTCCTTATTCGTTTGCAGGACCTCAGAGATCAGGTGCTTCACCGTACCCGTCCCGCCCATATCGTTCACATGACGGAAAGCCGCATCTTCCAGCGCATCGAATAATACGATCTGCCTTTCCACATATTGCACGAAACGGAACAGGATATCCGCCCGGTCACGCTCAGTCGAAAAAGCCGTATGCTTCTCGAAAAAATCCTCGATGATCTGCTGCGGACTTTGCTTTTTCTTATAGCCATCCTCGCAGATCGTCAATAACAGGGATAATAAAATACCTGTCTTCTCTATACGATGAAAAGGAAGGGAAGTAAATAGACTATTATATAACTGAAACTTGATCCCTACCAGGTTCTTAAATTGCTGCAAACCCTGGGATGACTGATAGCTCATACTGTCAATTTAAATAATGTTCAAAGAGTGTGCCTGGCAAACAGCAATAAATCCAACTAAAGTCCGAAATTACCGCATTTTTATTAAAATAAGGGGGCATTCCTTGTTTTTCCTCCACAAACCCTTACCTTAGCGTCACTTTACGACGTGGTCTATAAAAAACACGATATTGTCTCCTCCTCTTTGCCCGTAGCCGGTAACGCCACGCAAATTACAACTATTATTACCTCCACAACCCGTTAAGGGTTGTCTATTTCCATATCATACCTTGGGCTTTTACAAGCTGTTCACTAAAAGAAAGACCATTTAGTTCTATTCAAAATTCACAAATCATTCATATGCAGGTGTTAAAATTCGGAGGTACTTCCGTAGCCAATGGAGAAAATATCAATAAGGTCGTTACCCTTGTACAGCAAGCCCTTACAAAGGACGCTACCATCGTGGTCGTGTCCGCCCTGGGAGGTATCACGGATATCCTTATCCAGGCCGGGGAACTGGCAGCCGCCGGAAACGAATCCTATAAGGCAAAATTACAGGTGATCGAACATCGTCACCTGGAAACAGTGAAATCTCTGTTACCCCTCACCCGGCAGAGCGGCGTACTTAGCCTGGTGAAAAAACGCTGCAACGAAATAGAAGATATCTGCAACGGGGCATTCCTGTTGGGTGAGCTATCGGCACGCACCCGCGATAAGATCGTCAGCTATGGGGAACTCTTATCCTCCCTGATCCTCTCCGCCCGCTTCGAAACCCTGGGCATAGAGAATAGTTGGAAGGATTCCAGGGAGCTGATCATTACCGACTCTCAATTCGGTTATGCCGCTGTCGACTTCCCCCTCACCAACGGAAAGATCCGCCAGTTCTTCGATAACACGAAAGGATCCCTCTTTATCCTGCCGGGCTTTATCGCAGCCGACAGCAATGGAGTTACCACCACCCTGGGAAGAGGCGGCTCCGATTATACCGCTGCGATCCTTGCCGCAGCCGTCGACGCCAAATTGGTAGAGATATGGACAGATGTATCCGGCATGATGACAGCCGACCCGCGCCTCGTATCCAACGTTAAGCTCATCCCGCATATCTCTTACCAGGAAGCGATGGAATTATCTCATTTCGGCGCTAAAGTGATCTATCCTCCCACCATTCAGCCCGTAATGACCAAAGGAATTCCCGTATGGATAAAAAATACCTTTGCCCCGGCAGATCCCGGCACCGTAATAGAATTTGATTCCGCCCGCAACGGCGGCAGCATCCGCGGCATCTCCAGTATCGGCAAAATAGCGCTCCTGAGCCTGGAAGGCAGCGGCATGGTAGGTATCCCGGGATTTTCCAAACGACTCTTCGAAGCCCTCTCCAACGAAAGGATCAACGTCATCCTCATCACACAAGGCTCCTCGGAACATTCCATCTGCGTAGGCATCGATGAAGCCAATGCCATGGCAGCTAAAGATGCCGTAGACAAAGCCTTCAGTCATGAGATCGAGACCGGGAAAGTGCAACCCCTTATCATCGAAGACCAGCTCTCCATCATCGCGCTCGTAGGAGATCAGATGAAGAGCCATCCGGGTGTCAGCGGAAAAATGTTCGGCGCCCTGGGAAGAAACGGCGTCAACGTACGGGCCATCGCCCAGGGATCCTCGGAAAGAAATATCTCCGCCGTGGTAGCGGCCGGCGACGTAAAGAAGGCCATCAATATCCTGCACGAAGAATTCTTCACGACCACCTATAAACAGTTAAACCTCTTCATCACCGGCACCGGCAACGTAGGACGCCGCCTCCTGGAACAACTGAAACAACAGCAAACCTACCTTCAGGAACACCTTCGGCTGCAGGTACGGGTGATTGGACTGGCTAACAGCCGGAAAATGATCTTCAGTAAGGAGGGGGTCGACCTGGAAAACTGGAAGGAATTACTGGAACAGGGACAGCCCATGGAACTGCCCGAATGGATCCACGGCATCACTTCCCGCAACCTGCGCAACTCCGTCTTCGCGGACGTTACCGCCAACAGTGAGGTAGCTACCTGCTACGACAGCTTGCTGCAAAAGAGCATCTCTGTCGTGGCCTGTAATAAAATAGCTTGCTCGTCCCCCTATCAGAATTATAAAAAACTCAAAGACCTCTCCCGCGAATACAACTCCCTCTTCCTGTTTGAGACCAATGTAGGCGCCGGTCTTCCGGTCATCGGTACCCTGAACGATCTGTTGCGGAGCGGCGATAAAGTGAACAGGATCCAGGCAGTGCTCAGCGGCACCCTCAATTTCGTTTTTAATCACTATAATGGGGAACGGCCCTTTGCCGAAGTGGTCAGGCAGGCCCAGGAAGAAGGATATACCGAGCCGGATCCCCGTCTCGATCTGAGCGGTACGGACGTGATGCGCAAGATCATGATCCTGGCCAGGGAAGCCGGGGAAAAGATGGAAATGGAAGACATACAGAATAATTCCTTCTTACCCGAATCCTGTATGCGAGGCAGCGTGGAAGACTTCTACCTTGCCATGGGACAGGAAGAAGCGCATTTCCGGCAGCTATACGAAGCCGCCGTGAAAGAAGGGAAGAAACTGAAATTCGTAGCTAAATACGAGAATGGCAAAGCCGCCGTGGGACTGCAACACATCAATCCGCAACAAGACCTCTATCATTTATATGGCAAGGATAATGTCGTACTTTTCTACACCGATCGCTATCCCGAACAACCCCTGGTGATAAAGGGAGCCGGAGCCGGAGCAGAAGTGACCGCATCCGGTGTATTCGCAGATATCATCCGGGCCGCAAGATCATAACATAGTTAACCGAAAAGTATAACTAATAATTTCAGACCTTACAGCTGTTAATCATACTTACAACAATGGATCAGATAACCATAAAAGCGCCCGCCACCGTCGCCAATCTCGTTTGCGGATTCGATGTGCTGGGCATGGCCCTCGACGCCCCCTATGACCTCATGGAAGTGAAACTGCTGGAGGAACCCACCATCCGCATCATCAGCCGTGACGGGTTCCCCCTGCCGACAGACCCCGCCCAGAATACGGCAGGAGCCCCCTTACTGGCCATGCTGGAAGAACTGAACAGGCCCATCGGGTTCGAAGTGATCATCGACAAAAAGATCAAGCCCGGCAGCGGCCTCGGCAGCAGCGCCGCCAGTGCCGCAGGCGCCGTGGTGGCCGCCAACCATCTGTTAGGAAATATCTTTTCCAAAGAAGACCAGGTGCGCTTTGCCATGTTTGGCGAAAAAGTAGCTTCCGGCGTCAAACACGCGGATAATGTCGCCCCCTGTATCTATGGCGGCATCACCCTGATCCGGTCCATCTTTCCCCTGGATATCATATCCATCCCCGCCCCACTCCTGCATGTCACCGTCGTACACCCGCAGATAGAAGTGCGCACGGCCGATGCCCGGCAAATACTTCGTAAAGAAGTATTGCTGAAAGACGCCATCCGCCAATGGGGGAATATAGCAGGGCTGGTTGCGGGTTTTATGAAGAACGATTACGACCTGATCGGCCGGTCCCTGGAAGACGTGATCATCGAACCGGTACGCAGCATGCTGATCCCGGGATTCGATGAGGTCAAACAGAAATGTAAGGAAGCAGGCGCCCTGGGCGGCGGGATCTCCGGCTCGGGCCCCTCTATCTTCATGCTGAGCAAAGACCCATCGACAGCAGCAGAAGTAGAAAAAATAATGAAAGCCATCTATGAAAAAATAGGCCTGGACTTTCATACCTATACCACCAGCATCAACCAGCAAGGAGTAAAAATAGTCCCCCAAAACCCAGACCTTAGTTGAGTTTTTTTTAACACATTCATTAGCAACCAGTTGAGAAATCCCCAACTAACCTCTCCAAAAAGACACCCCGACCCCAGACCCAAATCGATCTAAATTCAAAAAACAATGACCTACTATAGTCTCAATAACGCATCAGAGAAAGCCAACTTTAAAGAAGCCACCATCAAAGGACAGGCGCCGGATAAAGGACTCTATTTCCCGGAACAGATCCCCATCCTGCCCGCCAATTTCATCAAAGACATAGAAAAGTACTCCCGGGAAGAGATCGCCTTCCGCGTTATTCAGCCATACGTGGGAGATACCCTTCCTGAAAACGAGTTACAGCGCATCGTGCAAGAAACCATCAACTTCGACTTTCCCCTGGTCAGGGTCAACGATACCATCAGCGCCCTGGAATTATTCCACGGACCTACCCTGGCCTTCAAAGACGTAGGCGCAAGATTCATGAGCCGCTGCCTGGGCTATTTTGTCCGGGATAACGACCAGCCCGTGACCGTACTCGTCGCCACCTCCGGAGACACAGGCGGCGCCGTAGCCAGTGGATTCTATGACGTGGAAGGGGTCAACGTCGTCATTCTCTACCCTTCCGGAAAAGTGAGCAGCGTGCAGGAATTGCAGCTGACGACCCTCGGTAAGAATATCACGGCCCTGGAAGTAGACGGCAGCTTCGATGATTGCCAGCGCATCGTAAAAGAAGCGTTTGCTGATGCCGCCCTCAATAAAGAAATCTTCCTCACCTCCGCCAACTCGATCAATGTCGCCCGCTGGCTGCCGCAGCAGTTCTACTATTTCTTTGCCTGGCAGCAATGGGCCGATAAAGACCACCCGCCGGTGATCAGCGTTCCCAGCGGCAACTTCGGCAATATCTGCGCCGGTCTGCTGGCACATCGTTCAGGCCTGCCCGTTCAGCATTTCATCGCAGCCTGTAACGCCAACAATGTAGTGCCGGCCTATCTCCAAACGGGCGAATACACACCGCAACGGGCCGTAGCCACCCTTTCCAATGCCATGGACGTAGGAGATCCCAGTAATTTCGTTCGCATCCTGGAGATCTTTCATAAAGAATTCCTTTCGCTCAAAAAGGTATTGACCAGCTATAGCATCTCCGATGAAGAGACAAAAGACACGATCCGGAAAGTCTACGCCAACGAACATTACCTGCCCGACCCCCATGGCGCCGTAGGTTATCGGGCCCTGGTCAACTACCTCGCAGAGCACGCATCAACACATCCCGGACAGCAAGGCATTTTCCTGGAAACAGCCCATCCCGTAAAGTTCTACGATACGGTAGAGCCCATCATCGGCCAGGCCATTCCCTTACCCGCCTCCGTACAAGCCATCCTGGGGAAACAAAAACAAAGCAAAAAGATCGATGCGCAGTACAGCCAGCTGAAAGACTTTTTACTAGCCTGATCAGTAAACCAGTTTACCGGCTGATCCGGCTGGGTCACTGGCCCGGCAACCAGCATAGCCGGCCTCCCGGCCGGCAGCTAAAAGCCCTTTTCCCCTGACAACGAGTAAGGATAAGCGCTCGGCGACACCCCCCGGTTCCGGGCAGGCTCCGGTCCCATCAGCAGGTCCAGGCTCCCCCCCTTACGGATATCGAAATGGCTGAGCCAGTTCTTGTCATAGGGCTGTCCATTGAGCCGGGCGCTCTGGATATAGATATTCCGGTCGCTATTGGCCGGGGCATTGACAATAAATTTACGGCCACCTTCCACCGTCAACGTCATCTTCGGGAACAGGGGCGCCCCTATCGCATATTGCTGCGTACCCGGGCAGACAGAATAAAATCCCATCGCAGAAAATATATACCAGGCGGAAGTTTGTCCATTGTCTTCGTCACCGCAATATCCGTCCGGCCGGGCGCTGTATAATTTATTCATGATCTGCCTTACCCAATATTGTGTCTTCCAGGGCTCGCCGGCATAATCATACAGGTAGATCATATGCTGGATCGGCTGATTGCCATGCGCATATTGCCCCATATTCATGATCTGCATCTCCCTGATCTCATGGATCACCTCCCCATAATAACTTTCATCATACACCGGCGGCATGATGAACACGGAATCGAGCATCCTCACAAAAGAGCTCCTTCCCCCCATCAGATTTTCCAACCCCTGGATATCATGAAATACACACCAGGTCCAATGCCAGCTATTGCCTTCCGTAAAAGCATCCCCCCATTTAAAGGGATTGAAAGGGGACTGGAAATTTCCATCTGCATTCTTTCCCCGCATCAGCTTGTGAGAAGGATCGAATACATTCCGGTAATTCAGGCAGCGTTTGGCAAACCGCTCTATTTCCTCCGCAGGCCGGTGCAGGGCAATGGCCAGCTTATAGATAGTAAAATCATCATAGGCATATTCCAGGGTCCTGGCCACGTTTTCGTTGACCTTCACATCATAAGGCACATAGCCTAACTTATTATAATACTCCACGCCCAGTCTTCCCACCGAAGGCAGCGGACCTGCATGCTCCGTATTCTTCAGGATGGCTTCATACAAGGTGTTGATATCATAACCCCGGATCCCTTTCAGATAGGAATCGGCGATCAGCGAAGCGGAATTGCTCCCCACCATACAATCCCGGTGCCCGGGACTGGCCCACTCCGGCAGCCAGCCGCTTTCCTTATAGGCATTAGCCAGCCCTTCCATCATATGACTGTTCAGCTCTGGGAATACAAGGGTCATCAAAGGGAATACGGCCCGGAAAGTATCCCAGAACCCATTGTCCGTATACATATAGCCCGGCAACACCTTTCCATTATAAGGGCTGTAATGGACGACCTGCCCCTTTGCATCCAGCTCATAGAACGACCGGGGAAACAACATCGCCCGGTACAGACAGGAGTAAAAAGTACGGGTCTGATCCACCGTCCCGCCCTCCGCCAGGATCCGGCTGAGCGACTTATTCCAGGTTTCATGCGCCTTCTTCTGCGTCGTTTCAAAATTATCCGCCCCGATCTCTCTTTGCAGGTTCAGCTCCGCCTGCTCAGGGCTGATAAAAGAAGAAGCCACTTTCATATGCACCTTTTCTCCCCGGACGGTAGCAAAGCCGACAACGGCCCCTACATGATCGGCCTGGTATTCCAGGGTGTCTTTTGCCAGTTGCTCCCCATGCCAGGTTTGGGCAATGGTAAAAGGCTTATCGAAATAAATGACGAAATAATCTTTGAAGTTATCGGGTACTCCCCCGCTGTTACGGGTAGTATAACCGATGATCTTCCGCTCGCCTGGCACGATTTTTATATAGGATCCCCGGTCGAATGCATCGATCACAACCATGGAGCTATCCGTTTGCGGAAAGGTAAGGCGGAACTGAGCAGCTCTTTCCGTAGGCGTAATCTCCGTGGTCACGTCTGCATCCGCCAGGTATACGCTGTAATAGTAAGGCCTGGATATTTCTGTCTTATGGGAAAACCAGCTGGCCCGGGCATCCTGGCTGAATTTCAAATGCCCCGTCACCGGCATGATGGCAAACTGGCCATAGTCATTGATCCAGGGAGATGGCTGATGCGTTTGCTTAAAGCCCCTGATCTTATCAAGGCTATATTGGTAGGCCCATCCGTCACCTATTTTCCCTGTCTGGGGCATCCAGGTATTCATACCCCAGGGCAGCCCGATAGCAGGATAGGTATTCCCGTTCGATAAACTATATTTGGAGTCCGAGCCCATCAGCGGATTTACCCAGTCGGCCGGATCGGAGACCTTATTGACAGATTGGCTATAGAGGCGGAAAAGGCAAAAAATACCCAATAGGGACAAACTTAATTTCTTATTCACGTTCTATTCGATTTTTAAGGAAAATAAAGGTAATTGAAATAGGTTTTTCTCTGGTTGCTAAAGACTGCAAAACATTTTGATTTTCAAATAATTTTCAAGAAATGAAGGCCCCCCTTTACCTGCTTCTTACCTGCTTCGCTCTAATGCTATTCCAGAATTCCTTTTCGCAGGCAATTTGTGGTTTCGACGCCGCCCATAACAAAAAGATGAAGGAAGACCCCGACTACCGCAGAAATGTACTGGCAGGTGAGGCTTCCATCCGGACCTATATAACCAATCACCCCAAATTAATGCTGGCGCCCGGGTCCATTACCCCGGACAAAGTCGGCGCTCCCCCCACCCCCCTGGGAAGCCCGCCCTATACAATCCCCGTCGTAGTCCATGTCGTGCATACCGGGGGAGTCGTTGGCAGCATTTACAATCCTACGGACGCACAGATCACCGGCGCCATCGACTACCTGAATGCCGTATACAATGGAACCTACATAGACATCGATCAGGGTGGTATCCAGGGTGCAGGAGACCTGGGGATCCAATTTGTCCTGGCCCAAAGGGATCCGAACTGTAATCCCACCAACGGCATCAACCGCATCGACGGATCCTCCATTTCCCGTTACGTTTCCGAAGGGGTCAACCGCTATACCACCCTGGGTACGGACGATATCAATATCAAGGATCTCAGCCGCTGGGATCCTACTCAATACTACAACATATGGATAGTGGATAAAATAGATGGTAATGACGGCACTTCCGGGACCTTTGTCGCCGGCTATGCCTATTTTCCCGGAGCCTCCGCGAGTGAAGACGGCATCATTATGCTGTCCACCCAGATGGTCAAGGGACAAAAGACCCTTCCCCATGAGATTGGCCATGCCTTCAACCTCTATCATCCCTTCGAGGGCTCCACGGATTCGACCATATGTCCTGCCAACACGGATTGTAATACGCAGGGAGACCAGGTCTGCGATACAGACCCCATCTCTTATAACTATGGCCCTGTCACCGGGATCCTCCATTTTACCTGCAGGACCGGCGCCAACCCCTGTGCAAGCCCTGCAGGCACCCAATACAGCGCCAATACGGAGAGCAATTTCATGAACTACACCAAATGCTATACCCTCTTTACACCAGGCCAGAAAGCCAGGATGCAGGCTTCTGCTGCAGGTCCCTACCGGGCCAGCCTGTCCGGTTCCCTGGGAGGTACGCCCCCCGGAGGAGGCAGCAGCCCCTGCATTCCCAAGATCGACTTTGAATGGACAGACGACCAGCAGACAGAAACAACGGCGGCCACCTCGGGATGCCGGGCTTACAAGGACTACGTTTACAATATGGTCATCGGCAGCGCCCCTTCCGCCGCGGCAACAGCTACCCTGAATATCAGCTCCGGCACAGCCACCCGGGGACTGGATTTCGATATCACCACCAATGGGAGCTTTACCGCCCCCACCACCACCCTGAGCTTCCCCGCCGGCTCCACGACCTCCCAGCCGTTTATTATCCGTATCTATGACGACGCCAGTATGAACGGCACCCGGAAATTTACCCTGGGCTTTACCGTCAACGGCGGAGGCGGCAACGCCATAGCCGGAGATGGCAGGCCCAATTTCACCATGACCATTCATGACAACGATGTGCCGCCCACCGCAGGGACCAGCACCGGTACCGCAGACATAGGATCAGCAACCAATGGGTCTTCGGCTACTCCCTTCGATGCTACCCAGCAATCGGAACGGACGCAATTTCTCTATAAAGCAACTGAATTAACGGCCGCCGGTATTCCAGCCGGCAGCCTGACCGGCCTATCGCTCTATGTTCTTACAAAGCAGAGCGCCCGGAGTTATACCAACCTCCATATCAGCCTGGGCGCCGCTGCCGTGAATTACCTGGTCAATAGCAGTGGCGGCTCCAGCCCGGCTTCCTCCATGACAGTGGTAAAAACCCTGGCTTCCTATAATACAACGCCAGGGTGGAATACATTCGCCTTTGATAACGCTTATACCTGGGACAGCATCAGCAACCTGGTCATAGAAATTTGCTATGACAACGGCGCCGCAGCCTCTACCGATGCCGGGGATGTGATCGCCCTTTACAAAGACGGCGGCGCCCTCACAGAAGGAAACCTTATCTTCCAGGACGGGGTCAATTGTTCTCAATCCTATACTTCCTTAATCTATGAACCCAATGGCGAGAAGCCGATTATCAAACTCTCCTACGGCACCCCTCCCACCGTCGTTCAGACCGCTCTGAACTCCTCCATACAACAATACCTGGGGGCCAATGCGGACATCTACTTCTATGACCAGGCAAATGGTCAGCTAATGGCCCGTATCCAGAACCTCAGCTCCTTCAATTACGGCTGTACCCAGGTCATTATCGACCGTGCCGGTACCAATGCCGCCCGGTTCTGGAACAACAACATTCCCAATTACCTGATGGACAAGACCTTCCATGTTGTCCCTACTACCAACAACCCTTCCGGCAGCTATAATATCACGTTATTCTATACCCAGGCGGAGGTCAATGGCTGGCAGTCCTTCACCGGTCAGCCTATCAGCTCGATCCAGCTCGTCAAAGTGCCCGGCCGGATATCCAATGTGACTGTTGCCAACCCAACGGGTGGCAACCCCGTCACCCTGGTCACCCCGACGATAAGTACCCTGGGTACGAACACTGCCCTGACCTATAATTTCACCAACGGCTTCTCCGGCTTCGGAGCAGGTGTCCCGGGCCTGTCTATCCTGCCCATTGGTTTACTGGACTTTGAAGGGCAGCTGAAGAACAACAATACCCTGTTGGACTGGAGCACCTCTTTTGAATCGGGTAGCAAGGGATTTGAGATCGACCGGTCTTATGACGGCATCCATTTCACCGGCATAGGATATGTGGCAGCGGCGGGTAACAGTTCTACCACCCGTTACTACTTCTTTACTGACCCCTCCATAGCTCAGGATAATAACTATTATCGCCTCAAAGAGATCGACCAGGATGGAAAGATCACCTACAGTAAAATAGTGGGGATAAAGGGCCCTAATTTAACGACCAGGGCCTTCACCGTCTTATCGAATCCATTTACGGATCATATCGACATCGTATTCGGCCAGTTACCGGCCGGCAAGGTGGGGGTAAGATTGCTGGATATGGCCGGGAGAGCGCTTTTATCCTGGTCCGGAGAAGCCTCCGGCAGCCGGATGCGTATCGACCTGTCCGGCACTACCATCAGCGCGGGGATCTACCTGCTGGAACTCCGGTTCAATAACAACATTCAGATACAAAAGCTCCTTAAATAAGGCGCCACGGGCGCCTTGCCCGAAGGGCCATCATTAGATTCGGCGTAAAAAATGCCGGCATTTTTTACGCCGCTAAATAGCCTGCCGCATAAAAAAAGCCACCCCCTTTTACCGGGATGGCTTCTGTATTATTCATCAGTTAGCGGAGCCTAATTAATCAGGTCATCAGCGACACCTTGGCTTAATCAAACTTCAGGTCCAGTCCTAATCCCCTCAACTCATGTACCAGTACATTGAAGGATTCAGGAATACCCGCCCTGGGAATATTGTCCCCTTTCACGATAGCCTCATAAGTCTTGGCACGACCGATGATGTCATCTGATTTAAGGGTCAACAGCTCCTGCAGGATGTTCGACGCACCATATGCTTCCAGTGCCCACACTTCCATTTCCCCAAAACGCTGACCACCGAACTGCGCCTTACCACCTAATGGTTGTTGCGTAATAAGACTGTATGGTCCGATGCTACGGGCGTGCATCTTATCATCCACCATGTGGTGCAATTTAATGATATAGATGATCCCCACAGTAGCTTTCTGGTCAAAACGATCCCCGGTTTCCCCATCATAAAGATAGGTATGGCCGAAGCTGGGCAATCCTGCTTTTTCGATATGTTGCGCGATCTCTTCTACGGTTGCTCCGTCGAAGATCGGCGTGGCGAACTTAAGCCCCAGTTTCTCACCGGCCCATCCCAATACGGTCTCATAGATCTGTCCCAGGTTCATACGGGAAGGTACCCCCAGCGGGTTCAATACCACATCCACCGGAGTTCCGTCTTCAAGGAACGGCATGTCTTCCGCCCGAACGATCTTGGCGACAATCCCTTTGTTACCGTGACGACCAGCCATCTTATCCCCTACCTTCAGCTTACGCTTAACGGCTAAGTACACTTTAGCGAGCTTCAATACACCGGCAGGTAATTCATCCCCGATGGAAATATTGAATTTTTCCCTCTTATAGCGACCTAACTCTTCATTGTACTTAATGCTGTAGTTGTGCAGCAGGATATTGATCGGCTCATCCGTCTTGATATCGCCTGTCCAACCCAAAGGATTGACGTTCAGGTAATCGATACCGGCCAGGTTCTTGGCAGTGAACTTAGCGCCTTTCCCGATCTGTACTTCCCCGAAATTATTGTTGACACCTGCAGAAGTATGCTCTTTCAGCAACACCTGCAATTTGCTCAGCAATACATCCATCAGGTCAGCCGTATTCTTTTCATGCACTTTTTCTATCTTCTCGAGCGCCGCTTTTTCACGAACCTTGGCATTCTTATCTTTCTTGGCGCGTTGGAACAGCTTCTTGCTGATTACGACACCTTCCGTACCACTGGGAGCCTTCAAAGAAGCATCCTTGGCATCTCCCGCCTTGTCACCGAAGATAGCGCGTAACAGCTTTTCTTCAGGAGTAGGATCGCTTTCTCCTTTCGGAGTGATCTTACCGATCAGGATATCGCCTTCCTTGATCTGGGCGCCGACACGGATGATACCATTCTCGTCCAGGTCCTTGGTAGCTTCTTCCGAAACGTTAGGGATATCAGGCGTCAATTCTTCTTCACCCAGTTTAGTATCACGGACTTCCAATTCATATTCAGAAATATGGACCGAAGTGAACAGGTCTTCTTTCACCACTTTTTCACTGATCACGATGGCATCCTCGAAGTTGTAACCCTTCCAGGGCATGAACGCAACTTTAAGATTGCGGCCCAATGCCAGTTCTCCGTCCTGTACGGCGTAGCCTTCCGTAAGGAAGTCTCCGTCTTTCACCCGCTGTCCTTTCTTCACGGCCGGTTTCAGATTGATACAGGTTTCCTGGTTGGTCTTGATGAACTTAGTTAGCCTGTATATCTTGAGGTCTTCTTCAAAGCTGACCAGCTTCTGCGTGTCATTTCTTTCGTAGCGGACATGGATCTCATTGGCATCCACAAATTCCACCACCCCTTCGCCTTCTGAGTGGATCTGGATACGCGCATCCCGGGCAGCCTTTGCTTCCAGCCCCGTACCGACGATCGGCATTTCAGGACGGATCAGGGGAACAGCCTGGCGTTGCATATTCGATCCCATCAGGGCACGGTTGGCATCATCATGTTCCAGGAAGGGGATCAGCGAGGCGCTGAGACCGACGATCTGGTTAGGGGCCACGTCCATATATTCTACTTCATTCCTGTCGAGGATGGGGAAATCTCCTGTCTGACGGGAAACGATCTTCTCTTCTACGAAATTCCCTTTATCATCCAGGGTGATATTGGCCTGTGCGATTTTCGCGATATCTTCTTCTTCCGCACTGAGATAAGTGAGTTTTTTCAGGTCCACCTTCCCATCATGCACTTTGCGATAAGGCGTTTCGATAAAGCCCATTTCATTGATCTTCGCATGCACGCACAACGTAGAGATCAGCCCGATATTCGGCCCTTCCGGCGTCTCGATCGTACAGAGACGGCCATAGTGGGAATAGTGTACGTCACGAACTTCAAATCCGGCACGTTCACGGCTGAGACCTCCTGGTCCGAGCGCTGAGATACGACGCTTGTGCGTGATCTCGCTCAACGGGTTGGTCTGATCCAGGAACTGGGACAACTGGGAAGTCCCGAAGAAGGAGTTGATCACGGAGGACAGGGTCCTGGCATTGATCAGGTCCACAGGGGTAAATACTTCATTATCCCTTACGTTCATACGTTCACGGATCGTCCTGGCCATACGGGCCAGACCTACGCCGAACTGAGCATATAATTGCTCCCCTACCGTACGTACACGGCGGTTGCTCAGGTGATCTATATCGTCAATTTCCGCTTTGGCATTGGTAAGCCGCACCAGGTACTTGATGATATTGATCATATCTTCCTTCGTCAGCGTCTTTTGCTCCAGAGGCTGGTTCAGACCAAGCTTACGGTTGATCTTATAACGTCCCACCTCACCCAGGTCATAGCGCTTGTCGCTGAAGAATAATTTATCGATGATCCCTCTGGCGGTCTCGTCATCCGGAGCATCCGCACCGCGCAACTGGCGGTAGATATGCTGAACGGCTTCCAGTTCCGAGTTAGAAGTATCTTTATTCAGGGTATTATAAATGATGGCATAATCACCGCCTACATCCTCTTTCTGGATGAAAATGCTCTTCACATCCATTTCAACGACCATGTCAATGGCTTCTTCATCGAGGACGGTATCGCGTTCTAACACGATCTCATTACGCTCGATGGATACCACTTCGCCGGTGTCCTCATCCACGAAATCTTCCACCCAGGTCCTCAGAACGCGGGCAGCCAGCTTTTTGCCGATATATTTCTGCAGCGCTTTCTTGTCGGATTTCACTTCATCGGCCATACCGAACAACTCCAGGATGTCCTTATCCGTCTCATACCCGATAGAACGCAGCAGGGTAGTCACCGGGAATTTCTTCTTCCGGTCGATATAGGCATACATTACATTGTTGATATCCGTAGCGAATTCCATCCAGGCTCCCTTGAAGGGGATTACACGGGCAGAATAGATCTTCGTGCCATTCGGGTGAATGGACTGTCCGAAGAATACACCGGGAGAACGATGCAACTGGGAAACGACCACACGCTCAGCGCCATTGATAACAAAGGTGCCGCGGGGGGTCATATAAGGTATATTGCCTAAAAATACGTCCTGTACGATCGTCTGGAAATCCACGTGCTCCTCATCATTACAGCTCAAACGCAGCTTCGCCTTCAGGGGAACAGCATAGGTCAACCCACGCTCCATACATTCTTCAATGGTATAGCGGGGCGGATCGATGAAGTAGTCCAGGAATTCCAGCATAAAAATGTTCCGCGTATCGGTGATCGGGAAATTTTCTTTGAACACCTTGAACAAACCTTCAATATTACGTTTGTCCGGAGTGGTCTCGAGCTGGAAAAATTCTTTAAAAGATTGGATCTGCACTTCCAGAAGATCAGGAGTATCGGCAAGGTGCTTAATTTTACCGAAGTTGATCCTGTTTTGCAATTTTGTTGAAGACATATTATTTAAAACCGGTTTTTAATTATTCGAACTTCAAAAATCGTCTATCGGGGTGAAACTGCGGGACTCATTGATCCTCAACAGTATACAATTGAAAACAATTTACAACCGTAAATGGCAAAGGGAAACGGACGGCAAATTTACAAAATAAATGGGAAAAACCAACGAATCGTGGATCCATCCGGCAAATAAAGCCAAATCAACGCACGAACCGCAAGATTCATCCGACCATTTTAAAATCTTTAGAAACGGATAAAACCCCGGTTTTTGGCCGGGGTTTCTGATTTCTTTTGCGAAAAAGATTAGTTCACTTCTACTTCAGCGCCAGCTTCTTTCAGCTTGGTTACCAATGCATCAGCGTCTGCTTTGCTAATACCTTCCTTAACGGGCTTAGGAGCGCCGTCTACCAGGTCCTTAGCTTCTTTCAGGCCGAGACCGGTCAGATCTTTCACGATCTTAACGACGTTCAGCTTGTTAGGGCCGGCAGCCTTCAGGATTACGTTGAAAGCTGTCTTTTCTTCAGCAACAGCAGCGCCAGCAGCAGCAGGTCCGGCTGCAACGGCTACAGCAGCAGCCGCAGGCTCGATACCGTATTCTTCTTTCAGGATCTTAGCTAATTCGTTAACTTCTTTTACAGTCAGTCCTACTAACTGTTCAGCAAATGATTTTAAGTCTGCCATAGTTGTAAATTTTTGCCGCCTTCACTGCTTTTGCTCCGGCGGACGGTTTAAAAAAATTGCCTGGTCGACCCCCAGGCCTGGGCTTTCCCAGCTTGAAGCGGCTAATGGCCAGCTCCGAGTCTGAATTATTTCAAGTCTTTCGACCTTTTAAAGAACTAGTTCGCACCCGCTGCTTCAGCTCTGGCTTCCAGTGCTTTAATCAGACCAGCCAGCTTATTACCGGCGTTCAGGCCGCTGATAACATTCTTGGCAGGCGATTGCAACAGACCAATGATCTCACCGATAAGATCGTGCTTGCTTTTCAGGTTCGTCAGCACTTTCAGCTGATCATCCCCGGCAAATACATCCCCATCGATAAAAGCCGCCTTCAGAACAGGCTTTTCCAGGTTGCCATCCTTACGGAAAGAACTGATGATCAGAGCCGGCTCCTTTGCATTCTCGGAGAATAACAACGCCGTTACCCCGTTCAGGGATTCGAATACACCGGAATACCGGCTATTATCCAGCCCTTCCAGCGCTTTCTTAATGAGGGTATTCTTAGCCACTTTCATTTCCACTTTCTTATCGAAGCAGATACGACGTAGCTTACTGACCTGCGCCACACTCAACGATTCGGTATTGGTGATGTAGAAGTTATTATATTGATTGAACTTGTCTTTCAACACTTCAATGACTTCATTTTTTTGATCTTTGTTCATAACTCTTTTTTTGTGCCCCGATCAGGGTCGGGTTCCGATGAATTCAATTTTTTCGCCTAAGCAGCCTTTGGCTCAGCTTAGTGGGTAAATGCTTTGGTGTCAATAGCAATACCCGGGCTCATGGTGCTGGCCATAAACACGCTCCGGACATAAGTGCCCTTGGCGGTTGCCGGCTTAGCCTTCACGATCGCATTGATCAGCTCCTGGCTGTTTTCAACCAGCTTCTCAGGGGTAAAGCTCACCCGGCCGATAGAAGCGTGGATGATCCCCGCCTTATCTACCTTGAACGCGATCTTACCACCCTTCACTTCATTGACAGCGGCAGCTACATCATTCGTCACCGTACCCGTCTTAGGATTGGGCATCAGGTTACGCGGGCCTAATATCTTACCCAGCTTACCGATCTTAGGCATGACAGAAGGAGTAGCGATGATAACATCGACGTCTACCCAGCCGCCTTCGATCTTTTGAATGAATTCATCCAGCCCGACATAATCAGCCCCGGCTGCTCTCGCATCCGCTTCCTTATCAGGAGTACAAAGGACCAATACCCTTTTTGTCTTACCGGTACCATGAGGCAGATTGACCGTTCCACGGATGGATTGGTCAGCTTTCTTGGGATCCACACCCAGACGAACATGCAGATCGACGGAAGAATCGAACTTAGTGATATTTACGTCCTTCACCAGCGTAGAAGCTTCCTTAAGGGTGTATACTTTATTTTTATCAACCTTCGCTGAGGCTGCTTTTCTTTTTTTCGTGATAGCCATTTCGTAGTGTTTTTAAAGTTAGAAGTTAGTTCGCCCAGGGAGCTGCTCCCTCTACGGTGATACCCATGCTACGGGCTGTACCGGCTACCATGCGCATAGCGCTCTCGATAGTAAAAGCATTCAGGTCAGGCATTTTATCCTTCGCGATCGCTTCTACCTGTGCCCAGGTAACTTTTCCAACTTTGTTACGATTTGGCTCCTTGGAACCACTTGCTAGTTTCGTAGCTTCCAGCAACTGTACGGCTGCAGGAGGAGTCTTGATGATGAAGTCGAAGGACTTATCCGTGTAGACAGTGATGAGACAGGGAAGGACCTTCCCTATTTTATCCTGGGTCCTGGCATTGAATTGCTTACAGAACTCCATGATATTGATACCTTTAGAACCTAATGCAGGTCCGATAGGAGGTGCAGGATTGGCTTGACCGCCTTTTACCTGCAACTTGACATAACCCGTGATTTCTTTTGCCATGTTGCTTCTTTTTTTGGTGTTAACGTCCCGGTATTTTCCGGAACTCCCAAACCAATAATTCGAAAGGTGCCGGAGGGCATCTTTCTATTTGGGGACGCAAAAGTAGTACATAACCGGCATTTTACCAACATTTAGGCGCTTTTTTTTGCACCCCCCAGGCCCCAAACCCGGCCCGGAACAGCCTTCAAACCCACCGATCCTCCCCTCTCTCCTCGTACCCGCCCTACACAACAGCCTCTCCCCAACAGCCTTCCCCCTGCGAAAAAAAGTAGCCCCTTATCATTTTCCGGGAGAAAAGTTCCCACACAGCCCCCGACCTGCCAAATATAGGCCCGCCGCGCCTCCCCGGAAGAGTTATGAACGGCTATATGAACTTTTTGTGAAGAAAATTATTGCCTATTTTTTTCTATTTGAATTTTTCTGACTAACTTTTCCGATAATTCCCATTAATATTCTCAACAACAACTTAAAACGCTCCACAAACTATGTCAAAGTCTAAGAAAAAACCGGCTAAAAAAGCTGCTCCCAAAAAAGCAGCTAAAAAACCTGTCAAAAAAGCGGTCAAAGCGGCTAAAAAAGCCGTGAAGAAAAAAGTTGCTAAGAAAAAAGTTGCCCCTAAAAAGGCCGCTCCTAAAAAGGCCGCTCCTAAAAAAGCAGCCAAAAAAACAGTAAAGAAGGCCGTAAAGAAAGCGCCCGCAAAGAAAGCCGCTCCCAAAAAAGTCGCTCCTAAAAAGGTCGCTCCTAAAAAGGCCGCTCCCAAGAAAGCCGCTCCGAAGGCTGCTCCTAAAAAAGTCGTGAAAAAGAAAAGCACCCCTAAAAAAGTTAAACCCGTAATAGTTCCCCCCGCACCGGAACCCATCGAAACCACTCCAGTAATTGACGAGCCAACTCCGACATTTGGTTTTGACAACGACAATGACAACGGTAACTAATTGTGATGGTCCTGCAAAAAATTAAACCCTCCATATGGAGGGTTTTTATTTTATATCCGTCTTGATAATAATCGCTTACGCTATCTTTTCCACCTGCATGTAATTCAATTCCACCGGTGTAGAACGGCCGAATATCTTTACCGTCACCTTCAGCTTCTTCTTCTCATCATTCACCTCTTCAATGATACCATTGAAATCATTGAAAGGCCCTTCGATGATCTTGATCGTTTCCCCGATGATGAACGGCTCGCTCATGCTCATACCGCCGGATTCAGCCATCTCATCCATTTTGCCGAGCATCTTATTCACCTCCGCCTTACGAAGAGCAATAGGATTCTCCTTCCCTAAGAAATGGATAACGCTATTCGTATTTTTAATAGCTTCCCGCAGATCGTCTCCCAACTTGCCCTCCGTCACCTCGATCATCACATAACCAGGATAGTAGTTGCGTTCCCGCATCACCTTTTTCCCATTCTGTACCTTGTACACCTTTTCAACGGGAAGAAATACCTGCTTTACCACTTCTCCCCATCCGCCCCGGGTAATTTCCTTATCAAGGTACTCTTTTACCTTACGCTCCTTGCCACTGACCACCCGCAATACATACCATTTGGTTTCCACTGCTGGTTTGGCTTCAGAAGTACTCTTTATTTCCTGTTGATTTGCTGTTTCCATTATGAAAATAATGAATAGGTGAAGTGTAATACGGAACTGGATGCCAGGTCCATGACCCATACGAGCAGAGTGATCAGTAAAGTAGCGACTAGTACAATCACAGTCGACTGCTGCAACTGGGCCCAGGTAGGCCAGGTCACCTTCTCCATCAGCTCTTTATACGACTCACGGAAATATGTTGTTATCTTGTTCATCTTACTGATTAATATAATGATGGCACGGGCACTAGGATTCGAACCCAGATCAAAGGTTTTGGAGACCTCTATTCTACCATTGAACTATGCCCGTAGACTATATCCCTCCATCCCCCGAAGGAGAGGCAAGAACAATCTTTTTTAAAAGAACCTCTTCTTATAGAAACAAAGTACTTAGAGAGTTATCTAAGTACTTTGTAAAGTTAAGAATTTATAACTAGCTTCCCAAGGAGGGTGCTTATTTTACGATCTCAGTCACCTGTCCGGCGCCTACAGTACGGCCACCTTCACGGATAGCGAACTTAAGACCCTTTTCCATAGCGATCGGCTGGATCAGCACAACGCTCAGGGAAGTGTTATCGCCAGGCATAACCATCTCAGTACCAGCAGGAAGCGTAACTTCACCGGTAACGTCCGTAGTACGGAAATAGAACTGAGGACGGTATTTGTTGAAGAATGGAGTGTGACGACCACCTTCTTCCTTACTCAATACGTATACTTCACCCTTGAATTCAGTGTGCGGAGTGATAGAACCTGGTTTGCAAAGAACCATACCACGACGGATCTGGGTCTTTTCAATACCACGTAACAGCAGACCTGCGTTATCACCAGCTTCACCACGATCCAGGAGCTTACGGAACATTTCCACACCCGTGACAGTAGATGTCAAAGGAGCATCCATCAGACCTACGATCTCGATACCTTCACCAACCTTGATAACACCTCTTTCGATACGACCCGTAGCAACAGTACCACGACCGGTGATAGAGAATACGTCTTCAACAGACATCAGGAAGGGAAGATCGACCGGACGGGGAGGTAAAGGAATATAAGTATCAACAGCTGCCATCAGCTCATCGATTCCTTTAACCCATTTTTCTTCACCGGCCAGTGCGCCTGTAGCAGATCCCTGGATGATAGGAGTATTATCCCCGTCAAATCCATAAGAAGACAACAGTTCGCGGATTTCCATTTCAACCAGTTCCAGCAGCTCAGGATCGTCTACCAGATCTACCTTGTTCATGAAAACAACGATACGGGGAACACCTACCTGACGGGCGAGCAGGATGTGCTCTTTCGTCTGGGGCATCGGACCATCAGTAGCAGCAACCACCAGGATAGCTCCATCCATCTGGGCCGCACCGGTGATCATATTCTTCACATAGTCAGCGTGACCGGGACAGTCCACGTGAGCATAGTGACGGTTAGCCGTCGCGTACTCAACGTGCGCTGTATTAATGGTAATCCCCCTCTCCTTTTCTTCAGGAGCGGCATCAATCTCATCATATTTTTTTGCTTCTGCCAGACCCCTTCCAGCCAGGATAGAGGTAATAGCAGCAGTCAAAGTCGTCTTACCATGGTCAACGTGACCGATTGTACCGACGTTAACGTGGGGTTTGTCCCTTTTGAAGGTCTCTTTTGACATTGTTATCTGTTTTTAAAGTTGTGTTTTAAAATTTAAACCAGGACCGACCCCACCACACCGGGCCAAATGCTGATTACTTATACTTTGATCTTATTCTCAAAATGCTGGAGCCGTTGATGAGAATTGAACTCACGACCTCTTCCTTACCAAGGAAGTGCTCTACCCCTGAGCTACAACGGCTTATTTCCTTGTGAGTCAACCCAAGAACTACTCCAAATGAGCGGAAGACGAGGTTCGAACCCGCGACCTACAGCTTGGAAGGCTGTCGCTCTACCAACTGAGCTACTTCCGCATTTACCGTTTTGTAAAGAACTTTCCTGATCTGCTTCAAAACCCCGCTTCCATCCGGAAACAGGGTTCTGAAATTTTAAAGTGGGCAGGGATGGATTCGAACCATCGAACTCCGAAGAGGACAGATTTACAGTCTGTTGTCGTTGGCCACTTGACTACCTACCCAAAACATTTACTGGAGCCAGAGAAGGGACTCGAACCCCCGACCAGCTGATTACAAATCAGCTGCTCTACCAACTGAGCTACTCTGGCTGGTAATTCCTATACTCAGTCTGGAAAAGATCTCCCAATTAATCCCGTTAGACCCCCATCCTTTAGCTCCTTCAAAAGGGATATACCGTTTTTTTTGGGAAGGCAAAGGTAAGTGAATTTGTTAAATTCAAAAATTTTGAACCCCTTTTTTTACCATATTATCATCACTTTATGGAAATATAACAATACACACACCGGTCAAGCCCCCAAAATAGCCCAAATTACCAAACCCGGCCAAAAAAAAGACCTCCCGAAGGAGGTCTTAAAACTTTTTTCAATTATGCGACTTGTTTTTCTTTTTTCTTTTTTACCTGATTTACCAGCGACTCGAATGCGCTGTCAAAAGATTCTTCGAAGGACTTGGACGAACATTTTACGAAAAAATGATGTCGTGGCACCTGGACACTGATCTCCGCGATCTTGTCCTTGATCTTATGCACCACATTGTCCAGCTTTAGGAACACATCTACTTTAATGATCCTGTCATGAAAGGTGTTTAATTTTGACATTTTTTTAGTTACGTAATCGACTAATTTACCGTCTGCATCAAAGTGCACAGTTTGAATTCTAACATTCATAGCAATCCCATTTTAAACAGTGAACAATAAATTAAAGAACTCTTTTAGCTGAGTAAGTAGGAGGACAAGGCAGGACAATGAAGTTAATATTTCAGGGGTGTTTTTCCAAATAAAAAACACCTTTTTATACCCCTGAATTGTTAAACCTTCCCATCGGTCCGGCTTGCCTTACGCCTTCGGATGGGCTTTCTTATGCACGTCTTTCAGCTTTTCAATGGTATTATGCGTATACACCTGCGTAGCCGCCAGGCTGGAATGCCCCAGTAACTCCTTCACGGAATTAAGATCGGCTCCGCTATTCATCAAATGCGTGGCAAAAGTATGCCGCAGCACATGGGGGCTCTTTTTATCGATCGTCGTCACCTGCCCCAGGTACTTCCGGACCGCCCGGTAAACATATTGCGCATAGAGCTTCTTCCCCTTGGAATTCACCAGCAAATAGACCGTATCCGGCGCCTCCAGCACCACTCTTTTCTGCCGGCTGTAAGCCAGTATATACTCCACCAGCACAGGACTGACCGGGATCACCCGCTCCTTATTGCCCTTCCCCAGCACCTTCAGGGTCCTGTTACTGACATCCACCTGCCTTTCCCGGAGATTCACCAACTCACTGAGTCGCATCCCGGTATGATAAAAAATGGCCAGCAATAGCCGATCCGTCCCCCCCTCCCAATCATCCGGAAAGACAAGCTCGTCAAAAAGAGTAGCGATATCCCGCTGTTCCACATAGACCGGCAGCCGCTTGCTCACCTTGGGGCTGGTAATCGCACTCATGGGAGATTGCTCCACCGTCCCGCTGCGTAACTGGTATTTGTAAAATGACTTGAGAGAAGAGATCTTCCGGTTCACTGAACGGGAGCTCAGCCCCTCGTCTTTCAGGGACGCCAGCCAGCTTCGGATCAAAGAAGGGGATATCTCCGGCAACGACACCTCCCCGAACTGCACCTGGATAAAATCGAAAAAAGAGACCAGATCGTCCTGGTATGAACGGATCGTATGCGCTGAATACCGCTTTTCGAACTTCAGGTAATCGATAAAAGGCTGAATAAAGGAATTCAATATAAATTGCTTAATTGCATTGTTGTAAATTTACGAACTAGGAAAGAAATTCCTTTTGAAAGATCAAAATAACTGACGGAGTCATCATCATATAACCCGGTAACACTCGGCGACAGCATCCTTAACCACAGGTACAATAACTTCAATTTCGTAAGACTATTAGCCTCTCTTTGCGTATTACTGACCCATTCCTACGAAGCCTTTTCAGACGCCCGCGATCCCATTGCCTGGGCTACCCGGGGCCTCATGGCGGCCAGTTATCTGGGCCTCTGCATATTTTTCTTTCTCAGCGGGCTACTGGTCACCCAGAGCCTGCGACACAGCCCTTCCTGGAAAAATTTTTTATGGAGACGCTTTCTCCGCTTATACCCGGCAGCCTGCCTGGTCATCTTATCCTGCGCCCTGATCCTGGGCCCCCTTTTGACCACGGAAAGCCTGAAAGATTACTTTTCCAACCCGGAATTCTATCAATTCCTGGCCAACTGCCTGTTGATAAAGCTCCATTTTACTCTCCCCGGCGTCGAATGGGGCCCTCCGGCCAATAGTCCTTTTCTGATCGTCGCTTTCTGGTCCATCGTCCTGGAGCTCAAACTCTATGTCGGATTACTGGCAGGCTGGCTGATTAAAATACCCAATAAAAGGATCCTGGCCCTTGCCGCAGTCATCCTAGCCTTCCTCTTCAATCTGGCATTCTACCAGCAGGCTAATGACCTGTTTTCCAGGCTCATCCCCATCCCTTTCAAACCCTTTCCCTCTTATACCGTCTTTACCCCCCTGTTCCTGACAGGAGTACTTTGCAACCTCTATCAGGACAAAATAAAAATAAAAAAGGAGTGGATACTGCTGATCATACCACTAGCTATAATAAGCGTATACAGCAGGAATCTGACGATAATGACTTTTATAGTGATCCCGGCCTTTGTTCTTTATCTGGCTACCAGTGGAATACGCTGGATTAAAAAGATCACGCCCCGGGGAGACCTTTCCTATGGGATCTATGTATTTGGAGGACCTGTCGGGACAATGGTCCTCGTTTACGCCCATCCCCGGAACGCCTGGCTGGATTTCGGCTTATCCCTGCTAGCGGTACTCCCCTTTGCAATCTTGTCCTGGTATGGCATAGAGAAGAAAATGCTGTCGCTTAAGGACCGGGTAAAATAAAAAGGCTGCCAATGGCAGCCTCCTATAGAATTGCTTTGTATATAATTGGGTCTATACTTCAAATTTGCCGCTGGCAACTTGCTGCTTGTAGACCGCTTTCAGCACCTCTCCTCTGCGTTTAACAGATGGTTTGGTGTAGGACTGACGCTCCCTCAACTGGACCAATACCTTGGCCTTCTCAAATTTCTTCTTGTACTTTTTGAGCGCTTTGTCTATGTTTTCGCAGTCTTTTGAATCGATGATCAGCATATTATGATACCTCCTTTACTTGTTTTTTCCGAAGGATCCCTCTGAAATTCCTCAGAACTTCGTCGGAGCTTCGGTCAGCGAACCGGTGGTTCGCCTATTGATTTACGGGTTGCAAATATACGGTAATATTTGAAAAAGAGAAATCCAATGGAGAAAATTCCGAAATTTGCCCCCATGTTTACAGGAATCATAGAATCACTCGGCTGGATCCACTCCATCGAAGCCCGGGGCACTAACAAGACCTATTGGATAGAATCCCCCATCTCTCAGGAACTGAAAATCGACCAAAGCGTCTCCCACAACGGAGTCTGCCTCACCGTAGAAGAGGTGAAAGAAGGCAGGCACCGCGTCACTGCCATCGATGAGACCTTACAAAAGACCAATCTCGAGACCTGGAAAAAAGGCGACCTGGTCAACCTGGAAAGATGCCTCCTCATGAACGGACGCCTGGACGGCCATATCGTACAGGGACACGTAGATAGCACCGCCACCTGCCTGGAACGGCAAGAAGGGGGAGGAAGCTGGCAGTTCCGGCTGGAATTCCCTAAAAAATTCGCCTCCCTGGTCATCGAAAAAGGCTCCATCAGCCTCAACGGCATCAGCCTGACTATTTTTAACGTGAAAAAGACCAAATTTGACGTTGCCATCATACCTTATACCTTCGAACACACGAATATCCAGTCCATTGTACCCGGTAGCAAGGTCAACCTGGAATTCGATATGATCGGTAAATATGTGAACCGGATCAACAGCCTGTGACGGCCACAAACTAAGATCCTATGGATATTGCTGAATTCAAAAAGAAAAGCGGCGCCCGTACCTTTCACCGGCATCCCTGGGAAATAGCCCGGGGAAAAATTATCATGGACCTCATCCGCGACGCCCAAAATCACGACGCGAACCGCCTGCCCGTAGACCATATCGCAGACATCGGATGTGGAGACGGCTATATTGCCGGCCTCCTCACCGCCGATCCGGCCTTCACCCGCCATTACTCAGCCATCGACAGCGCCCTGGACGAACAAATGAAGGCTTCCCTGGCCGCCGGCCACCAACCCATCCATTTCTTCTCCTCCCTCCAGGAGACAAAGGGACGGGTCCCACCGGCTGATATCGTATTGATCCTGGATGTATTGGAACATGTCCCGGAAGAAACAGCCCTCTTTACAGATATAAGAAATAACATCCCGACGACCCCCGCTACAAAATGGATCATTACCGTTCCGGCCTTCCAGTCCGTCTTTTCCCGTCACGATACGCTCCTGGGACACTACAGAAGATACAACCTGGCCCAATTGACGGCCATGTGCCAAAACAATAACCTGGTGATCGAAAAAAAAGGATACTTCTTCTTCTCGCTTCTCCTGGCCAGGATACTCACTCTCTCCCAAAAGAAAAGGGAAAACGAATCCACCATCGAAAGCTGGAAAGGCAACCGGTTTTTAACAGGCTTATTTACCCGCATACTCCGCGTAGATTATAAAATTGGACTTATAATTAGTAATATTGGTCTCCCTGACATACCAGGACTTTCGTGCTACTGTATATGCCATCAACCGCAATAATAATACCCTGCTATAATGAAGAAGCCAGATTAGACCCTTCCGGCTTTACCGGTTTCCTGGAAGCACACCCTTCCCTAACCCTGGTATTCGTCAACGATGGCAGCAAAGACAATACGGCCGGATTGATTGATAAAATGAAAACAGAAGCCCCCTCCCGGATCCTGGCCCTTCACCTGGACCGCAATCAGGGCAAAGCAGTCGCCGTATCCGAAGGGATATCTTTTTGCCTGTCCCCCGCCTCCGGAACATTTGATTTCATCGGATATCTGGATGCAGACCTTTCCGTCAGCCTGGATGAAATGGAGCGCATCTGCCGGATAGCAACCGATAGCGGCCTGGACTATGCTTATGGATCCCGGATCCAGAAATTAAACACGACGATCAATCGCTCTTTCTTCCGGCACATTATGGGACGGATCATTGCCACCATCGTCGACAAACGCTTTCGCTTGGGTATCTACGATACCCAATGCGGAGCCAAACTCTTCAGTACAGACCTCGCCAAAGTCATCACCGGAAAAAAATTCTTTACGAAATGGCTGTTTGACATAGAAATTTCGCTCCGGATCCGCAACGAAAGGCCAGGGGCCAAAGGAGACGAGATCCCTTTGCATACCTGGAATTCGCAAAAAGGTTCCAAGATCACCCTCTTGCAGACACCCACAGTCATCCGGGACCTCATCCGGCTTTTTAAGAACTATCCGGGCAAACCAACACAAAAATGAAAAATCCTTTTTCCGCTTCTCCCCTAAAAAGGGATTTCCAGGCCATCGGCATCCTCTGCCTCCTCTGTTGCCTGGCCTATTGGCCCCTCACCTTCCACGTTCTCAGCCTGAAGAACGATGCCCTGAATTATTTTCTACCCGTAAGATTCCAGGTGAGCGAAGCCATCTCTAACCACCAGTACCCCTTCTGGTCCCCTTACTTCAACCTGGGCTATCCCCTTCATGGCGATATGCAGAGCGGCGTCTGGAACCCCTTCGTACAATTCTTTTCCCTCTTCGGCCCCTATACCCTCTATAAACTTCAGATCGAGACCCTGCTCTATATTTTTCTCTCCGGAACAGGCATGTACTTTCTGACACGACAACTGAGGGCCCATTGGTATTCGGCCCTGTTCGCCGCCACGGCCTATATGCTTTGCGGTTTTAACAGCGACTGCTGCCAATACCTGAACTGGATCAGCGGCCCCGCATTTTTACCCTTCGTCGTCTTATTCTTTTACAAGACCCTCAGGAAAAGAAGCCTCCCCGACGCCCTGGCAGCAGGTTTCTTCCTCTATCTGCAATTCGTTTGCGCCTACCCCGCTCAATTCATTATAACGCTCTACCTGCTCCTGGCTATTTTTATTTATCAGGGAATCGTACAAGGCCGTCATGCGACCACACCAGGCCGCCCCCCCATTATCCGTACCTTCTTAACAGCCCTCGGCAGGCTCATCCCCGCCGTCCTCTGTTTCCTCTTACTGTCCTTACCAGCCATCCTTTCCTATCTCCAATACCTCCCCTTATCCGAAAGAGGCAATGGCACCACCTACGAAAATGCCATGAGCAATTCCCTCCACCCCCTTTTATTGTTCGCCTGGCTCACCCCCCTGCCGGTTTATAAAGACGTCCCCTTCGTCGAAACCGTCGATAACCTGCAAAGAGATTCTTATTTCGGCATCATCACCTTTGCCTTCGCTTTATCGGCTTTCTTCATGAAGACAACCGACCCCCGGGTGAAATTTTCCCGGGCCGCCGTCATCATCTTCGCGATCATGAGCCTGGGAAAATTCGGCGGCCTGCGCCCCCTCTCTTATTACCTGCTGCCACTCATGAATACCTTCCGCCACCCCGCAGGCCTTAAAATATTCACCACCTTCTTCAGTTGCATCCTGGCTGCCTGGTGCCTGGATCAATATAGCGCCGGTGCGGCAAACAGCCAGCTCCTGAAAAGAGTAGGTCTCTTCAGCGGAGCCATCCTGGTATTATTATTCCTGTCTTCGCTGTCGGGCCTCCCCGGAATAGCCCGAACGATCCACTCCTTTTTTGCAGCCGGACAACTGCAGGGCATAGCGGCCCGCTCCGTTGCCCTGAAAAAAGTAGTGGCGGAATTGTCCTTCAAAGAGCTGTTGTTGATCGAGACCCTGATCCAATTGCCCTTTATAGCCCTGCTGCTTTTCTACCTTCCCAAAAGAAATTACAAGGCCCTTGTTTTCCTGAACATCTCCAATTGCGTATTGCATATACTCCTGTTTACCCCCTTCACCGTAGTGAAAAAAGATACCGCCGCCAGTATGCAGCAGGTGCTGGACGAGACGATCGTAAAAGGATATCCCCTCCCTTCCCTGGAGACCTCCCTCAAAGAGAATAGCGCCCTGGACTCGAGCAGGTTCGAAGAAATAGGTTGTATAAATATGTACAATAAGCAGGTGGGAAGGAACGACTACCGGATAAGTCCCTCCAATCTATTGTCCCACAATGATTTCTGGTTTGATACAGCCTTCCGGAGGACCATTATGGAATATCCGCTCCTCTATAAGCCGGATACGATCCTCTCTCAGCCCCCCGGTTCACTCAGCCCTGACCGGAAAATAGCCATCCTGCCCGAGTCTTCCCTCAAGGCAGAGATAGGCCGCTACCAGCCGAAAGAACAAAACCAACTATCGGTCACCGCCTTCACCCCCAATCACTTCAGCTTTACCAGCAGCTCGAAAAAGCCGGCATTCTACATCCTGCTGCAGAATTATTATCCTCTGTGGAAATTGACGATCGATGGGAAAGAACAACCCATCATACAATCAGACCTCAGTTTTATGGGATTGGAAATCCCCGCCGGCAAGCATCGGATAGAATTCACCTACACGGCGACGAAGATCGCCGCTGCCTGGTGGCTTAGCATAATACTAACCATCCTGTTACTGATAGTCTTTTTGAGGCAATACCTCCGGAGCTGCACCCTCAAGGCTATTCACGATCGGCCCGGCGATACCCCGGGAAACGACTGTCCAGCACAGGTATAAGTCGGGAGGCCAGGATGGCAGCCACCTTTTCAGCGCCCTCGTTGGTAAAATGGGACATATCATAAAAATAAAGGCTATTCTTAGGCATTAGAGATGCCAGATCGATCACTGGCAGTTGCTTTTGGGCGCAGACAGAACGCGTCACAGCATTGTACGCTGACAGCATATCCCATATCAGCTTACCATTCATAGCCCTGTCTCCCCGATCGACAGGGAACATAGCCAGATCTGTCCCGGTAAGACTATCTGTTCCTGCGCCGAACTGGTTGGGCTGCGTGATAAATACAGGAAGGATATGCCACGCTATACAAGTATCTGCCAATTGCAACAACCTGCTTCTGTATGCCTGCAGATAAGGCTTTTGTTTCGCCAGACGCTCTTTCATCACCGAATCCGGCAACACGAGTTTTTTATTCTTGTCGAGGGACAGCAGACTATTCGTGGTATTGTTGAATTTTTGCGCCCTCCATCCCCTCACCAGGTTCAGCAACAGGTTCAGGACCTCGCTGTTCTCGAAAATATAATGTTTCAGGTCAGGAAAAGCGCCCCGTGTATTTAATTTATCATGGAAGGAAGGTCCCGAAGTTTCCACATCATTAATGCCCGTAAGAAACAAGATGACCGAGGGTCTCAACTGCTTCACATGATCATTCAGCATTACGGTATGCCCGTAAGTAGAATGTCCATCCAGCCCCGCATTGTTCAGCCAGCAGCCCGGGAAAGAATCCAGCAATCTTTTACCCAGCAAATAAGGCCAGGTCTTCCCATCATTCAGAAAATGACATTCCGTTGTACTACCGCCTATAGTGATGATCGTCAGGGTATGTTCGCGGTCAAGGGGGAGTTCCGGCCCACGGAATCCCAGGTTGTTGCGGGTATTGACAATTACTGTATCCAGCTTGGGGTTGATCTTGTTCAAAATGGTGATCTTCTGATTCACCGGAAGTACGATCCTGTTTCCCTTCAACCGTAAATGAAAAGGATTATAGATCCGCAAACCGATCTCCAGCAACAAAAAAACAGCGAAAATGAAATATACTACATAAGCTATTCTCCTGGCGCCCTTCCCCATTGTTTTTCCTTTCATCAAATTGAATTTAGGCAGGTCCCGTCATTCTTCTATTTCATAAGGTACATTTTGCCGTAGCCATTGTTGAAGTATTGATCGGTATTATCTCCCGAAGCCTTATACTTATCCAGGGACTTACCATTCAAATTCGTCACGACATGGTACAAATATACGCCGTTTGCCAATCGTTGACCATACATGTCCGTGCCATTCCATTTGAATTCGGTAATATTCCGTCCGACATGCAAAGGCCCTAATTCATCCTTGGTGATCTCCCTGACGATCTTGCCCGTGATGGTCAGGATCTGGATCTTGATATTCTGAGGGACATCACTACCCGTTATCGTAAACACAAAGGCCGTGGAAGTAGTAAACGGATTAGGGTAATTCAACAAATTGGAGATCATAGCTTTTGTAATGATCTTAAACCCGATCCGGTAAGGCGTGGTACCGGCCGTATTGCCCAATTGATCCTTACCGGAAACAATCAGCTCATAATTATCCCCGTCGGCATTATACTGTTTGGTAAAGGCTGGAGTGAATTCCACCGTTGCCTCATTATTGTTCGCGGCCGTTGCCGGTGTAAACCGCAGGGTATCGCTATTGAAACCATAATTATGCAAAGACCCGTCTGGGAATTTCACCTGAACCGTTATCAGGGAAGTATCCGTAAGTAGCAGGTACTGAGACTGGCTCTTTAACTTGATCTGGATATGCGGCTTAGCCGACACGATATCGTTATTCAGAATATGTACATTGTCGAAGGTTACGTCCATCAATGGATTCCTGTTATCGGATTTGACGTAGAAGCTCTTATAGAGGAAATTATTAAAATGGTACTGCTCGGGCTGATCATTATCCGGATTGATATCCAGGTAGATCGTATTGGCCCCGGGATAATTCTTCGTATCCAGTCGATAACTTACCGTCAGCGTATCCCCGCTGATCAGCGGCTTTTTCCTGGGCAACACAATGGTATGCGTGACATTATTCTTGTCGATGATATTTAGTTTCAGGCGTACGCTGTCAAACGCGTAAGGGCTGACATTCTTAAACGCAATGCCGAAATTCAGCGGCTCGCCTATTTGTAAAGTATCTTTAACCAGGAGATAAATATTGGGAGCCAGAGCGCCTTCAGGAGAAGGTTGATAACTTAGTCTCCAGTATTTCAACTGGTAAGGAGTGCCGGTTACCGTATCCGAAGTCGACATCTTCAATTGCAGGAACGGATATTGTTTTGCATTGATCGACGATATATCATAATCCTGGTTGTTAATGCCCACATTGAACAAAGGAGTCTGTTTTCCTGCCGTATCGATACCGATCAACTGCACGTAGGCCGTATCGGCGGAAGGGCTCTCCAGGCTACTGCCTCTCCAATGCAGCTGATTCCATTTTTTGGCCGGACCAAAAGTGGGGGAAGTAACGGTCCCGCTGGTATCAGGCGTTTTAATCACTATCCTGGAAGTGACATTGTCAGTTACCCCCTGCGTGAAGAGCCACTGAGGCATAAATATATTGGGTTGATTCTTCTTATACATAAAATAGAAATTCCTGGGGCGGCTAAAGGAATCTATTCCGCTGAAGCCCTGGGACAACAATCGGTTGTAGATGGAATTACCCGCTCCATAAACAACCGTATCCGCATGCCAATCGGCCGCATAGATCCCGGGAATGCCAAAAATAGCTGGATCCAGCATGAAGGATCGCACGACGACATAAGCCCCATTAGGAATAACGTTATCCATAAAATTCATCATCTTTCTCCGCGAAGCCGAGTCCCTATACGGGTATTCAAACTCATATTCCCTTCCGGCATAAGCGTTATTTTCAAAACTTCCATACATTCCCACTCCCCCGGTTGTCGTATTGAGCCAGGGTCTGAAAGTTATAGGGTCGAAAACCGTAAATACCAAAGAAGAAAATGAAAGGGCGTTATGCATAAAATATTGCCCGTCGTTAACCGTTATCGAAACCTGCTGTTCCGTACCGGTACTGGATACCCATGTGCCGATTTGTATATACAGGTTGTTAAACGCAGAATCGAATATCCATCGCCTGCTGGCAGAATCCAAATGAATATTGTGCGGAGTGGACTGGGTATGCTGGAAGAAATGAGATTGATTACTCCCCACGCCGCTGGCGACACTATCTATATAAACGAAAGAGGAGGTGTTCCAGATATATTGACTGCCTGCCTGCGGAACGATCGCCACCCTCCAATAATACACGATACTGTCCCGGTAAGTGATGCCTGGATCGAATTCCAGCTCTCCGCCGACAGAAGTCAGATTCTTTGTCACCAGGCTGGGAGAATTGAAAAATGCAGTCGTATCGATCTCCATTATAAATTGCTGGCTGGGGTCAAAAGGATTGGCCGTGCTGGCGTACAATTTCGACTTATTGGCATTAATGATCGCATAATTATAAGGATATATCGGCGTAGCTTCATTCTGGTAAATATATACATTGGTAGCAACGGTATTATTGGCCATCGTAACTTCCGGAACATTGTTATCCGAATTGATCGTCACCGTTACGATATTCTGACCCTTATCCCTCGAGGCAACGATGGGAACCGCTATTTCTATGGAATCCGAATAACGGATACCAGGTATTCTCTTTTTTAGCAAAATAGTCGAACTCCCATCCGGGTATTGCCGTTTAATAAGCACCGTAATCGAATCCTGAACAGCCCTACCCAGGTTATAAAACTTTGCTTTAACGGTAAAATTATTATCGGCCACGGAGATAAAACTGGGATTGATCACCACCTGCGACGCTTCCACATCATAATCAGCCAGGCTTTCCTGGTTCAGCTTAATATAAGGATCTCCATGAAGAGTCATTTGTTCTGCGTGAAGCCGGGCAAAAAAATCCCCGGGCGACGCATTCACCAGCGACTGCAGAGCATCCTTTTGAATGACGCCCAGCGTCTTCCCATAATCCGCCTGATCGATGAGATTGTATAGCCCATACAGCAGAATATTCAGGTAATTCACGATCCCGAAATGAGTACTGGCCACAAAAGCGATAGACCCCTTATCCTTGGCCAATACCCAACTCTCCGACAGCGACTTACTCGAAGCCAACCTCAAATTATCATAAACGAAGAAATCACCCGCATCACAACCATTTATAAAGAACACCGGATACTTTCCCGTATTATTATAATCTGCAGGATTATCCAGGTTATAACCAAGCGTGGTGCTCGACGAGTGGCCAAAATAGGTCAGCATACTAACCCCTGTACTGAGCAGACTGGCCATCACCCCACCCGGCACCTGGCTTACCTGGCTGGCATTCCCGTCGCAGAAAGTAGTTACATTCCCTCCCATCAGCGTATCGGCGATAATCTGACGGTAGGAATTCATATAATTACATAAAATCGTACCCAGGTAAGGCTCGCTCACCCCGGTAAGATGCACCACATTTTTCATCCATAACCGGTCGGCGATCGTATTGCTGGCTGTCACCTGCACCTGCTCATATTCCTTGACCTTATTCAGGTAGTTTTCCACCTCGGCCCCGGACACCGCCGAGATCCTGCCAATAGGTATAATAGGAACCGCATCGATCGCATTTCCGGCACTAAACTTGTTATCGGAAGCCGGATTCCCGAAAGTCGGCACCAGGTTAAGCCCGTCCGCCAGCGGATCATGTATCCTCTCCGCATAATAAGTGTAATCCGCATACACCATCCCATGCCCGATCAACAACACATACTGAGGTTTGGCCGCAAAGACCGCCCGGGCATACCGGAGAAAATTGTGGATGGAGAGCGGGTGCTTTTTGATCCCGAAGGCAAATTGGTCCACCAGTTCATCGATATCGTATACCTGTGCATTAAAACTTCCGCCTGGCGCAGAGCTGCGGTAGGCCTTATAATCAAAGATCGGGTTATTACCACTCGACCCCGTATACAGCGCCCGATGGCTGATAATAATATAATTCCCCTGGTTGGCCGAATTGGAAAAATTCACAAACGTCTTGCTGGTCAGCCCTGTTACCGTCTGCACCGTGGAAGGATCCTCATTCACCAACACCAGCTTCCGGGTCGACGCAGAACCTCCGAGCAAAAAAGACAAGGTACTGCCGGGCCCTACGATCGCCGTATAACGCAACCCGTTCGTAACGTCATATAACACGGGAGGGATACTCCCCGAAATGCCAAAATTATTGATCTTCAAAAAATAGCCGGCGCTCCTGGCCGGAAGCTCGAAATAAAAATTGGGCTGCCCCCCGAAATTGAACTGCCGGGGATAATCCAACTCATAAAAAGAAGCGACTATCCTGTCCGTCGGAACGGTAGAATTATTACTGAACTGCACGCTGGCCGAGCCGCCGCCGATCAGGCTCAAAGGCACCGTCCTCGACGTCAGCAAGTCGAAAAAACTATTCATCACCGTATCGGCCAACACTGTATTGTTCACAGACACCTGGACCGTACGGACATTATCGGCACAGCCGGTCATACCAAAACGGATGCTGGCATCCGGCCCCGCCCCATATACAAACAAATTAGACTGATTATCCGTAAAAGGGCCGCCGGGATAGAACTGCGGCGTGGACCAGAATTCCCCGATATCATAAGAAGAAGAATAAATATACTGCCCCACCACCTGGGCAAAACCAGGATTGACTCCCCCCTGCCTGAAATAACCTGCCGCCTTATACATGAAATAAGGCTCCGCCGTCAGCGGAGTACCCGTCGTATCATTATTCGTATTGACAAAATGAAATGCATTCCCGCTGGTATTCACCGTCAGAAAATAAACAGCCGTATCCGTCTCCAGGCTCCATTTCTGCGTATGTTGGTAACTGGGGCTCCTGTAGAGCGGCTGGTCCGGCACCCCATCATTGATCCGGCCCCAGAACTCGATATAATCGCTGCTGCCCAACGGACCGCTCGCCACCGACGTATAGACCGGAACCTCCTGCCCGTTGCGGAACAATTGAAAATTCTGCGCCGGCTGGCCTCCCAGCCCCGCAGTCGCCAGCACCGATTGAGGAATACGATACAGGCCGGTAGCACCCACCTTAAACTTATAATAAGTCTTACTATAATCGATCCACTCGTTATTGTAATTCTGAGCGCAAAGACCCAGCCCCACCAGCAAGAGAGCTATAGTAAAAATTTTTTTCATGATATTCGGTTTCGGGTTCGGTTTATCAGTCAGTCTATTTCTTATTTACTTTCTTTCGCTCCAGGTCGACCCTGACAGAAAAGACATGTGTATATAGCGGATAGGACTGGTTAGCCAGATTCGTAAATGCATAATCGATCTGTACGTCCCCTACCTTGAATCCAGCCCCTACACTTGGCTGGTAAATCCATATTTTCCGCTGATTGAGCGTATCCTTATCATCCAGCGCCTTCTGAAAATTATTGATGCCCCCCCTCACGAAAAACACATCCTTATAATTTAATTCCAGCCCCAGCTTCGGATCGATGCTGACAGGATTCGTGCTGATCACCGTATTGCGCCGGCCGTCAAAAGTTACATCCAGATCCGCCTCCGCCAGCAAGCTTATTTTCCGGCTCAGCCTGAAACTATAAGAGCCCCCCAGGATCAGCTGGGGAGCGGTCAGCTCCGTGGATTTGGTCGGAATCTCATTTTGGGTCATATAGAACACTTCCCGCATCTGCTGATCGATGCTGAAAGACCAGGCATTGAATGTAGTCGTCACGTCCTTGGCAACGATGCCCAGCTTCCAGCGATTACCAATGATCTGGGCAGCCGCATCGAACCCGAACCCCCAGGCGCTGGCAAAACTACCTGCTATCCGGTGGATCACCTTGGCATTGATCCCGAAATTGATATTACTGTTCTTCGATAAACTGGCCTTTTGCGCCAGAGAGAAAATAAAAGCATAATCCGCTGAAGAAAAGGTAGTTATATTATCAAAATTTACCGTCCCATCAGGCTGTACCAACAAAATAGTATTGGGGATATTGTCGACGGCAAAACGTAACAACGTCAGCCCCAGCGTCCTCTTATTATCTTTCAGCGGAAGCACCAGGTTCGCAAAATCATACTTGCCGATCCCGGCATAGTACTCCGAATGCATGAGATTGAGCTGCGGCTTGTCCCTGATGTTGGCCAGGGCGGCCGGATTCCAATAACCCGCCGTCCCATCCGACACGGAAGCAGACTGGGCTCCGGCCATAGCCATCCCCCGGGCCCCCGCCCCGATGTTCAGGAACTCATTCGAATATTTAGTGAATTGTGCAGAGGCAGACAGGCATAGTAAAAAGGATCCAACAATAATTAAAAAGGGGTAAGTTTTTGTCATCTGGCTGGTATATGTCTTTACGGTCCCCGGACAAAGCAAACCCCGCATTCTTTTCAGCATAAGCCAACAGTTATGGTTTTTTTACGGATTTGGATGCTTCAAGGGTTTTTTGGATCCATTCAGGTCCCGCGTAATCGCTTAAAAATTAGCTCCCGCGCAGACCTGGTTTTTATAACGAGCTTTCACTCATAATATTGTACCTGAAAACCCCGACGGGAAGGCAAAGTACTCCAAATACTTTATTTTTGCCAACTGCGACGCTAAAGCAATCATAATGAACGGAGTCGCACGTATAAGCGTCCTTAAAAAATATTGATTACCGCGAATAATCACATTGATACACAGCTATGAACCTGATCGAAGAATTAAGCTGGAGAGGCATGATACAGGATATTATGCCCGGCACAGCCGCCCAACTGGAGAAAGAAATGACGACCGGCTATATAGGATTCGATCCTACCGCCGATAGCCTGCATATCGGCAGCCTCGTGCCCATTTTACTCCTGGTCCATTTACAAAAGGCTGGCCATAAGCCCATTGCACTCGTCGGAGGAGCTACCGGCATGGTGGGCGATCCCAGCGGCAAAAGCGAAGAAAGAAACCTGCTGAGCGAAGACATCCTCAACCACAATCTTGCCTGCGTCAAACGCCAGTTGGAGAAATACCTGGACTTCAGTCCCTCCCGCCCCAATGCCGCCGAGATGGCCAATAACTATGACTGGTTTCGCGAAATAAGCTTCCTCCAATTCATCCGGGACGTAGGTAAACACATTACAATAAACTACATGTCCTCAAAGGACAGTGTTCGTAAGCGATTAGATGGGGAGAATGGGATGAGTTTTACGGAATTTACCTATCAGTTGGTACAGGGATACGATTTCTACTGGCTTTATACGAATAAAAATTGCAAACTCCAGATGGGCGGCAGCGACCAGTGGGGCAATATTACCACCGGCACCGAACTGATCCGGCGCAAGGCGGGAGGTGAAGCCTTTGCCTTTACCTGTCCCCTCGTCACCAAAGCGGACGGAGGCAAATTCGGGAAAACAGAAAAAGGGAATATCTGGCTTGACTCTGCCAAGACCTCTCCTTTTGAGTTCTACCAGTTCTGGCTTAACGCCAGGGACCCCGACGCGGAAAAATGGATCAAACTATTCACCTTTCTGCCACAGGACACCATTCATGATCTCCTCCGGCAACAGCAGGAACATCCCGAAGCCAGGCCCCTCCAAAAGACCCTGGCCCGTGAAGTGACCCTATTCGTGCATGGGGAAGACGGCTACCAGAAAGCCCTGGCCGATACCGAAAAATTCTTTTCCAACCAGTCTGCCCCGGCGGAATCCCTCAGCGAAGAAGACCTCGAATCCATCGACGGCGTCGCCCGGTTCGACTATCCCGCCGCAAAGATCGCCCAGAGCGTGGACATCGTCACCTTCCTGGCGGAGACCGGCATTTTCTCCAGCAAGGGCGAAGCCCGCAAACTAGTTGAAGGCGGAGGCGTCAGCGTCAACCGCAAAAAAGTAGAGTCGGTCAAACTCGCCGTCAACGACAGCCTCCTATTGCACGGGAAATATATCCTCGTACAGAAAGGCAAAAAGAGTTATTACCTGGTAAAAGTTGCCTGACGAAGCCTGGACCCGCCGCAGCTTCCAGCTCCTCCCGATGGCTTCGCCAGCTGCATCAGCTCAACAACGCCGGTCTTTCCCGATAGGTCTTCAGCACGAACTCGCCAAACAGCGTATTGGCCCAGGCAAACCATTTCCGGGTAAACCTGGACGCATCATCCTTATGGAAGGACTCATGCATAAAACCCATCCCAGCATGACTCTTCTGCAGCATATCCAGGCATAGGGAGATCTCTTTGGGATCCCGGCTGGTCAGCCCCCGCATGATAATACCCAGCGGCCAGATCATATCGACCCCCACATGCGGCCCGCCGATCCCTTCCCCGGCCTTACCCTTAAAAAAGAAAGGATTGGCCTCGCTCAGCACCATCCGGCGCGTATTCTGATAGACGGTATATCCCCGTTTATCGCTGTTCAGCACCGAGAGATCGCCGGCAAACACGGTAGACTGCAGGTACGGTAAGGCCAGCAGACTGGGAACATTCGCATCATCCATGAAAGTATGATTACCGAATCCGTCCACCTCATAAGCGAAGACTTCTCCATAGATAGGATGTGTCACGATGGCATGCTCATTCAACGCATTGATCAGCTCGTTTTCCAGCGCGAAGCACTGATCGCTGAGCGACTGCTCGACCTTGAGTGTCTGCAGCAACGTGCGCAGACTCCTCAGGCTGCTCAGGGCAAACAGGTTGGAAGGGATCAGGAAAGGATAGACCGTAGAGTCGTCACTGGGACGGAACATCGAATGGATCAATCCTATCTTTTTTGTAGGAAAGCCATATCCGTGCATAGGCAGCGTGTCCGTCGGCTCCTGTGTCTTCCGTTCAAAATGGTAAGGGCCGTCTCCGTCCTTACGCTGTTGTTCCCTGAAGGTCTTCACGATCATTTTCATCGCTTCGACCCAGTCCTTATCGAAGGGAGTGACATCTTTCGTTTCTTCCCAGTAGCCAAAAGATAGCCGTATGGGATAACAGAGACTGTCGATCTCCCATTTCCGCTCATGAATGCCCGGCTTCATATCGGTCAGATCTGACTTCCATTCACTGATCTTATTTTCGTCTTTATAAAAGGCATTGGCATAAGGGTCTCTCAGGATGCATTTAGCCTGCCGGTGAATGACACCTTTAATGAGCTGTTGCAGGTCCTTGTCCTCCTTAGTTAAAGAGAGATAAGGCCATACCTGGGCGCTGCTGTCCCGTAACCACATGGCGTCGATATCCCCGGTGATCACATAGGTATCCGGTTTCCCGCCAATCAATCCAAACTCCACTGTCGTATCCAGGGTATTGGGGAAGCAATTTTCGAACAACCATCCAATCTCCTTATTCCCGATATTACTTCTTACCTCGCGGATAGTCTTCTCTACGGAAATACTTTTGAATTTTCGTCCCGACTCCGGGATACGTACCACCGGGAAATTTCCGGCCGCACCGGCTGCCCCAAAGGATTCACGGGCCATAAAAAACCCGGCTGTAGCCAGCGTACTTTGCTGAAGGAATTTTCTGCGTCTCATGAGAAGAATAAAATTTCAATTTATTTGTAAACCTACGTAATTTTTACAGAGTGGCCTGCGGACTGGATCCCGTCCCTTTCCAGCGGCCACGGATAAAATAAACGATGACTCCGCCCCCTGCCAGCAGAAGCCCATACAGGGCCGGCTTGCCGGTGGAATACCATACAAAAAGCCATATTGCGACCGACAGGATAACAGGTAAGGGATATAGCCACATCCGGAAAGGGAGGTCTTTAGTCCCTTTTCTTTTCCGGAGGATCACCACCCCCACCGCCTGCGCAACGAACTGCACAAGGATCCGCATAGCCAGAATAGCGCTGATCGCATGCTCCAGCTTCAGTAGCAAACTGAAGATGAACCCCAGTCCTCCGATAAATAAAAGAGATACATAGGGGAATGCTTTCCGGGGATGCAGCTTCGCAAATAGCGGGAAGAAATGGCCGTCCACGGCCGCCGCATAGGGCACCCGGGAATATCCCAGGACCACCGCAAAAAGAGAGGCGAAGGCAATCCATAAAATGAGCATGGTGGCGATCATCGCCGTCCGGTGGCCATATATCTTCTCCATGAATGCGCTGACAATAAAATCCGAATGCATAGCCTCCTGCCAGGGCACGACCCCTACAATGCTCAGGTTCATGCATAGGTACAGGGCGGCGATGCAGAAGATGGAGATAAAGATACTGCGGGGAATATTGCGCCCTGGATTGCGGATCTCCCCTCCCAGATGGCAAACATTATAATAACCCAGGTAACTGTAAATGGTCTTTACGGACGCCTGCCCGATCAATAGTACAAAGCTAAAACTGAACAAGGATTGCCCTCCCGAAGGCAGACAGGTATAAGTCCCTTGCCGGTGGGTAAATCCGCTGAGGATGATCCAGAGGATAGTGATGATGACGCCTGCCCAGAGAAAGACGGAAATTTTGCCGATGGTCTTGATATTGCGGTACAGGAGCAGCACGACCAGGATCACCAGCGTGCCGGAGACGATCTTCTTTCCCCAGAAGCCCAGGGGTACCAGGTAGTCGAAATACTGTGCGAAGCCGATAGCCCCGGAAGCCACCACCAGCGGGGCCTGCAAACAAGTCTGCCATACGAAGAGGAAAGACATCAGGGGACCCCATTTTTTGCCATAGGCCTCTTTCAGGAAATTATAGCTCCCGCCGGCCAGGGGATAGGCCGCACCCAGTTCGCTCCAGATCATGCCGTCGATCAATGCCGTCACCGCGCCGAATATCCAGGCCCATAAAAAGAGATTGCTGCCGACCATACGGATAACCAGGGACATCATAACGAAGGGGCCGATGCCCACCATATCGATCATGTTGATAGAAGTAGCCTGCAATAAACCGATTTCGCGCTTCAGGGGAGAGGAAGACAAAGACATACGCGAATATAACGTAAGTTACTATCTTTACCCTTCCATGAAGTATTACATCATTGCCGGGGAAGCCTCCGGAGACCTGCACGGAAGCAATCTCATCAAAGAATTAAAAAAACTGGACGCCGCTACGGAGGTTCGCTGCTGGGGCGGAGACCTGATGCAGGAAGCGGGAGCTGTATTGGTCAAACATTACAAAGACCTCGCCTTCATGGGTTTTGTAGAAGTCCTCAGCAATCTCAGAACCATCTTCAAAAACCTCCAGTTCTGTAAGGAAGATGTCTTGTCATACCAACCGGATGTATTAGTCCTGATTGACTATCCCGGCTTTAATCTCAGGATCGCAAAATGGGCCCATGCCCAGGGCCTGAAAGTTATTTATTATATCTCTCCGCAGGTCTGGGCCTGGAAGGAGAACCGCGTCAGGCAAATAAAGGAATCCGTGAACAAGATGCTGGTTATCCTTCCTTTCGAAAAGGAATTCTATCAAAAATGGCAGTATCCGGTAGAATATGTGGGGCACCCCCTGGTGGAAGTCATTGACAGCTTCAAAGCAAAGGCCCCTTTGGCTCAGCCCGCCTCCCCCCTTTCCGATCCCTCCCGCCCCATTATCGCCCTGTTACCGGGGAGCCGTAAACAGGAAATATTAAAAAAATTGCCCATCATGCTACAGGTATGTCGGTTCTTTCCGGATCATCTGTTCGTGGTGGCGAAGGCCCCGGGATTGGAAGACGATTTCTATACGGGCCTGCTCCAAGCGTACCCCAATGTCTCTTCCGTTCGCAACGATACCTATTCTTTATTATGCAAGGCCGAAGCGGCCTGTGTTACCTCAGGTACGGCCACGCTGGAAACCGCCTTATTCGGCGTACCGGAAGTGGTCTGTTATAAAGGGAGCGCTGTCTCCTACCAGATCGCCAAAAGGCTGATCAAGGTAAAATACATTTCCCTGGTCAACCTGATCATGGATAAAGAAGTGGTAAAGGAATTGATCCAGGATGAGCTCACCCCGGAAAATCTGCGGAAAGAACTGGATGGGTTACTGAATGATCCCCGGCGGCAACAGCAGCTCCGCACAGATTATAAAAACCTGAAGGACATTCTGAGCCTGGGCGGCCATGCATCCGCTAATGCAGCCAAGAGCATCCTGCAGTTTATGCGAGGCTGACCCCGGGCCCTCGTCCCTGCACTTTCCCGCTTCTCGCGTGGAGCTTACGCTCAATTTAATGTCTCTTAAAAAAAAGCGCCCGGATAATCATAATGATCACGGCCGTGAGGAACATAAAAATGGAGATCCGGTTGATCCCATGCATATAGCGTAGCCAGCCTGAACGATCCTCATTGGGGTCTCTTTTCTTAATGTAGAGATATTCTGCAATCTGTCGCCATACTCCCATAAAATGCTGCTTTATTCCGGCGGGTCCGGGTGTCCAAAATTATGCTATTTTATGCCCTCTTTCCATCCTTCCCCGCCCCTTATTTTTTCCCTCCTCCTCAAAAAATTTTTTTTGATCTAAAATCTTATATATTTGCACTCCCAAACGGGGAATTAGCTCAGTTGGCTAGAGCGCTTGCATGGCATGCAAGAGGTCACCGGTTCGACTCCGGTATTCTCCACTTTGATTCTCAGTGCCTTACATAGAAATATGTAAGGCACTTTGTTTTAGAAAAAGTTTTTACCATTATCAACTATCCCAGATTCCATTTTTAGGACTTTTTCCCATCCATTACAGGCATCGCTTAGCCCATATTTAGCCCATATATAATATAGCCCGGCCCCTTAAAGTTATTGACTTTATTGTTATTATAGAGTAATTTCGCCCTATCCGAATTCTATTTGAATCCAATTCGATACCCATGAAACTAAACCTCTACTTACGCACAGGATTATTCATCCTGTCCATATCCGAGGCCATTCCCAGCCTTGCACAGAACTGCAATGGACTAACGGCTACTTACTCAACAACTGAATCCAGGTGTACGGCGACAGGCACCATCCAGATCAATGCTTCCGGCGGCTCGGGGAACTATAACTATAAAGCACAGGGAGCTGTTTCCGCCGACTTTACCTCTTCCAGCCAGATCGGGGGACTGCCGGGCGGAACTTATACCATTACAGTAAAAGATATCGTCTCCAATTGTACCTTTCAGATCAATAACGTAACTATTGCCGGTTCCTACATTGAGCCGAGGTTCGGCATTACCGAAACAGATGTGACCTGCATGAACGGACAGGACGGCGCCATATCTGTATCCGCTGTTCAAAATGGCCGCTCGCCTTATACTTTTACTTTGGTGGCGCCTTCTCCCATGGGTGTAGGCACTTACAACTCTACCGGCACCTTTACCGGTTTGAAACCAGGCTCCTATTCCGTGCAAATGACGGATTCCTGCGGGGCCATCCAAACAAGGAATATCAGCATACAGAATTACAGCTGGTCGATCAATTCCAAATCCGTCACCTTAAACAACTGTACTACTTATAACGGGCAGATTACCCTAAAAGACAGTAAAGGAAACCTCAATACGTCCGGATCCGTCTTTTCCGGTTTCCAATACGGCGTGGTAAAAAGCGCAGGAGATACCACCTGGTTCAGCAATTATTCTTTTTCCTTCGATCTGGGGCAAAGCAGATCCATCGGTCTGGTAGCCAAAGACCGGTGCGGACAGGTCCAGGCAACATCCTGGTCCAATAGCTCGATCCCTTCCGTCAGCGCCAATGTGACCATCAACGGACAGACCTGTACCGGCTTCAATGCCGCGATCGTCAACCCTCAAAACCTCACCAACCCAAGCTATTGCCTGATCGATGCATCGGGTAATGCCATACCCGGTTATCCCTGCAACGGAACCGGAGCCTTTACCAATATTCCCTACGGCTCTTATTCTATAAAGGTGACGAACAGTTGTTATGATACGGTGATCAGCCGTTCTTTCACCCAGGTGCAGGCCGTGCCTTCCATTACCGGCGGTGTAGCCTTCTCCTACTATACCTGTACGACAGTCAATGTGACTGTTAACGGTCAGCATAACCTGACCAAACCAACTTATTGCCTTTTCAATAGTTCCGGCGTCCAGGTGGGCTCCTGTACTGGACAAAGCTCTTTTTTCAAGGTGCCTTACGGAAGCTACACGATCAAAGTGACCGACGGCTGTACCGGCGCCGTTATATCGATCCCCTTTACCGCCGTCAAATTAGTCCGTTCCGTCAGTAGCGTCGTCGTCAAAGCAAGCAGTTGCACCACATTTACTGCTACCGTCATCGGGTCCGTCAATTTCACCACACCGCAATATTGCCTGGTGGATCCAAGCGGCAACGCCATACCCGGCGTTCCGTGTAACAGCACCGGCATATTTAATAATCTTCCATACGGAAATTATTGCATCAAGGTGACCGATGCCTGTAATGATACCACCATTCAAAGATGCATCAACATATCACCAATCCCTCCTACCCCCGGATCCATTAAGGTCTCCAATAAATCCTGCACCGGCTTTACGGCGACCCTGACCGGGCAAACGAATATTTTCAATGGCCAGTATTGCCTGCAGGACCCGGCCGGCAATCCCGTGACCGGCGTTCCCTGTAATTCGACAGGAGTTTTCACCAATGTACCTTACGGAACCTATTGCGTAAAAACAACCGATGGCTGTACGGGCAAAATTTATACCAGCTGCGTTACCGTTACGGCGCCGGTTCCCTCCGTCGGGCCTGTGGTGATCAGCAATACCTCCTGTACGGGTTTTACGGCCACCCTATCCGGCCAGCAAAACCTCACCTCTCCTGTTTTTTGCCTGTATGATGCACAGGATCACCAGATAGCCTGCAATAATACAGGCGTATTTACTCTAAGCACCTACGGATCTTATTATATAAAAACAACCGATGGCTGCGGCGGGGCTATTTTTAAAACCAATTTCAGCTTGTCCAAACCCATTCCGTCCGCAGGCGCGACCGTGAATTTCAGCAACCAGGCCTGTACGACATTCTCCGCTGCCATCACCGGGCAAAAGAACCTGGCTAACGCACATTATTATTTAAAGGATGGTACCGGGGCCGCAGTGGCCGATAATACGACCGGCATTTTCGACAATATTACTTATGGCTCTTACTGCATCGATATAGCCAGTTTCTGCCATGACACGACGATCGAACGGTGTTTTACCGTGAACGCCAGCCCAACGCTGATGACTTTAACGGCTACACCTTCCTGTACCTATGCTGCAACCGATCTTACCGTCCAGGTAACATCCGGGTTCTCTCCTTATACAGTAAAAGTATACGATACCCTGAACAACCTGATAACGACCAGCACTTCCTCCAGCAGCACGATTGTTATCACCGGACTGCCTACGCTGATCACGGCCCAGCGGTACAAAGTAGTCGCTACCGGGACCTGCGGTACCCCTGCCACGAACTATGTAGCCGCCAATCCCAGCAGTCTCCATCATACTTATACTATCACCCCGAAATGTCCTTCCAGCATCGTGCCGAATGGTTCCGCAGACCTGGCCATCGTAGCGACGACCAGCCTGTCCTCGCTGTCTGTGGCGATCACACAAAAGAACTTTTCTCCGGTATCCATCGGATATTCGTTTAATTCGGGTTCACAATACACCTTTAATGACCTGGAATCCGCTACTTATGTGGTAACCTATACCTTCCCGGGATGTTCGGCCACGGTCAATGACACCGTCGTAATGCCAAACTATGCTTTCCCGAACCTGGCCAAATCAGCCGCCTACCAGTGCGACAATAACAGCTTCAGCGTCGGGGCTTCCGTCAGCGGAGGGGTCGGACCTTTCACCTATGAAGTGATCGGCAGCTCGCCTGCTACGCCAAGCATAAGCTCGGCCCCTCAAAGCAGCCCGGTGTTTAACGTCAATAACGGGGTACAGTATTCCCTTATCCGCCTCAGGGCCATTGATGCCTGCGGAAATGCCGCCCTGAATGATGTCAGCATCCTTCCCCTGGCCAACACCATCGTGACGGCTTCTTCTAATTGCATCTACCAGGGCACTACCTTGTCTACCGGGATCATACCGAACGCCACCTATACCTGGTATAAAAAGGATAAGGCCAATTCGACAGATAGTACTTTAGTAGGAACGGGTTCGAGCTATACGATCGCCCATATGGCGATCAGTGACACGGGTGTCTATGTCAACCGGATGTCCGTCAATAACGGATGTCTTACGCAATTGTCTTATTTTCATCTTAACGGGGATTGCGGCGGACTATGGGTGCTGCCCATTCCTATCAACCTGACGGGAGCCACCCTGGACGGAGGCGCCAACCTGTTGAGCTGGTTCGCCCCCGTAGAAGGATCGATACAGCAATTCACCATAGAAAGGAGCGATGCAGGGAACAGCCAGTTCACCGCCCTTGGCAGCTTGCCGGCAGATCATGGGACGGCGGGCAGCGCCTATACCTTTACGGACAAAGATCCTTTACCCGGTGTCAATTTCTATCGTCTCCGTACCGTGCTTGCAGGCGCCGGTTTCCAATACAGCAATATCGTGTCTCTGGCGTCCGGTAAAAGCGGCCTGATATCCGTGTATCCCAACCCGGCCGGACCGCTGCTGAATATTTCCATAAAGGGGACCCAAAACCAGCGTTACTCACTGGGCCTCTATACGATAACAGGGCAAGCCATCGTTACGGACCTGCCATCGATCGTTTCCAACGGGACGGTGGTCTGCCACCGGGATCCCGCTGTGCGGCCAGGCATGTATTTATTGAAAATAAAAAATCTGACAACGGGAGAAGGGCAAGTGTTTAAGATCGTTTTTGAGTAAAAAACTGCTGCAGCGTAAACCTGACCCTGCCATTGCGCCAGGTTTACGCTGCAACGTATATATAATCGTATCCGCCTACCACGTAATCGTATCTACCTACCACACCTTTGGCACCGAAGATCCTGAACCACTCCAAATAGATTTTTACTTCGAAGAACAGCGGCCGCTGAAAAGTGACCTGGCCTATGGAGCCGGTCTATATTTGCCTCATTTATGAACACTCCAGTATCGAAAACGGACAACCCCTTCGGAGTCAGAAAATAGTAACAATCTGATTATCAATAGTATAATAATGTGGCACCTCACTGGCATCTACCCCTGTACCGAACAAATCGGCGCTCAGGCAAAAATTATAACACGAATAAAACCGAAATCATGAATAAAAATCAAATCAATAAAGGGACCGCAGCAATCCATCCCTTTATTCTTACCGTTCATAATAGTATTATGCCATTCACTGTACTACATATTGCATAGTACCTTCCAAAAGCATTATCTTTGTTATGTCAACCGATCGAAATCAAAACAACAAAATTTAAAAATAAAGTTATGAAACAGTCAATCAGCCTCCTTAACCAAACCATCATCAACAGGAGCAAAAAAATCGCCTTCACCCTTGTCTTATTATTAACTGTCACCATCAGCTATAGCTTCGCAGCAGCACCCGACAGTATCAGCGGCCAGATCGAAGCCTCCTTCCAGAAGGATTTCAAGAACGCCAAACTAATGAGCTCGGAAGTTCGCAGCCACTTCACGAAACTCACGTTCAAAATGAATGACATGATCCTGTTCGCCTTCTATTCCGACAACGGGGATTTATTGGCAGTAACCAGGAACATCCTCTCCTCGCAGTTGCCGATCGAACTGATGATAAATCTGAAAAAGAATTATAGCGATTGCTGGATCACCGAACTGTTCGAATTGAACGGAGATGGCCAAAACTGCTACTATGTTTCCCTGGAAAATGCGGATTACAAATTAGTCCTGCGGTCCACCGGCAGCAACAACTGGGAAATCTATGAAAAAACAAATAAATAAAAAAGATGCCCCACTCCTTTGGCTTGGGGCATCTTTTTTATTTTCACCACCCCATAAACACCATGCCCGTCCCGCATATAAAAAGCGTCAGCCCTCCCAGCGCATGTACATAACGGTCCAGCTTTTCCAGCTTCATAAAAGCAAGGCCATAATAGCCGGCCATCACCATAAAGACCATCGTAGCCAACGTAAAAAAAGTATAAACGAGGATCAGCAACAGCATTCCCGACCAGGAATTTTTCGCCGCAGGGAAGTATAACAGCGGGATCATAGGCTCACAAGGCCCCAATACAAAAACAATAAATAAGACCCAGGGAGTGACCGCATGCCGGTCCTGTGGTCTGACCATCTCCCCATGTTTATGCTCATACACATACACTGAGCCATCTTCATAAATATCAAAATGCTTGTGCGGCCTGTTCCGCCAGGCCCTGAACAGTCCCCAAACACCATAAAGGAGACCAAAGCCGATCATGGCCCATCCAGTCACCCCTCCCCGGATATTCTCCATCCACTTTACTTTTGACAATGACCACCCGATCGCAGCACCCCCAAGCCCCAGCAACACAGAACTCCATACATGACCGCAACCACAGACAAGGGTCCAGCAGATCGTCTTTGTAAACGACCATCCTCTTGACTTCGACAACGCGATGAAAGGCAGATAATGATCCGGTCCCGTGACCGTATGCAGACAGGCCACCGTCACCGCGGCGATCATCAATATTTCCAGCTCAGCCTGCATGAGTTAAAGATTTAGTGTCAGACTGTATAAGCCAATGGCTTCGCAAAAGATAGAATTCCCGCAATCCCCTTCAGACAATCATGCAATGGTTCCGCCCGGTTCCCCAGGATCCGGATCACCAGGCTATCCCCCGGCCCCGTGCTGATGGCGCTCAACATCCCTGCCTGCTCCGGCACCCGCGACAACACCTGCCCCGATGCCGCCCCCGGCGTTTCTACCGGCTCCCGCTCCGCCAAATAATCCTGCACCTCCTTCCGCAGAGCCTCATCGGGCGTCCCCTCACCGGCTCCTCCCATAAACAGTAAACTGGCCTGATGCGTATATCCTTCCAGTTGACCCAGTGCGCTCAGGTCCATTACCGAAGGCTGCAGGTTTATATTTTCCCGCAACACCAGCTTATCATTTCTAACAACCTCAGTGATCGTATGATATTTCGAAAAACGAAAAACTTCCCCATTCAGCTTTCTTCCGCAGGTCAGCACCTCCCCCCAGACCAGCCGGGCCCCTTCTGACAGAAAGATCTTATTTCGTCCCGTAAAAATGGAATGCGCATGGGGAACGCAGGGATGCGGCAGATAACAGAACGATGCGCCCCGCCCCAACCGAATCTCCATCCGCTGGCTGGCGCCCTTCTCCATCTGAAATAATCGTTGATACGATTGCGTATGCAATTGCAACCGGCTGCCTTCCTCCAATTCCACCCGGATAGTATAAGCATCCTCATCCAATATACCCGGCGAAGAACACATCAGCATCAGATGCAGCAAAGGATCTTTCTTGTCTTCCGTAATATTCGCCACCTTGAACGGAGGCGTAGAATAACTCTCCCTGAGATACGTCACGCCATCCCGCAGCGCAGCCCGGATAATGACAGTCGCATTCATCGCCATAACCTCGGCTCGTTTACTTCTTCCAGCAACGCATACCGTTTTATCCAGCCGACCACACTGTCCAACCCTTCCAGGCTCATCAGATTCGTAAAGACAAACGGAGTGCCTTTGCGCATCTTCCGCGCATCCCGTTCCATCACTTCCAGGCTGGCGCCCACATAGGGCGCCAGATCGATCTTATTGATGATGAGCAGGTCGCTCCGCGTAATACCCGGTCCGCCTTTCCGCGGGATCTTGTCCCCTTCCGCCACATCGATAACGAAAATACTCAAGTCCGCCAGGTCCGGGCTGAACGTAGCCGACAGATTATCTCCGCCACTCTCGATAAAGACAATCCGCAGATCCCCAAAACGATGCGCCATCTCTTCCACCGCCTCCAGGTTCATGCTGGCATCCTCCCGGATAGCCGTATGAGGACAGCCCCCCGTCTCCACCCCGATAATACGATCCGCCGCCAGAAGACTATGCTGCGTGAGGAACTCGGCGTCTTCCTTCGTATAAATATCGTTGGTGATCACCCCGATACTATACTCCTCCGCCAATACCCGGCTCAACCGCTCGATCAACGCCGTCTTACCGGAACCCACCGGCCCGGCAATCCCGATCTTTATATAGTTTCTTTCCTGCATCATTTTATTTTTTATTTCCTGCTGCCTCCTTACCATTTCACCTCCACTCAACAATTCGCCCTCCATGCCATCCTGGCCCTCTGACATCCCCATCGTCCCAACCTCACGACATATACAACCTCGAATACAACTGCTCATGCTGCATACATCGGATATCCAACCCCGGACAGCAGACCCCGATCAACTCCTTGTCCGGCTCCATCGACCCCTCCACCAATTCCCCGATCAGAGCCTGCAAGGAAAACAGCAACTCCTGTCCATCCTGCTGCCCGATAGGTATCAATTTCACACAGTTCGTCACCATGCCCGCCGCCGCATTGTAATAAAATCCCGTCAACGCCTCCCGCAACCCGATCCCCAATGCCGCCGCACAAGTCCCGAATGCTACGCTATAGTGGCCAGGCGTCTGCTTCGCCTGCACAGCCTTGTAATATTGTCCCGCAACTCCATCAACATCGACGCCCACGATCGTTCCTCCCGCTTCCTCTAAAAATCTCCCCACTCCCTCCCCCACATACGCCCCCTGAAATATCTTCAGCAACCTAAGCCCTAATTTCTGACTGGCCTGCCGGATCTCTTTCGGCAATTTCACGGCCTCGCATAGAGCATCCCATTCCAGCAAAGCTCCCTGATCCCCAGCCGTCACCGCCGCATAGGACAAGGCCACCAGCGCCGCATCCGTATAGCGCAGGTTCTTAGCCAGCATTTGCCGGACGAATTCCGCCGCCGTTCCCCGATTGCTCACCACACCAGCCTGCACATAGGTCTCCAGCCCCCCCGAATGGGCATATCCCCCGATGGGAAGCGCCGGGTCGCTTAACTGTAACAAACGGTACAGGGCCTGGCTCATGGTTCAGGTTTAGTGAATGATTCCGGACCAGTGAATTGTAATATTTTGGAGAACAGACTACTGCTGCCGGAATGCGCATGAGCCATCACGGTAGTCTTCAACGGATACAGCAGTTTCCTTTCTTCCTGCCGGACATCGTATCCCCCCGCAACCAGCATACGGAACAGCGGCGCCTCATAGGGCGCCAGCAACTCCTCCTTTTCGAAGTACAGGGGTAGATGCTTGTTCCCGATCTCATAACAGACCGACGCGATCTCATAAAGAGAGGACGCCCGGATAACAAGGACGGCACAGGGAATGATATCCACCACCACCAGGCATTCCCCGTCTTCATACAACACATCCCCCTCAACAAGCGCCGGGCTCTCCCGCAAAAATTTCAAAACGACTTCCCTCCCTCCCCGCGTAGTCTTGCGGAGGATCCGCTTGCCCGTCTCATGCCATTCCACCCCCACCGGATCGATCATCCGGTCCCTGATGGCAAAGGATTGAATATTCCCCAATTTCTCCTGTATCAGCATAATTCGTTTTTATAAAAATCGTCCCCATTAAAACCTCTCCCCGCAATCGGAGCAATCCTCCTCCTCAAAACAAAAAATATCGTTGCGCCAAAGCCAGCTCACGGGCCGGCTCACAAGTGACCCGCTGCCCATCCACCCGCACCTCATAATTCTCCGGGTTCACTTCGATCGACGGCGTCCGGTCATTATGTTTCATACTGCTCTTACCGACACTGCGGCAATCCCGCACCGGCAATACTTTTTTCTGCAACCCATACTGCTGCACGATGCCCCTTTCCAGGGACAGCCCCGAAACGAAACTGGCACAGACCGAATACAGTGCCTTCCCATAAGCGCCAAACATCGGCCGGTAGATCACCGGCTGCGGCGTGGGGATAGAAGCGTTAGGATCTCCCATCTTTCCGGCAATGATCATCCCACCCTTAATGATCATCTCGGGCTTAGCCCCGAATAACGCCGGCTTCCACAATACCAGGTCAGCCATCTTCCCCACTTCCAGGCTGCCGACATAAGCCGAGATCCCATGCGTGATCGCTGGGTTGATCGTATACTTTGCGATATATCGCCGGACCCGGAAATTATCGTTGCCCTTATCCTGATCCTCCGGCAAAAAACTTCGTTGCTTTTTCATTTTATCCGCCGTTTGCCAGGTGCGTAAAATCACTTCCCCTACTCTTCCCATGGCCTGCGAGTCCGAGCTCATCATGCTGAACACCCCCATATCATGCAGGATATCCTCTGCCGCAATCGTTTCCGGGCGAATACGCGAATCGGCAAACGCAACATCCTCCGGAACGGATTTATTCAAATGATGACAAACCATCAGCATATCCAAATGCTCATCGATCGTATTGACCGTATACGGCCGGGTAGGGTTGGTGGAAGAAGGCAATACATTCGGGTACATGGCCGCCCGGATAATATCAGGGGCATGTCCCCCGCCCGCCCCCTCCGTATGATAGGTATGGATCACCCGCCCACCAATAGCAGCCATCGTGCTTTCCAGGAATCCCGCCTCATTCAGGGTATCCGTATGAATGGCAACCTGGACGTCAAATTGATCCGCTATCCGAAGGGATGCATCGATTACGGCAGGCGTCGAACCCCAGTCCTCATGGATCTTCAATCCCAGGGCCCCCGCTTCGATCTGCTCTTCCAGGGGCGCCAGACTGGCGCAATTTCCCTTGCCCAAAAAACCCAGGTTCATGGGGAAAGCATCTGCCGCCTCCAGCATGCGCTGAATATTCCAGGCACCGGGAGTAACCGTAGTAGCATTCGTACCATCCGCAGGCCCCGTTCCTCCCCCGATCATAGTAGTGACCCCGCTGTACAACCCATACTCGATCTGCTGCGGACAAATAAAATGAATATGCGTATCGATACCCCCCGCCGTAGCGATCAGGCCCGCTCCTCCATGCACTTCCGTCGAAGCCCCGATCACCATGCCTTCATCTACGTCCATAGTATCGGGATTTCCCGCCTTGCCAATGCCGGCGATCTTTCCGTCTTTGATCCCGATATCCGCTTTCACAATCCCCCAATGATCGATGATAATAACACCGGTGATCACAAAATCCAATACCCCCTCTTTGCGCGTAGCAGTGGCGGACTGAGCCATCCCATCCCGAATGGTCTTTCCCCCGCCGAACTTTGCTTCATCCCCATATACCGTATGATCTTTCTCTATTTCGATCAACAGGTCCGTATCCCCCAGACGTATCTTATCCCCGGTCGTGGGGCCATAAAGATTGGCGTATTTGATCCGATTGATACGTAGGCTCATTCCGGCTTATTTTTAAAATGATATTCCCGCACTTTTTCCAGCGCTGCCTCCAGGGCAGTCCCCCCGGCAATCCCCGCTGCCGAAGCCGTGCCTGTCTCCCCGTCCACCAGCTTATTAAAACCAACAGCCCTCCGGCATCCTCCCAGTTCAACCAGCACCACCTCCTTCGCCTCACCAGGCTCAAATCGTACCGCCGTACCGGACGGAATATTCAAACGCATACCGAACGCTTTTGCCCGGTCGAACTCCATTTCCCTGTTCACTTCGAAAAAATGAAAATGTGACCCGATCTGCACGGGCCGGTCACCGGTATTGACAACTGTAACCGCAACAGTAGCCCGCCCGGCATTGCATTCAACTTCGCCGGCAGCCAGTATATATTCGCCTGGTATCATAAATGTGTATTGAAATTTATCAATGTCTTTATCCCCCCTTTAGGTAACCGAGGAACGAGCGAAGCTCGAACGAAGGTTACGAGCGAAGCTCTGGGGGTGGGATCTAACGAATGGGATCATGGACCGTCACCAGTTTGGTCCCGTCAGGGAAAGTAGCTTCGATCTGTATTTCGGTTATCATCTCGGGAATGCCTTCCATGACATCCTCACGCGATAAAATAGTCCCCCCATATTGCATCAGCTCCGCAACGGGCTTCCCATCCCGGGCAGCCTCCTGCAGCCGGCTGCTGATCAGCGCAATAGCTTCCGGGTAATTTAATTTCAGCCCCCTTGCCTTTCTCTTCTCCGCCAACTCCCCCGCCAGGAACAGCAACAATTTTTCCGTTTCTTTGGGTGACAAATGCATAGATAGTAAGTTACTGAAAAAAGCTAAGGATTCCTTCTTCTACCCCGCAAAATTTCATAGAAAGAGCGACTGCGGATCTCCTTCAGACTGAGCCCCGTCTCCAGCGCCTCATCTTCACTGATAGCCCCGCAATTCATCGCTTTTAAAAAGAAGTTCAGTAAGCCCTGCCCCGTGGCGGCATCGTCGAAAATATCCCCCGTAAGGGTAGAAATGGCAGCCCGCTCCACAAATATTTTCAACCGGCGCACGGCATCTTCCAGGCTGCTTAAAAAGAAAGTATAGGTGGCCGCATAACGCATAGGCAGCTGCGCCGGATTCAGATCCCAACCCTGGTAGAAACCATTGATCAGCGAGTGCATCGTATGACCATAACAGATCTTCCAGCCCTTATAAACCGCCTCCCGGTTTTCGAGAACCTGGCCAGGAGTGAGAGAAGAACCCTTATGCGGACCGATCGGCATGACATTCGTAGCGCCGTCCGATAAAAAGATGCCCGTTCCTGCCAGCGCCACCTTCGTCATATGATGGGCAAAGTCACAGACAGGATGCGCCATCGTTTGGTACCTGGCCGTGATACCGCAGGAAGCCGTATAATCATAAGTTCCGAAATGGGCCGCTATGCAACGCCCCTCGCTGGCCCGGATAATCCGTAACAAAGGATTACGCCCCTCCTCATCCATGATGATCTGCGTAGCCTCCACCATGATCTCCATCTTCAGGGCGCCCGCCGGCAGATGATTCACATTCTCGATCAGCTCGAATAACCTTACTAAAGTGATGACCTGCTCCGGTATCGTCACCTTGGGCAGCATCACGACAAAATTGGCAGGCAACTGTCCGCCCGTCGCCTGCACCAGGCTGGTGATGAACAGATCCAGCGTCCGCACCCCACGGTATTTAAGGTCTTCCGTGAATGGTTTGATCCGGATGCCGATAAACGGAGAAATGGTCTTATTCTTCATACCTTTTGCCAACTCCTGCGCAGCACGGATAGCCGTCGCATCTTCCTCCTCATCCGGACGATTGCCAAACCCATCTTCAAAATCGATCCGGAAATCCTCCACCGGCTCCTCCTGTAATTTTTTAATCATTTTATGATACACCGCCCAGGGAAGCCAGGCCTTTTCCCTGCGCCGGTCGCCCTCCTTCATTTGTTCCAGCCTCTGCGACAGCTCCAGCACCCCTTTTTCCGTAGTAGGTAAATATTCGGTTCCCTCCGGTTGCACCACCCTGGCCAGCGCCGCGAAATCAGGCGCGTAACTTTGCAGGCTCCGCAAAGCGATCTCCCCCATCTTCACACAGGTGTCCGAATGAAAAAGGTCGGCGCCCCCATACAAAGTATGAACAGGCTGCCGGTCGGGCCGGTCACCAGGATACTCCTGCTGGAAGCCAAGGTTAGCAATTTTCAGGGTGGCCAGAAGACTCTCTTTCTCCAACTCGTTTATAGACAATTGCATAATGATCATTTAAAAATTTACAGAGCTCAGGAGCCCCGGTAAGTTGAATAGCCGTAAGGGCTTATCAGTAAGGGAACATGATAATGACCCTCCGCCCCCACCTCGAAATAAATGTCCACCCAGGGATAAAAAGAAGCCACCCCCTGTTTGTCGAAATAATCCCGGGTCTCGAATCGTATTTTATAAATGCCATTGCCCGCATCCTGAGCCCTATCAACCTCCCTGACAGCATCTGCATCCGGCCAATCCAGTATCCTCCCATCCTTATTCGTGATGCCTCTCGCTATTTCCACCTCCCCGGTCCATAAAGTAACCCTCACCCCTGTGGCGGGACAGCCACCAGCCGTATCCAGGATATGTGTCGTTATCTTACTCATGCTAATAGTTTTTCCAGCCGGATCCGGGTGATCTTATTTTGCTCTCCCATGGCAACCCTGATTTCTGTTTCGGGAACATTACCCAACCTTGCCTTCAGCAGACCCAACATCTCTAAAGCGGACTTGCCGGTGGCGCACACGATGAAAATATAACCGAACCTTTTTTCATAGGCTTCATTACCCGCCGCCAATTCTTTCAGCACCTCCTCCGAAGCCACATTCACACCGGACTGCTCCCCCGCCGCCCATTGCCCCATTGAACCGAACTTCACTTTCAGGCTCTCTAAATCCCCGATCCTCGGATGATGCGTGAAAGCCTCCCGCCAATCCCCTTCCCCACAGGAATACCATACCCGCTCCGCTTCCTGCAGTAGCGCCTCTTCCGTAGCGACCGGGAAAAGCCTTAGCATCCCTTCGACCCAGGCCGCCGCGCCACAACAAAGCCCCAGGGCTTCCCGGAGAGCAGAGGGTTCAAGCTTATTCAATTCGGAGATCATAATCATAATTATTGCGTCATAGCAATATCAATTGTTAATTCATATCGGTAACAGTTATACGGTGGCGGGATGCCGGTTCACATTCTTATAATAAATGTAAACAGCCGGCTCCTTACCCATAGCTGTGAACCATTGCTGGCAATAAGGCGCCATCCAGATGGAATCCCCTTTTTTCACAGGATACCACTGCTGGTCCAGCATATAGATCCCCTGCCCCTGCAGGTACAAAAGACCGTGTTCCATAATATGGGTCTCCACCATCGGCAAATGACCGCCGGGATCATACGTAAAAATATTCACGGCCATATCGAAAGAAAAATGCTCGGGTAATAACACCTGCAACCGTAAAGCAGGATCCCCCAGGTATTCCTTACCGGGGACCTGCCCCGCATCCCCGAAGATCGTCCCGGGAACAGGAAACTCATCCAACCCTTCATAGACCTTATGAAAACTGAGCACCTGCGTCCCCTCTCCGATCTGATCAAAACGATACTCCTTTCCGATAGGAACATAGACAAAATGACCCTGGGACAGCGTTTTCGACTCCCCGCTCACCAGCGCAGTACATTTCCCCCGGACCACATAAAAAAATACCTGTGAAGCGACAGTCCGTCCGCTGAGCATGCCCCCTTGCTGAAAAGTGACGATCGTCTGGCAGAGGCCCGCGCCCATTTGCTCGTTGAGGATCACGTTCACTGTACAATTCGTCCACCCAGGCACCGTGCTGTTAATATACCCGTCCGGGCTGATAAGAGCATGACTGCCTCTTTTAACCACCGATCTCGTTAATGCTGATATTTCCATGTAGCTATCAATTGTTGTATGAATTTATCTGAAATAGCGATCACCGCCGCTATATCTTCTGTCTCCACGTTCTCCATCGGATGGTGACTGATCCCTTTTGTACAACGTACGAAGAGCATCGCGACCGGCGACACGGCAGATACCGGAACCGCATCATGCCCGGCGCCGCTCACCAGTTGCAGGGACTCATATCCCGCCTCCCGGACGGATGCTACCAGTAACTCATTCATCCCCGCATCGCACACGACAGGAGAAGAAACCTGTAATACCTTCCAGTCGATATTAATATTGCGCCGCTTACCGATCTGGGCGCACAAGGCCCGGATCTTTTCATGCGACCGCGATAACACCTGCCCGTCAGCGCTCCGGATATCCACGCTGCAGACCACCTCTCCGGGAATAACATTACTGGCCGGATTCAGGATCTGTAATTTCCCTACGGTAGCGACCAACTCATGCCGGGCCGCTAAAGCCAGCTTCTCCAGTTCTATTATAAATTCCGCAGCGCCGCACAACGCATCATTACGCCCTTCCATAGGCACCGTCCCCGCATGTCCCGCGACACCTTTAAACACAACCTCCGACCTGATCTGCCCCGCAATCGCTTTTACCACAGCCGCCGGAATTTTCTTTTCATACAATACAGGCCCCTGCTCGATATGAATTTCAAAATAACCCAGCCAGTTACCCGGAGCAATCGCCTCCTCCTGCAGCTTAGCCACATTTCCCCCAATCCGATGGATCGCAGCTGACAGGCTGATCCCTTCCTCATCTTTACGGTCAAGCATCTCCCGCTCAAAAGAGCCCGCCACTACCTTGCTGCCAAGATAAGTCGTGTGATAACGCACCCCTTCCTCATCACAAAAAGCAATCAACTCGATATGAAACGGGAGCCTTTGTTTCGACTCCATAATATTTTCCAGCAGGTCCAGTCCGGTGAGGACCCCTAAAGGCCCGTCCCACCTGCCGGCATTCGGCACCGTATCGATATGGGAAGCGATCACCAGCGTCTGAACAACACGACCAGGCGTGCCGGAAGTCAGCTCAGGCATACCGGCAGCCGGCTCGCCAGCCCTCCACACCCCCCGGACATTTCCGATAGCATCAATCCTTGCCTCCAGGCCTGCCTCCTGCATCCATCGCAAGACTTTATTCGCGCCCTCCAAAAAAGCATCCGTGCCATATCTTCGGGTAATGCCATCGCGAATCTCGCTGACAGCAGCCAGTTCATGGATCCTCGATACGATCTTTTCCGCTCTTTGCAGCTCTTTACTCATTTGTCCGGCCTATTTAAAATAATCTTCCCCTGATTGAACCCTGTCTGTACTCCTTTATCAAAAACCCTTACCCCACCTAACCAGGTCTGCTCCACAGCCCCGGCCAATCGCTCGCCCAGGTAAGGAGTGATCTTATGTTTATGCTCAAGGTGCTCCGCCGTCACCAGGAATTCCCGATGGGGATCCCAGACTACCAGATCGGCTATAGCACCCGGAGTTATTTTTCCACGCCTGCCGGATTCGCCGATCAAAGCGGCCGGTCCCTCACAGAGCCATTTCACTAAATCCCCCGGAGTGCCCCCCTTTTTCCGCGTGATCGTCCACAAAGCGGACAACGCCAACTGGACAGAACTGATGCCTCCCCATGCCTTGGCAAAATCCCCGCTTTCCAACTCCTTCATAGCAGGCGGAGCCGGGGAATGATCGGTCGCAACAAAATCGATCACCCCCTCCTGTAAGCCCTCCCACAATTGATCATTATTCTCCCTTGACCGTATAGGAGGCGCGCATTTGAAAGAAGTCGCTCCATCTTTTATATTGGCTGCATCAAAATACAAATAATGCTGCGCCGTCTCCGCTGTTAAGGGCAATCCTTTATCCTTCGCCTTTCGGATCAGATCGATAGAACCGGCCGAAGACAAATGAACAATATGGGTCCGGCACCGGTATTCAGCACATAACCGTATCATCAGGGCAATCGCATCCTCCTCCCATCCCGGCGGCCGGGATAAAAGATAATTCCGGTACGAACGCGGACCCACTCCCGCAGCGTCCCCCCGCCCACTCTCCAGCTCGCAGTGCACCAGCAAAGGCAGCCCACGGCGGGCGATGACAGGCATGACCTTACGAAGATCCGTTTCCGTCACATTGGGGAACTCATCGATACCCGAATGCGTGAGAAAAGCCTTGAATCCCAATACGCCCCGATCAATTAAAGACCCGATCTCTTTTTCATTACCCGGCACCACCCCTCCCCAGAATCCGCTATTACAATGCAATTGACCCACCGTCGCCCTCAGCTTTTGATCGAAGGCCGCCGCCGTAACCGTCACAGGCGAGGAATTCAACGGCATGTCCACCAGCGTGGTAAGCCCCCCGGCCAGCGCGGATCGCGTGGCCGTATCATAACCTTCCCAATCCGTTCTCCCCGGCTCATTGATATGCACATGCGGGTCGATGACACCCGGCATCACCACCTTATCCGCCACATCCAGGAACCCGGCTTCCATTCCCGTGACCAGTCCCTCCTCGATCCCGCTGATCAGCCCGTCCTGTATAATGACAGTGGCATCCCTGATCCCGCCGGGAAGGGCCATCTGCTTGCTATGGAGCGCGTAAAAAGACATCTGTGAAGAAAGTTAAGAATAAAAAACTATTTAATTATATTGAAGTATGATTACCCGTTTGGATAGCAACGCTTACGGAAAAAATGCGATTAACCTGTCAAAGATCCTCCGGTTTCCTGACCGGCATGAGATCCGGCAGATTGCAGTGAATATATCCCTGCAAGGCGATTTCGAAACAGCGCATACCATCGGCGACAACACGAAGATATTGCCTACAGATACGATGAAAAATACCGTATATGCGCTGGCCAAAGACCATTTCAATACTTCCATCGAAGAATTCGGGATCGTCCTCGTCGATCATTTTTTATCCCATAACCCACAGGTCTCCGCGGCTTCGGCCGGACTGACGGAATTTTGCTGGAGCAGGATGATCTTCGACGGAGCGCCTCATTCCCATTCCTTCGTCAACGGAGGCTCTGAAAAACATACCGCCTTCATCCGGAAAGACCGGCAGGGCATTAGCGTGACGGCAGGCATCAAAGACCTGCTGATCTTAAAAACTACAGATTCCGGATTCGAACGCTATATCAAAGACCAATATACCACCCTGAAAGAAACCAGTGACCGCATCTTCTCTACGGAATGCGAAGTCTCCTGGAAATACCAGACGTCGGCATCATCCGGCCAACTATCGTCACCAGATCAAAGCCCCTCATCCTCGTCCCCACCGCCGGCCCCCGATTTCACCGGCCTCTACAACAACATCCGTAACAGCCTGCTGCAGACATTCTCCAGGCATAAGAGCTTATCCGTCCAGCACACCTTATACGCCATGGGAGAGAACGTCCTGAAAGAATTTGCCGCCGTCGAAGAGATCACCCTGCGAATGCCCAACAAACACCATATCCCCTTCAACCTGGAACAATTCGGCATGGACAACCAGAACGAGATCTTCATCGCCACCGATGAACCCTACGGTTATATTACCGGTACCCTCATAAGGGACCCCGAATAATCCCCCTTCCAACTCCCCCTACAAATAAAAATAGCCGCGGCCTTTCATCTCCCCGGATCCCACATCATTCCTCCCAAAAACCAGTTGCACATACAACTCCCTCCATTTTTAAACGGGCGCCCACCCCGCAGTTGTACATACAATTCCAAAACATACCCTTCCTCCGACCTCAGATCTCCTCCTCCTCCCCGATCCCAAACCCCATCCCGACAATTCGGACAGCCCCGATTTTTTCCACCCGACATCTTAAACTTTCTATTTTTGCTCTTCACAAAGACCTGTCCTGTGTATGAGCTTCCTGAAGAAACCCGCCTCCGAAAATCTTTCATCCGGCGACCTTTATTTTGCCTCCTCAGTTCTTTTCCGGCAAGTAGACCGGCTGGCCCGCAACGCATTTAAGTCAACCGGACTTTCTCCCAGCCTGGCACGCCTCCTGCTACAGCTGTTGAATCAGAATTATCACTTTCCCTCTTTTCTGGCCAACGACCTCTGGCTAAGCCGCAGTACCATCAGCCGGCTCGTACAGAAGCTAGAGAAAAAAGGCCTGGTGCAAAATATTCATTATGAGAATCTGGCTGAAGTCCTCCCTACAAAAAAAGCCTGGGAACTGGAACCCCTGTTGACAGCATGCGAGCTTGATTTCCACCAACAATGCCGCCACATCCTGGGAGAAGAACAATGTGATATATTAACGAAAATCCTTACCGGCGCCGCCGACAGCCTGGATCAGATAAAGATCAGCCCGCCGCTGAATTCTTTATCTGAATGATCTCCGCGGCAATGCTTATGGCGATCTCTTCCGGCGTCTGACTATTAATGGATAAGCCCGCAGGGCTATGGATCAACTGCAATGTTTCCTCCTCAATCCCTTCCGCCCGGTAATCCGCCAGTAACTTCCCAAACTTGGCCTTACTGCCCAGCAAACCAAAATAACGGAATTGCTTACCCAACACCGCCCGCACTGCCTGGTCATCCGTCCGGTAACCCAGCGTCATTACCACGATGTAACGATTAGGACCGCTGACAGGGATCCTTTCCCTCAGCTCGGCATACTCCTGCACCAGGATCTTCTCATGCACGAACTCATTCCGGGATAAAGTGACCAGCTCCGGCCGGTGATCGAAGATCGAAATATGAAATTCCATCATCCGCATGATCCGGGAGAATGCCAATGCAACATGCCCCCCTCCGACAATAAAAAGCCGATGTTTGTATCCGGCCTTCTCTTCGTACCGCCAATCGGCTTCGGACTGCTTATCAAAATAAAAATTCGTTGACGGCACCTGCTCGGAAAATGCCAGTCCAACAGGAGACAATTGCAACGTTCCATTCCGGAAAAATTCCAGGCAAGCCACGATATGCTCAATAGCAGTCCTATCCTTCTCCCCGAGCCTGTACAATAAGATCGTCTGCTCCCCGGAACAGATCATGCCGCTGCGGTCTTTCGTGACCGTCTTATCATGCACCTGCCGGTGAACGGATAATAAAGCCTCATCCTGCTTCAACCTCTCCCGGGCCATCTCCGTAAATTTATGCTCCATAATACCGCCGCCGATCGAACCCTCTATCTCATCCCCTGTATTCACCACCATAAAAAAACCCTGTCTTCCCGGGCTGCTTCCTTTGCTCTCCAGCACATATAGCAGGAGCACGGCTATGCCCTGCTGCAAACTGCTAAGCGCCAGCTTCCAGGCTATAAGCTGTTTATCCGGAAACATGCTGCTCAACTTTTTTTAATAACCCCATCAATACTTTTTCAGGTGTCAGCGGAGCGGAAAAAGGAAGCTCCGCATCCGGGTTGAAAGCCCGTATCGCACTACGCAAAGCAAAATAAGCGCCGATCCCATACATCAAAGGAGGCTCGCCTACCGCCTTGGAGCGAAAAATAGCCAGGTTATCCTGTTGCGTATGCAGAAAGTCAATGAGGATCTCTCCCGGCGCCGAATAAATATCCGGCACCTTATAGGTAGATAAAGCATTGGAGCGTAACCGGCCTTCCTCGTCATAGATCACTTCTTCCACCGTCATCCATCCAATGCCCTGCACAATACCTCCCTCGATCTGCCCTCTGTCGATCATAGGGTTCATACTAGCCCCGGCATCATGCACCACTTTCACCGCATCGACGACATACCTTCCCCGCAGACAGTCCAGCGTTACCTCCGTGATCGCCGTCCCATACACATGATAAGCAAATGGATGCCCTTTTTCCCGGCTGACATCGAAATGAATACCCGGCGTCGCATAATGGGCATGCTCAGACAAATTGACCCTTTTCATAAAAGCGGCCAGGATCAGCTGCTTCCAGCCAAGGCCAACCTCCACGCCCTTTACCTGCACCGCTTCATCCTTCAGTTCCACCAGGGCAACATCTACATTCAGTTCGGCAGCAGCCACCTGCCTCAGCCTGCCGGCGATTTCCGTGCAGGCCATCAGCACCGCTTTCCCATTCAAGTCGGCCGTCGCGCTGGCGGCAGAAGGAGAAGTATTCGCTATCCTCCAGGTACTGGTAGCCTGTATTTTTATTTTATCCGGGGGTATGGAGAAGACCTCCGCCGCTACCTGGATCATCTTCGTATTGACACCCTGCCCCATTTCTACTGCGCCCGTACTGACCGATACGCTGCCATCCGTATAGACATGCACCAGTGCCCTCGCCTGGTTCATTAACGTTTTGGTAAAAGAAATGCCAAAACAGACAGGCATCAGCGCAATCCCTTTCTTATACAGGGAATTCGTCGCATTAAAATCAGCGACCTCCTTGCGGAGAAAATCGATAGCATACAGGTCTTCGGCTTTCTCCCAACAGGCATGCGCCTCACTTTCCACCAATTGCCCATAGGGGAATGCATCCCCCGTCCTGTGCAGGTTCTTCTTTTGAATAACGGCTGCCTCCACCCCCAATGCTTCAGCAGCTTTCACGATCGCCGCCTCGATGACATACATTCCCTGCGGACCTCCAAAACCCCTGAAAGCTGTATTGGGCGGTAAATGCGTACGACAACTGTAGGCCGTCGCCCTTACATTCGGAATAAAATAAGAATTCGTGCAATGAAACAAAGTCCTTTCCAGCACAGCCGGGGACAGATCGGCCGCCGCACCCGCATTCTGATAGAAAGTCACCTCATAGGCCAGGATCCGCAGATCCCGGTCCAACCCGATCCGGAAATCAGAAGAATAAGGATGCCTCTTCCCCGTCATCACCATATCGTCCGTCCGGGGTAACGAATACTTTACCGGCCTCTTTACATAAGAACAAGCCAGCGCACAAAGCGCCGCCCAGATATTGGCCTGGTCCTCTTTACCGCCAAAGCCCCCGCCCAGCCGGGTCACTTCCACATCCAGACAATGCATCGGCCACCCCAGCACCTTGGAAATAGCTCTCTGCACGGCAGTAGGCGCCTGTGTGGAAGAATATACCCGGATCGTATCGTTTTCCAACGGAACGGCATAAGCGCCCTGTGTCTCTATATACAGGTGTTCCTGCCCGTTCGTTTCCGCCCTGCCTTCAAAAATAGAGTGGCACCCCCCCCAGGCGGCTTCAGGATCCCCCAGCCGGAAAGTTCTGGGCGGAACGATCAGTTCCCCCCTGGCCTGCGCCACCCTGGGATCCGTAATAACAGGCAAAGGCTCTATCTCCACGACTATTTTTTTCAACGCCGCCCGCGCCGCGCCCTCCGAATCCGCCACTACAAAAGCAACAGGCATCCCGCAAAAATGTACATGCCCTTCAGCAAACAAAGGCTCGTCAGGAACGATCCCCCCGATCTGGTTCTCCCCCCTGACCTCTTTATAAGTCAATACCCGTACGACACCCGGCAGCTTCTCCGCCTCCGTGACATCCAGCTTTCGAATGATCCCATGCGCTACCGGGGAACCGAATACGGCTCCAAAAAGAGTCCCCTGGATCAAAGGAATATCATCCAGATAAATAGACTCCCCCCGGGTATGCGCTGCGGAATCAATATTTTTCATGCAAACGTCCCGCCTCCAGGTCGGGAAACAAGGTTAAAAAATGCGCTTTAATCAATTGTCCTAATAGCAAACGCTTATATTCAGCCGTCCCCCTCGCATCAGGTATCGGAGCTATTTCCCCGCGGGCGATCTCAACAGTTTCCAACACCAGCCCCTCCTCCAAAGACCGGCCCCGCAGGGCGGCAGAAGCCTTCGCCAGATAAGCAGGAACAGGGCCGACCCCTCCGGCCGCCAGATGCGCCTCCCCGATCATCCCCCCCTTCACGGTGATCCGCAAAGCCGTATTCACACTGGCAATATCCAGGCAGGTGCGTTTGCTGACCTTTTCAAAATGGAACAGCGTATCCGCATCCGGCACTTCAAAACTTATCTTTTCAATAAACTCATCAGGGCTTTTATTTAATACCTTATACCCCCGGTAGAACTCCCGCAGAGGTAATTCACGGATAGACCCGCCATCACTCAATAACAACCTTGCATCCAACGCCAGGAAGAAAATAGAGAGATCTCCGATAGGGGATGCATTCACAAAATTGCCCGAGATGGTTGCAATATTGCGGATAGGAGTGGAAGAAATAAGACGGGCATACTGGTCAAACCGGGGAAAAACCCGCTGTATCACCGGTGACTCCATCAGATCACTGACGGTGGCCGCCCCACCGATCACGCAGCGCCTGCCTTCCAGCACAATGCCCTTCAGCCCCTCCCGGTTGAATAAAAAATCGAGCTCCGATTCTACCATCCTTTCCTGCTGCTGCACATACAAATCCGTACCCCCGCCCAGGAATTTGCCTCCCTTCTTCCCCACAAATACGCCATTCGGCCCCTGCATCAGCGCCCGAAGACGCCCCGGGATCTCTTTGAAATAAGCGGGCAGAAGTTCATGCGCCGTTTTCTCCTGCAGTATCTTCACTACCCGCCCCAATGCCCTTTCTATGGACTTATAACCGGTGCAGCGGCAAATATTACCATCCACGGCAGCCAACGCATTTTTATAGGAAGGCGTCGCCTCTCCCAGGCAGAACCCGGCCATAGCGACAATGAATCCGGGTGTACAAAATCCACATTGCGTCCCCCCCTCTTCACAGATAGCCTGCTGCAGAGGATTCAGCCCCTCCTCCCTATTGATCCCCTCGATCGTCACCACATGCTTCCCCTGCACATTGCCCAGGGCCGTAAGACAGGATACCGCGCTGCGATAATGCAGCCTTCCTTCCTGCAATTCCCCCACCAGAACAGTACAGGCCCCGCAATCCCCCTCCCGGCATCCGATCTTGGTACCCGTCAGGTGTTCATGATAACGAACGAAGTCAAGCAACAGCATAGCCGGTGGCTTATCCGTGTGGACCTCTTTGTTATTTAGAATAAAATGATTCAATATAATTTTTTATTTCCTTTCTCCTTCCAAAGCCCGAACAACGCTGCCGCTTCTGTAAGGGAGCAATGGTCAAAAGGGATCTTCCTCTCCGCGATAGAAAGATTGATCTCTTTGTAAATGAAGGCATCATCAAATCCCGCATCGGCAGCCTCATGGCGGGTGGAAGCATAGATCACCCGCCGGGGCCTTGCCCAATACAGGGCGCCCAGGCACATCGGGCAGGGTTCGCAGGAAGTGTATACATCGCAATCCATTAACTGATAATCTCCCAGGTGCTGACAGGCATCCCGGATCGCCACCACCTCGGCATGAGCCGTAGGATCATTGGTAGAAGTTACCCGGTTGCAGCCTTTTCCGATAACCTGCCCCTCTTTGACAATGATACAGCCAAAAGGCCCCCCCAGACCATTTTCTACCCCCTGCCCTGCTAATGTTATCGCCTCTTGCAGGTATATTTTATCCCTTTCAGTAGTCATACTTAAAGTTACACAAAAAACGCCACGGGCGTTTTGCCCGAAGTTCTGCCATCATTAGACCCGAAAGTCCAAAAGTTCATCTTTCGGACTTTCGCTTAAAATGCCAGCAATAAAATGCTGAAATCTAGGGACTAATTGAGGAAAATCCTCCACAAAATTCCTCAATCCCCACAGGTTCAGGCAGCTATAACAAGGGAAATCCAAATGGACTGAGATTTGCATATGTATAATTGGCTTTTAATAGGATATTGGATTTTAGCAACGGCCTGGATTTTTATCTGGGCTTTTTTTTTTATTTACATTTGAGTTTCATAACACCTTAAAAACTCAACTGTGAACGTGGGCAAACGACGGCTACCAATAACCTTATTCCTGATCCTCTCCCTGGCTGCCCGGAGCCAGCCCCCCATATCGGTTTCCCTAAGCGAACTCAACCAGGCTATCGAGGCCTCCGGCAAATTCGATCAGAAAAAACTGACGAATATAGAGCTGCTGAAGAAGTCTTTCCGGGACAATAAGAACGTAGACTTGCCCCTCCTCTTCTCCCGGTATCTGCAGCTATATGAGGAATACAAAGTCTTTAATTATGACTCCGCCTTCCACTATGCCAGGGAACTACAGGAGACAGCCCTTCGGCTGGGCGATCCCTCCCGTATCGTTTCTGCACAGCTTAAATTGGGGTTTTCCCTACTCTCTTCCGGAATGTTCAAAGAAACCCTGGATTTCCTCAATAAGATCAATACCAGTGGCTCTCCTGATAGCCTGCGGGCGGAATATTATGCCCTGATGGGCCGCTACTATTACGACCTGGGAGACTTCGACAATGACACCTATTATGCCCCTGCTTACCTTGAAAAGGGAAATAGCTTTATGGATTCGGCCCTGCAGATCTCCCCACCGGGCTCCTTCCAAAGTTCTTATTTCAAAGGGCTGAAAGAAATAAAATCAGGCGACAGAGGCGCAGCCCTGATCGAACTGAAAGAACTAATGCGCCGCCCGGGACTTTCCTGGCACGAACTGGCCATCACCGCCTCTACCCTCAGCGATATCTACATCTACAAAGGACAGACGGATACTGCCATTTCCCTGCTGATCAGGGCCGCTATCGCAGACATAAGATCTTCTACCAAGGAGACCGCCGCCATCTTTAACCTGGCCCAGCTTCTCTACAAAAAAGGAGATGTGAAAAACGCCGCCTCCTATATCGAGGCCGCCATCCGGGACGCCAGCTTCTACGGCGCCCGGCAAAGAAAAGTACAGGTCAGCGCGATCCTACCCCTTATCGAAGGTGAAAAGATTAGCCGGGTCGAAGGACAGAAAAGTATCCTGATCACCTATTCCGTCATCACCACTCTTTTACTGCTGGTAGTGATAATTTTGGCCATCATCATCTTCAGACAGGTTAACAAACTAAAGCTGGCAAAAAAAGTGATCACGGAAGCCCATATCAAGGAACAGGCGATCAATCAACGGCTGGTGGAAGCCAATTATAAACTATCGGAAGCCAATAAGATCAAAGAAGAATACATCGGATATTTCTTCAATGCCGACTCCGAGTTCTTCTCCAAAATGGAAAAATTCAAGAAATCCCTGGAACAAAAAATAGCCTACCGCAAATGGGAAGACATCATTGCCGTCGTAAATAATATCAACCTGAAAAAAGAAAAGGAAGAGCTCCTGCAGAATTTCGATAAGATATTCCTGAAGCTCTTCCCTGATTTTATACAAGGATTCAATGCCCTGTTCCGCGAAGAAGATCAGGTCCAGCTGAAAGACCACGAATTCCTGAACACCGACCTTCGGATCTTCGCCCTGATCCGCATGGGCATCCACGAGAATGAAAAAATTGCCCGGATACTGGAATATTCCGTCAATACCATCAATACGTACAAAACAAAGATCAAGAACAAATCCACCGTCCCCAATGAGGAATTCGAACACCGGATCATGGAGATCAAAACCCTGTAAGGCTGATAGCCATTCCACCGCCCTCCGCCAGTTGAACGGCAAGCTGCGTATTACTGTCCACCGTTCTCTTCTCGATGGTATACGCTTCCGGATTGTTCTTCCAATGGGCACTGCCCGCATCTTTATAAATAACAGCCTGGTACTTCTTCCCCTTATCCAAAAAATTAAGGGATAAAGCGGCCATGCGGCTATGCTCATCCGTAATAGCGCCTATATACCAGTTATTCTTCCCCTTTTCCTTCCGGGCGATCGTAATATAGTCGCCGGGCTCCGCCTCCAGGATCCTCGTAGTATCCCATTCCACCGGCACGTCTTTGATGAACTGAAAAGCGTCAGCATGCGCCTCATAATTTTCCGGCAGGTCCGCTGCCATTTGCAGAGGGCTATACAACGTCACATACAAGGCCAGTTGCTTGGCCAGCGTAGTATGCACCTGCCTGCCCGGCACGCCGGAATACCCCTTCAGCCGGAAGATCCCCGGTGTATAATCCATAGGACCGCCCATCAGCCGGGTGAACGGAAGGATCGTCTCATGCTCCGGCGCATTCCCGTTACTGAAGGCATTGTACTCATTGCCCCGGGCAGCTTCACAAGCCAGCCAGTTCGGGTAAGTTCGCTGCAGCCCCGTCGGACGTACCGGCTCATGGGCATCCAGCATAACCCGATAGTACGCGGCTTTCTCCGCCACCCGTACATAATGATTCACCATCCATTGCCCGTCATGATGCTCGCCGCGGGGAATGATCTTGCCGACATAACCCGTCTTTACGGAAGTATACCCCCACAGGTTCATGTACCGGAAGGCCGTATCCATCTGCCGCTCATAGTTGGTCGCGGAACCGGAGGTCTCATTGTGCATGATCAGGTGGACCCCTTTCGAAGCTGCATAGTCCATAATCTCCCTGACATCGAAATCAGGGTAAGGCGTTACAAAATCAAATACATTTTCCTTCCAGTTGCCAAACCAATCCTCCCAGCCCGTATTCCAGCCTTCCACCAGGACGCCTCCGATATGATTTCCGGCGGCAAAATCAATATACCGTTTTACATTGGCCGTATTGGCGCTATGACGTCCATTGGGTATCAGCCCCCCGCCAGCTCCCGTACTATCCGGAAAATCCGAATAACTCCAGGTGCCCTTACCCGTCTGCATTTCCCACCAGATCCCCACAAACTTCATCGGGCGGATCCAGTCCGTGTTTTCAATCTTCGAAGGATCATTAAGATTCAGGATCATTTTAGAAGCCAGGATCTCCGTCGCCTTATCACTGACGATGATCGTTCTCCAGGGAGTGGAAAAAGGCGCATGTACATACGCTTTACTGCCCACTGCATCGGGGACAAGACTCGAAGACAACGTGAATGAAGCCCGGTCGACATGCAACTGCATAGCCGGATAATTCACCAGGGCCGCCTCATGAATGTTGATATACAACCCATCCGAACTCTTCATCATCAGGGGTGTCTGTACCGCATATTCATCCGGCGCCACCCGAACGGCGATATCGGTGGACTTCTCCGCCAGCTCCTTATTATTGATCTCACTCAGCTTCGAAGTGGTATAAGGATATTCGTTGGTATCATAGTCGCCCGGTATCCAGAACGTTTTATGATCCCCGGCCAGATGGAACTGGGTCAGTTCATCCGAAACGATAAAATATTTCAGATCCGGTTGCCCGGGGAACACATACCGGAAACCTACCCCATCCTCAAAAACCCGGAATATAATATCCAACTTTCGGAGCGGCGACGCCGCTCCCTTCTCCGTAGACGCAGCGCCCCCTTTCTCCAGGTGAACGACAAACTGCTCGTAATGATCGCGGATAGTCCGGGTCTCCCCCCATACTGTTTGCCAGACAGTATCCACCGACTTTCGCTCCATACCCTTCCATTGAAATCCCTTGTAAAAAGCGCTATCCTCGTTCAGTTTAAAACCGAGGCGTGAAGACAACAGAACAGGCTTGCCATTAAAGGTAACTTCATAGAGAGGAGTCCCGTCCTTATCCAGCGTAAAAGAAAGTCTCACCCTTTTCATCTCCGTCAATTCCGTATGCTGCGCATGGGCAGCGTGCAAAAGGAACATAAGCAAAAAGCAAAAAGCAACTTTACAGGGTAGCATAGTATAACCGGTTTTCATCAAAAATACAATAATAAGATCCATGTAAACATTTAAGTGTTTACATGGATCGTGCTGATTTTTCACTATCCTTTTACAGGCCTAATAGCCCGGGTTCTGCTGATGGACCACCTTAGGATTGGAATTGATCTCCGTTAGCGGTATAGGCCAGGCATACGCCTTGTCATCCCAGGTGAAAGGGGTGCCCTGAAGCGTCCGGGTGGTAACATAAAAAGCATCCTCGGATTTGCCCAGATGCCAGCGGCAAACGTCAAACCACCAGTTGCCTTCGGCAAAAAACTCCGCCCAGCGTTCGTAATACAGCGGATTGGTGCCTAATACCGGATCGCCTGCAGCCGCCGCGCTGGTTTGATCGGTAAGACTTTTATAATCGATGGGGGAAGGAGTGTTTACATCGAGGCTATAGGCCCTCCGCTTCACTTTATTGAGATATTCCAGTGCAGTCACATTATCGCTGGAACCAGCGCTTGCCTCCGCATACAGCAGGTATACATCTGCTAACCGCAGGATATATATATTGGCTCCATCCGCAGGCCCCACATTGTTGATGTTATTAAGGATAGGTGTATACTTGTGGAAGCTCCAGCCATATTCGGTGGCCAGGTTGGCATCGCCCATGATAAAGCTCGGCCTCGATACAGGATACCAGTGCTGGCCATCAGGCTTGACAGAGTCCACCCAGGGCTGCAGCGTACTGACATAAAGACGGGGATCGACCGTCCCATTCGTCCGGGCGGCAATTGATTTTTGCTTGTACACCGGGTCCATGATCTTGGCAGGATTGGTGTGCGATGCCGGTTTACTATTGTCAAAATTAGGGTTGGTGACAAGCTGGAAAGTACCTAAGTTGAATCCATAGCGCAGTACATTCTTGTCGTGCAATCCGTCATTGCCACCGTAACCCAGGGGGTTAGAGGCGTTTTCCGTGCCGTCATCACCCAGCGCATAAGGAGGCCAGATAAGACCGTTGATAGTAGTGGCATTGGCAGCGCCGCTGTATACTCCATAGCCGCCCTTTGAATCCTGATCTATATTCAGCTCGAACAGGGACTCCTCATTGAACTCATTGGCGCTGTTGCCGTCGAACGCATCATGATACTTGGTATAAGGCATCAGCGATTTGCCGCTGTTATCGACAACATCCTTCAGGACGGTTTTAGCGTTCGTCCAGTCCTTTCTGAATACATAGGCCTTGCCTAACAGGGCTTTGGCAGACCACTCGGTTACCCTTCCAATATCATTGCCGGTCCATACCTGCCCTTTCAACAAAGTAGCGGCCTGCTGCAAATCCTTGTAGATAAGGGTCCATACCGCCGTGATGGAGCTGCGGCCCTGCTGCGTGGCAGCCAGACCGGAAGGCAGCCCTTCGAAAACAGGCACTCCCAGTGTATCCGTCGCCGAAGGATTTACCAGGTAATCCTCTCCGTAAAGGTTCTCCAGCTCAAAATAATACCAGGCCCTTAAAAAATAAGCTTGCCCGCGGACATAATCTATATTAGGCTTATCGCCCGCCTTGGCATAAGTCTTTTCAAAAAAATCCGCGCCGGCCAATGCCGCATTGCAATTCTTGACGCCCGTGAACAAAGCCTGCCAGGCCCCCGAGACAAACCCATTGCTGGGATTCAGGGTATTCACCGAAATATAGCCACTCCAGTTAGGGTCGCTATAGGCGGCATCGGCAGCATGCGTGCAATTGGCCATCATTTTAGGCAAAAAAGCAAATCCATATAAAAACTGATCTCTCAGGTTAGAATAGCAGGAGGCCAGGACACTGTTCAGATCGCCTATGCTGGCGGGATAATTACTGGTAGCATACTGGTCTTTCGGGCTTACCAGCGAAGGGTCTTTTTTACACCCCGCCATCACTCCCAGGATCAATACCAGCGAAAATATTTTTTTATACATTTTAATAGAATTTAAGAGGTTCAGAAATTAACATCCAGTCCTACTGAATAAATGCGCGTCTGCGGATATTGCGCTACCGCATCGACACCCCGGGTAGTTACGCCGACCGAAGTACCTACAAATCCGGCAGTGGATTGAACCGAATAGGCGCTGCCGATCTCCGGATCAAGGCCGGAATATTTGGTAATGGTGAACAGGTTATTGGCCATTACGAAAAGCCTGGCGCTTTTCACACTCACCTTGCTGAGCAGGTCATTGGAAAAAGTATAGCCGAGCTGCAGGTTCTTCAGTTTGATATAACTGCCGTTCTCGACAAAATAGCTGTTCACCGATGTATAGTTTCCATTAGGATCGTATGTCTTGTCGGGAGCCAGGAAACGGGGCTGGGAAGTGAGCCCGTTACTGCCGAAATAAGAATCCCCGAATACCTTGCTGGTAGTGTTGCCATCCGAGAAGGGGGCCTGCTCATAAGCCTTCACCCCGTTAAAAATACTCACACCGGCTACCCCGTTGAAGAGCATGGCCAGGTCGAAATTCTGCCAGTTAAAATGAAGATTGATCCCATACACCAATTTAGGATTGGGATTGCCGATCACCTGACGGTCATCCGCCGTGATCGCCCCATCCTTGGTTAGATCCTGGAATTGGAGGTCGCCCGCATGAGCAACTTTCCCATTCACCTTTTGCCCGGCAGCCTCTGCATCCGTTTTGAATATGCCCAGAACTTTATAACCATAGAACGAACCGAACGGCAAGCCCGTCTTCGTAATGGTCAGCGGCGCCGTGCCCATCAGGTTATACCCGCTCTGGTCGAGGTTAGTGTAATAGTTGCGGCCGTCATACAAGGCATCGTTGTCGATCCCATCCAGGCTCGTCACCTTGTTCTTGTTAAAGCCCGCGGTAACGCTTACATCATAACCGAGTTTCCCCACCTTATCCCGGTAACCCAACTGCACATCGACTCCCTTGCTGCTTACCTGGCCGATGTTCACAAAATAAGGACTGGCATACCCGGAGCTCTGTGGCAGGGGCAATGCATACAACATATCCTTGGTGGTCCGGTTGTACCATTCTACGGTGAAATAAAGTTTTCCTTTCAGCGCTTCCCCATCCACTCCTATATTGGTCTCATAAATGCTTTCCCAATGGAGGTTCGGGTTAGGTACCGCATTGATCGAATTGGCGATCAGCAAAGGCGCTCCGGGAGCAAAATTCTGCCCGCCATTGGCTATGCCGCTGGTCCCATTGAACTGTGAATAGGAAGCCACATACGAATAGGGCGGTATATTACTGTTACCCAGCGTACCATAGCTGCCCCGCAGTTTAAGGGCATTGACAACAGGCAGCGCCCCCCGGAAGAAATCCTCATTTCCAATGTTCCAGCCTACAGATGCCGCCCCGAAAGTACCTTTCTGCTTGTTGGGGCCGAATACCGTAAAATTGGCATCCTGCCGGATGGAACCCGACAGATAATACCGGCCATCATAGTCATAATTCAACTGCCCGAATTTCGATTTGATCAACCCATTCGGATCATACTTGCCGAAAACACTGATGCTGGAATTCGAAGTCTGCACAAAAGAATAACCTGGTAAACCCACAGCGCTTTCAGTGGTATTGATATTGTTGTAATTGGAAGTGATCTGCTCATAACCGATCAGGGCGGCGATATTATGCCTCCCAAAACTTTGACCGTAGCTGAGCACATAATTGGTCAGCAGTTGGGTGCTTTGTACGGCCATTTTATTAAGGGAATTGGCCGAAGGGGTACCGGGGCCAAAATCCGCATTGTTCTGAAAATAATCCTGCGTTTCATTGTAATAAGAATATCCCAGGTTAGTCTTGAAGGTCAGATGCAAAGGCAGTTTTATCTCGGCATAGACATTTCCCTGCAGGTTGCTTTTGGTATCCTGCAGATCCGCTGAATTCACTACGCCGTAAGGATTGGGGCCGCCAAAGGATATACCGTAACCGGGAGGCACCACGCCGGATTTGCCGTCTTTCCCGATCAGCGGGATAATAGGCAAAGTACGGAATGGGGCATTGTGCAGTTGAGGCTCCACCTGCCCAAGAGGCGATGTCTTACGCTGGGATAAGGCCAGTTGCTCCCCGATCTTGATATAGTTGCCCAATTTAAAATCCGTGTTAGCCCTGACTCCGCCGATGTTGGAATAGTTCTTAATGTAAATACCGTTTTGCGCATTATAAAAGCCCGATAAAAGATAATTCGCCGTAGGCGATGAACCTGCAACGGAAAGATTGTAGTTCTGCTCAGTGGCATTGCGATACAAAACATTTACCCAGTCCGTATTGGCTAATGTATCCGTTTGTGTAGCATTCTGAAAATACTGGGGATGGTAAACATTCTCCATTTTGATGAACCCGGCTTTATCCAAAAGATGGATCAGCTTGGGCTTTGTTACGCCGTAACGGGCGCTGAAATTGACGGTGGGTTTCGAACCCAGGCCTTTTTTGGTAGTGATGACGATCACCCCGCCGGCCGCAGCCGAACCATAAATGGCAGCGGCGCTGGCGTCTTTCAGGATATCGATGGAAGCTATATCCTGCACGTTGATATTATCCCCCGGCACCCGCACCCCATCGACGATATACAAAGGATTCGGCTGGTGCAGGGATGACAACCCCCTGATAATGATCGTGGGAGTGGCGTCAGGCGCACCGGAATTCTTAATGACCTCCACACCGGCAGCCCTCCCCTGTAATGCCTCTGTCACATTGGTGACAGGAAGATCCTTAATGGCTGCCCCCTTGACAGAGGCGACGGAACCAGTCAGGTCCTTTCGTTTCTGCGTCCCGTAACCTACTACTACCACTTCGTTCAGCCGGGAATTGGTAAGTTGTAAGGTTATACTGAGAACGGCGCCCGCCTTTGCCGTCAGTTCCTGCGACTCGTATCCCACATAGGAGACCACCAGCCGGGAGCTGCGGGAGGGGATGGTAATGGTAAAATTTCCGTTGGCGTCCGAACTTACGCCGCCTGCAGCTCCTTTTACTTTTATCGTAGCACCGGAAAGAGGGGCCGCTTTCTCATCGGTTATCGTTCCTTTAACGACCTCCTTGTCCTGCGACCAGGCAAGCCTGAAAACCAACAGAAAAAAAACGCATAAAAACGTTTTATGCAGCAATCGTAGCTTTGTCATAAACGGTTGTTTGTTTTGTTTAAAAATGGAAAATGGTATGTGATCAGGATTGGCAATGGCCGAAGAGACAGGCCCGGGATGAGTTTGCTCCATACAGGCAGAATCCTGTAAAAGCACAATTGGTTTTGGTTCAGTTTCATATAACAAGCAGTAAAATCCTTTCACCGGATTTTACAACTCAAAGGAAAAAATTGGGGAAGCGAAAAGCAATTTATATTCTTATAGTATAAGAAATAAACGAAAGAATCAGGAATTTTAAAAAATAAACCACTGACTACCAATACATTAAAAATGTATTAATAAAATCATAATATAATTGCTTTGTAGTAAAAAATAGCGGCAAAAACTATTAATGTGTAAGAAATACGTACTGGTAATACGGCCCGCGCGCCTTAGATAAATTTAAAAAACTTATCGATCAGCAGATTCAGCACTTCCAGAAAAACAAGCACAATGATGATCCATTCCAGGAAAGTACTGTTCCGGTGTTGCAGCAGATCCTTGAACAACTCCAGGTTTTCTTTGATGATCTCCAACCCCTCACGGATATCCCGGAATCGTTCCTGCAGGTCAAAAGTTCGCTTAAGCCCCAGGTCGATTTTGTTCAGGTTCTCGTTTTCCCAGGTCTCGGGAGGAGAATCAAATATGTAAAGATTTTCAGATATGCGGTTCTTCAGGTTGAGGGTCTTACCGATATACTTCTTCAGATTATTCCCCGAGATATCCAGTTTCCCTTTTCTCTCCAGGCTCTGCGTATGATAGTTGGTTTCCTCCAGCAGCAAATTGGTCTGCTCGGAATAATAATCCAGGGCCACCGACTGACTGACATTCAACATGATCAGCCGGAAAGTCTCTATATCCGGATTCACGATCTCAATCTTATTATAGCCGAACTTATTCTCCCGGGCATTGGCCTCCACCTGAAATTCTTCACTCAGCTTCTGCTCGAACAGGTTTTTGCAGTAAGGAGAGATCCTCTGTAAAAATTCCTGCGTTCCCGCCTCGTCATAATTCAGAAAACAGACCACCCCATATTTAAAGACATACACGAATGCCTCCGGTCCCGTCTTATAGAATAATTCATCCGCATCATAATAATAGAGTCCGTCCTTATAAGCAGCTCTGAATAATTTGGTATCAATACTATCCGCGATCTGATATGATAAGACTTGTAACATCTTTTACAAGTTAGCTGATTTCCCCTAAATATGATCACCACCTCCCTTTAAGCGTCTTTAACTCAGTAGTATCCAGTTTTTCCTTTTCCATCAGATCGATATCCCGGTTGATCATCACCATTTCTCCGGCCCCTATTACTTCCGGTTCATTATCCGTATCGGAATGATAAGACTTTATCACTTTCAGTTTCCCCTCCAGGAGGTCCACTTCCTCTCCGGCATTACTTGTATACGCATCCACCCGGAACCGGGTCCCCAATACCTGGATCTGTAAGTTCCGGGTATGGACGATAAAAGGTTTCCCCGCATCGCTACCCACGGTAAACAGCGCCTCCCCATCCAGATCCAGGTCCCGCCCGGACTGATTGAACTGCCTGGATATCCGGATCACCGTGCGGGCGCTCATTACCACGGAACTCCCATCCGGCAATCGGACCGTACGGGCTTTTCCCGTTCCATTCTCATACGTTATATCCGCAGCAGGCTGCCGCACCGGGCCCTTACAATGCCAGGCTCCCGCGATCAGAAAGTAAAATACCAGCCCTCTGAAAAAAATAGCCGATCGTGTAAAAAACATAGGGCGTGAAACTACGGAACTTTTCCTTTATCACCCACCGGCAATTATTATACCTTTGCCAGGTCTCAACTCACTTATTATAACCAAGAGGATATGATCCGGATCGGCGAATACAACACCTTGAAAGTAAAAAAAGCGCTTGCCTTTGGGCTTATCCTGGACGATGGCGGAGAAGGGATCCTGCTCCCCAAACGATTCGTTCCCAGAGGAGCCGGAGTGGGAGACACCCTGAAAGTTTTTCTCTACCATGACGGGGAAGACCGCATGATCGCCACCACACAGCAACCCCTGGGGATCCTGGGAGATATCGTCAAACTGCGGGTGGTAAGCGTCACCCCCCTGGGAGCTTTCCTTGACTGGGGATTGATGAAAGACCTTTTCGTCCCGAAATCCAAACAGCTCAGCGGCATGCGCCTGAATGGCGACTACCTGGTAAAGATCTACCTCGACGAACAGACAGGCAGACTGGCCGCCACGGAAAAGATCGAACCTTTTTTAAGTAATGAGAATCTGACCGTAAAAGAAAAGGACCTGGTAGAACTACTCGTCTATCGCCGTACAGATATCGGCTACCTGGTTATCATCAACCAGTTGCATACCGGCGTACTACATTTCAATGAGATCTACCAGGACATCACCGCGGGCGACCGCTTCCCGGGCTTTATAAAAAGAATAATCCCCGCCGATAGCACCCCTTCCGGCGAAACCCAGATCGACGTAGCCGCCGGCAAACCGGGATACGAACGGGTAGAAGATGCCGCCGAAAAAGTCCTTCGCCTGTTAAAAGAGAATAAGGGCCGCCTGCCCTACCATGACCGGTCCAGCCCGGAAGACATCTACTCCTTCTTCGGCATGAGTAAGAAAACTTTCAAAATGACCACGGGTCGCCTCTATAAAGAAAGAAAGATCAACATCACGGAACAGGGTATCGAATTACTCCCCGGTTCCAAAAACTAGTCGTATCCGGCCCGGTTGCCTCGCTTAACTGAAAAGATAAGCGACATCTTCTTGCGTAAGCTTTTTCACGAAGCCCGTCTCATCCGCCACCAGGTCCGCCGCCAGGCTCTTCTTCTTTTCCTGTAATTGTAATATTTTTTCTTCCACCGTATCCTTACAGATCATCCGGTAGGCAAACACTTTTTTTACCTGCCCGATACGATGACTCCGGTCGATAGCCTGCTGCTCCGCAGCCGGATTCCACCAGGGATCCACCAGGTAAACATAATCTGCCGCCGTAAGCGTCAGCCCCACTCCTCCCGCCTTCAAACTGATCAGGAACACCCGGGTCGTCTCATCTTCCTGGAATTGTTGCACCGACTTCTTTCTCGCCTCCGCCGGCATACTCCCATCCAGATATAAATAAGGGATCCCCTTTTGTTGCAGCGCCTCCCGGATCAATCCCAGCATGGAAGTGAACTGGGAAAATACCAGGGCTTTGTGGTGACCCGTATTTTCCTCGATCTCCCGGATCAGTTCCTCCAGCTTGGTACTGGCATTGGGGTAAGGCCCCCCGGTGGGCTCGCGCAAAATAGCCGGACTATCGCAGATCTGCCTTAATTTGGTAAGCCCCTCCAGGATATAAATACTGCTCTTCCCAACCCCCTCTTCGGCTATCCGGTCCAGTATACTATCCCGATAGTGTTCCTTGAAACTATTATAGATCTTTCTTTGCTCAGCGCCCATCTCACACCAGAGGATCATCTCCGTCTTATCGGGCAGATCACCGGCCACCTGCTCCTTGGTCCTTCTCAATATAAAAGGATAGACCAGCTTTCGCAGACGGGCAGCCGCCTCCTTATCCCCATTCTTATCGATAGGCGTAGCAAATTCCACCCGGAAAAAATCAGAACTGCCCAGCATGCCCGGGTTCAGGAAATCCATCTGCGCGAACAGATCGAACGTATTATTCTGCACCGGGGTACCACTCAGGGCCAACCGGTTACGCGCCTGCAGCAATTGTACCGCCTTGCGCACCTGCGAAGAAGGGTTTTTAATAGCCTGGCTTTCGTCCAGGATGACATAGCCGAACTTCCACCGGGAAAAATGCCGGATATCGCTGCGCACCATGCCATAACTGGTAATGATGACACGGGCCTGCCGGAAAGCAGCCTCATCGAATTCCCGGTCCGCGCCATAATGAATATGGTAAGCCAGCCCCGGCACGAACTTCTTCAACTCCCCCTCCCAATTGTATAACAGCGAGGTCGGGCAAACGACCAGGTGCGTCTCATCCGGGTAACTTTCGACCAGGTACTGTAGGAAACTAAGCGTCTGCAATGTCTTCCCCAATCCCATATCATCGGCCAGGCACCCTCCCCAGCCCAGCTCATCCAACAGGCACATCCATTGGAATCCCCCCAGCTGGTAATCCCTCAGCCGTGCCTGCACAGCCAATGGCACAGGCCATTCCTTCGCCGTAGCGATTGTCTTCAAACGTTCTTTCTTCTCCCCCAGCTCTTTTTGCAAAGCCCCGGAACCAGCGGCGCCATCGGAAGAGGAAGCGCCCAGTTCCTCCAGCAGCGTCCAGTGAATAGCCGGCAGTTTCAGCTCTCCCTCCTTCATCTGCCCCATTCGCATTAACAACCCATATTTTTCGATCCATTCCTTCGGCAACATCCCCAGGCTCCCATCCCCCAACAAAATATGATCCTGCTTCCCAAGGATAGCCTTACGCAACTCATGCAACGGCACCACCTGCTCTCCGTAACTCACGCGGATGGTCAGGTCAAACCAGTCAATACCCTTTCCTGCTACAATCTCGAACTGAGGAGTATAGGTATTGTATTTGAATTTACGGAGCCGGTTCATGCCCAAAACAGGAATATCCAGTTGCTGCATCTTATTATAGAAATTCAGAAACCAGCTCTTCTCCAGCGCCTCTTTAAAATTCAGGTAGAAGTAACCATTGCCCTGCCCCCCGAACTTTCCATGTAAAGCCCGTATGGCCTCGACCAATGCCTTCTCCTCCTCCTTTTTACGGAGGATCACAAACACAGTATCTTCCGTTTCCACCCGCGTCTCCTCCTCCTCTCCGTCTTCCACCTCCATATCCGCATAAAGCCATTTCGGCTTGATGAGCAGAAAATTTTCGTTTAGCTCGCTTACATACACCCTTCCCTGCGGAGGCAGATCTACCACCTCCCTGCGGATCACCGCTCCCATATCCACCGGGTAGATCTCGGCCAGCGGTTTTACGACAGCTGCCAGGAAGGAAGCCTGTTCCCGTTCCGGAACAACCGGCCATTGATCCTTCCATTGCTGCAGGATGGCATGATCTTCCTTTTTCAACAGGAAGTATTCATTACCGCTCTTCAGAAAAAAAGGCACCTGTAAAAAGTCCTCCAGCGGGAAAGCCCCATTATTCAGCACCACGGAACAACGCAACCCCACCAACCCATCCCCTTTTTCCAACGTGAATTGCAGGGAAGGCGTAAAGGAACTGATAGCCGCAGGCCGCACATTCTTGTTGGCAAAAGGCTCGCCGGCAGGCAAATAATAAAGAGGTGGGATCGCCGGCGCCAAAGGCTTCAACTCCTGTAACCGGTCGCTGATCCATTGACTCAATAAAGGATAATGCCGGTCGTCCAAATGATCGAAAGGTTTCTCAGCATCCCTCAGCCAGGCAAACCCATTCTTTACCAGTTGATCCACCAGCGCCTCATCCGTCATTTTCTTAAGAAAGGCCGCGATAGGAGCAGAAATACCGGCCATATAAGGTAAATGCTTGTTTCCGGCCAGGGGAATGCGCTGAAAGCTTTTACCCTCCTTTTTATCGATCACGATGAGCAGCTCTAAGGCTACTCCCCCTTTTTTCTCCTGACTGAAATTCAATAAAAGGCCTGTTTGGAAAGAGTGTAGGCCAGAATGGGCCGGACCGGAATTTACAATAATCGTCTTCTTAGGAATATTTGTCATTTTTTTCTGCCAGGTGGTAAAAGAGGGCGCAAAATAAGGCTTCTATTTTTATAGATACCCATATTTCCGAATTGTTAATTTTTTGCAATAACAACTCATTAACATGGTTTTCATTTTGGGAAAATATTTTCAAAATGGCTCTCAAAAACTCTTTTTTTTCTTTTCTTTTTTCCAAAAAAACAAATCCTATTATCCTTTGTAATATAGGAGTGCAAATGGTTCCATGAATCGGCAGGCAAAAGGGATTCTTTTTTCCGGCACTCTTTTAGTACTGTCTTATCGGGGAAAAAGAGATAAGGGAACATTAGATATAAAAATTTAAAATACGAGCCTTATTGCGAAAAAGTTGCAGAAAACGCACTGGCTTGCAAAAAAATTAGCTATTTGGAAAGCTTGTAATGTTTAATTTCGCACTACAATATCCGATTGGTCTTGCCAGATTTTCACATAACAATATTCGTAGTGCGCAGAGAGTTATATTAATAAAAATGATCTTTTTATGAATACTGTTGTTGATAAACCTGGGATTACCTCCAGGATAAAGGCCATCATAGTGGACAAACTGGGAGTAGATGAATCGGTACTGACAGGCAACGCCTCCTTTACCAATGACCTCGGACTCGATTCCCTGGATGTTCTGGAAACACTGATGGCGCTGGAAAAAGAATTTGGTCTACGTATAGACGATGAGGACATGGAAAAACTGACGACCGTGGGATCTGTTATCGACTATATTATCGAACGCAAGAACTGACAAAAAACCTGACACGAGGACTGAGATTTACTGACCATCCTTCTGACCCATACCTGTCTGACCTGGGGCTTATCTCCCATTACCTGCCAATGATCTGTACACAGGAAGCCCTTCGGGGGTTCTTTCTGCGATAAAACCTATAAATTAAAAAATACACCATGAGAATGTTCACATTGGCATTGGCCCTGTTCATTACCCTTTCGTCAACCGGTATGGAGATCCATCCGCAGTCACCCGCCTCCCCGAATATCTACCGGGACCACAGCGGACAAAATTACCGGCTTCTGAAGAAGGCCCACTACATGATCCTGGACACCGCCCACTTCTACCTCTATAGCTATAATAAGCTGGTACAAGGCGAGAAGATCGCAAGACCGACTACCTGCTATTATTTCAGCCAGGATGCCGCCTCCCCCATCATGCCTCTTACCATTGCCAACCTGGAAAAAGTTTTCGCCGGAGATGCCGCCTTTTGTTACAAGCTGCACACGGATTTCAAATCAGACAAAGACCTGATCTCCTGGTATCCTTCTCTGAAAACCTATAAGATTAAATACGCCTATGGCCAGTCCTCTAAATAAGATCACTGCCCAGACCGGTAACATCCTCATCGTAGATGACCAGATAAAATTCCGCAATCAGCTCAGAAGAATTATCTCGCTGGAAGGGTATAAGGTGTATGAGGCCACCGATCCGGAGACGGTTATTAAAATAGTGGCGAAAGAAGATATCGAAGTGATCCTCTGCGATAATAAACTGACCACGGGGGACAACGCCCTCTTTGGCCTGGAATCGGCTGACCTCTTTGCCTATACGGAAATCGTCCCTCTGTCCTTCTCCGCCAACATGGAAGAAGAACAGGAAGCTATCCTCACCCTCATCAGCCACGCCCTGGAAAAAGTGCGCCTGCAAAAAAGGATACAACAACTGGAACAATGGTCCGAACAACCCCCGGACTTCGATAATATCCTGGGAGAGTCCTCCGTGATCCGGGAAGCCATTGCCCTGGCAAGAAAAATAGCCCCTACGGATGCTTCTATCCTGCTGCACGGTGAAGCCGGCACCGGCAAAGCAATGTTCGCCCACGCCATCCATGCAGCCAGCCCAAGGAACCTTAACCCCTTTATCGCGATTAACTGTAGCGCTTTCCCCAAAGAAACGCTGGAAAAAGAGCTATTCGGCTATAAAGCAGGGGCCTTCCCCGGAGCCCTGCGGGATAAAAAAGGATTATTGGAAGAAGCGGGCAAAGGCAGCCTCCTGCTCAACGAAGTCAGCGAAATGGACCTTGACCTGCAAAACAAATTATTACTGGCCCTGGAACGGAACGAATATATCAAACCGGGAGAGACCCGGCCCACCCGGCTCAATGTCCGCCTCTTTTCCACCACCAAAAAAGACCCTTATCAATTGGTGCAGGAAGGAAAATTCCGGGAAGACCTGCTCCACCGCCTGAATGTATTCACCATCCGCCTCCCTTCCTTAAAGGACCGGAAAATGGATATCCCTTTACTCGCCCGCCGCTTCATGAAATATTTCGCCCGCAAGGCCGACGTAAAAGTGAACAACATGAGCAAAGACTTCCTTTACCACCTCCAACGCTACTCCTGGAAAGGAAATATCCGGGAATTAAAGAACCTGATGGAACGAGCCGTGATCATGACGGAAAGCGACCTGCTCTCGGAAGACTGCCTTCCCTTTGATATCCGTTACCACCCGGCCGACTATGGCAGCATCACTTCCGCCTTCGACTTAAAGAATGTCGAAAGACTCCATTTACAAAAAGTATTGAACTTCACAGGAGGCAATAAAGCCGAAGCCGCTAAATTGTTAAATATAGGACTGACTACCCTCTACCGTAAGATCAATGAACCCGAACACCATAAAAATTAGCCTTACCTTTACCCCATGGTCCTGGTAAAATCAATAGGAAATTTTTTGCTGAAGATCTTGAAAGCCATTTTCATACGTAAAAAAGACTGTTGCAAATAAAATACCCAACCACCCCGATTGCCGATTCCCATTTAACTTGCTAAAATATCCGTTGATAAAGATTATAGCCCAATCGCTTGCTCCCCCGTTAATATTTGTATAATATTATTTCATTATGACAAAAATCACAACGATTAGTGCCATAGCTACGCTTGCTATTCTATGGACCTCCTGCACGTCACCAGAAAAGGAGCCGCCGCCGGACTTTCTCTCTCAAAACCTGGATACCACCGTTAACCCCGCCACTGACTTCTTCCAGTACGCCAACGGAGGCTGGATCAAAAAAACCGCCATTCCCGCAGAAGAGAGCGCCTGGGGTATCGGACAATTAGTACAATTGGATATTTACAACCGCCTTAGGATCATCAGTGAGCGGGCCGCCGCCGAACCAGCCACTCCCGGAACGGTTTCACAACAGATAGGAGACCTCTGGACCAGTGGAATGGACTCTGCAGCCATAGAAAAACAGGGACTGACACCCCTGAAAGAAGACCTGGACAGTATCAGCACGATCCGGACCACGGAAGACCTGCTCCGGATAACAGCCGCCTTTCACAAAAAGAATATCAATGTCTTGTTCTCGGACGGAGTGGGTCAGGACGATAAGAACAGCGCTCAGATGGCCTACCAATTGGAACAGGGCGGCCTGGGCATGCCCAACCGGGACTATTATTTCAATACCGGCGAAAAAACATTACAGGTAAAAAAAGCTTTCCTGTATTACCTGTTCGTCACCTTCCGGCAACTAGGCAGCGACAGCCTTGCCGCCCGCGCTCAAGCCGATGCGGTCTTCCAGTTAGAAAGCAGGCTGGCCCGGGCTTCCCGCAAATTAGCCGACTTACGGGATCCGAATAAGAACTACCATAAGATCGACCGTGTCTCCCTGCAGCAACTCTCTCCTGCTATTTCCTGGACCGACTGGCTGAAGAACTCCGGCATCGGCAACGTCGATTCCCTGATCATCCGGCAGCCGGAGTTTTACACGGCTTTGAATACAGAATTGTCCCACACCTCCCTGGATGATTGGAAAAGTTACCTGCAATTTCATTTAGTACAGAGCGCCGCCCCCTATTTGGATCAGCAGACCTATGCAAATTATTTCGCCTATCGCCAGTCGCTGACCGGTACTGCAGTCCCCCACCCCCGTTGGAAAAGAGTATTGGACGCGGAAGAACGGGCCATGGGAGAGGCCCTGGGACAACTATTCGTAAAAGAGTATTTTCCGGAAAAAGCCAAACAACGCTACAGCGATATGGTCGAAAACATCCGGGCCGCTTATAAGGCAAGGATTCTGCGCCTGGACTGGATGAGTGACAGCACCAAACAAAGAGCCCTGAATAAACTCGCCCATATCTCCAAAAAAGTCGGATACCCCGACAAATGGAAAGACTTCAGCGCTTTAAAAATTGACAAAGGCCCTTTCGTCCTGAATATGCAGCGGGCGGCGGAGTGGTGGAATAATTACCGGATCAGCAAATTAGGGAAGCCCGTAGACAGAACGGAATGGGAGATGTCGCCGCAGACCTACAATGCCTACTACAATCCCGCTAACAATGAGATCGTATTACCCGCCGGCATCTTCGCCGTACCGGGCAAAAAAGACGCGGACCTGGATGACGCCTTTGTATACGGCTACGCAGCCGCCTCTACCATCGGTCACGAGATTACCCACGGCTTCGACGACGAAGGACGCCAGTTCGATGAAAAAGGCAACCTTCATGACTGGTGGCAGCCGGCAGACGCCACCCAGTTCAAAGAGAAGGCCGCCCGCATCATCCGGCAATTCTCGGAATTCGTCCCCGTGGACACCCTGCATGTAAACGGAGACGCTACCCAGGGCGAAAACATAGCCGATCTCGGCGGACTCCTCCTGGGATTGGACGCCTTCTCCAAAACAGAAGCTTATAGAAAGGGAGATAAGATCGGCGGCCTCACCCCTCTTCAACGCTACTTCCTGGGATATGCTTACGGCTGGATGTACCAGGAAAGAAAAGAGACCCTGGCCTCCCAGCTAATGGTAGACGTTCACGCTCCTTCCAAAGAAAGAGTGAACGGCCCCATGGCAAATATCCCCGCCTTCTATGAAGCCTTCGGCGTAAAACCCGGAGATAAAATGTACCGTCCCGATAGCTTACGCGTCAGTATCTGGTAAAAAATAAAAATTGGGTCACACAGTACACACACAAAAGGCGCCCCGCTCGACCGGGGCGCCTTCTATTTATTAATATCGTTAAACGAACGTCTTACCAAAAGACCGTATACAACGTGATCAGCGACGCAATGATCACAAGAGCGCCGACAGCAAATGATTTGGATACTTTGAACATACTCGCGTCTATCTCCAGGCCCTTGGTCACCACTCCCCTCCTGTTCTCCACAAAATTGATGACCGTCATGCCGGCAATGCAAAAGGCAAACACAAAACCCATTCTATCCAGGAAAGGTATCTCGAACACGCCATGATTATCAGCGTTCGGCTGAAAAAAACCATACGGAGTAAGCCAGCTGAGATTCACCCACATCGGAAGGAATTTCAGGATACAGGAAAGAATAAAACCTCCGATCGTGGCGAACAACGCCGCATTCGACGTAGTCCGCTTCCAGAAGAAACCCAATATGAACATGGCAAAGATCCCGGGCGAAACAAAACCCGTATACTCCTGGATATAGTTGAACCCCTGTTTGCCCTCTCCCATCAGCTTCTCCCCGATGACCAGGGAAAGCAGGATCGCAATGATCATCGATACCACCACCGTTATCTTGCCCGTTATGACCAGCTTCTGCTCAGTGGCGTCGCGGTTGATAGCCTTCTTATAAATATCCAGGGTAAAGATCGTAGCGATGCTATTGGCCTTCCCCGCCAGCGAAGCGACGATCGCAGCCGTCAATGCGGCAAAGGACAGCCCCTTGAATCCCACCGGCAATAAGGTCAGCAGATTAGGATAGGCCTTATTGACATCCACGACACCCGCGGAACTGAGCATGCCGCTATGGAACATCCCCTTCTGATACAGCACATACGCCCCGATACCCGGCAACACGACGATAACCGGCATCAGCATCTTCAGGAAAGCAGCATACAGGATCCCGCTCCGGGCTGTCTTCAGATCAGCCCCTAATGCGCGTTGGGTAATATATTGATTACAGCCCCAGTAATTCAGGTTGACGATCCACATCCCCCCAATCAGCACCGACAGCCCCGGAAGACTGACGTAATTGGGCGAATCCTTTTTAAAGATCATATGAAAGTGATCGCCCGCTTCCGCAGTCAATAACCTGAAACCATTTAACAGCCCCGACTGCCCCGATTTTTCCGCTACCAGGTGCAGCGCAATATAAGTAGCTACCAGCCCCCCCAGGATCAGAAAGAATACCTGTATCACATCCGTATAGCCGATCACCTTCATCCCCCCCAGCGTGATGACAATGGAAAAGATCGCCAGCATAACGATACAGGCGTATATATTGATGCCGGAGATACCGCTGATGGCCAGCGCCCCCAGGTATAAGATCGACATCAGATTTACCACGATATACAGGGCCAGCCAGAAGATAGCCATGATCATGGCGACCTTGTCATTATACCGCTGACTCAGGAACTGCGGCATCGTATAAATTTTATTCTTCAGGTATACCGGGATGAAGAACACGGCCACGATCAGGAGGGTGGCCGCAGCCATCCACTCGTACGTGGAAATAGCCAGTCCCAGTTTAAAGCCGCTGCCGCTCATTCCGATCATTTGCTCCGCAGAGATATTGGAGGCGATCAGGGAAGCCCCGATGGCCCACCAGGTCAGCGACCCCTCTGCCAGAAAATAATCTTTTGAACTGGTCTGCTTGGCCTTTTTACGATTGTAGATCCACAATCCGTAAAAGGCGACAATGAGAAAGTAAATGAAGAAAACGACGTAATCCAGGGATTGTAACATTTGCATATAGCAGGCAGTATTAAGATGTCCGATTGATAATATCCATAAAAATAGGATAACCGATCAATTTTCCATCAATCAGCTATCCTTTTATAAATAAATTAAATATACCGGTTGATAAGATTTTCCAGATATTCCTGGCGACCACTGGTAGTCTTGGGCTCCCCGTTAGCGATGGCATACTCCCGGAGATCTTCCAGGGAAAGGCCTCCCTTTTCAAAAGCCGCTCCCCTTCCACTGTCAAAAGAGGCATACCGGTCCGTCCTGACCTTCCTGTAATCGGACTGCCGGAGAATAGTATCCGCCGTCAGCAGGGCCCGGGCAAACGTATCGATCCCCCCGATATGCGCGTGGAACAGGTCCGCCGGATCCGTGGAATTTCTTCTGATCTTGGCGTCGAAATTGATCCCGCCCCCCTTGAACCCGCCGCCTTCCAGGATGATCAGCATCGCCTCCGTCAGCTCATTGATATTATTCGGGAATTGATCGGTATCCCAGCCATTCTGGTAATCACCCCGGTTGGCATCCATCGAACCCAGCATATCCGCATCCACCGCTACCTGTAATTCATGCGTAAACGTATGACCCGCCAGCGTAGCATGGTTGACCTCGATATTCAATTTAAAATCAGCCATCAGATCGTAGGTACGCAGAAAGCTGATAACCGTCGCACTGTCATAATCGTATTGATGCTTGGTCGGCTCACAAGGCTTGGGCTCAATAAAGAAAGTACCCTTGAAACCCTGCCTGCGCGCATATTCCTTCGCGGTGTGCAGAAAACGGGCCAGGTGCTCCTGCTCCCTCTTCATATTGGTATTGAGCAGACTCATATAACCTTCCCGTCCTCCCCAGAATACGTAATTTTCCCCTCCCAGGGCAATGGTAGCGTCCAGCGCTGCTTTCACCTGCGCGCCCGCATGGGTCAGCACATGGAAGTCAGGATTGGTAGCCGCTCCATTCATATAACGCCGGTTGGAAAAGAGATTGGCCGTTCCCCATAATAATTTCACCTGGCTGGCAGCCTGCTTTCCCTTCGCATACTCCGTCAAAACCTGTAACCTCTTTTCATTGTCCACCACATCATTGGTATAATCGACCACATCCACATCGTGAAAACAATAATAAGGCAGATCCAGCTTGGTGATAAATTCAAAAGCGGCATCCATTTTATCTTTCGCGCGGGCAACGGCATTAGAATTCTCATTCCAGGGAAACAAGTGCGTCGGCTCCCCGAACGGATCGGCCCCATTGCCACAGAAAGAATGCCAGTAGGCAACGGCAAAACGCAGGTGCTCTTTCATCGTCTTGCCGGCCACTTTTTTGTTCGCATCATACCAACGATAGGCGAGCGGGTTATCCGTTCCGACGCCTTCATACTTTATTTGTCCGATTCCCTTAAAAAACTCTTTGTCTCCCGTGATAACTGGCATAGCTGTTATTTTTATAGTTGAAATATTTAATGTCGTCTTCCCTCTTACCGGCCCAATTCCCGTTCGAGCACCTCCCGCCATCGGCCATACAATATATCATACTGCCCGGCCTTGTCCGGCTCCACCCATTGCAAAGGCTTTCTGCCCGCAAAGGCTTCCTTCTCACTCCCGAAGACCCCGGCCCCGATCCCCGCGCCCAGGGCCGCGCCTACACTGCCATCGCAGTCGTATAATTCCACCGGCACGTTCGTGGCATTCACGAAAGCCTCCGTAAAGACCTCGCTCAGGAACATATTAGTCCTGCCCGCCCGTATAACGGAAGGGTTCATCCCACTGCCCCGCATAATGTCCAGCCCATACCGGAAAGCAAAAGCGATCCCCTCTTGTCCCGCCCGGTAAATATGAGCAGGCCCATGCAGATTCAGATCGATATGATGAAGCTGGGCCCCGATGATCCGGTTATTCAATATCCGCTCCGCCCCATTGCCGAAAGGCAGCACAACCAATCCCTCGCTTCCGGGAGCAAGCTGTCCCGCCATCTTATTGAGTTGAGCATAGTCCCATCCGCTCCCGCGAACAGCCGCAGGAATCCCCCCTGCATCATAGCCACCGCCTCCGCCTGTTAAATCCCGGATCCAGCGATTGAGGATACCGGTCCCGTTGATACAGAGCAGGACCCCGATCCTCTTCTTCGCGCTGGTATAATTGACATGGGCAAAACTATTCACCCTCGAAGCAGGATCATATACCAGCTGGTCGCTCACCCCATAGATCACCCCGGAAGTCCCGGCCGTAGCCGCTACCTCACCCGGTTCCAATACATTTAATGACAGGGCATTATTAGGCTGATCTCCCGCCTTATAGGTCACCGGGATCCCTTTTTTCAGGGATAGTGCCTGCGCTACCTCCGCCTTTAGCCCTCCATGAGCAGAGAATACAGGCTGAATGGCAGGGATGAGTTTTTTATCGAATCCAAAATAATGGAAGAGTTCCTCCGATAAGGCATCTTCTTTAAAATCCCAGAAGATACCCTCCGACAAAGCCGGGATGCTGGTAGTCGCCTCCCCCGTCATCCGCAGGGCAATAAAATCACCGGGCAACAACACTTTGGCGATCTTCTCATAGACAGCAGGCTCCTGCTCTTTCACCCAGGCCAGCTTGGCGGCCGTAAAATTTCCGGGTGAATTGAGTAAATGAGCCAGGCTTTTCTCCTCCCCGATCGCTTCAAAAGCCTTATCCCCATAGGGAACGGCCCGGCTGTCACACCAGATAATGCTATCCCGCAATACCCGCTGGTCCTTATCCACCAGCACCAACCCATGCATCTGGTAGGCAATACCGATCGCCGCTATATCCCGGGGATCATAAGCGCCGCAGGCATGCACTTTAAGAATCGCCTGCTGCACGGACTCCCACCAGGTTTCCGGAGCCTGCTCCGCCCATCCGGGGCGCCGCGAGAGAATGGGTGCTTCCGTATCCGGATATTGAGCAGTGGCAAGGGTCCGCTGTGTGGCCGGGTCTACCACAGCCACTTTTATCGAAGAAGTACCCAGATCAATTCCTAATAACAACATACGGCAAAGCTGATTTCAGGTTTTTAAAAAAATCGCGGGTAAATATAGCTCGTTTCAATCATATTGCAACCGATTGCAATAATATTTTTAAAATCCGTAATTTTACGGCCAAATAGCCCGCAGCCCATCATGTCCAAAAGAGATATTACCATTTACGACCTAGCCAAAGTACTCGATCTATCCCCGGCCACTGTAAGCCGGGGCCTGAAAGACCATCCGGCCATCAACATAGCTACCCGCAAACGGATCACCGATATGGCCAAAGAAATGGGCTATCGCTCCAACAATTTTGCCAGCAACCTCCGAAAACAAAAGACCAATACGATCGGCATCATCGTACATGAACTGAATAGCCAGTTCATCAGCTCCGTACTGGCCGGTATCGAGAAAGTGACCACCGAATCGGGTTACGACCTGATCATCGGGCATTCCTCCGAGACCTATCGGAAGGAAGCCGCCAATGCCCATAACCTCTTCCATAAAAGAGTGGATGGCCTGATAGCCTCCCTCGCCTTCGACACAAAAGACCTGGATCATTTCTCCCCCTTCGTACAAAAGGGGATCCCCGTCGTCTTTTTCGACCGGGTAGAAGACAACCAATATGGGACCAGGGTCATTATCGATAATACGAAAGCCGGTTATGAGGCAACGGCCCACCTGGCCCAACAGGGCTGCCGGCGTATTGCCCATCTCACGGCCAGCCTCAACCGCAACGTATACGCCGATCGGCTGAAAGGCTACCAGCAGGCGTTGTCAGACCATGGACTGACCTTCGATCCGGACCTGCTGCTGGTGGACGACCTGGGAGAAGCCGCCGCTATCCGGTCGGCCCGCCAGATATTGAATATGGATCCCCGCCCGGACGGGATCTTTATTACCAATGATTTTTGCGCCGCCGTATTCATGCAGGCCCTCAAAGAAGCCGGCCTTCGGGTACCGGAAGATATCGCCATCGTAGGATTTAATAACGACGTTATTTCGAAGATCATCACCCCCAAACTGACCACGATCAACTACCCGGGGGAAGAGATGGGAGAAAGAGCCGCCCGCAGCCTCCTCGACCAACTGGCAGGCATCTCCTCCGCTCATTCAACAGACACCATTGTCATTAAATCAGAATTGATCGTCAGGGAATCAAGCATTCTTCGACCATTTCTCCAATAAACCCATCAATTCCTGCAGACGCACAGGCTTGCTGATATAATCATCCATGCCCGCCTTCAGGCATTCTTCCCGGTCCCCCTGCATGGCATTCGCCGTCAGGGCAATGATAACCGGTTGCCTGGATTGGCTCCCGCGAATGAGTTTCGTAGCCTCCAGCCCATCCATTTCCGGCATCTGTACATCCATTAAAATAAGATCATACGGCTGGTCCCGGACAGCAGCGACTGCCAGTTCCCCATTCCACACCGAGTCCGGCTCATATCCCAGGTTGGTAAGAATATGCAGGATCAGCTGCTGATTAATGATATTGTCTTCCGCAATCAGGATACGCAGGGGATATAACCGGGCAAATCCGGCCTCCATCTTCTCCCCCGGCCGGGCTCCTTTCCCCGAAACGGCCACCGGCTGCCTCCCGGCCCTTGCCAGGATGGTGAAACCAAAAGTGGTTCCCTCCCCCGGCTGGCTCTTAACGGTAATCCGTCCCCCCATCAGGGATACCAGCTTCTCAGAAATGGCCAGCCCCAGTCCCGTCCCCCCATATTTACGGGTAGTGGAAGAATCCACCTGCGAAAAAGATTTGAACAGCCTATCTATTTTATCCGCCGGGATACCGATCCCGGTATCCCGTACCTCGAAAGCCAGCTCGATCCGGCCTTTCTCCCAGGACCGCAACAGACGGACCCCCAGGAATACCTCTCCCCGCTGCGTGAACTTGACGGCATTGCTCAACAGGTTCATCAATACCTGCCGCAACCGCAAAGCATCTCCTGCAATATATGCCGGCACCTCCGGATCGATCCGATAGACCAGCCCCAGTCCCGACTGTGCCGCTTTTTCATGGAACACATCGAAGACCTCCCCGATACAGTTGCCCAGGTCGAAATCATACTCCTCGATCTCCATCTTGCCGGAATCTATTTTGGAATAATCAAGAATATCATTGATGACGCTCAACAGGCTCTCCCCGCAGCTCATGATCGTGGCCGTATACTCCCGTTGCTGGGAAGTAAGCGGCGTTTCCGCCAACAGCGAAGCCATGCCGATCACCCCATTCATCGGCGTACGGATCTCATGGCTCATCGTCGCCAGGAATACACTCTTGGCCTTGTTGGCTTCCTCGGCATCCCTGCGGGCCTTGCTCTCTTCTTCCGTCCTCTCCTGCACCTGCCGTTCCAGTTCCCTGTTCAATGCACGCATCGTACTCACACGCAGTAGATAGAAAGTTAATACGCTGCCGATAAAGAACAACACCAGGAGCAACCGGAACCACCAGGTCATCCAGAAGGCCGGAGTGATCACCAGTTTAAGAGATAGGGACTTCCCCGACCACTCCCCATCATTATTCAACCCCCTTACGTTAAAAGTATATTGCCTCGGATCAAGATTCGTGTAAGTGACCGAACGCTTGGCACCTACATAATTCCAATTCTTATCGAATCCCTCCAGCATATACGCATACTTCTTTTTTTCCCGGTCCGTATAATTCAGGGACGCAAACTGGATGGTAATGACCGAACTTTTATAAGGCAGGATAATACTTTTTGTCTCCGTAATATCCATTTTCAGCGGAGAAGGATCCTTCTCATCCCGGGCAATCGGCACCTCCTTATTGAAGACCTGGAAATTAGTGATCACCAGGGGCGGATCAAAAGGCTCCGACCGGATATTGCCCGGTAAGATCTCATTGAATCCGTTGATTCCCCCGAAATAGAGAATGCCCGAGCGGGTCTTACAATAGGCCTGCTCCTTGAACTCATTGGCCTGTAAGCCATCCGCGACCCCGAAGTTCCGGTAAACCCCATCCCCGGGATTGAACCGGCAGATCCCCTTATTGGTGCTGATCCATAAATTTCCGCTGTCATCATCCAGAACCCCGAAGATCACATCATTAGGCAACCCGTTCCGGGTCCTGTAAATAGTGAAATGATCCGTCGTCGCATTATAACGGGTAAGTCCCTCCGTAGTACTGATCCAGAGGTCGCCCATCCTGTCCTCGAAAATCCCCCCGACATTGTCATTGGCAAGGCTATTTTTACTGCTGTCATGCACATGATGTACACACTTTCCCGTCTGCCGGTCAAAAAGATCCAATCCTCCCCCGTCCGTCCCCACCCAGAACCGGTCCTTACTATCCTCGAAGACGGAATGCACTTTATCACTGCTGAGGCTCGCGGCATCGTTTTCATCATGCCGGTGATGAATAAAAGACTTCTTAACCGGATCATACAGGTCCAGCCCGCCTCCATAAGTACCGGCCCAGATATGGTGCTGCCGGTCCTCAAAAAGAGTCCACACGTTATTATTACTTAAACTGGCAGGATCGCCGGGATCATTTTTGAAATGAGTGAATTGATGCTGCCTCCGGTTGAAGACCGATATTCCATACGCCCAGGTGCCGATCCATAAATTGCCATGGCTATCCTCCATCACTTTCAATACATTATCCCCGCAAAGACTATTGGGATGACCGGGATCATGCCGGTAATGGGTAAACCGGCCCGTCTTGCGGTCAAAGAGATTCAGCCCGCCCCCGTCGGTGCCGATCCAGATGTTCTCATGAGAATCCTCGTAAATACAAAGAACATGATTATCACTCAGGCTGTAAGGAGATGAATTATGCTTGTAATGAACGAACTTACTGGCATCCCGGTTGACAAAATCAACGCCGCCCGTGAACGACCCGATCCACATATTTTTTTTCGAGTCCCGGTAGATCTCGTATGGAGAATTAGTGGCAGTACTGGTAGGATCTACATCGTCATGAAGATAGGTTTGAAATTTACCGGTGACGGCATTCAAAATGCAGAGCCCTTCATTTTCCGTGCCGATCCATAAATTACCTTCCCCGTCTTCCCCCAGGTAAGAGATCGTATTGCTGTTAATACTATCCTTAACGCCATCATTTCTCTTATGATGCACAAAAGTCCGGCTCTTCTTATCCATAAGGTCCAGCCCTCCCCCGTTCGTGCCGATCCACAGCCGATGCCTGCTATCTTCCAGGATGGCGCCAATATTATTGCTGCCGACAGACCGGGCATTCTTTTCATCATGGCGGAACCGGGTGAAAGTCCCCGTCCACCGGTCGAAAAGATTCAGCCCTCCCTCCATCGTAGCCACCCAGATATTATGCTCCGAATCCTCACAGATATCTTTCACATAATTACCACCCAGGCTTTTCTCATCCGCTTTGTTATATTGATAATGTACAAAATGCCCGGAAGCGGAATCAAGTATATTCAGACCGCCATCTTCCGTTCCCACCCAGAGAACGCCCCGGCTATCCTGCATCAGGTGAATGACCAGGTTACTGGAAAGACTGTTCGGGTCAGCCGGATCATGCCTGAAATGAATGAATTGATTCGTCCTTCGGTCATAGCGGTCCAGCCCTCCTCCCCAGGTCCCTACCCAGATAAACCCCTTCGCATCCTCCAGCAGGCCCATGATGAAGCTGTTTCCCAGGCTCTTCTTGTCCAGCGGATCGTTCTTATAGATCGTAAACTGGTAGCCGTCATATCTGTTCAGCCCGTCCCGGGTGCCGAACCACATAAAACCCCGGCTATCCTGCATAATACAGATCACATTACTCTGAGAAAGTCCGTCGTCCGTTCCCAGGTGTTCGAATTTTATAGGCGTAGACTGAGGATAAGCAAAAAGAGAAAAGAATAAGGACAGGGCAATAAATAGATAACGGTAAGACCCCATAGTATAAATAAATGCTCTTTTAAATGTAAGCATTTATTCCTATAAACAGTACCCCTATTCAATCTTACCTGCTTTTCCCGGCTTCATCAATACTGGAAGCCCAGCTTTATAAGCGCTATCCCGCCGTCCGTTCCCTCAGCATAACTGGCAGAAAGGACGAATTGCTTCAGCGGACTGATCCAGAAGCCCCCTCCATACCCGTCATGCCATTGCTTGCTGTCCTCCCCATGCAGCCAGACCCGGCCTACATCGTTAAAGAACAGAAGACCCAGCGATCCGGGAAAAAGATAGGTTTGAAAATCTGCCAGCCGGATGCGCAGATCGATATTATGGTAGAACTCCTCATCGCCGGCAAAACGGAATTTCCGATATCCCCGCAAATTCTCTGTTCCTCCGAGGAATTGCGCCTGATAAAATTCATGCTCCCCAAAGGTCTTCCCCCAGCCCACACGGGTAGAGATCACCACATTGCTGCGGGTATTAAAACTCGTGAACAAAGACAGGTCCGTATTCAACTGGGAATAATGATGGCTCGCATCATTCAGCCCGCCGTAACTGCTGAACTGGGTTTGCCAATGGATGCCCCGGCTGGGTAATATTTTATTATTCCGATCATCCACAAGGACGGTCGCACGGCCGCCGGCAAAGGCCCTGGATCTATAGAGGGTAGCATGATCCAGCCCGGGTACATCGGAGCGGTTGATGAACCGGTCCTTGTTGTCGGCGCTGTCCAGGGTAAAATATTGAAAGGCCGGTCCCGCAGCCAGGGTGAATACCGAACCCATTTTTTTCCGCAATTGCAGATCTGCATCATAGACATTAAAACGCGCCCGGTAATATCTCACTCCTTCCTTGGCATGCTTGTCGTAAATGCTCTCATTCCCAAAGCCGAAGAAATTGATGGTATTGTTCGGGGCCTTAATGCTGCTATGGAACAGAAGGTCCAGTTTCCCGATCGCATGGATAGCTTCGAAATCGTATTTGAAGGCAAAGGCTTTCGTTGCAAGAGCATGTTCGACCAATAAAGTATGCAATTGCTTATACGGATCTTTATGGAATCCATGGACCGTATACCGGAACCCTGCGCCCAGGAATACCCCATCGTCCGGGTTATAGCCTACACTTACCAGCGGCGCCAGGACATTGTACCTGAACCCCAGCCGGTTCACCGCATTCACGGAAGGATCCTTCGACAGGAAGGAGAGATGAGCCCCCTTCCCGGTAAACTCGTTCTTCTCCGTGCTCAGATCGTAGATCTTCGTCCTGACGGCAGGCGCCTCCGCCTCATTCTTATACTGATCATTCCCCGGACCGCCGATGATACGGACGACGATCCTCCCGCCGCCCTCTCCATGAATATGGAACTGATCGTCCCCTCCCAATCCATATAAACGGACCTCTTTCGTCTCACCGGAAAGGAAGGTCCGGCCAAAAAGCTTCTTACTGGCCTCCCCCCCTTTATTCAGCTTATAGACCGTCACGGTCACAGAGTCCTTTCCTTTACGCTCCACATCGAACAACTCTTTTTTATCGCTCCCGTAAATACTCACCATTTCAGCAAGGAAATGGTAATAGGTCATCATATCCTGCAAAAAATATTTCTTTCTCTCCTTCAGTTTGGCAATGATGGAGGGCATCGAATAAGCATGGATTTCCGCAGGCTGCAGCTTCAGCGAAGCTTCGATCAGGGAATCCGTCATCGTATTCAGCAACACCTCTACCGCTGCCCTCCAATCCTTCTCCGTCAGCTCGTTCATGTAATTGTGATCGAAATTCCGGGCATTGTAATTATAGGTTTCGATATTCCTGGCTTTCGGCCGGAAACCCTGCAACTGTGGCGCCGCCCAGGCCGATCCGGCGATCCAGGGTATCACCCCGCTATTGATAAAAAAAGGCTGGTCCCGATCCCGCGGCACAGGGGAAAAAGTCTTGCCCTTCCCGTTATCATCTGCCTCCCAGCGCCACTGATCCTCATGCCGGTCGAAATCCATGACGAACATATCCAGCAGCCGGGCCCTCAATACCGCCTGCTGGTCCACGGTATTATCATTGTCTTCAAATAACTTCTTATCCAGGTCCCCAAAATTGTAGGTCTTCTTTCCATTGCCCGGCTCCCGCTCTTCGAGCAGCGCAAACAGATTGCCATAATCACTCCTGAACCTCCCCAGCCTGGGATCGTCCGGCATATATACCAGCTCGGGACTCGCATGGGGTACATGCAGAGCAGTTGCCATCGGAGGGATGGACACGGCAGCATAGGGATAGGAAGCAGAGACTCCATCCGTCACCAGGTCCTTCACCAAAGGATCTCCCTGCAACGCCACCGGCAACGCATCGTTCGTCACATATTTCTCCACTCCCCGGAGAACGAATTCACGACCATCTGCATTTCTCATCCGCAGAGACCTTGTCTGGGTCCCCCCCCCGCGCTGAAAAGGCGTCCAGCCGGTCATATCGAAGACTTTCACCCGGATGGGTACCCCCCACTCCTTACGGTAGTTACTACCGAGCAGCCAGCGCTTGAATCCACCCGCCAGGAAACCGGGATACCCGATGGCTGTTACCGAGTCGGGAAAAGATCTTACAATAGTAGCGGTATCGACCCGTGGCAACAGGGGAGGCACCACGGCCGTATAGACCGGCTGCTGCAGGTCCTGCGCGCCAGCCGTATAAAATTTAATCCCGGACTTCCCGCTCTCATGCAGCTCGATGACGGCAAAGCCAAGGTCCTCCCTGGCAAACAGGGAATTGCTGCCCATCTTCACCCGGGCGCTTTTAGAACCCGCCCCGCTGACGACATAATAAACACTATCATGCTGCAGGAGTTGTAAAGCATGGTCATGCCCCGCCACATGGATCACATTCGCGTGACCTTTTATCACGCCTTCCACCTGCTGCCGCAATTCCTTATACTTCGGATTGTTCACATCCTGCACATTGCCGAACACACCCCTGGTAAGGGGATAGATGGACCCGAGAAGCGGTAAAGGAATATAAAGCCCCGATTGCAGATCTGTCAGGGGGAAAAGATGCTCTTTAAAAGTATAATAACCTCCATGTCCGCCATGCGTATACAGGGGATGATGCATGGCCAGTACGATCAGCTTGTCAGGGTAATTGCTGATGATATCTTTCAAGGCATTGAGGATCATCTTCTCATCTTTGCAATCGCAGGTGGACTCCAGGCCCGGACGGTCATCCTGCTGCAACCACCACTGACTGTCCATGCAGACCAATACCATTTTTTCGCCCACTTGCACAGCTACCGGTCCCGGACAACCGCCCTTAGGCAGCATTTCCACATTGGACAGCGCCAGTGACTCCAAATAAGTATCCTCATTCTTCACCTGGCCCCATCCTCCGGGCCTCCCCTCCTTCCAATCGTGGTTACCGGGAATAAAATAGGCTTTAGCCTTTTTACCCGCCACCACGGATACCTGGTAATCCAGTATCTTCCGGGCGGAATCGGTATACCGGCTGCCCTCTGGCGGCACTCCCAGGGGATAGACATTATCGCCCAGGTATACCAGCACATTGCTGGTATCATTCCAGTCCACATGCTGCTTCAGCCAGTCGCAGACAGGATGATGGCCATCCTTCAGCTCCCCCGCATCTCCTACCAGGAACATCCTCTGTACCACCCGGTCGCTTTGCGCACGGACACCCGTCCCATAGATCAGGACCATCCACAGCAGGCTAATGATCCGTAAATTTGTTCTCATATCAGTTAGGTTAGTTATACTTGAATAACAGCACATTGGCATTGCCGTCTCCCCCCTCATTGGAAATATACATATTCCCTTTTTTATCAAAAGCCAGCCCCTCCGGCTGTTTGAATAACGAAGGCGCCAGGGGATAACCCGCTTTCACTTTCCAATGATCATCCAGGATCAGCAATATCTTATTAACGGAGGAAATGATATACCAGTCCCGGGTCAGCGGATGCCTGGCGATGCAGGACGGATGAAATTTCACTTTCCTTTTTATACTGGTCAGCTTCACCTGGGACACATTCACCTTGAAATGATCCGTGATCGTCAAAGGGCCTTTTTTACTCCGCTCCAGCACATAGCCCGACACCTCACTGCGCTGGTCGTCATCCGGGCAATTCTTGCAAAGAGCGATGAGCTTGCCATTATCGTCTCCGAACAATCCTTCATATTCACCTGCCGGAAGAATGTTCTCGTATTTCTCCACAGGGTCCGTATTCCCATCACTGACCAGGCTCAATGGAAATACAAACAGGGATCCATCACTCCGCAGTACCACGAACTCCTTGTTATCCAGGATGGTCACGTCTTCATAATCGCCTCTTTTCCCGAATTTCTTATACGGGAATTTTCCGTCGCCCGGATGAAAATAAAAGAGCTTTCCCTCCTCATCCTCGATTGCGTAGAGCGTATCGCCATTGCCCCGCAGCGTGACAAGGCCCGATATCTCACGTAAAGATTCGCTCATGACAAATTTTTGCGGAGTGTCCAGATGATATCCCGGTGGGGAGCTGACGGGCGCGGCATCATAGCACCCCATAAACCCGGAAAATATACAGACGCAAAAAAGGCAGACGATCCTCACCATATAATTCCTAAACGCATACATGGATCTTTAGTTTTTGGGTTCGCCCCTGAATATCAGTCTAATTTTACACCCACGCGAAAAGCTTTTAACCCGCTGACTCCCTGCAATTCCTCCAGTTCTACCTGCTCCAGGTCGTCGTTAAGGATGCCCTTTTCCTGTAGATATTTTACATAATCCAGGTATTCCTCCGCCTCTTTATCATTAAAATAGATCACGGCAATCTTACCGGGTTGGGTGAGTCGTTCATTACTATCCTTAATATGCACCTTATCGACCCTCTTCTTTACTACCTGGTACCGGATATTATATCCCCCTTCCACATCGAACCTCCGTTCATCTTTCCGGAAGCTGATATCGATGGAATTGGAATGAACGAAGATCAACTGGGTCGTCAGCAGCTTCCCGGGCATCTGCGGTAATAAGGCATGCGTCAGTTGCGCAATAGCCGCCATAGAACTCAGTTGCCACAAACGCAGATTCTTCAGATAGATCAGGTCGAATGGCTTGTCGGGCGCAATGGTCTGCCCGATATAAATATCGTATTCCACCCCGTCCGTCCTGAATTTTTCAAAATAGGAAGGATAGGTCTCTTGCACTTCTTTCTTCCCGGACTCCAGTTGACGATTGATGGTCTTATTGATCAGCTTTATGGAAGCTTCCAGTTCCCGCCGGTGTTTATAAGCAATCCCCTCCGCCTCATTGATCGCCTGAAGATAAGGCTGGATGATCTCCGCAGTATCCGGCCTCGTCTCCTTAAAATGGGTAAAGAACCCATCCACCTTTTCCTGCATAAAACTATTCAGGTCCATCTCCTCTGCCGTAGTCAGCGAACCGGATATCGCATCCAGCCATTTTCTGCATTGGAAGATCAGTTCATCCACCAGTTCCAGGTTGGTCACTTTCTGGAGGTTGTACAAAGTGCTCACCAGGATATCGAATTGAGCCTGCAAGTCCTTTCTCAGCGCCTCATTCCTTTCGATCGTGGAATTCCGTATATCGACAGCCCCATACAAGGGGTAAACATTCTTAAAGTAGATGGTCTCTATCACAGGCCGGTGATCCCCGCCCTCTTCTTCTCTCAAAAAATGCCAGGCCGCCTCATTGAATTTCCATTCCACGGAAGGCTGGATAGAAGTGAAATTTTCTTTAACGACCGCCTTGACCCTGGCTCCAAAATCATCGATATTCTGTTGGAGGAGTTGTGCCAGCAAGGGAAGGACAATGTCCAGCCGGGATAAAAGCCCCTGGTCCAGGACCCCCTCCCCGGTGGCAGAAACTTCCAAAGCCCCGACCAGCCGGTTATTGTAAAAGACGGGCACCATGGCATAGGCTTTCACGCCACTGCGCCGGAGTACGGTAAGAAAGGGAGCATCCTTCGTGTCCTCCGGGATATTATCGAAAAAGACCAGTTGGGGAGTCTGCATATATTTTTCGGCCATCTCGATATAGACCTTCTCTACCTCCCCGTTCTCCTTGGCCGCGGCGACCAGCAGGCTGTGCGAGCAACCATCATCCGGGAACACGGGCCGGTCATTGACCTTCAGGAAAGGCAACAGGCCATAATCCACGGAGCTATTCCCCGTCAGGCTCTTCAAAGAGTCGATGACATCCTTGTAATGGGAGTCATGCCCAAAACTCATCATCGGATTTAAAATAATATTCTTGATCGTCTCCACCACATGCTCCGTAGTAATATCCGTCACCGTAACGGCGGCAATCCCCTCGAACCGGAACTGGGTCAGAGGAAGCTGCCGCATTAAAAGATCTAGGATCCGGGGCCCGGGCAAATGAGATTGCAAAAGGGCAGGGTTCCATTCAGGAAGAGCCCCCTTGGGGAACACCTCCACAAAACGGGTATCGATATTCAGCCGGTAATAATTCAGAATCCCCGAATTCTCGTTCTTTAAAGAACTGATCAGGCTGCTGGAATGAAACAAATTATAGTTATACAGCTTCTTTAAGACAAGACTATAGACGAGGTCCAGGTTCATCTTTTTGCGCACCCTACTTTTTTCATCGATCATACAGACCCTCAGGTGTCCCGAATCCTGGTCCCGAAGCAGATCGTAAAAGGGATCGGTGCCATAGAATATAATAGGCTGCAGCGGCACGCTCAGGGACCACAGGTTCAGGCTTTCGTCTTCAATGGCCGGGAAGATAGTGCTGTACATCAGTTCCAGGAGATCCTGGTATTGGGCTGCCTGCTCTACCTCTATCCGGTAATTTCCCCGAAGCCGGTGCTCAAAATGATTGATCAGGAAATCCAGGTATTTGACCTTCATGGTCTTTTCATTCAGCTTCCTGTTCTTCAGGAAATCAATAAACCCTTTAAAGGACAGATGGGAGTCCACTAACTCGCCCCCCTCCATTTCTTTGGCTATATTGAGTATAGAATGTTGCATAAAATTAAGGTCATAGTCATTTCATCATTATTTATTCAGCGGTACGGGGAAAGCCAATGCTGCTATCAGAAAAGCCAGCACGGACAGGATCAACCCATACATGAACACATTGTAGGACAGCCGGAGCCAGCGATATTTCTTGCCCAGAGCCAGCCCCTGGAAATAGACATCCCGGATCAGGCTCCCATACAGGAAATCCCTGTCATCCATCATCTTCAACATGCCGTCGGCATAGTCGGGCAGGCTCATCTTGTAAAAATTCCCAAAGAACAACAGGTTCACCTTTTTTTCATCAAGATCAGCCTTGCTGAACGTGCCCGGAGGAATATGCGGCCGGGTAGCCAGGATAGAAAAAATGATCGTCGCCAGGTTGACCGTTAATAAAATGATAGCCGGGATGGCCAGGTTCGTATGATCCTCTATCTTCCGCAGCAACAAGCTCAGCAATACGGAAATAATAATGGAGTTCACCTGGATCAGGATCTGTGCCTTACTGTCCGCCTGAGTGCTCAGACGCTGGTTATTATTGGATGTGATCCGGAAGACCGTATCGATCCCCCTGCCCGCATCCTTCTTACTGTCATCTTTTTTCCCTTCTTCTTTTTTGCCTTTCTTATCCTTTTTCTCCGAAGCTTCGTTTTCCTGCTCTTCTTGCGCTTCTCCATGTTGATGCAAAAGGGCGACGACCGGATCGGAGGGGAGAACCTCCGGTTCCTTAGCTTTCATCTTGTCCAGGTTCTCCTGCTGTTTCTCATTCAGCAGCAACTGGCAATAATCCGTATGATAATGGTGCGATTCCAGGAACCGGATCGAATCTTTGCGCCACTGATCCTTACTTATTTTTCTATGTTGCAGGATCTCTATCTCTTTTCGCAGCAGCTTATTCCGATCGCCGAATTCATCCGTTCCCAGGTGAAAAAGATCCGCATCACACACAATCTCTTCCAGTAAATTAGCGGGCTTTTGCGGAAGCCGCGTAGCGAGGATACAGTTCCTGACAGCCTCGATCACAGTAGCATCCACACCGGTACCCGTCAGGAAAGATTCAGCCATCTCTGCCCCCTTTTCCTCATGGCCGGCTGCCCCTCCTTTATAATAACCGATATCGTGAAACCAGGCGGCTACATTCACGGTAAAAAAATCCTTTTCATCCAGTTGATAGTGCTGCCCGATCGCAATTGCAGCCTCCACCACTTTCTCCGTATGCGTCCGGTTATGATAAAGGATCCTTTCATCGACATGAGCGTCGAAAAAAGACCGGACATAGTGCTTTGCCTGCTCCTGTATATTATTATAATCCATGACTGGGAATAAAACACCCAATGTAGTAAATAAACCTTTTTAAAAAAAATACAGGAGCCATCCGGCATGAATTTCCTGATAGACAAAGGTTTCAACGCCCGGCCACTTGTACATATCATCGATATTCCTGTACAATTCGCGTATTTTATAATATAATGCTTCTGCGCCCCTCAGGTCCTTGCGGGCGTCCCGGGCTGGTGTGAGAGTTCCTCCCGGCGGGATCGGCCGGCAGTGGCCGAAGCCCTGTATTTAGCTAGGTTAATGAGTAACACGCTGATCAATATAATTGCCAATCCCAGCAATTGCATCGGGGACATTTTTTCATTTGCAAAAAACACGCCCAATAATACGGCAACTACCGGGTTCACATATGCGTGCGTACTTACCTGGGTGGCAGACCTCACCTGTAACAACCAGACAAAAGCGCTGTACCCAGCCAATGAACCCATCGTCACCAGGTAGAATATGGAAAGCCAGGAAGAAAGCGGCACATCCTGCCAATGGAAATGAGTCCATTCCCCGCTGATCAGGCTGGCAGGAATAAAAGCTACCCCCGCTGCCAACATTTGCCAGCCGGCATTGACCGAATTAGAATTGCCCGAAGATTTGTATTTGGCATAAAGAGATCCCGATGCCCAGGAGATCGAACCCAGCAATAACACCAGCAGTGCGATCACCTGCCAGTTAGTCCCGGCACCCGGAACGCCGCCCGCAGGGGAAAGAGAATGGATCAGCCTTTCCCCGAATAAGAGGATGACACCGGCAAATCCCACCAGCAACCCCAGGATCGTCTCCCTGCTCCGGAAATTCTCCTGCCATTTGCGCCGGTCCAGTACGACGAACCAGATCGGCCCGGAAGCCAGTAAAATAGCCGCCAGCGAACTGGGCAGATATTGCTCCGACCAGATCAACGCTCCATTCCCGAAGAAGAGCAATAACAGACCGCTCACGATCGCCGGCTTCATATCCTTCCAGACAAAAACCCGCTCACCCGTTACCCCGCACCAGAGCAGCATCAGGATTCCCGCGATCAGAAACCGCATACACCCCACCAGCATAGGAGGAATGTGCAGGACAGAAAGGCGGATAAAAAAATAAGTAGAACCCCAGACTATATATACAATAGCGAAGGCTATAATAACTCTTAAGGCAGAGACAGGTCTGTTAGAAGGAGAAGACATACAGAATTATTTATTAGGGACCACTAGTTTTTGCTCTTCTTTCACGGTTTCCAGGACGATCGTCGTTTTCGTAGAGTGGATCGTAGGGATCTTGGCAAACTCATTGCGCATCAGCGCCATCAAGGCAGCCGAATCGGCCGCACGCACTTTCACCAGGTAACAATCCTCCCCGGCGATATTATGCACTTCCTGCACTTCAGGTATCTTGGCCAGGGCAGGTCCCGTGACACTGCTTCCAAAACCATCGTTGGTCTTTATAAAAATAAACGCCAGTAATTTCTGACCCACCGCTGCCGGGCTAATGCTGGTGGTATAGTTGCGGATCACCTTTTTCTGCTCCAGTTTCTTCACCCGCTCCAGCACGGCCGAAGGAGCCATATCCAGCTTTTTGGCCATGTCAACATTGGAGATGCGGGCATTCTCCTGCATCAGCTGCAGGATCTGCAGGTCCGTATTATCCAAAATAACTTCCATTATTATTTTTGGTAAAGGTAGTAATAAACAGAATAAAATGCAGAAAATAATAAAAAAAGGGAATAAAATTCTTTCTAGAAGGACTATTCCCCGCCCTCCTCCTCCTTTTTCGACTGCTTCCGCAAAAAAAGCCCCCCCACCGGAGAGATCTTTCTGCGGGAAGTAAGATAATGGATCACGGTATGCTCCAGCCAGTGATGCAGCGGTAAAAGGATCGCTGCCAGGAACACCTTGATCAACAGCACCTTCCAGGGCTCCCCATGAGTGGCCTCATGGATCTGTTTATCAGCCAGCAGAATAATGAATTCGAAAAGAAAAATAAACGAAAAAAACCCCAGGGCCCGGATAGTACGGGGAGACACCACGAAAAAACCCATCATGACGAGCGCAACGAACAGCCCGGCCAGTCCCACCGTAAAGCCCATATACTGGACATTATGCCGGTGTTGCACATTTTCCTCCTCTTCTTTGGCAAGCCGATCCCTCCGCCGGTTGTCATTGTCCACTTCCAGTTTCAGCAGGTCCGTCTCTTTAGCCAGGGACTTGATGCTATCCGTACACTTATTATATTCCGTATTATAAAAATAAGCGGCCTTGTAATCGCCGGCCTGATTATACAGCGAATCCAGGATCCCGGTGCTCTTCTGTAAAATGCTCAGGTTCCGGGTCGCTTCCCCGATCTCCTTTGCCTTTAAATAATAATCAATGGCCTTCCCGTTCTCTCCTTTCTTCCGGTAATACCCCCCGAACTTCTCATAAAAATCGTCCTTCATAAAAGGGCTCCCCTTTTTCTCGACATCCGGCTCCGCTCGCTTAAAATAATAATAGGCGGAATCAAACTTTTTCATATTCGTATACGCAATACCGTACTCTTCATCGGTTAAAAACCGCAGCCCCGCTCTGTCCAGGAAATCCAGCAGTTCTTTATGCTCATTCAGATAACTGATGCCCTTTGCATACTGATCGCCCGAAAAATACATACTGAATATATTGATATAGGAATCAAGCTTAGCCAGGTCAAAATGCAGGGTATCCGCCTCGGCGATCGAGCTTTCATACATTTTCAAGGCCAGCTCGTATTGCTTTTTTGCCGTGAACAACCTGCCTAAATTGTTATAGTCATCCACCAGCCTGAACTTGTCATGATTCTTCCGGTCGATAGTAAAAACTCTCATCTCATAATCGATCGCCTTATCATTCTCTCCGATATGTGCATAGAACCCCCTCAGATCCCAGCAGACCCTTCGGATCAAATCCTCATTTTTCGATGACTCCGCTATATTCAAACCTTCCAGGTAATTCCGGAAAGCGAGTAGCTTTTCATTCATGGCCATATAGGTATCACCCATATAAGAATAAGCGGATACTTTTGCCGAATCATTATCCAGGCTGCCGGCTACGGAGAGGGCCAGGTTATTATAGCTAAGCGCCTTCTCATTCTCCCCCTTTGCAGTGAAGGCTTCTGACAGGCCGCAATAACTATCGACCAGCCCGGCATCCAGGCCATTCTCCCTGGCAAGCTTTTCCGCATGCTGAAAATTATCGATGGCAAGCAGGATACTACCAGCCAGTTCAGCCTGGCGCAGATAACGATGCCCGTTTTGAATATACGTATAGATCATCAGCCTCCTGTCCCGGCTCATCTCCGCCACTTCCATAGCCTGGCTGGCATACCGCTCCGACAAGGAATCTTCCTGGCTGGCATAATAACCTGCCAGGCGCAGCAACGTACTGATCTTTTCCCGGTCATTCTTAGCAAGGAAAACGCTTTTTTTCAAACTATCCGGATAATAATTGCTCTGCCCCATCCCCTTCCCGCAGGCAAAAAACAAACATAGGATAAGCCCCGAAAATCTTATGAACATAACAGTCCGTTTAAAGTAATTAAAGATAATACTAAAAGAAAGACCCGGGCAGGGGGTCGACACAAACAGCCATTTGGACTACAAAAACACCTCTCTTGCCGGAGGATGCTCTTTTGACAATCCATACATTGTAACTTTATGAAATGTTTTCCATACCAGTCAGGATAAGACCTGCCCTTCCCCATATAGCCATCTGGAGTATATTGCTGGTGCTGCCTGCCCTCATCAGGGTGCCTGCGCATAAAGAAACCGATTTCACCGCCCTGCCGGGCGGCTTTTTCATAGCCACCAACCTGATGAATATTGGCCTGTTCTACGGGAATGCCTTCTTTTTATATCCCCGGTACATGAACAGGCGAAAATGGTGGATCTACCTCCCTTCTGTACTGGCCGCCGTAATCGGCTTATTTTTCATAAAGATCCTGATCATTCAGAAAGGCTTCCCCACGATCCTGATTGACATGAATACGAAACGATTTGCCTTTTTCTCCAGCCTGGCTTTTGTGCTGCTGAGTATTATCTACAGGGTGCTGGTGGACAATACAAAACGTGAAAAAAAATTAAAAGAGATACAGGCCGCTCAATTCACGACGGAACTAAAATTCCTCCGTTCCCAGGTAAACCCACATTTCTTGTTTAACGTACTAACCAACCTGGTGTCCCTGGCCCGTACCGGCTCCCGTCAATTGGAGCCCTCCCTCATCATGCTGGCCGGCCTGATGCGTTATATGCTATATGACTCCGGAGAAAAAAAAGTCGCTATCGCCGACGAGCTGCAGTACCTAAAAAGCTATATCCAATTGCAACAATTACGATTTGGAGAAGATGTAACAATTGTTACTAACTTTGAAATAGATGAACGGCAACAATTGCTGACCATCGAACCTATGCTCCTGATCCCTTTTGTAGAGAATGCATTCAAACATGGGGTGGGATGGATCGATAAGCCTGCCATATCCATCGACCTCAGCGTGATCGATGGCCTATTGAAGCTTACCATACAGAATAAGTTCAATGAGCAAGAGTACAGTAAAGACCCCCATACAGGAATTGGCCTGCCGAACGTTCAAACCAGGCTCAAATTGCTGTATCCCCGTAAGCATACCCTTTCCCTGGATAAAGGGAATGATTCTTATTTTGTTCATCTAACGATCGACCTGCTATGATACACTGCGTGGCCATAGACGATGAAAAGCTGGTACTGGACCTCCTGGTGGATAATATCCGCCAGGTCCCTTTCCTGCACCTGGTGGCGGCCTGCCGGAATGCAATGGAAGCGACAGCCGCCCTGCAGGAAGAAAAGATCGACCTTATCTTCGTGGATATCCAGCTACCCAGGCTCAATGGGCTGCAATTCATCCGCACGCTGGTGCAGCCGCCGATGGTCATCCTGGTTACGGCTTATGAACAATACGCCCTGGAAAGCTATAATATTGACGTTGTAGATTACCTGTTGAAGCCGGTGGCCTTCGACCGCTTCCTGAAGGCCTGCAATAAAGCCAAAGACCTTTTTACCCTGAAGAACAACCAGAACCGCATGGAGCGACAGGACCAGGCAATTAACCAGGCGCAGGCAATCCCCCAGGCACAGCTCCCGGGAGAAGAGGCTTCCGGCTTCCTGTTCGTAAATGTCGAATACACCCTGGTGAAGGTTTCTTTTGCAGACATCCTGTTCGTGGAAGGGCTCAAAGACTATATCCGCATACACCTCGCATCCTCCTCCCGGCCGGTAATTACCAAGATGAGCCTCAAGGCGATGGAAGAAAAATTGCCGGCCTCCCTTTTTATCCGCGTTCATAAATCTTATATCATTGCCATCCGGCATATTACGGTTATCAAACGCGACCTCGTGTGCATCGGGCCACAGGAGATCCCCCTGAGCGAATTCTATAAGGACAACCTGCAACGGATCATTAAAGGTTAATACCCCACAACTCCGACAATGCTCCTTTGATCGCTACATCTTCCCCACTCGTCTACTTGTGAAATCAACGCTTCGCGAGAGGCTTAGCTTTGCCTTGACCATCATCAATCAGTATATGTCTTCCCGTTCATTACCTTATACGATATTCCTGCTTTTGCTCTCAGCAGCAGGCCTGCGCTCCCAGGAACAGACCACCATCAGTGGCTCCGTCAGGAGCAGGCAAGGCTCCTTCAGCGGCAGACAGGGTTCTCCCGGCGAGAAGCAGGCTTCCTTACCAGGCGCCAGCGTTTACCTGAAAGGCTCCCTCAGCGGAACGACAACAGACTCATCCGGGCATTATACGTTTACTACGGACGCCAGGGGATCACAGGTATTGGTCGTATCTTCCGTAGGTTTCAGGGAGCAGGAAAAACAGGTGAACATTAACGATAGTGTCATGGTTGCCGACATCATCCTGCAGCAGGATGACAAGGCCATGGAACCCGTAGTCATCTCCGCCGGAAGCTTTATAGCCAGTGACAGGGCCCGGGGAGCATCCCTGACTCCCGTCGATGTGGTGACCACGGCAGGCAACAACGGGGATATCGCCAACGCCCTGCGGGCCTTGCCCGGCACCCAGCAGATCGGTGAACAAGAGGGCCTTTTCGTCCGGGGAGGCACCAGCGATGAGACCAAACAGTTCATTGACGGTACCCTGCTGCGGAATCCCAATTTTTCTTCCGTGCCCGGTATCCTGCAGCCTGCCCGGGTCTCCCCCTTTCTTTTTAACGGCATCGTATTCAGCTCGGGGGGCTATTCCGCGCTTTACGGAGACGCCATGAGCGGGGCCCTGATCCTGGAGAGCGTAGACCTGCCGGACAAGTCTTCTGCGATCGTCGGCATATCCCCGATCGTCGGCGTCGCCGGTTTCCAGGAGTTGGACAAGTCACACCGGTATAGCTACGGAGCAGGTTCCCGGTATGTTAACTATAACCCCTATTCGAAGATCATCCGGCAACGACCCGACTATTTCCATGGGCCGGAATTTTTAAGCGGAGACGCTAATTTTCGTATCCGGACCGGCAATACGGGGATGCTCAAATTTTATGTCACAGGAGGTTACAACAACACCGGCCTGCGTCGGCCGGATATCGATAGCAGTCTGTTAAAGTCGGGCTTTCAGCTAAAAGGAGCGAATATCTATAATAACCTCAGCTACCGGGGGATCCTGGGCAGAGGCTGGAAAATAGACCTGGGCATGACTTATACGTATAATAAGGATCATATCTCCCGGTCATTGCTCGATGCGCAAAACCGGCAATTATTCCTGCCGGATGAGCCCTATTCCATCAAGAATATTCTCACCGTGGTCGAATCGAATTTTTCAGAAGGAAAAATAGTGCTGACCCGGTCGCTTGCCGGGGGAAATGTCTTGCGTATCGGCGGTGGACAAACCATTTCAAAGGATCATTATTCCTATAACGACACGATCTCCATCCTGAGAAATCCCCTCACCGCCGCTTTCGCGGAGGCTGATATCCGTTTCACCCGGCACCTGGCCGCCAGGGCCGGCCTCCGGTATGAATATTCCGGCTTATTACATCAGTCCACACTGGCCCCCCGTATCAGCATCGGCTACCGCATCCCGGGAATGGGGCAATTCAATGCCGCCTATGGTGTGTTCTACCAGGCACCCGAGAATCAGTATATCCATCAGAGCAGGGGAATGGATTTCTCTTATGCCGTTCACTATATGCTCAACTATCTGAAGTCAGCGAATAACAGGACTTTCCGGGTAGAAGCCTACTACAAACAATATAAAAAACTGCCCGGGCTTTCCGCCGACTCCCTGTACACCAATAAAGGAGATGGGTACGCACGCGGCATAGAAGTATTCTGGAGGGACAAAAAAACCTTTAAAGGCCTCGATTATTGGTTTACCTATACTTACATAGATACCAAAAGGGATTACCTGAATTTCCCCTACCGGCTCCACCCGGAATTCGCAACACCGCATACCGCTTCTCTCGTGGTCAAACGCTTCTTTGAAAAGATCAATACCAGCTTTAACGCCGCTTACACTTTTGCCACGGGAAGGCCCTATTATAACATCGTCAGTGATCACACGGGGAAGTCTGTACTGGAAGACCAGGGGACTACTATCGCATACAATAGCGTAAACCTAAGCATTTCCTATCTCTGCACGCTCTTCAAACACTGGAAGACCCGGGATTTTACCATTATCGCATTTGGCATGAATAACGTACTGGGGACAGACCAGGTTTTCGGCTACCAATATAGCAGCAATGGACTAAATAAGGTGCCCGTCACTTTGCCGGCTCCCCGATCCCTGTTCGGCGGCATTTTCGTGAATTTCGGAATCAACCGGCGAAATGAAAATCTCGATGACAATCTATGATCAGATTTAATTATTAACCATAAAAACAAAAAAAATGAAAACGCTGAAAATGATGCTCTTCCTTCCCTGCCTCCTGTTCATCCGGGATCCGCAGGCCGAGGCCCAATCTTCCGCTTTAGACAAAGTCATCACTCCTTATGTCAGCAGGCTGGACAACGCTGCTTCCGTCACCGATTACCAGGCCCTGGCAAACGATTTTACCCGGGTGACAAACGCATATCCCAACGAATGGCTGGGATATTATTACGCCGCTTATTGTTATACCAGGATCGCCTGGTCATACAAGGATAACGGAGACAAGATCGAACCTTTTGCCCGACAAGCCGAAACCCTGATCCGGAAGGCCGAAGCCCTGGCAGGATCGGACAACAAGGCGCTCTCGGAGATCTATTGCGTATGGAGTATGGTAGACAGGGCTTATGTCTTTATCAGCCCCATGTCCAATGGACGCACCTATGGCCCCCCTGCCAACCAGTACATAGAAAAAGCTAAAAAGGCCAACCCCGATAATGCCCGCGCCCTCTACCTGGACGGCTGGGCCAAATACAATACTCCTAAGTTATGGGGAGGGGACAAGGGCAAAGCGAAAGAATTATTCCAACAGGCCCTGGAAAAATTGAAAGTCAATCCCGGCTCTCCGGCCAACTCTCCCTCCCCGGTCGGCTCCGCTTCCCCTGCCTTTCCACACTGGGGCAAGCCCGATATAGAAGCCCTATTAGCGGAATACAAATAAAATAAAGAAGATATGAAAGCATCTGCAGAAAGAAAACTCTTCCGGTGGATCCATATTTTGTTCAGCATCCCCCTTATTGGCTACTTATACGGACCGGTTGCCGCGAAACCCTATGCGGCTTTTGCCACCCGATGGGTTTTCTTTCCCGCTGTGGTAGTCTCAGGATTATGGATGTGGAAGGGGCATATTATAAAAAAATGGTTCCGGACGAATAATTGCGGAAGCCTCTGAACTACCCCGATAAGACAAATTGTCCCTAGGAATACCTGGTAGGTATTAACAATTCCCGTATATCTACATCTAATGCCAGAGCAATCTCCCGGAGGAGTCTTAAAGTGGGCTGAAATTCGTTGTTACAGATCCTTGTAACGCTATTTGGAGCTATGCCGACCCTGGTCGCCAATTCTTTATGCGATATATCTTTTTCAGCTAAGACAGCTTTTATCCTATTAATTTTAATCTTTTTTTCCATTTCTCCGGCGGTTTGAGGGGCAAGCCAATTTAGGCTATTTCTTGTATAACTACTACGTCAAATTGAAGATAAACTTCTAGGAATCAATATCTTCTAAATTGGGCAAATACGTAGTAGATATTTTTTAATCAGTATAAGGTATCATAAAATAATTTTTACGTATCTTACGAGCATCCTAAAAAATTGGTTATGGCTTTGGTATTTAAATTTACGTAATATGTCAGGGGATGTGCCAAACAACGTCCCCTGATTTTTTATCCCCAACGTCTTTTAAGAGTATTTTTAAAAAAAGATCCCTTACTATTCCCTGCAACAAACCTGCGGGGAATGAAATAGCTCTGACTTATCCCCCCCCGGCTAATTTTGCCCCGTCGAACAAATCTAAGCAGAACACCTGTACAAAGGAGGCTAACCAATAGCTTCAAAAGGGAATATATAAAACCAAACAATCCCTTCGCCCTGCCTGGGCATGAAAATATTTTTTAAAAAATAAAAAAATAAATGTTATTTTGACAGGAATTGTTCGGATAAACCACGCCGGACGCAGCACTAAGATCAGTCTAACCAACAAAAGAGCGAAAAATTCTGGATGAATTAGCCATATGGAAAAAGATCAATTTGTACTAGGAGTAGACTACGGAACAGATTCCGTCCGGTCTATTATCGTCAACGCCGGCAATGGCCACGAAATCGCCTCATCCATTTTCTACTATCCCCGCTGGAAGGATGGCCTCTATTGCGACCCCGGTATAAATAAGTTCAGACAACATCCCCTGGATTATATAGAAGGGCTCGAACAGACCATCCGCAGCTGCCTGGCACAGGCAGGACCTTCCGTAGCAAAAAAGGTAAAAGCCATTTCCATCGACACCACCGGATCGACACCGGTTGCCGTGGATCAAACAGGCACCCCCCTGGGACTGCTTCCCGGTTTTGAGAACAATCCCAACGCCCTATTCGTATTGTGGAAGGACCATACCTCCGTAAAAGAAGCCGCCGCCATCAACGCCCATGCTGAAAAATTTGATACCAATTACCTTCAATTCGTAGGAGGTGTTTATTCCTCCGAATGGTTCTGGGCCAAATTACTTCATGTACTAAAAGAAGACGAACAGGTAAGAAAAGCCTGTTATTCCTGGGTGGAACATTGCGACTGGATCCCCTTCATACTGACAGGGGGCAAACACATCACCGATATGCGTAGAAGCGTCTGCGCAGCAGGTCATAAAGCCCTTTGGGCGGAAGAATTCAGGACAACTGCCGATATCGGCCCCGACGCAGACCCCGGCCGCTCCGGCGGCCTCCCCCCCGATGATTTCTTTTCCTCCCTCGACCCCTTACTGAAAGGCTTTACGGCAAGACTCTTCACCCGCACCTATACTGCCGACCAGGCAGCCGGCTTCCTATCGAAGGAATGGGCCGAACGCCTGGGATTGGAATCACCCAATGAGGTGGTCATAGGCATAGGCGCCTTCGATGCCCACATGGGCGCCGTTGGCGGTCAGATCGAAGCCTATCACCTGAGCAAAGTAATGGGCACTTCCACCTGCGATATGCTGGTCGCCCCGCTGAAAGAGGTGGAAGGCAAATTGGTCAAAGGTATCTGCGGACAGGTGCCAGGCTCTGTCATCCCGGGAATGATGGGACTCGAAGCCGGCCAGTCGGCCTTCGGCGATGCTTACGCCTGGTTTAAAAGCATACTGGCCTGGCCATTACAAAACATATTGGCGCAGACAGGCCCTTCCTTCATCGATGCCAACAGCACCCGGGCGCTCATAGCGGAGACCCTGGACAAGATAATTCCCGAACTCAGCAGGCAGGCCGCCGCGCTCCCCCTGGAACAACAAGGGGAACTAGCCCTGGACTGGTTTAACGGCCGCCGTACACCCGATGCCAACCAGACCCTGAAAGGCGCCCTTTCAGGCCTGAGCCTGGGAAGCGACGCCCCCAGGATATTCCGGGCCATCGTCGAATCCACCTGCTTCGGAGCCAGGGCAATCGTAGACCGCTTCCGCAAAGAAGGGATCCCTGTCAAAGGATTGATCGGCATGGGCGGAGTAGCCAGGAAATCCCCCTTTATCATGCAGATGATGTCCGACATCATGAACATGTCCATCCGCATCCACCGCTCCGAACAGACCTGCGCACTGGGCGCCGCCATGTTCGCCGCCACCGCCGCAGGCATCTACCCCAAGGTGGAAGATGCCATGGCAGCAATGGGACAAGGCTTCGACGCCGGATACCATCCCGATGCCGGAAGAGCGGCGGTCTATGCTGGCCGTTACAAACAATACCAGGACCTGGGACAATTCATAGAAAACAAAGTTTAAAAATGAGCAAATACAAACATATACAGGAGACCGCTTATCAGGCCAATATGCAGCTTCCTAAGCTGGGGCTCGTCCTGTTTACCTTCGGCAACGTCAGCGCAGCCGACCGTGACCAGGGTGTCTTCGCCATCAAACCCAGCGGCGTCCCTTACGATGAACTGTCCGCCGACAAGATGGTCATCGTCGACTTTGACGGCAAAACAGTAAAAGGCAAACTCCGCCCTTCCTCCGATACGCTCACCCACGCCGTACTCTACAAGCACTGGGAAAAGATCGGAGGCATCGTACACACCCATTCCACTTATGCGACCGCCTGGGCCCAGGCACAAAGGGATATCCCGATCTTCGGAACCACCCACGCCGATCACAACACCGTGGACATCCCTTGCGCGCCGCCCATGAACGACGAAATGATACAAGGCGATTACGAATACCAGACGGGCTTCCAGATTATGAATGCCCTGCAGGAAAAAGGACTCACCTACGAAGAAGTGGAAATGATCCTCGTAGGCAATCACGCCCCTTTCACCTGGGGCAAGACACCGGAAAAAGCCGTATACAACAGCGCCGTACTGGAAGCTGTAGCGAAGATGGCCTACCTGACCGAACAGATCAGAAAAGATAGCCCCAGGCTACAGGACTCCCTGATCAAAAAACATTTTGAGCGCAAACATGGGCCCAACTCTTATTACGGCCAATAACCAAATCGACCCAACAATATTTATCACCATCATAGCTAAACAACAGGAAAGAGGATATGCATACGAACTTAAAAAAATTCGAAGTGTGGTTTGTCACCGGCAGCCAGCATTTATATGGAGAAGAAACCCTCAAACAGGTAGCGGCTCATTCCCAGACCATTGCCCAATCATTGAATGACGCCCCGCAAATACCCGTCACCGTGATATTTAAACCCACTGTGAAAACACCCGAAGAAATTTACCACCTCTGCGTGGAAGCCAACTCGGCCTCCAATTGCATCGGCATCATCGCCTGGATGCACACCTTTTCGCCCGCCAAAATGTGGATCGGCGGATTAAAAGCCCTGCAAAAACCACTCGTACACCTGCATACCCAATTTAACAGGGATATCCCCTGGGGTGAGATCGATATGGACTTCATGAACCTCAACCAGAGCGCCCACGGCGACCGGGAGTTCGGATTCATCATGACCCGCATGAGATTGAACCGCAAGGTCATTACCGGCCACTGGCAGGATTCCGCCGTACTGGAAAGCCTCAATGCCTGGTCCCGCTCCGCAGCAGGCTGGCATGACTGGCAGGGCGCTAAATTCGTACGCTTCGGAGATAATATGCGTTACGTAGCCGTCACCGATGGAGACAAAGTAGAGGCGGAAATGAAATTCGGCTATTCCGTCAATACCTACGGGATCGGAGACCTGGTAAAAGTCATCGCCCAGGTAAGCGATGCCGCCATCGATAGCCTGGTAAAAGAATACGATGAGAAATACAAACTGGCCGACTCCCTACACAAAGGAAAAGAACAACACGGCTCCCTGCGGGAAGCCGCCAGGATCGAAATAGGCTTACGCGCCTTCCTGGAGAATGGCAACTTCAAAGGGTTTACGGACACTTTCGAAGACCTGCATGGAATGACGCAATTACCAGGTATTGCCGCCCAACGCCTGATGGGTAGCGGCTACGGATTTGCCGGAGAAGGCGACTGGAAGACCGCCGCCCTGGTACGGGCCATGAAAGTGATGGGCAGCGGACTGCCGGGAGGCAATTCCTTCATGGAAGACTATACCTATCATTTCAATCCGGAGAACAATCTCGTCCTGGGATCTCACATGCTGGAGATCTGCGAATCCATCGCAGAGGGCATGCCTTCCTGCGAGATACACCCCCTGGGCATCGGCGGCAAAGCCGACCCTGTCAGGCTCGTCTTCAATTCTGCAGCCGGTCCGGCCATCAACGCCTCGATCATCGATATGGGCAACCGCTTCCGCCTCCTGGTCAACGAGGTCGTCGCCGTAGCCCCGATCCAATCCCTGCCCAAATTGCCTGTCGCCCGCGTCCTATGGAAGCCCTATCCCGACATGAAAACAGGATGCACAGCCTGGATCCTGGCCGGCGGCGCCCACCATACCTGCTATAGCCAGAACCTGACAGCCGAACACCTGCAGGACTTCGCAGATATGGCAGGCATCGAACTGGCCCTGATAGGTAAAAAGACCGATCTCTACCAATTCCGTAATGAGCTGCGCTGGAATGAAGTATACTACCAGATCAACCGATAACCGGCCCCGCATCAAAAGGATAACACGTTTTTATTATTAAATACATCTAACGCCCCGCATTGCTTATGAATAAGAATCTCGTCTTTGCAGACTATATCGTCTTCGCCGTCTATTTCGTCCTGGTAGCTTCCTACGGTTACTGGATCTATCAGCGAAAAAAGAAAGCCGTTACTGACACAAAGGATTTCTTTCTGGCGGAAGGCTCGCTGACCTGGTGGGCCATCGGAGCCTCCCTGATCGCTTCGAATATTTCTGCAGAGCAGTTCATCGGCATGAGCGGAGAAGGTTTTTTTGCCGGCATCGCCGTGGCAGCCTACGAATGGATAGCAGCAATAGCCCTGATCATCATTGCCATATGGTTTATCCCTGTATACCTTAAAAATAAGATATACACCATGCCGCAGTTTCTAAAGACCCGCTACAACGGGACCGTAGCCCTGATCATGGCTATCTTCTGGCTCTTGTTATATGTATTCGTCAACCTCACTTCCATCCTGTACCTGGGCGCCGTGGCCATCAATGGATTGGTGGGGGGCAGCAATCTCCATATCATCATGATCGGCCTGGCTATCTTCGCCCTGCTGATCACCCTGGGAGGGATGAAAGTCATCGGCTTTACAGATGTCATACAGGTAGGGGTGCTGATCATTGGCGGACTGGCTACCAGCTATCTCGCCCTGACGGTCGTCGCAGAAAAATTCGGACTGGGCAGCAGCGCCCTGGCCGGTTTAAATGCCCTGATCAGGGACGCGCCGGAACACTTCCACATGATCTTCCACAAGCCCACCGCCGCTTCCTCCCAGCTTGAGGTAGATAAATACCTCGTGTTACCGGGAATAGCCATGTATTTTGCCGGTCAATGGATCGTAAACCTCAACTATTGGGGCTGTAACCAATACATTACACAAAGAGCCCTGGGAGCCAATCTCCAGACGGCCCGCACAGGGATCCTCTTCGCCGGCTTCCTGAAACTGCTGATGCCCGTGATCGTCATGCTCCCCGGTATCGCCGCCTTCGTCCTGTACAAGAACGGACACCTGCAGCTGGAAGACGGAAGAAAAGACTATGCCTACTCCGCCATCCTGGGATTCCTGCCTTCCGGTCTGAAAGGCCTGTCCATCGCAGCCCTGACCGCTGCCATCGTCTCCTCTCTCGCAGGAAAGGTCAATAGCATCTCCACCATCTTTACCCTGGATATCTATAAAAAATATATCAATAAAGAGGCCGATGAACAAAAGATGGTTTGGACAGGACGACTGGCCGTCGTTTCCTCCATGTTCATTGCCATCATCTTTACCTGGAAAGACATCCTGCAGATCGGCGGAAAAGGAGGATTCACCTTCATCCAGCAGTATACCGGTTTTATCAGCCCGGGCGTATTTGCTATGTTCATCCTGGGTATGTTCTGGAAAAGGACCACCGGCGCCGCCGCCATCGCGGGCCTGGTCACAGGCTTTGCACTCTCCGTATTCTTCAATGAATTCGCTCCCCAGGTTATGGGTCATGAGACCTTCCTTTATACTGCCTACCCGACCCAGGCGATCGTCAATGGCGTAGCAACGACCGTATGGCAGATCCCCTTCCTTATTTGCATGGGCCTGGCTTTCTTTTTTACCATGATCGTAATGGTAGGCATCAGCCTGGGTGGTCCCAAGATCAACCCCAAAGCCTTTGACCTGGACAGGGAAATGTTCCGCGTAAAACCTTCCACTCTGGTATTGATTGTCATTACCCTGGCAATTATAATGGCTATCTATGTCAAGTTCTGGTAGCTTGCACAAAATTCATTACATTCATGCGGTTTTTATTATGTAACTAACTTGAATAAAATGAGTCGTTATCCAGGAGAAACGCGTATTCTGGTAGCAGTGGATTGTATAATTTTTGGCTTCGACGGAAATGATATAAAATTATTGTTGGTTCAAAGAGGACTCAAACCCGAAAGAGGCAAATGGAGCCTCATGGGAGGATTCCTCCAACCAACGGAAAGCCTGGAACAAGCCGCTAACCGTATTCTAAAAAAGCTGACAGGCCTCGAAGGCGTGTATATGGAACAACTGCAGGCTTTCGGCGACCCCTCACGCGACCCGGTGGAAAGAACGCTCAGTGTCGCCTATTTTGCACTGATCGATATTCACCAATACGAGAAGCAACTGAGCCATGAATACAACGCCGAATGGTTTCTCCTGGAGAAAACGCCCGACCTGATCTTCGATCATAAGAAAATGATGGAAGACGCCAAACGGCAATTGCGCTACAAGGCCGCCCTCCATCCTATCCTCTTCGAATTATTGCCGGCTAAGTTTACCATCCCCCAATTGCAGATCTTGTACGAAGGGATCTATGACACTACTTTTGACAACCGTAACTTTAGCCGCAAAGTATTGTCGACCGAACTTTTAATCAAACAGAAAGAAAAGGACAAGGCCAATTCCAAAAAAGGCGCTTTTTATTACAAGCTGGACAAACGGAAATACAAAGCCAATTTCCAGGCCTTCCTCAATTTCATCCCGAATCCCGATAAACTTTTATTGTAACCGGCCTCTCCGGACGGCCCGAATAGGAATTATACGTGCCTAAAACGGGAAATAGTTCCCCCAAGAGGTTTGAATTTTCGGATTATAATGGTAAATTAGACAGTTATCTGTCAAAAAAGACGCAGAATTACTATTAATATTTTTAGTTTTGAATGGTCACAAAATCGTGACGCGAGGGCAATTTCTATTGCCCTCTCTTTTTGCCTCAGGAAGGACGCACATGATAAGCCTTCGGCTGTACAAAAGCCCGGATGCCCTGGTAAGAAAGGGTCATCCCCAATCCGGAATTCTTCCGGCCTGACCAGGGAAGACCGGCACTGACCCGGTCGCAGCAATTCCAGTAGACCGTGCCCGTATTCAATTGTTGCAGGACCTGCTCCGCCCGCTCATAACTCTTCGAGTATACCGCCGCCGTCAACCCGTATTCCGTATCCGCCATCAGCGCGACAGCTTCCGCATCGTCTTTTACTTTCTGGATCCCTACCACCGGCCCGAACGACTCCACCGTCATCAGCTTCATACCATGATGCACATCCACCAACACAGCCGGCTCTATAAAATAACCCTTTCGTGCCAATCGCTGTCCCCCATAGAGCAGCTTCGCGCCCTTTCCTACCGCATCCCCGATCTGCTCCGATAAGAACGCTATCTGCTCCTTCCTGCTCAAGGGACCGATCTCCGTAGCAGCCTCCAACGGGTCGCCAATGACCATTTTCTTCACCTGCTCCGTATAGGCCCGGACAAACTGGTCATAGACCGCCTCCTGTACATAGATCCGCTCCACCGCACAACAACTCTGCCCGTTATTATACACCACTCCTTCCAACGCAGCGGCAGCCACCTGATCGATATCTTCCACATCATCCATCACATACAGAGGGTCTTTCCCGCCCAGTTCCAACTGGCAGGGCACCAGCCGGGAAGCTACTCTTTCCGCGATATGCCGGCCCGTACGGTAACTGCCGGTGAAAAAATAACCATCCAGCGGCAATTGCAGGAGCAACTCCCCGATCGTTCCTTTCCCTACCACCACCTGGAAACAAGGTGCAGGCACACCGGCCTTATATAACATCCGCTGGATATGAAGCCCCGTAAGCGTAGCATATTCAGAAGGCTTGTAAAGAACGGCGTTACCCCCGATCAACGCAGGAATAAATACATTAATCCCCACCAGGTAAGGATAATTCCAGGCCGAAATATTGGCGATCACCCCTAAAGGCTCATACACGATCTTCTCCCGGGTAGCCCCCTCCGTAACCACCCACTCCTCCGACAAATACCGGACAGAATAGTCCAGGAAATAACGGATACGATTGCGGGCCCCGTTCAATTCATTATAGGATTGCTGCAACGGCTTACCCGTCTCACTGGTCAGTGTAGCCGCCAACTCCTTTTTCTCGGTATCCAGCAGATCATAAAACCGGGCGATACAGGCAATTCTTTCCTCCAACGGGACCTTCGCCCATACAGGCTGCCCGGTTTTCGACAATCCGAACTTCTCCTGCACCGATCCTTGCGTATCTTCAGCGATCTCCTTTATAATTTCTTCTGTAGCAGGATTAATGATCTGCATGATAGTAACTGTTATTTTTATTTTTTTTATTCGTTTCCCCCTTTCGCCGCCAGAGCCTTCCTTATTTCTTCGATATACCGGTCCCGGATATCCTTATATAAAAAAGTATGGGCAAACCGGTTGCTGTACATCCGCTCCGGATGCCATTGCACGGCAATCATAAAAGGCTTGCCGGCCGGATCCGCCCACTCTATTCCTTCAATGGTGCCATCCTCCGCCAGGCAATTTACCCGGAGTCCTTTCCCCAACCGGTCGATGGCTTGGTGATGGGCGCTATTGGCCTCGCCTTCCTGCTGCCCCGCAACCGCCGCCAGCAGCGTACCCTCCAGTATTTTTACCGGATGCTGTTTGTCCACACTTTTTACCCCCTCATGTACCTGGTCTCCTTGCTCACCCAGGTCCTGTACCAGCGTCCCCTGACAAATGACATTGATCAGTTGCAGCCCCCGGCAAACCCCCAGCACCGGTAAACCATGCTCCCAGGCAAATTGCAGGACCGAAGACTCGAATAAGTCCCGGTCTTTCTGCCAGCCTTTTGGCGCTTTCTCATATCCGAAGCTGCCGCCATACAGCGTTGGCTCGATATCCACGCCCCCGGATAACACTAACGCATCGCAACTTTTTATAGCGTCCGGGTCATCCGTTACGGATAGCCGGATTACTTCGATGGTATCATCCTGGTCTTTCAACCAACGCACATAATTCCCGTGCTTCTCGCCCTTACCCGTATAGGTCAGTCCTATCTTCATCTTTCTTTATTTTATAAAGCCTCCGTATATAACTTCTTAAAATCTTCCCGGCTGACAGGCTTAGGATTATTCGGATGACAAAAATCCGCAAAAGCCAGGTCGGATAAGGTCTCGATATGCTCCTCCCTTACCCCGGCATCCCGTAACCGGACAGGCAGGTTCAACTGCTTGTTCAGCGCGAACAGCCGCTCCACGACCGCTTCCCCCGTCTCCTCTTTTAATTCCATCGTACGGGCGATACGGCGGAACTTATCCTCGAAGCCCGCTATATTATACCGCATCCCATAAGGCAGGTTCACCGCATTGGCCAGCCCATGATGCGTATCCAGCAGGGAAGACATAGGATGCGCCAAAGAATGCACAACACCCAATCCTTTTTGAAAAGCCACGGCGCCCATCAGGGAGGCGATCATCATTTTACTCCGGGAAGCCAGATCCGGCGAATGCACGGCATCCGCAATGGATTGATGGATCAGGGAGACCCCCTCCAGCGCAATCCCCTCACACATCGGATGATAGTTTTTTGCCAGGTAGGCTTCCAGGTTATGCGTGAGCGCATCCATGCCCGTCGCGGCCGTGACGAAAGCAGGCAGCTCCATCGTCAGCAACGGATCGGCATAGACGATCTTTGCCAGCAATTTGGGCGAGAACAGGATCCTTTTCCGGTGCGTATCGTCTTCGGAAATAATGGCGCTGCGCCCTACCTCGCTGCCCGTTCCGCTCGTAGTGGGAATAGTAATGAAATAAGGCACCTCTTCCGTAACATACTGATCCCCGCCGATGAGATCATCATAATCGAAAAGATCCCTGTGATGGTGGATCCGAAGGGTAATAGCCCTCGCAACATCCATGGCCGCCCCCCCGCCGATGCCGATGATACAGTCCCTCCCGGAACTGCTGAAAGCAGCTCCCCCCTTTTCTACATCCGACTTCACCGGGTTCTTATGAATATCCGAAAAGACTTCCACCGAAAAATTCCGGCTGGTCAGGCTCTCCTTTATCTGATGAAAAAATTCCAGTTGCGCGACCATCGGGTCCGTAACGAGCAGCGGTCGGTGAAGACCCTGCGCCGCCAGATGGTCAGGTAACTCCTTTACAGCCCCTGCGCCAAAACGAATAATGGTAGGAAAATTATACTGCCAGATCCTATTAAAATCAGTCATAAAATAGCTATTAAATAATCTCAAAATAACGTTTCAACTCCCAATCCGTCACCACTTTGGAGAACTGCCTCCATTCCCACTCCCGGGTCCTTACGAAATGCCTGGTAAAAGTTTCCCCGAAAAGCTCCTCAGCCACCGTGGATTGCTTCATCGCCTCCGTCGCCTCCCATAAATTTTTAGGCAATACCCCCTTGCTTTTATCGGCATACCCGCTGCCCTTCGTGGCAGGAGTGGTCAGCTTTAATTGATGGCGGATCCCATACAGCCCCGAGGCAAGACAGCCCGCCATCGCCAGGTAGGGATTGGAGTCGGACCCTACTACCCTTGTTTCCAGCCGCGTCGACGTGGCGCCCCCCGGCAAAGCCCGCAGAGCCGTGGTCCGGTTGTCGATCGCCCAGGTCAGCGTAGTGGGTGCCCAGGCCCCCTCTACAAGACGCTTATAACTATTGACAGTCGGCGCATACATAGGCAGGATGTACGGGAGGCAATGCAATTGCCCGGCAATATAACTTTCCATCAGGCTGCTCATACCGGTAGCGGTTCCCTTATCGTAAAACAAATTGCGGCTGCCATCTGCCGACCAGAGACTCTGATGAACATGGCCGCTGCAACCAGGCAGACTCTCATTATACTTGGCCATAAAAGTGGGAACGATCCCATGCCGGTGCGCGATCTCCTTGACGCCTGCCTTAAACAGCACCGCCCTGTCCGCCGCCTCCAGGATTTCCCCATATAAAATGGCCGCCTCATATACACCAGGCCCCGTCTCCGTATGGATCCCCTCCAACGGCACACCGAACTTATTCAACGAGTCGAAAAGATCATGAAAATAGGCGCTCCCCTGCGAAGCCCGCAGGATCGAATAGCCAAACATGCCATTGCTGATAGGTGGCAGATGCCGCAATGACTCCCCCGTTAACTCATTTCCCTTCCCAATGAAATTAAACCATTCGAACTCCTGGGAGAAGATAGCCTGATACCCCTCCTCAAGGCACTGCTGCCTCAACCGCTTCAACAATCCCCGCGGACAGACCGGCAACCCATTTGATACCGCATCCCCCCCGGTCCCCGCCCCGCTCTCCCGGAAATCAGCCAGGAAAAAAGGGATCCCGTTTTCCCAGGGCACCTGCCGGAAAGTCTGCGGATCGACAACAGCCGCAGCATCCGGATAACCCGTATGCCAGCCGGTAAAAGTGGCATTGTCATAGGCCTGGTCGCCGGCATCCCATCCGAATACCACATCGCAGAAGCCAAAACCTTTCTCCGCCACTGACCTGAATTTCTCAAAACTGATCACCTTCCCCCTCAGCACCCCGTCGATGTCCGTGATGGCCAGCTTTACTTTCTCTGTCTGCTGCGCCGCAAGGTGCGTCAACAGCTCAGCCAAGGATTGTTTGTTCTGCATTACCCGTTCGTTTAACAAAAAAATGAAACCAAATATAGGCAAGGGCCAGTAAGGAAAAATAGATCAGGGATAATTTAATATTCAGGGTGATCATGGCCACCAGGGATACCACCGCAATCCCCAAGGCGACCAGGGGGAACAAAGGATAAAAAGGCACCCGGAAAGGACGTTCCAGCTCCGGCTCTTTTTTCCGTAGCGCCAACACGGTGATCATGGAAAGAATGTAAAGGGTCAGTGCCCCAAAGCAGGAAATGGTAATGATCTCCGAAGTCTTACCGGTCAACAGGGCGATAATGCCGATGCACATATTCACCAGCAAGGCATTCGCAGGAGTCTTGAATTTCGGGTGGATCGTCCCAAAAGCGGACGGGATATAACGCACCCGGCCGAACTCCAGCGTAGCCCGGCTGGCAGCCAGAATGATCCCATGAAAAGAAGCGACCAGCCCCATGAGCCCGATCGTGATCAATAAGTGATACAACCAACCCCCGGCTCCCGTGATCTTTGCCAGGGCCATCGGAAGAGGACTGTCGGAAGGAGGCGCCCCGGGCGAGGGATAAACGATAGCCTCCCATCCCGCTACCCCGACGGAAGACAGAAAGATCAGTACGCACAACAGGACCAGGGTGGCAAGGGCCGAGCCAAAGCCCAATAAGACATTCCGCTGGGGGCGGATCGTCTCTTCGGCGACATTGGCGACCCCCTCCAGGCCTAAAAAGAACCAGATGGCAAAAGGAATGGCCGCCCATACCCCCTTCCAGCCATTGGGAAAATCATTATGCTGCAGGTTCGCCCGAGAAAAATGCGGAAAAGTGACCCCGGCAAACAACAACAGCTCAAAGACGGCCAGGATCGTGATGACCAGCTCAAAACTGGCAGCCGCCTTCACCCCGACGATATTCAGGGCGGTAAAAAGCAGGTAAGCGGCGATCGCAATAGCCGTAACCGGCACCTGCGGTAAAAAGATATGGAAATAAGCGCCGATAGCCGCAGCAATGGCAGGAGGAGCAAAGAGGAATTCGATGAGCTGCGCCATACCGGCAATAAACCCCACCTCCTTATTCAGCCCCCGGGTGGCATAATCGAATACCCCACCCGCCTTCGGGATCGCACAAGACAATTCCGTATAAGAAAAAGTAAAAGTGACATAGAGCAGGATGATTCCCGAAGTAGCAATAGCCATCCCCTTGGTTCCCCCCTCCGCCAACCCCAGGTTCCAGCCGAAATACATACCGGAAATGACATATCCGACTCCCAGCCCCCATAACATCAAAGGACCTAAGGTACGGGACAGCTGCGGAGGGGTAGCAGATAGTTTTGGATTACTGATTGACATTCTTAAAGATAATAAAGTCCCCCCACTTTTCAGTTGATCGCCCTGTTCAGGTTGATCTTCAGGTCGATGATGAACTGATCCGTAGTGATCACTACCTTTAATTCATGGCTTTCAGGATAGAGCAGAAGAAGTCGTTTGCCGATATTTTGAAGAGAAAGACTGCCGCCATTCACCAGGGTAGAACTGTCAATAGGTTTGCTCCATCCCACTTTCAGATGAAAATTACCGCTTTCCACCCGGATCCCGATATCGATGAATTTATCCGGTAGCTCCAGACGCGATAATTGCCGGAATCCATTTTCCACCAGCGGAAGGATGATAAAAGGAGCAATCCGCTCGCCGGCCGTATGACCGATTATTTTTACAATAGCACGCAGGTTCTCCGCCATCCCCGTTTTTTCCAGCTCAATGTATTCTTCCAGTAAGACCAATTCCTTCTCAAGACTCACACTGGCCATATTATTTTCATAAATGACATACAGCATGAGATTTTTAATTTTCTTTACCATCCCGGGAATCAATGAAGGCTTTACAACGGATAATTGCTCCACCCGGTCCAATGCATCGAGGAGGAATACAGGCTGCATTTTCCCTTCCTGTAATTGGGGCTCTATCTTTTGCTTTTCTTTTTTTATCAGGTCAAGCTCCTGCTGCTTGATAAACCACATCTTCCCTAACTTAATGGCGGCAGCCAAGCCTCCTTCCATATTGATCTGGTAAAACAGGTTCAGGAACACCCAGGGCACATTCTTCGAAAAGACAGGGGGAGGCAGCCCGAAAGCCTTACGGATATAAGGCACCACCTCATGATTATAGGCCCTGAAAGCCAGTATGAACAATACACTGAACAATAGCCAGAGCAGGGTCATCTTAATATAGCGCCCCCTGTATAGATACCTGGGTAAAAGAAAATAAATGATCGAATAACAAAAGATCATGTCCATGGGAGTCGATAAGCTGACCTCCACGAGGGACGCAAAAAAAGTCTGCTCCAAAGGATATTGACGCTGCCAGTATATTACGCTGAAAACCGTATAATAGAGGATCCATAACAGCCAGAATAAAGAATGCCGGGCGATCCGGTACCGGCGGTTATTGGAAAATACGAGTGAATTGACGGTCATAAGAGAAAATATAAATACCTTCTTCAATTTACAAAACCCTTCGCTAAAAACCACCATCCGGGCCAGGCACTCATTAAGATTAATGCCCCGGAAAATTCCGGGGCATTAATCTTACATATAATGCGGGAAGAGCTTAATTATCCCAGAATATTTTTGGCGAATACAGCGTGACATTAGCAGGCACATTGGCCGCATTAAAATTAATTTCGGTCTGTGGATACAGTAACCTGCGGGGAATGTCGTTCCCGGGCGCCGTACTGGTCAGCGCCGGAGAACCCGTCCTCCGCCAGAGGGCCCATGCCTCAGGATTCAGGAACAGGGCAATATATTCCTGCGCCGCTACGGCGGCAATAGCCGCATCCGTAGTACCAGTCAGCGTGCCATTCGCTGCTACATAAGCAGTAATAGTGGCCTGGGGAACACCAAATTTAGTCAGGTTGGCAGTGATAGCCGCCTGGAAAAGCGTCTGAGCAGCGGGGATATTCCCCGAAACCCTTAAAGTGGCCTCCGCGCTCATGAACAACAGCTCATCATACGTAATCAATTCTGTCGGTGCATTGATCACATTAAAGTAACTGGTCCTATTACCTTTTGAGTCCGTACTATCCATATTATAGAAGGGATAACGCGGATCGCCGCTTGCCTTTAATTTAATGGCAAAGGGACTGCTCTTGAAATTCTCATCTCCGGGCCTGTCCCTGTAAAACTGGTACCAGGTATTCGCAGAAGTCTCCTGCGTGCCAAAAATATACTGCGCACCGTCACTGCCGCTGGTAAAGGATTGAGCGATCTCCGATAAAGCCGTACTTGCCATCGTGGCGCTACCCTTACTTTGGTGAAGCGCCAGGCGCGCCTTGATCGCATGCCCGAATTTTATCCACTTGGAAGCATCGCCCCCATAGATCACATCATCCGAGGAAGGAGTGATAGTTCCCTGATTGGCAGCACTCAGCAAAGCAGTGCCCGCATCTATCAGCTTGGAAGCCGAATCATACAGCGCTGCCGCCTTATCATAGGCAGGATGAAGAGAACCACCGGCAACGTTCCCCTGGAATGCCAGGGAATAGGGAAGGTCTCCCCACAAATCGACGCTTACCTGTAAAGCATAAGCCATGATGATCCTGGAGATCCCGCTATAGGCATTATACCCTCCTGCATCGGAAATTTTGATCAGGGTATAATTGTTTTCCAGCGTGGAGGTATAAAGATCAGGCCAGAGATTGTCAAAATTGCCCGGATTGAAGTTATATTGATAATACTGCTGCGACTGACTGTTGGCCCCATACATCTGCTGCATCAGCAGGGCGCTATACCTGGAAATATCACCTCCCTGCGTATAAGCCAGAGCAGCTTCCACCGTCGGCAAAAGCAGGTTGGGCGTTACACTCGTCAGAACATTGGGATTGACATTCACATCTGTAAAAAAACTCTTTTTACAGGAACTTGTTATTAAAAGCCCCGAAATCAATAATAGAAAGGCTATTTTATGAAGTAGTTTCATTGTGCTCATTTTATTGTTTACTAAAAGCCGACATTGAGGCGAAGGCCATAACTTTTGGTGGAAGGATTATTAAAATAGTCCAAGCCCTGCACATTGCTGGGGCCTCCCAAACTGGTCTCCGGATCAACTCCGTCGTACTTGGTCCAGATATGCAAATTATTGGCAAACACCGTCAGCGACAGCGCCGTAAAAGGTCCCTTGCCCAACAAGGCCTTAGGCAGCTCATAGCTAAGGCTCATTTGCCGGATCCTGGTGAAACCGCCATTTTCAATATCCACTTCCTGGCCGCCTCCAAAACTGTTTGCCGTACTTTGCCAGTAGTTTTGAGTAAAGGTCGAAGCCGTCGTATTCGCGGCGCCGGGTCCGGGTTTGTCCGCCCCATTTTCACTATGCACCACATTACCATTGACATCCAGGTGCCCTAACAGCCCTTTAAAGACGGTCGCCTGGTACCGGTTGGAGGTTTCTGCCGCCGTGCCCTTGTTAGCCAATGCTCCACGGGTGCCATTCCAGAGAGCACCGCCATGGCGGACATCTATCTGGAAGCCGAAAACGAACCCTTTGTAGGATAAATTACTGATGAAAGAGCCGATCCAATCCGGGTTTGGATTGCCAATGACCTGGTTAGGCCCTACACCACCCGAAAGAGGCTGGGCATAAGTAGTGGAAGACGTCCTGTCATCGATCAGAAGTGGGCTCTTCAGGTTATTCAGATCCGAGTGAGGAGTCGTCGAGCCATAGATCACCCCAAAAGGTTGACCCGGGACGGCAAAGATCCCCGCTTCCCCTGCACCAAAACCACCCATGAAAAAGCTGGTGATACCGGGATATAAAGCAACGACTTTACTTATATTCCGGGACCAGTTCACGATCACATTCCATCTCAATCCATAAGAGGTCTGCACAGGAGTACCATCCAGGGACAATTCAAGCCCTTTATTGGTAATCGTGGTGGCATTTAACAGCTCACCCGCAAACCCGGTACTGAACGGGATCGATACCGGAAGAATACCATCGGTGGACTTGCTATAATAGTAGGTCCCATTAAAGGTAAGCCTGTTATTCAAAAATCCCAGGTCCACCCCCCCTTCATAAGAATTGGTTCTTTCCGGTTTGAGAGTGGGGTTCCCAACAGTAGCGATCGCAGAGCTGATCTGGTAGCCGGAGCTTCCATTGGCGGGAAAAGTGATCCCGGAGGTAAATCCATCGGCGAAGACCGCGCTGGAGAAAGGAGTGGTAAGCGCATAGATCGGGGCATCCTTTCCCACCTGGGCAAAAGAACCCCTTATCTTACCAAATGATAAAACATGCTTATCTACTTTAAATCCGGGCAATTCCGTAAACACCCATCCTAAACCCACTGACGGGTAAAAGAAATTATTATTGGCAGCCGGCAGAGTAGAAGAAGTTTCATCCCTTGCTGTAATGCTCAAAAAAAGCATTTTCTTATAATTCAGTTCCGCATCCGCATAGAAAGCCATCGTCCTTTTTCTCACCTCTGCTTCCGAAGCCAGCACGGATTGGGCATTGGACAGATCATAGAATCCGCTTACGTTGAAGCCTTTCCCGCTGGTGAACACATTATTCTGGCTCAGTGTGAAGTAATTATGGCCTAAGGTCAACGATCCGCCAAAGTCCTCGGAGAAAGATTTGTGAAGATTAACGATGAAATCCGAATTGAACTGGCGATTGGTATAATTGATTAAGTAAATAGCTCCTGCAGGGGAAGCATTTGAATGGAGGTCATAAACCGTCTTGTCATTCTGTGAATAGACATCACCTCCCAAACGGTAAGTCAAGGTCATCCAGGAGTTCACCGTATAATCGGCCTGCCCGAATCCAATTACCCTATCCAGGTCGGAATGGGTCGGGTTATTATTAACGATCCAATAAGGATTGTCATAGCCGGGCCCGCCCCGGTAATCCCGCTGTGTCCCGTCCGGGAATTCATAGGCGTCTTTATGCTTGTAAGCATTAGTGCCATACCCGTTGGAGTTATCAAAAGTAACCGGAGTCCGGGTAAGACCCAGCATGGTGCCGGAAATATTCGACCCCTGCTGAACTTTATAATTGGTGGAATTGGTATAAGTAATGCCGGCTGAAGTACTTAACCTGTCCCCTATTTTCGTCTGCCCGCTTAAGCTAAGCGTCGTTTTCTCATATTTGGCCCTGGGAATAATTCCGGTTTGGGAAACATTGCCAAGGGACAACCGATACCCAGACTTATCATTGCCTCCTGATAAGGCAATATTATTATTGTAGGTCAGACCGGTCTTGAAAAAACTATAGCGGTCATACGGGGTCACCGGAGTCTTGGCGGAAGGATTCGACTTACCGACAATATGACCATGTTTATCGAACGCATAATCCGTAGCCCCATCCCAGGCTAAAGTGTCGATGGCAGCGCCCCAGGAAGTAGAACCACCGGCTTCAGGAGGAGAATAGAATCCATGGCTCCCTTGTGACCACTGGCTCTGCAGCTTGGGCAGCAAACCTACCTTATCCATCGTGATCGAAGAATTAAAACTGACGGCCGTTCTCTTCCCGATCCCCCCCTTCTTGGTAGTAATGATGATAGCCCCGCTGGAAGCCTGTATCCCGTACAAGGCAGTGGCAGCCGGGCCTTTCAACACGTTAATGGATTCGATATCATTGGGATTTAAATCGTTACCCCTGTTCGTAGGCTGCTGGCCACCGGTAAGGTTGCCATTGGCGCCAGAGGCGCTGTTGCCCGCCGGCGCCGTAGCATCAAAATTATTGATCGAGTTATCAATGGGCACCCCATCCACGACAATCAATGGCTGATTATTACCGGTTACTGAAGTCGACCCCCTCAATCTGATATAAGTACCACCCCCCGGATCGCCGGTGCTGTTGATCACCGTCAACCCCGCAGCCTTACCTTCCAGCTCGCCCAGCGGATTACCCGTTCCGGACTTATTTAACTGATCGGCGCTTATAGTCTGCTGAGAATTAGTAAGAGCCCTTTTTTCCCTTCTGATGCCCAGGGCCGTAACCACCACCTCACTCATAGCACTCGATCCTGAGCTTAGTTGAACGGTAACGGTGGTTACCCCCCTTACACTTACTTCGCGGGGGGTAAAACCAACCGCACTTATAATCAAAGTGGCATTCTCAGGAACGGTAAATCTGAATGTACCATCCGATCCGGCACTCGTTCCCCCCCGGCCCCCTCTAATATTAACAGATGCGCCCGATAACGGAGCCCCTGCGGAATCGGTGACCTTTCCCGTCACCACTTTGGTCTGCGCCTGCACGATCCCGGCAAACGACAGAAATAGGATGGTTACTAGCAAAAGCTTTCTCATTTTTTGTCTCGTTTTTGGTTATATAGGTGTGTTGACTCAATTAAAACGCCCGTCAGTCATTTCCGAAGGGCCTTTCAAACAGACAAAAAAATTAACTTTTCTGACGCATACCCTTAGCCGGATTCTACCTTAACTGGGATAAATGACGACCGAAGTGCGATAAATCGAAGCTGAAAAAGAATGAGAAAAAGGGAATTGTTAAAAGGAGCGGGTCACAGGTCCTGGACCAAAAAAGAGCAGGTGGTAGAAACCACCTGCGAGTCACATGAGAAAACTTCTATGGGCAACCTTTAAAAGTTCCGGGGAAGTTGCCCGTTAGAAAATCTTTATTTCCCCGGAATAAGTTCGTAATTATTTAATTCGAAATTGATATCTTACTTAGCGCTGAAGGTAATACACTATGCCTGGCCACTTGCTATAAACTTACCGAACCCCGCAAAAAACAGGATGAACACCTCATTTAACCTTCTCAAACCCTATCGTTCAATTTACTTATTTGCCGCTCATCCGTCTCTTATTTCCATTTTGCAATAAATTAACTTTTCTATTACAGCGCAATTGAAGTAATTGCCGTTCTTCTGCTACACTACACTTTTCCCAAAAATTTTAAAAAAAACTGACCAGGCACCCTATTATGCCTAAACCAAGCTGCTATGACTAATGAAAAAACACTGGATGACAGGACAATCAAATGGATAGGAATTCCCGCTTTGGGCCTGCTGGTCCCCAACCTGTCCGGCCTGATCACCAATCGTCTTTACAGCTATCCGGAACTGCTGGCCTGCTACGCTTATTTCACCTTTATTGCCCTACTGATCTGGCAGGGTAATGTATGGTTCATGTATTTTATACGCAAACGATACACCTGGTCCTACAAGCAATACCATAAAATAGCCATCTCCCTTTTTCTGATCAACATCGTTTATTCCGGCCTCCTGTCCACCCTCTTACTCAATCTCTGGAAAATGTTCGCCCGGGAAACTTACTCCCAGGGCGGCCAGTTGACCAACACCTCCCTCATCATCATCATTGCCGCCTGCTTCATTACCAACCTATATGAGATCCTGTTCCTCAACAAAGAAATGGAACACAGCCAGTCAAGGGTCGAACAATTGAATATTGCCAAAGCACAGGCGGAACTGGAAGCGCTGAAGAACCAGATAGACCCCCATTTCATCTTTAATTCATTGAATACCCTCTCCTTCCTCATCACAAGAGACCCGCAGAACGCCCGGCTCTATAATGACACCCTGGCCAAAGTATATCGATATATCCTGAGCAACAAGGAAAAAGACATGGTGCTCTTAAGAGAAGAAATAGAATTCATCAGCAACTATTTCTACCTGCTCAAAATACGCTTCGGCGACGCCATCAGCATGGTCATCGAGATCACGGACCTCTCTTCCGAAGACTTCCTCATCCCCCCGATCTCGATGCAGGCCCTGGTGGAGAATGCCATTAAACACAATGAATTCAATGACAAGACCCCCCTGACCATCAGCGTATCCATATCCTCCAACTACGTCATCGTTAAGAATATCATCAACCCCAAGAACTATCCCAACCCTACTTCGAAGATCGGCCTGGGTAACCTGGACCACCGGTACAAACTGATCACCAAACGCAATATTATCATAGAAAATAACTTCAAATCGTTCGCCGTGAAATTGCCCATCATAAAATTTTAAAAATCAATGCAACATTCATTTAAAATTGACCGTCATTCATTTAAGAATCAACGGTATTCGTTTAAAGACAGACATTTTATACATAAATGGTAACAAAACCCGCCACAATGCGTCCTATCTTTGAACTTCAAAACCGACTCACATGAAAGTGCTAATCGTGGAAGACGAGAGGCCCGCCTTCGAGAATATGGTCGAAGAGCTGCATGCCATAGATGAAACGATCAATGTAATGGCCGGCTGTAACAGCGTGGACGAATGCGTCCAATGGCTCAATGGACACCCCCAGCCAGACCTGATACTCATGGACATTCAATTGTCGGACGGACTCTCCTTTAATATCTTCAAAGCCTGTAAGATCACCTGCCCCGTTATCTTTACCACCGCCTATGACAAATACCTGACGCAGGCATTCGAATACAGCAGCATCGATTACTTGCTAAAACCTATTAGCCAGGATAAATTGAGGAATGCCATTAAGAAATATAAGGCCCTGCAGACCCATTTTGTGAACAATCATTCCCAGGCCCCTGAGTCCTTTGGCAACCACGACAAAAAAAGATCCAGGATCCTCGTCAAAAAAGGCATGGAATTCCAAACAATACGGGTAGAGGATACCGGCTATTTTTTCACCGAGCACAAACTGGTATTCCTGGTAGACAAGGAGAACCGGAAATACATGGCGGAAAAAAATAACCTGAGCGAACTGGAAGAAGAGCTGGACCGGAATTACTTTTACAGGGCCAACCGGAAATATATCATCAATGCCAACTATGTCAAACGCTTCAAACCCCTGGAAAGAAGCAAGATCAGCGTAGAACTGGTGTTACCGGTGAACGAAGAGATCATCATCAGCCAGGAGAATTCCGCTTCCTTTAAAAAATGGATCGGGGAAAGTTAATATTGTGTCGTGTGCTCTTTCAAAAATATAGCCACGCCACAATATCCTCTAATGATGGGCCTTCGGCCAGCGGACCCGTGGTCCGCTCTAAAAGTGTAACAGGAAGGCGCTGCCCTCCCCTTCGATAGACTGCACCTGTATATTTCCCTTATGCAGTAACATGATCTGTTTACAAAGGCTCAACCCGATCCCGCTCCCGTTCTTCTTCGTACTGAAGAAGGGAATAAAGATATTATCCACCACTTCCGGCGACATCCCCATCCCGTTATCCGCCACCCTGATCACCGCCCGGTTATTGGAGCCCATCAGCGCCGACAACGTGATACAAGGCTCCTTACTGTCCTTCACCGCCTCCACCGCATTCACCACCAGGTTGATCAATACCTGCTCGATCAGGTTGGTATCGGCCTCCAGGCTCAGATCGGGGTCTTTAAGAATGATCTCCATATCGATACTCTTCTGTTCCAAGGTAGGCTCCATCAGGTTATGAAGATTCTCGAACAGGTCCCTGGCATATACTTTGTTCAAATTCAACGTAGTGATCTTATTCAGGTTGCGATAGGTCTCCGCAAACTTTAACAGGCCCTCGCTGCGCCGCCGGATCGTGCTGATCCCTAATTTCAGATCGTCAAAAGCGCCGGGCTGCCCCTCCAGCAGATCGATAGAAGCCTGCAGCCGATGCCCCATCGTCTCCGCCAGAGAAGAAATAGGCGCTACCGAATTCATGATCTCATGCGTCATAACACTCAATAACCGCTGCCAGGCCTTCGCCTCTGTCTCATCCAGCGCCTCATTCACATCCTGGAAAGCAATCAGCTTATAGATCTTACCATCCGTCTGGAAAGCCGTGGCCGCCAGTAAGGTCTTGAATGTATTGCCCTCTTTCGTAATAGACACGATCTTGCTCTCGCCCGGACGCAGGTTCACGATCTCATGGTACAAAGCGCTATCCCTTCTTTCCAGGGAATGGATCGTCTTCAGATAAGGCACCCCCAGCATGTTCTTTAAAGACTCATTCATCCAGCTGATCTCCCCGCTCTTATGCTCAAAAGAAAGGATCCCCGTATTCACCAGCTCCAAGATCTTTTGCAAATACTGGTACTGGGTCTCCCTTTCCCGGCTGATCAGCTTGAAAGTAGAATTGATTTCGTTAAACCCCTGCCGCAGAGACTGCAGCTCCAGAGGCGCCTCCTTGACATCGAAATAGCGGGAGAAATCCCGGTAATGAATGGACTCAACGAACTGCTCCACTTCATGCTGCGCCTTCCGGTGAAAATTATAAAAATCCGCCAGCTGGAAAATAATCACCGGGATCAGGGCGGCCAAAAACTCATAACGCCCCTTCACCAACAGGAAAGACGCTCCCGACAAAGTGATGAACATGAATAAAACCCGTATAAGTATCCTTTCCTGGTATCGTTTAAATATCATAGCAAATCAATCTCCGGGGTTTAAATATCATACTTACTAAGCCTTCTGTACAAGGCAGTCCGGGTCAACCCCAACTCTTTGGCCGCTTTGGAAATATTCCCATTATGCTTCTCGATCACCTTGAGAATAGCATTCTTCTCGATCGTGCTTAACTTCAACTCCTGCGGCTCATCAGGCATCGCCCTTCCGGACTCTATCGGCGAAAAGATCAGATCCTTCGCCTGCAGCACATCACTGTCCGCCATGATCACGGCCCGCTCGATCGTATACTGCAACTCCCGCACATTGCCCGGATAATGATAACTTTTCAGCTTCTCGATCGCCTTGGCATCGAGATCCGAAGAAGGCTTCATGTACTTATTGGTATAAATACGGGCAAAATGCCGGGCCAGTAACACGATATCCTCTTCCCGCTTACGCAAAGGAGGCACCATGATCTCCACCGTATTGATCCGGTAGATCAGATCCTTACGAAAACGACTCTCATTGGCCAGCTCGCTCAAAGGCATATTCGTAGCGCAGATCAGCCTGATATCGATGGAAAAAGATTGATTGGAGCCCAGCCGGGTCACCTGCCGGTTCTGCAAGACCGATAGAAGTTTAGCCTGCTGATGCAGAGAGATATTCCCGATCTCATCCAGGAATAAGGTCCCTCCGTTACCCGATTCAAAACGCCCCATCCGATCCTCGCGGGCATCCGTAAAGGCCCCCTTCTTATGCCCGAATAATTCACTTTCGAACAAAGTCTCCGTCAAAGCCCCCACATCCACCTTTATATAAGGCTTGTCCGCCCGTAACGAATGCTGGTGAATGGCCTTGGCGATAAGATCTTTCCCTGTCCCATTTTCCCCGAGGATCAGGATATTGGCATCGGTCGGCGCAATCTTTTCCACTTTAAAAAAGATATCCTGCATCACCTCCGACTCGCCCAGCAGTTCCGAACCGATCACCGAATCAGCCGCAGCCGCATACCCCCCATTCCCCTTCTTCGTATCATTCTTCTTCAGCGCTTCCTTAATAGTAGTGATCAACCGCTCGTTATGCCAGGGCTTCACGACAAAATCGGCCGCCCCTTCCTTCAGCGAGCGGACAGCCAGGTCGATATCCCCGTAAGCCGTGATCATGATCACAGCCGCATCCGACCCGAACTCCCGTAATTTCCGCAGCCAGAACAACCCCTCATTGCCCGTATTAATGGAGCTATTGAAATTCATATCCAGTAAGATCAGGTCAAAAGGCCTTTTGGAAAGAAGAGAACGCATATTCTCCGGATTCTTTTCCGTTACGACCTCCGCCGCTTCTGTCTTAAGTAATAACCTGACCGCGGTAAGAACATCCGGATCGTCGTCGATTGCCAGTATAGAGGCATTTTTTAAATTCATATGCTAATAAAAAAATAATTAATTAGATGCAACAGAATGATACCACCGGCGTCTTTGCCTAAAAGCAATTATAAGCCATACAAAAATATAACTACAAGTATACCTTAAATATAATCGTATGGCAATTAATTTTTTATGTCAAATTCACCAAAAACAGGTGTGTATCAAAAGCGGACAGTTCTTGTATCAAAAATGAACTATCAACAGAAGGAGCACCGCCTAATAAACTGTAAATCATAGACATTGCATTCTGGCATGTGATTGATAGGAATAACGATAAGAATTTTCTCATGTGTAGTAGACCTCCTGGCATTTCTATGCCGGGTGGCTTTTTTAAAAAGAGATAACTTAAAAAAATTAAATTCTTTATCGTGGACAGAGTAATACCTAAAAAGACTTGGACAGCTAAACGCCTATTGACCATTGGCGGGATTTCGGCCTTAATTTTTTTGATCGCGGGAAGCTTCTATTTCACCTCGGGAAAATCAAGATTAAACGTTGATTTGGAACGTGTTACCATCAGTGAAGTTAAAAAAGACAGTTTTCAGGAATCTATCCCCCAGAATGGCACCGTATTACCAAAGACCACCATTTACCTCGTCACCACCGACGGAGGCCGGGTAGAAGAAAAATATGTAGAGGACGGAGCCATCCTGAAAAAAGGCCAGCCCATCCTGCGCCTGTCGAATACCGATCTGGAACTCAACCTCTCCACTCAAATGACCGGTGTTTCCAGTATGCTGGCCAATATGCAGCTATCAAAGGTCACCGCCGACCAGAATACCGTGAGCAAGCTGACCCAAATGGCGGATGTGGAAAGCCTGTATAAGGAAGCCGAAAGGGTGTATACCCTGGATAAAAAATTATTCGCTCAGAAAGTCATCGGCTCCCAGGAATTCAAATCCGCTGAGAACAATTATAATTATTACCTGCAAAAAAGAGACCTGGCCCAGCAGATCCTCAAACAGGACACCATATCGCGGCAGCAGCAGCAGGCTCAGGACAAGGAATCTTACGCGCGCGCCCAGAACACCCTGAATATCCTAAAAACCAAAGTCAGCGGCCTGATATTACGTGCCCCGGTCGACGGCCAGTTGACCGCCCTGGATGCCGAAGTGGGCCAGTCCAAGACCGCCGGTTATAACCTGGGACAGCTCGACGTACTGGACGGCTACAAAGTAAGATTGCCCGATGTGGACGAACATTATATAAATCGTATTATGACCGGCCTCAACGGGACCTTCTCCTTCAACGAAAAGACTTATAAGCTAAAGATCTCCAAAGTCTATACCCAGGTGACCAACGGCCGCTTCCAGGTAGATATGGCCTTTACAGGCGAGGTACCCAAAGGCATCCGGAAAGGACAGACCCTCCAGATCACCCTGGCGCTCAGCGACCAGATCACAGCGGTACTGGTCCCCAAAGGCGGATTCTACCAACAGACCGGCGGCAACTGGATCTTCAAACTCAGCGAAGACGGAAAAACAGCCTATAAAGTGGATATACAACTGGGACATCAGAATCCGGATTATTACGAAGTTCTCTCCGGGCTAAAACCGGGAGATAAAGTAGTAACTTCCAGTTATGAGACCTACGGCACTATGCAGGAACTGGTATTTAAAAAATAACAACGCGGGCTGCCTGGATCTGTAACATCCGGCAGCTTTACGGCGTCCATTAAAAAAACAAACTATGCGACTAAAATTCCTCTACACCCTGGTCCTCATCTTTTGCATGAGCGCGTTCGCCTCATCCAACGAATGCTCCCGGATCTGCCGGAACGGCCATCCCCGCATAGGGGCCGCCAAAGGAATCCAGGCCGTCTCCGCAGAAGGACAGCCGGGAAAAGAGGAATTGGAATATTCCCCCCTCCAGGTCATAAAGTTTCTATACATATAAACAGCCTTACACACTATCACTTTAAACAGCATCAACATGATCAAAATCAGCGAACTCCAAAAAGTTTACCGCACAGAAGAAGTGGAAACGATCGCTCTGAACAGGCTTACTTTCGACGTTAAAGAAGGAGAATTCGTCGCAGTAATGGGGCCCTCCGGTTGCGGAAAATCCACCCTACTAAATATATTGGGTCTGCTGGATGATCCCGATGGCGGCAGCTTTTTATTCAACGGTACGGAAGTAGCCCATTTCAATGAACGCAAAAGAGCCGACCTGCGCAAACGGAATATCGGTTTCGTATTCCAGAGCTTCAACCTGATCGACGAGCTGACGGTATTTGAAAATGTGGAGCTGCCCCTCATCTACCTGGGTGTAAAAGGACCGGAAAGAAAACAACGTGTAGAAGTAGTACTGGATAAAATGCAGATCATGCACCGCCGTAACCACTACCCCCAGCAACTATCCGGCGGTCAGCAACAACGTGTCGCCGTAGCAAGAGCCGTAGTGAATAATCCCAAACTGATCCTGGCTGATGAACCTACCGGTAACCTGGACTCCTCCAATGGTAACGAAGTAATGCAATTACTGACAGACCTCAACGAACAGGGTACCACCATCATCATGGTAACACACTCCGAACACGACTCCCGCTACAGCCATCGCATTATCCGCATGCTGGACGGACAGACCGTTACGGAAAACATATTGGTATAAGCACAGGATCGAAGGCGATCGCTGTCCGGGAATAGGTTTGCCGCTTGGAATGCTTTGGTCATAACAGGTCCCAACGGACCTAAATAAACCACTATGCCCTGACCGCCTTTCATGAACTATCCTTCGACCGGGAAGTACACCGCCCGGGAACCACGGAGAACAACACCAGCTGGCCAATCCCTTTCACTCCGACCCTTAAGACCGAACTCCCCGACCTGGTACATGCTACCAGGTTCGGCGATTTCAGAAGCATCAACTAAGAATAATACGCTAAAACATATAATATGCTAAGGAATTATTGGAAAATCGCCTTCCGCAACATGGCGAAATACAAATTCATTTCCTTTATCAACCTCTTTGGCCTGACCGTCGGCATGACCTGCTGCCTGCTCATACTTACCTATATCCTCCATGAAGTAAGCTATGATAGATACAACAGCAAAGCCAACCGCATCTACCGCGTCACCCGGAGCTTCAATAACAAAGAAGGCATCGTATCCCTCCACCTGGGAGCCGTTGCCCCGCCCTTCGGCCCCCTCCTGAAGAATGAATTCCCCGATATTCAGAAAGTCACCCGCGTACTACTGATGGGCACAGCCCCCATGCACTACAACGACAAGATCTTCAACGAAAAAGAGATCTTCTGCGCCGACAGTAACTTCATGAGCCTATTCGATGTCTCCCCCCTGAAAGGAGACCCCTCCACCGCCCTGAACGACCCTTACTGCGTCGTGCTCACGGAGAAAGTGGCGAAAAAATATTTCGGGGAGGAAGACCCGATGAATAAGATCATCCGACTGAACAACCAGATCAATTTCAGGGTAACGGGCATCTTCAAACCCTTCCCTTCCGCCGCCCATCTCCATCCCGAGATTATGCTCTCCTTCAATACCCTCAAGGACAGCACGATTTATGGGGAGAAGAACCTGCAGACCAACTGGGGCAATAATGCTTTTTATACCTACCTCTTATTCCCGAAGGACTACCCCGTCAAACATATAGAGGCGCAATTCCCCTACTTCCTGGATAAATATATGCGGGAGCCAGGAGAAGCAGCCGATTACAAACATTCCAAATACACGCAGCTCTTTTTACAGAAACTAACGGATATCCACCTCACCTCCCACCTGGATGAGGAAATCGAAGAGAATGGCGACCGCACCCGCGTCTATATCTTTGGCGCCATCGCCCTGTTCATCCTGCTGATAGCCTGCATCAACTATATGAACCTATCCACCGCCCGCTCGGCCTTACGCGCCAAAGAGATCGGCATCCGGAAAGTGGCGGGCGCCCAACGCGGGGAGATCATCACCCAATTCCTCAGCGAATCGGTCATGATCACCTATATGGCTATCATCCTGGCCGTCGGTCTGACTTACCTGACCCTGCCCTGGCTCAATGCCATCACCGGCCAGGCCCTCTCCATACATAGCATCATCAGATGGCAGGTGACCCTTCCCCTGCTGCTGACCCCTTTTGTAATAGGCATCCTCTCCGGCATCTACCCGGCCTTATTCATGTCCTCTTTCCAACCCGCCAAAGTGCTGAAAGGACTCTTCAAAGTGGGCAGCGGCAGTATCTCTTTCCGTAAAGTACTGGTCGTAACACAATTTTCCATCTCTATCATACTCATCATCAGTACCGCCATCGTATTCCAGCAACTGCATTATATGCAGCAAAAATCCCTGGGCTTTAACAAAGACCGTGTGGTCACCCTGCGGTATGACAACGGCCTGGACAAGACCTATGAAGCCTTCCGCAATGATCTGCGCCAGTACTCCGATATCAAAGACGCGACCCGCTCTTCCCGCATCCCCGGCGGCAGACTGCTGGACGAACAAGGCGCTTCGACAGAGAGCGGCGATTCCTTAAAACCCGTATCCTCGGATATTAAATACCTGGCCGCCGATCACGACTTCGTGACCACTTATGGCATCCCCATGGCAGCCGGCAGGAATTTCTCCCGGGAATATGCCACAGACACCAGCTCCTTCCTGCTGAATGTGGCCGCCACGCAGGCCCTCGGCATGCGCAGCCCGCAAGAGGCCATCGGAAAAAACTTTAAATATGGAGACGTGAAAGGCAAAGTGATCGGTGTCATCACCGACTTTCATTTCGAATCCCTCCATCAGAATATCGTACCCCTCGTCCTGGTCATGCCCCCAGCCAGCCAGGCCGGTAACTCCTATGGCAGGATCTCCGTCAAGATCGCCGGCAACGACCTGCCGGCAGCCATCGCCCACCTGGAAAAGACCTGGAAGAAATTCCTCCCGGAGACCCCTTTTGAATATACGTTTTTGGACGAACAATTCGATCAGCTTTACCGCTCGGAACAAAGACAAGGCACCCTCTTTACCACCTTTGCCTGCATCGCCATTTTCATTGCCTGCCTGGGCCTCTTAGGCCTGTCTGCCTTCGCGATCACCCAGCGCATCAAAGAGATCGGCATCCGGAAAGTACTGGGAGCCAGCGTTGGCGGCATCGTAGGACTACTATCCAAAGATTTCCTGAAACTGGTAGCCATTGCCGCCCTCATCGCCTTCCCTATTGCCTGGTATGTTATGCACAACTGGCTCCGGGACTTCGCCTACCGGATCTCCATCCAATGGTGGGTATTCCTCGTGGCAGGGATCCTGGCATCGGCAGTAGCCCTGATCACTATCGGCTTCCAGGCCATCAAAGCAGCTATAGCGAACCCCGTGAAAAGTCTTCGATCCGAATAAAAAAAAACATCCTTTTCTACACATGTTCAAAACGCATCTAAAACTGGCCCTGCGGAACCTCCGGAAATACCCCGTTTTTTCGCTCATCAACCTGGGCGGCCTCTCCGTGGGAATTGCCGCCTCCTTTATCCTGCTCATTTACTCCCAACGGGAACTGAGCTGCGATCAACATTTTCAGGACCCGGATAAGATTTATCGCATCGGCACCGACTTCTTTAACATGGGAGGATTCGCCAAAAGCCAGCTCATGCTCCGCGACCTTCTCCAGCTCTCCTGTAAAGACGTACAATACGCCACCTCCCTGGACCGTGCCTACGAAGACATACCCGTACGGACCAGCGAACAGGAACGGGCATTCACCGGCGTCTATCCTTATTATATAGACTCCGGCTTCTTTAAGGTCTTTTCCTACCAGGCGGTAGCCGGCGTCATCCCCCTGAAAGGCCTGTCTCCGAATGAGACGGTCCTCTCAGCCGCCTATGCCCGTAAACTATTTCCCGGTCAAGACCCTATCGGTAAAACCCTTTTAATTGGAAAAGGGAATACCCCCTTCACGGTGGTCGCCGTTCTAAAGGAAAGTTTTGAAAAGTCTCACCTGGACCCACAGGTACTCCTGCCCCTGCCCCCGGATAAAATGACTTCCACCCCCATCAGCTGGAACTCCGCCGCCCTTTATAATTATGTAAAATTAAAAGAAGGCGGATCACAGGCCGGGCTGGACCAATGGCTCAACCGGCTCCTGGAGAAAGTCGTCTACCCCGCCAACGGCAACGCCAGCGTAAAATTCACTACCCAGCCCCTGACCTCTATTTATTTCCATTCCGACCTTAAATTCGAGCTCTCCCCGGGAGGCAACCTCACCCAGGTAAAACTCCTGAGCGCCATCAGCATTTTTCTCATCCTGCTGGCCATCATCAACTATGTCAACCTGGTAACCGCCCGCTCTTCCATCCGCTCCAAAGAAATAGGAGTAAAGAAGACCTTCGGCGCCTCCCGTAGCCACCTCGTCGGACAGATCCTTTTGGAATCCTTATTATTCAGCACCCTGTCCATGCTCCTGGCCTGCGGACTCATACAGGTTATCCTCTTCTTTTATCAATCTGCCACCGGCGCCCCCCTGACAGGCCCCATCCCCCTCATCGCCAGCCATTATGCCGGACTGCTGCTCTTCTCCCTGGTCGTGGGAATAATAGCCGGCGCCTATCCCGCCTTTTACCTGACCGCCTTCAAACCTCTTTTGACCATCCGCCCCCTGACAGACTCTCCGGGAAAAAGCTACCCCCGGCTCCGCAATGCCCTCGTATTGGTGCAATTCGTAATAGCCGCCGCCCTCCTCTTCGTCTCCTTTGTCATTTACGGACAATTGCAATACATGAAGAACAAGGACAAAGGCTTCCGGGGAGAAGGAGTCCTGCTGATCGAAAATGCAGGCGATTTACAGCTTCAGGCTGCCGCTTTTCAACATAGCATAGAACAACAGTCCCAGGTGGTCAGCACCAGCTTCTGCAACCGGACACCCGCCGGAAAGAGCATCTGGATGTATACCTACCGCACCCCCTCCATGAAAGAGGATATGACCCTGCAGACATTCCCCGTCGACGATCAGTATATCTCCACCCTGGAAATGCAACTGACCAACGGAAGAAATTTCAACAGAGATCTCATAACGGACACCAACTCCCTGATATTAAACGAATCGGCCGTAGCAGCCCTGGGCCTATTCAACCCCATCGGAGCTACGATCAATGGCAATGAAAGGGTCATCGGCGTAGTAAAAGATTTCAATTACGCCTCCCTGCAGGAAAAGATCGGACCCGCCATATTAAGATATTCCCCACAGGGCTCCGCCCTCGCTATAAAGATCAGGGGCGGACATACGGCAGCTTTCCTGGATTGGCTGAGGGCGGAAGGAAAGAAATTCATGCCGGAGGAGCCGCTGACCATCAGCTTCCTCGACGATAATTTCAAACAGCTGGCGGCAAAAGAAGAACTGCTGGGCAACGCTATCACCTTCTTTACCGCCCTGGCCATCCTGCTGGCGACACTCGGCCTTATCGGATTGACCTTATTCACGGTAGAACGACGCACCAAAGAGATCGGGGTCCGCAAAGTATTAGGAGCCGGCCTCAGCGATATTCTCGGACTCATATCCAAAGACTTCATCCGGCTGACCGCCGTCGCCTCACTGATAGCTTTCCCGCTTAGCTGGTGGCTGGTACACCGCTGGCTGGACAACTTTGCTTATCGTATTTCCATTAATATCGGGATCTTCTTTATGACGGAATTCATTATCGTACTCATCGCATTTTCTGTGATCAGCCTGGTGACCCTTCGGGCCGCCCTCGTCAACCCGGTAAAAAGCCTGAGAACGGAATAAATCGCTATTTTAGGATGAGTCAATGTGTATCAAAACCGGACAGTCCTTGTATCGAAAGCGGACTATATGCTATGTAATTGATAGATAGTATCTTGCGTATCACTAAGTTACTACTCTGGCATGTGTTTGAAAGAGTAATAACCAACTGTAAAACTCTAATTAATAAGTATGATAGATCTCAAGCGCATCTCTAAATGGGTTACGGTCGGCGGTAAACCTAATTTCATTTTAAAAGATATCAACCTGGAAATCAAGGAAGGTGAATTCGTTTCCATCATGGGACCTTCCGGCTCCGGTAAATCCAGCCTGCTGAACATTATTGGAATGCTGGATGACGCCTCCGAAGGAGAATATTATTTCTTGGACAAGGGCGTACACACCTTGAAAGAAAAACAACGCTCGCAGTTGTACAAACAATATATCGGTTTCGTATTCCAGGCCTACCATCTCATCGATGAGCTGACCGTCTATGAAAATATCGAGACCCCCCTCATCTACCAGAATATCAAATCCAGCGAACGCCAGGCTATGGTAGCCGATATCCTCGACCGCTTCCAGATCGTAGGAAAAAAAGGCCTCTTCCCCACCCAGTTGTCAGGCGGCCAGCAACAACTGGTAGGCATCGCCCGCGCCCTGATCGGCAAACCCAAATTATTGCTGGCGGACGAACCCACCGGCAACCTCAACTCCCGCCAGGGCGAAGAGATCATGGACTTATTCAAGCAACTGAATAACGAAGGCGTCACCATCATACAGGTCACCCATTCGGAAAAGAATGCAGCTTATGGATCGAGGATCATCAACCTCCTGGACGGCAGAGTAGAATTAACTTAAAAAACACAAACAATTTACCAGCGCAGTTATAAATGCTAATCATCATGCAACGAGGAAAACTATTGTTAACGGGAGGGATATTACTTTTTCTTTTCCAGTATACGGCCACGGCACAAACAGTTACGGACTCGGGTACCGTCTATACCCTGCAACAATGTGTCGATAGCGCCCTTAAGAACAATCCAACCGTTCAACAGGCAGGATTCACCGTGGAAAGCGCCCGGCTGACTGCCCGCCAGGAACAGTCTACTATGCTGCCCACGGTTTCCGGATTTGCCCAATATGGCAGCAACAGCGGTAAAAGTATTAACAACTATACCAACACCTACGTTAACCAGAAATACGGCTCCGGTTACGGGCAGCTGCAAGGTGGCTGGGTGCTCTTCAACGGGCTCAGCATAGAAAACTTCGTCCGCCAGTACAGCCTCCTCTATGAGGCTAATAAGAAAGACTGGCAACAGGCCAAAGACCTGGTAACCGTCAATGTCATCCTCGCCTATCTCAACGTGCTCAACACGCAGGAACAACTGGGAATGGCCCACAGTCAGGCCGACGCCAGCCGCCACAGAGTAGAGCTGCTGACCAAACAGAACGACGAAGGAGCCATCGCCCCCTCCGATCTCACCGATATGAAAGGCCAACTGGCTTCCGATGAACTGACCGTCATGACCACCTTCAATGCCCTGGAAGCCGCTAAGCTCGCCCTGGCCCAGTACATGAACATTCCTTATACACCCACTCTGAAAATAGCGGGATTGGGTGAAGACCTTACCCCGGCCCCCTACAACGCTACGGTGGACCAGATCTACCAGGCCGCCCTCCAGAATCTGGCACAGGTACAAGCTGCCCGTCTTCACAGGGCCAGCACGGAAAAAGGAGTGAAAGCCACCCGGGGGACCTTGTTCCCTACCCTCTCCCTGGTAGGTCAGGTCAATACCAATTACTCTACGGTGCCTGCATCGCTCTATACGAATACCACTATCGAACAAACCCAAAGTTATGTGACGGTCAACGGTAGCCAGAACCCGGTATTCTCCCCTCAGGATCATTTTAAAAGCGAAAAGATAAGCTTCAACAACCAGTTCAATAACAACCTCTATACTTTCGTCGGGCTCAACCTCAACATTCCCATCTTCAACGGCCTCAGATTGAGGACCAACTACAAACAAGCGCAGGTGGCCCGCGAACAGGCCACCTTCACCGAAAAGACCACCCTGGTCCAGCTGAGACAATCCGTGGAATCCTATTACGTGACCATGATGTCCGACTACAGGATCTATAATACCCTGCAGGACCAGGTCAATAATTACGATGAATCTTACCGGATCGCGGGGATCAAATACGACGCCGGCGCCATGAAATCCGTGGATTTTATTATTTACAAGACGAATATAGACAGGGCTAAATTGAATTTTATACAGGCCAAATACAACTATATCCTCCAGACTAAAGTATTGGACTATTACCAGGGTAAACTGACCTGGTAAATCTCACGAAAATAGCCAGTCACGAAGGTGACTGGCTATTTTCGTGCCCTCCACCATAAAGCCATCATGCCCATAGGCCGAATCGATCTCGGTCAGCGTAGCGTCCGGCAGGTGCCGGGCGATAAAACGCTGTTCCTCCACCGGGCAAAGGATATCACTCCCGATCCCCATGATCAGCGTCTTTTGAGAGATCCCCTGCAGCAATTCTTCCAGTTTTCGCCCCCGCCCCCTGGCCAGTTGATGACTATCCATGGCCTTGGTTAACAGCCAGTAACAATAGGCGGAAAAGCGGGTTACCAGCTTATCGCCCTGGTAATTCATATAGGACGAAGCTTTGAAATGATCTAATTTTTCCGTATCGGGATCCGTCTGTTTCTTCACCATAATGGCATAATTCCGGTAAGTAAGGATCCCGATAGCCCTCGCTGCCTTCAGCCCCTTCCTGCCGGCTTCCGCAGAGGCATCCTGCCAACTGCTATCGGCCTCGATAGCCAATCGCTGAGCCGTATGGACGGCAATCCCCCAGGCGCTTTCCGAAGGGGAAGTGGCGATCAGGAACAGCTTTTCAATCCTTTCTTTTTCCATCACCACCCATTCCAAAGCCTGGTAGCCCCCCATGCTCCCCCCCATCAACAGGTGGATCTTTTCAATATCCAGGTGCTGCCGGAGCAAAATATGCGCCTTCACCATGTCCCGGATAGTGATCATGGGAAAATGGCTGTAATAAGGCTGCCCCGTCCTGGGATCGGTGCTCAGAGGCCCCGTACTGCCATAACAGGAGCCTAAAATATTAGCACATACAATGAAGTACTTCTCAGCATCGATCCCCTCCGGCGTCCCGATCACACCCGGCCACCAATGCGCGGCATCGGAATTCGCCGTAAGGGCATGACAGACCCACACCACATTACTACCGTCTTCATTCAGATGCCCATAAGTATGATAGGCAATCGTAATCCCAGGCAACGATTGCCCGCATTCCAGGTCAAAAGGCTGTTCATAATGAAAATACTTCATCCGCAAATATTTGTCTTCAATGGGTGTGCACCCAATTCTCTATTTCGATGCAAAATAAGGGCTTAGATGAATTACAATTCAAAAATCTTTATGAACTACCTTTGCAAAAATCTTTTTATGATACAAATTGAGGTTAATAGGGTCAATGGAGATTTTGGATTTGAAGCAAAGGACGCCGCCGGGCATATTGCCCGTATGGACACCAGCCCCGAAACCGGGGGACTCGATTTCGGCATCCGCCCGATGCAAATGCTGCTGATGGGCCTGGGTGGTTGCAGTGGCATCGATATCGTATCCATCCTGAAGAAACAAAGACAGCCCGTGGAAGGATTCCGCATGCTGATCGAGGGGGAAAGAGAGCCGGGTAAAGAGCCCTCCCTCTGGCAGACCGTTAACCTCGTTTTCGAGCTGAAAGGAGCCATTGACCCCGATAAAGCCCAAAAAGCCTGCGAACTTTCCATGGAAAAATACTGCTCCGTAGCAGCCACCCTGCGGGAAGCCCGTTGCAACATCACCTGGGAAATGCGACTGGTCCCTTAGCACCCGGCGCCGCTGCCCCATTCACCCATAACATCAACTTACAATATTCAGCTTCATATGTCACAACATCGTATTACAAAAGCCATCCGCATCCGTACCGACCTCACGAACGAGAAAGAACATTCCTCCCCCCTGTTCCTGACCAGCAGCTTCTGCTTTGACGACTCCGAACAGATGCGGGCCGCTTTCGCAGATGAGACCGACGATAATATCTATAGCCGCTTCAGCAATCCCTCTGTACAGGAATTCGTAGACCGCATGGTCGCCCTGGAAGGAGCCGAAGATGGTTTTGCCACCGCCTCCGGCATGAGCGCGATCGTCGCCTCCTTTCTGAGTTTCCTGAAGAAAGGGGACCACCTTATCTCCTGCAACGCCGTCTTTGGCAGCACCCATACCATCATCACCAAATACCTTCCGAAATTCGGGATCGAATATACCTATGTCAATGTAAGCAACCCCGGGGAATGGGAAGCCGCCATCCGGCCCAATACCAAAATGATCTACCTGGAAACCCCCACCAATCCGGGATTGGAGATCGTAGACCTGCAGGCAGCCGGCCAGCTGGCCCGCAAACACAACCTGATCTTAAACGTCGATAATTGCTTTGCAACCCCTATCGGTCAGACGCCCATCGAATACGGAGCCGACCTCGTAGTACATTCCGCTACCAAATGGCTCGACGGACAAGGACGCGTATTAGGCGGGGTCGTCGTAGGAAAGAAAGAGCTGATCCACGAGATCTATCTGTTCTGCCGCAGTACAGGCCCTTCCCTGTCCCCCTTCAATGCCTGGGTCCTGAGCCGCAGCCTGGAGACACTGGACGTACGCATGGAAAGACATTCCTCCAATGCCCTCTATATCGCCCGGGCCCTGGAGTCGCATCCCAAAATTTCCTGGCTGAGATACCCCTTTCTACCCAGCCACCCGCAACATGCCATCGCCCAACAGCAAATGAAAAATGGCGGCGGCATCATCTGCTTCGACTTGAAGGGCGGGCTGGATAGTGGAAGAAAATTCCTGGACAACCTGCAGATGCTTTCAAAAACGGCTAACCTGGGAGATACCCGTAGCATAGCCTCGCATCCTGCCAGCACTACCCACGCCAAACTGACCCCGGAAGAACGGGCCTCTGTCAACATTACCCCCGGGCTCATCCGAATCTCTGTAGGACTGGAACACCGGGACGATATCCTCCAGGACATCCTGCAAACTTTGGATAAATGCTGATACTATTTTACGCTGGTTCGCGTTAGTAGCTAACAATCAAGGCAATGAGCCTCCACAAACTAATACGGTCCATATCATATATCGGGGTAAAACCAACTTTTACTTTCGAGGAAACCAGGAAGATCAGGGCGCTAAACTTTGCCATCTCCCTGAGTCTGCCTCTACAGACGATCTTCTGCACCCTGAACATCCTGCAGGGCTACTATTTTCTCGGCCTGCTGAACAGCCTGATGGTACTGGGCAATTTCCTGACCGTTGCCCTTCAATACTACGGGTATTTTAAACCGGCCAGGACCTTCTACATCATCGGCATCATGGCGTTTTTCACCTTTACCCCGATCTATTTTCACAGCAGCTCGGAATATATACTGATCCTCAATATTGCAGCCATCCTGCTTTTGTTCGATCAGACGCTCACCTATTGGCTGTTGATCCTCCTGGATACTACCTGCTTCGTCTTTGTAAAAATAAGCATCGGCATCATTACGCCGATCGCAGAGCTCTCCGTCTATCGGAATATACTGAGCCTCGTCACCTTCTTTTTATGCCTGACGATGGTCCTGCTCTATCACCGGCGCCAGCAAATGAGCTACCAGCTTAAACTGGAAAAGATGAATGAGGAACTGAACAAAAGATCCGAAAGCCTGGAAAACCTGAACAAGTCCAAGGAAAAAATATTTTCCATCCTTTCGCACGACCTGAGACAACCGCTGATCTCCGTAAAGTCACTCCTGTACTTAATGAACAAGAACGCGGTATCCGCCTCCACCTTACTGGAGATGTCCGATAAGATCAATAGCAACCTGGACCACCTGATCCTGAGCCTGGACAATACCCTGAATTGGTCCATCAACCAGCTCAACGGCATCCGGACTAACCCCGAAAACCTCGACCTGTATGAAATAGTGGGCAATGTGCATGAACTCCTGCAGGAGAATATCGCGGGTAAGAGCCTGGTCTATATCGATAATATTCAGATCGCCGCCAAAGTCTTTGCAGACAAGGAACAGGTAACGATCATTCTGCGCAACCTGCTCTCCAATGCCATCAAATTCACCCATACCGGGGGCCTGATCCACCTGTTTGCGAAAGAACAACCCTCCTATTGGGAGATCAATATTGAAGATAATGGTATAGGCATGGACGAAGAAATGATCGGAAAACTATTCAACGCGGACGGGCATTTCACCCGTCGCGGCACGGAAAACGAAAAAGGCACCGGCCTGGGGCTGAGATTGATCAAGGAACTGATCCAAATGAATGAAGGAGATATTTCTGTGGCCAGTACCCCGGGCAAAGGGACCATCTTCTCCGTACTCCTGAAAAAAGCGGTGTAATCCTACCGGTCACCAGCGACCGGAATATCTGGGACGCCTCTTATTCTCCCCAGATCTCTTCCTTGCCATCCAACCATAATTTGACTAATTCGGTGGTGACGGATTTCGGCCTTTCCAGGGGGAAACCCAGCGCCCTGTCCCAGCAAAGGCTGGACAGCACACCCAGGGCCCGGCTTACGCCAAAGAGGACCGTATAGAATTCGTATTCCACCAGCCCGTAATGCACCAACAAAGCTCCGCTATGGGCGTCCACATTCGGCCACGGGTTTTTTATCTTGCCCAGGGATTTAAGAATAGGAGGAACCGTCTCATATATATTCCATACCGTCTGCACAATCGTATCATCCTTTATATGCTTCTTACCGAATTCCATTTGAGCGGTAAACCGGGGATCTGTCTTACGTAAGACAGCATGTCCGTACCCGGGCACCACCTTCCCCTCATTCAGGGTCTTGCGGACATAGGTATCGATCTGCTCTTTACTGGGTAGTTCAACGCCCAGCTCTTTACGCATATCCAGGATCCATTTGATCACTTCCTGGTTGGCCAGCCCATGCAGGGGGCCCGCCAGTCCGTTCATGCCGGCGGCAAAACTCAAATAAGGGTCACTCAGCGCCGATCCTACCAGGTGCGTAGTATGAGCGCTTACATTCCCTCCCTCATGATCGGCATGGATCGTCATATACAGACGCATCAGTTCCCGGAAGGTCTCGTCCTCATAACCCAGCATATGGGCAAAATTACCCGCCCAGTCCAGCAGGCCATTGGGGTGAATATGATCTTCGTCCTTATATTTTCTGCGATAGATATAGGCTGCAACACGGGGCAAACGCGCGATCAGGTCCATAGCATCGTCGAATACCGCTTCCCAATAATCCTTTTTATTCATCCCCTCCGCATACCTTTCGGCAAACTTGCTTTCCGTCTGCAGGGCCATAATGGCAATGACAAACTGCGTCATGGGATGGGTGGCCTTTGGCAAAGCCTCGATCGCTGCAAATACATGATTAGGGACATGACTGCGACGCTGCCAGTTGGCCGTGATCTCATGCACATCCTCTTCCGTCGGCAGTTCTCCCAATAACATCAGATGGAACAGCCCCTCCGGCAAAGGCTCTGTGCCTCCCTGGGCCTTAGGCAGTTTTTCCTGCAATTCCGGGATGGAATATCCCCGGAAACGGATCCCTTCCTGCGCGTCCAGTAAGGAAGTCTCACTCACCAGGCCAGTGATACCCCGCATGCCCTGGTAGATCTGCGAAAGGGTCACCTCCCCTATTTTCTTATTTCCATGCTCTTTTAATAACTCCCTTATCTCGGCTGCCACTATATCGGCCTTGGATTTGAACCTGTCTTTTATAATTGCCATGTCTAAGCTGTTTTAGAAATCCTTATTAAAAGTAGATCAACTGTTTATCCCGATAAAGTTAGTATACGAATGGTTGTAGAACAAATGATTTGGCATTAAAATAGCGTTAACGCTATTTAGGAGTCCTTTTGTACAAAACCACCGCTACACCGCTGAAAATAATATTGGGCAGCCAGGCAGCCAGGATCGGGGGAAAATCACCCTTGGTAGAAAAGGTAACAGAGAATTTATCCATTACCACAAATATGGCAGCCATCACAATCCCCACCGCCAATTGAAGGCCACTGCCTCCCCGTATCTTACGGGTGGCAATGATGGCCCCGATCAGGGTCATAATGATGACGGAAAAAGGAGTGGCATCCCGGTGATAACGTTCTACCTTAAAGGTGTTCAACCCCTCCGAACCCCTTATCTCCTCCATCCGGATAAACTGCTTCAATTCCGGCGTGGTAAGCTTGTCCTTCAGATAATCATCCCGCCTGAGTTCCTTGGGCACAACGTTCAGGTTCACATGCAGCGTATCGATCTTTTTCAACGTCTCCTTCAGCCCTTCTATCTTACGCTCGATAATATTATTCAGCTTCCAGTCTTTTTTATTGGCATCCCACCGGATCGTCTCCGCCCGCAGATTGTAATACACTTTATTATCCCGGATCTTCTGCATGAAGAAATTACTGGCCGTCTTATTGGTCGTATCATAATAACGGAAACCGACAAAAGTGGTCGGGTCTACCCGCAGATAGTAATTATTGGTCCGGTAAGGATCGGAGTTATAAGAGCTGTTGCCATCCACATATACCGCCTGGAAATCGGTACGGATCTCATTGGCCCTGGGCACCCAATACTGGCTGGCCAGCCAGAAAAGCAGGGCCAGGAATATGGAGCCGATCAGGTAAGGCCGCAACATCCGGTTGTAACGGACGCCTCCGGCCAGAATGGCAATGAATTCGGAACGGCCCGCCATCTTGGAGCTGAAATAAATGACGGCGATAAAGGTGATCAGGGGAAAGATCATCGACATGATAAAGGGAATGAACCCAATATAATAGTGAGTGATCAGATCCCAGGCGCCTAATTTGGATTTGACAAAATCGTCGGCCTTTTCACTGGTATCGATCACCACAGCGATCGTGGTAATCACGAGCAGGGTGAAAAAGAAGGTCCCGAGGAATTTTTTGAGTATATACTTGTCAAGTAATTTAAACATCCGGGGCAAAAATAAGCTGCCAGCCGCAAGCTACAAGCTACCAACCGGACTTAATTAATATGTTTTAACAATTCCTATAGGCAGCCCACACATACCTTCCTGTAATTCAATAACTTGCAGCTTCCTCCTCACAACCTTGTCTGTAAGATCGCCACCTGCTCATTTTTCCAGCTCACAAAGTCTCCCTGCAGAATATGCGCCCGGGCCTCTCTGACCAATTGAAGATAAAAAGCCAGGTTATGCACGCTGGCGATCGTCAGCCCCAAAACCTCCTTCGACTTCACCAAATGACGCAGATAAGCCTTACTGTAATAATGGCTCCAGACAGAATCGATGCCATCATCGATGGGCGAATAATCCTTCTCCCACTTCTTATTATCGATATTGATCACCCCTCTCGAAGTAAAAAGCATGGCATTCCGCCCATTGCGGGTGGGCATCACGCAATCGAACATATCCACCCCCCTTCCAATACATTCCAGGATATTCCAGGGAGTGCCAACCCCCATCAGGTACCGGGGCCTCTGCACAGGAAGGTCCGTACAGCAGGCTTCGCAGATATCGTATAACTGCTGCTCCGGCTCTCCCACGCTCAGTCCGCCGATTGCATTGCCTACGGCATCCTTTCCCGATGCATACGCACAGGAAGCTCTCCGCAGATCCGGGAAAACACTTCCCTGAACGATCGGGAACAGGTTCTGCGTATACCCATATTTGTCATCCGTATTATTAAAGTGCGTAAAACAACGATCCAGCCACCGATGCGTCAGGTGCATCGACTTCTCCGCATAAGCATACTCGCTGGGATAAGGCGGACATTCGTCGAACGCCATTATAATGTCAGCCCCGATGATCCGCTGAATATCCATTACTTTTTCAGGACTGAACAAATGCCTGGACCCGTCAATATGGGATTGGAATACCACCCCCTCTTCCTGGATCTTCCGGGTACCCGACAGGGAAAAGACCTGGTATCCCCCGCTATCCGTCAGGATAGGACGGTCCCAGCCCATAAACCGGTGCAATCCACCCGCCCCCTCCAATACCTCCAGGCCGGGACGCAGGTATAAATGATAGGTATTCCCCAAAATGATACGGGCCCCGACCTCCTCTTTTAGCTGTTGCTGAGGAACGGTTTTCACGCTGCCGACCGTGCCGACAGGCATAAAAATAGGGGTGAGGATCTCCCCGTGATCGGTTATCATTTTTCCGGCCCTCGCCGCCGAATGCGGACAGCCGGCCTCTAATTCAAATTGTAATGCAGCCATAATGAGGGCGCAATTTACGGATTTGCCGCCGCCGATCCCCAATAAAACCGGCAAATAGCTATGAAGTACTATTTTTAAAATGTATTTTTGGCCACTCTAAAATTGGCGAATGACGATAGTCTCTACAATCCTCTGGTACCTATACATTGCATTTCAGGTATTTCTGGCATCCTTCCTTATCCAGCCAATCGTATTACTAATACTATATGCGCTGGCAAAAACCTTTTCCCGGAAGAAAGACCAGGCGCCCATCCACAAAAACTACCAGTTCAGTATCATCATCACCAGCCACCAGGACATCACGTTTCTTCGCCCGATCGTCGATTCCTTACAGAAACAGAACTACCCCCATTTCAACGCCTACGTGGTAGCCGATGATTGCGATACCCGGGAACTCTCCTTTAATGACCCCCGGATCCACCTGCTCAAGCCTCCGGTTCCCCTTCATTCCAAAACAAAATCGATCCGGTACGCCCTGGAACATTTTAAGGACACCGATGAGGTACTGGTGATCTTCGACCCGGACAACCTGGTTCACCCCCGCTTCCTGGAGGTATTGAACTCCTGGTATAACAGAGGGTATAAGGCCGTACAGGGTAACCTGTCTTCGAAGAATACGGAAGGCACCTACGAACAAATGGATAGCATCGGAGCTCTCTTTAACACCTTCATCGACAGAGACAGCCGGACAGCATTGGGCCTATCCGTTAACATATGGGGCACCGGCGTATCCGTAGACAGAAAATTATATGAAAAGATCATTTACGATAGCAAAAGCCAGGTAGGCGGCTTCGACAAACGCATGCAGGCAGAGATCGCCAAGAACGTCCACCGCATTGGCTACGCTGCAGATGCCATCTTATACGATGAAAAAGTAGGCGACGCCGGTAACCTGGAAAAGCAGCGCAACCGCTGGATCCGGGCCTATTTTAAATTTTTGAACGAAGCATTCGACCTCTTCTTCCTCGGCCTCAAAAAATTTGATTTCAACCTGGCTTACTTCGGCTACAACCTCACAAGACCCCCTTACTTCCTGCAGATCATCACGGCCCTTTTCTTTATCGTCCTGAATTTTTTTATAAGTAAGACGCTCTGCATCGGCTGGATCGCTGCATTGGTCCTCTTTGTCCTGTCCTTCGTCATCATAGGCATGACCCAGTCGAAGGGATCTTCAAAAGGGGTCTGGTATATGCCTTTGTTCTTCTATCACCAGGTGAAGTCTTTCTTCAAACTGGGAAAAAGCAAGAACGCCTTTCTTCAGACGGGGCATTCCAAAGTTTTATACATTGACGATCTGTTAAAACATGACTCCGGTAATTAAACGCCTCGGCTTTGCAGGCCTCTCCGCGCTCAACCTTGAATGGCTGAAAAAGATTTCGCCGATCAATGTGATCAGCCCCTTTCACCATTTGGTAGCCGACGAGCCCGTTCCTCATATAGATAAATTGTACCCTTACAAAAACTCCCGTCAATTCGAATCAGATCTCGATTACTTCCTGAAAAATTTCCGCCCCCTCTCCCTGGAAGAAGTTATCCGGCAGGCAAAGACAGGGCGTCCTTTTGACAAGCCGGGTTTCCTCATCTGCTTTGACGACGGGCTCAGGCAGGTCTATGAGACAGCCGCTCCGATCCTGCTGCGCAAAGGCGTTCCCGCCGCCTTCTTCCTCAACTCCGCGTTTGTGGACAACAAGGATATCTTTTACAATTTCAAAAAAGGACTGATCCTCGATAAATTCGATCGTTCGCCCATCGATGAAAAAATAATAAAAGAAGCAGGCGCACTGCTGGAGAAAAAATTTACATCCAAGCAGGAGCTGCATGCTTCCATCCGGTCCATTAACTACCTTAACAGGCACCTGATGGAGGGACTGGGCCAATTATTCCAACTGGACTTTGAGACTTTCCGGAAAGAACAGCGGCCCTTTATGACGACCCCGGAAATAAAAGAGCTGATCGCGAAAGGCTTTGCTATTGGCTCCCACAGTATCGACCACCCGCTCTATGCCCTGCTTCCCCTGGAAGAGCAGGTACGGCAGACCCGCGAATCGACGGACTGGACTATCAGGACCTTCGGCCTGCCTTATAAAGCATTTGCCTTCCCCCATATAGATACGGGCGTGGGGAATGCTTTCTTTGAAGAATTCGTCGGCAGCCCCCCCTCCGAAACCGGCAGATCCTCCGAAACCGGCGACAGGCCCCAAATCAGCGGCTCGCCCGAAATGGACCTGCTCCTGGGCAACAGCACGGGAATGCTGGAAAAACATCCCCGCGTCCTCCACCGTTTTATCGGCGAAAACCCCGCCATTCCTATCGATACCATGGTAAAATCGGTCCTGGCCTACGGCGCCGTCCGAAGCAAAATAGGCAGGCAATTTGTCCGGAGAGACTAACCTGCCGCAAGCCGCCTCCTACCCACAATCCCTTACCTCCCCCCTGCAATCCCTTAGTTTTCCCATTTCAGCCCCCGCTCCCGGAAATTTTAGCCAGCAAAATCAACGCTTATATGTATTTTCGTAGATAGGTGTGGCAGGATATGCCCGGACCAATCGTAGAAAGCTTATGACTAGACTGATTTTGAGTTTACCCTGGCGTGAAATATTGTTTGTCGCTTTTTGTTTGATCACCCTGATACAATTATTCTATTACGGCTGGTTTTTCAGGCGTCTGGCATTCTTTTTACCCCCCGCCAAAGATCAGTCACAACAGCACCCCGTAAGCGTCATCATCTGCGCCCGGGATGAAGCATCCAAACTGGTCACGCATCTTCCAGGGGCCCTGGTACAAACCTATCCCAGCACACATGAAGTCATTGTAGTGAATCACAATAGCCAGGACGATACCCGCTTCCTCCTGGACGAACTCAAAAAAACTTTCAAAGGACTCCATATAGTCAACCTTGAGCAGGAAGCCATCGGTATCCCCGGAAAAAAATATCCGCTGAGCATGGGCATCAAGGAGGCCAAATACGAGATCGTACTGTTGACCGACGCAGACTGCGTGCCGGCCAGCGAGTTCTGGATGCAGAAGATGCAGGACGGATACTATAACGGGATCGAAGTAGTGCTGGGCTATAGCCCCTATAAGAAAAACCCCGGTTTCCTCAACAAGATCATCCGCTTCGATACCTTTCACACGGCTCTGCAATACTTCTCCTATGCCCTGGCAGGGATTCCTTACATGGGGGTCGGCAGAAACCTCTCCTATAAAAAAGACGTTTTTCTCCGGAACAAAGGATTCTCCGCCATCAACCATTTGCCCGGCGGGGACGACGACCTGTTCATCAATAAGGTGGCCAATAAGCTCAATACCGCCATCGTAGTGGATCCGGATACCTTCACCCTGTCGGAACCCAAAAAGACTTTCGGCGAATGGTTCAGACAGAAGACCCGTCATTACAGCACCGCGAAATATTACAAGCCCCTGCATAAATTCCTTCTGGGCGCTTATTCTTTCTCCCATAGCCTTTTCTATCCCCTGTTCATCGCCAGCCTCTTTTTCAACTGGCGCCTGGCCCTGCCCATATTCGGTATCCGTCTGCTGGTACAGGGCTATATCTATTATAAGGCGATGCAAAAATTACAGGAAGAAGATCTTTTTGCCTGGTGGTGGCTCCTGGATATCTGGATGTTCGTGTATTATCTCATCTTTGTACCCACATTATGGAAAAAGCCCCGCTCCACCTGGAATTAGTAACGCGCTACTTTACGGACTTTTCTCCGGTACAGCTGCAACAACTCTCCGCCCTGGAGGAATTGTACAAGGACTGGAATACAAAGATCAATGTCATTTCCCGCAAAGACATCGACGGCCTCTATGAGAAACATGTGCTGCACTCCCTCGCCATCGCCGCAGCCTTTGAATTCACTAAAGGCATGGAAGTGATCGATATCGGCACCGGCGGCGGTTTCCCAGGCATCCCCCTGGCGATCTTTTTCCCGGAAGTGCAATTCCACCTCGTAGACAGCATCGGCAAGAAACTCAAAGTGGTGGAAGCTGTCCGGGAAGCGACTGGCCTGCTGAATATCACCACCCAACATGGACGGGCAGAAGAAATAAAGAACAGGAAATTCGATACAGCCGTATCCCGGGCCGTAGCCCCCCTGAAGGACCTATGGACCTGGGCCAAACCCCTTCTGCGCAAACCGCCCAAACGAATTGGGGAAGGGGAACTCCCCGTCCCCAACGGCCTGATCTGTCTGAAAGGGGGTGAACTGGCCCCTGAGATCGCAGACAGCGGCTGCAGACCCCGGATCATGGAGATCCATGAGATCTTCCCCCAAGAATACTTCCTCCAAAAATACCTCCTTTACGTCCCTCTGCCCTGACAGGCTACTCTATATCCCCACAGGAGCACCCGCCGATCAAAAAACTACCACAAAATGGTATTTTTTTCTCGCCAAATGGGCTGAACTTTGCATCATGACTATTTCTGTTTGTATTGTCGATGATAATAAAGATATCCGCTCCGCACTGGAGCAGATCGTGCTGATGGCGGAGGGCTATACATTAGCAGGCAGTTTTTCCGATGCGGAAGAAGCCTTATTAAAAATACCACTGGTGAAACCCAATGTGGTACTTATGGATATTAATCTCGGGGATGGTGAGAGCGGGATCGACTGTGTACGACAGTTGAAGCCCCAGAACCCCGAGATCCTTTTTATGATGTGTACGATCTATGAAGAGGATGAAAAGATATTCGAGGCCCTGACAGCAGGCGCCAATGGGTATATCCTCAAAAAGACGGCCCCTGCCAAACTGCTGGATGCTCTCCGCGAACTCTACGAAGGAGGAGCGCCCATGAGCAGCCAGATCGCCCGTAAAGTAGTGAATGCCTTCCAGATCAGGGCCGCCGCCGCCGACCCCGTGGAGACCGGCTCCCAGGGAAAATCCATTAGTATTCTGTCCAATCGCGAAAACGAAATACTGGAATTACTGGCTAAAGGCATGCTTTACAAGGAGATAGCCGGCCGCCTGTTCATCAGCCAGGAGACCGTAAGAAAACATGTCTATCATATCTACGAGAAATTACATGTGAATAATCGCGTGGAAGCCATCAACAAATTTTACCGCCGCTAAACTTAAAATTATAAAACTACCACAAAGTGGTATTGTTTTACCCTCCAGGGGTGACTACATTTGCCCATAGGGCTGCTTCGGGATCAAGTATTCATTAGTCATTTTACCTTGTCTAACAAACCTATAATAGGAACAAAAAAAGAGCTTGGGCATAACCCAAGCTCTTTTTTTATATAATTATCTGATTACTTGAAATTCACATTCGACAGATCCAGCTTATTCTTCTTCCGGTCAATATCAGCCATCCGCTGAGAAGGATCGATCTCGATCGTCTTCACATCGACCAATCGGTGACTTAACTGAAAAATATACGTCGGATGCGTCCACTTCCAGGGCCCGAAGACCGTCCGGGGAATAGAAGGATCTTCCACCGGCTTCTCCCCGAACATAAGGTACTGGGGAATATAAGCCAGTTCCTTACTGCCATCCTTATACTGCACCAATACATCGAGCGGCATCGGCACCCTGCCCTCATTTTTAAGCCTTATACTGGCCTTGCCATTCTCCTCCCACAAACTATCAATACTATAATCGATGTTCTTCGTCGTATTCACCCAATATTCCTTATACCAGTCCAGTTGCAACCCGCTCACCTTTTCCGCGACCCTTACAAAATCAGCGGCATTAGGATGTTTGAACCGCCACTCCCGATAATATTCCAATAAGATCTTATCTCTGGTCTCAGCGCCAACGATATATCCCAATTGCTCCAGGAATATCTCCCCTTTCGAATAAGAGGCAATACTATAGGCGAAATTTGTACTGAAATGGTCCGCATGGGTCGTCAACGGCTCTTCCAGCCCGCTCCTGACCAGCGAATAATAGCCATTATACGCATCTGAATGATCCAGCGGCAATTGCTCCAGGCGCTTTTCCACCAAATCCTTCAACGCCGCATTGTTGGGCTCATGCTCCAGTCGTTTCTCATAATAAAAGCTTTGTACCCGCGCCGTGGCATAACTGGTAAATCCTTCATCCATCCACGCATATAAAGATTCATTGGTGCCCAGCATTCCCTGGTACCAGCTATGCATCCATTCATGAAAGGCAGTCCCCAAGCTCGGACCGTTGATCAGCGTACTCATAGGGTATTCCATCCCTCCATCTCCTCCATGAATAAAGGAATATTGCTTATAAGGATATTTGCCAAAATTCTTCTCGATATAAGGCAGGACCGTCACGGCCGCATCCGCCAGTATATTCCAGAGCGTATCCTGCCTGGGCTCGTTATTCTTATTCTTATAGATGACATGAATGACCGGACCATTCGGGACCACCCGCGTCAGATGTTTATACTCCGGATCGGCCGCCCACATGAAGTCGTGAACATTCGGCGCTACAAAATGCCAGAGCAGCTTCTCCCCGGCCGGAGCTACTACCTTTACCCCGTGACCTTCATACCCATGACCTACCTGGTCCGGATCCTGGAGATACCCCGTACTCCCTACCAGGTAATGCTTATCCAAAGAAATCTTCACATCATAATCCCCCCACACTCCATAAAACTCCCGGGCCACATACGGCGTAGGATGCCATCCCTCGTAGTCGTATTCACACATCTTGGGATACCATTGGCTCATAGAATACCGGACGCCGGTGTTGGGATTATCCCTGCCGCTGCGACGGACCTGTAAAGGCACCTGGGCCTCGAACGCCATATCGAAGACCACCGTGGATTTCGGCAGAATAGGCTTGCTTAGCTTCACTTCCAGGATCGTCTCGTCTACCTGGAAAGTCTGAGCCACCCCGTTCATTGTAAGCGACAATACTTTCTGATACCCTATCTCTTCCGGCTTCAGATTCAGGATACGATCCCTTACCCTCGAATCCCAGTCCAGTTGCTCCTGACCGCCCCGGCTGCCATAAGAGATCTTCCCCAATTCCCGGCTGCGGGCATCCATCATACTGTTCGGCTGAAAAGCATTCCAGTATAAATGATAAAATACTTTATACAAAGTGTCCGGTGAATTATTGGTATAGGCCAGCGTCTGCTTACCGGTGAACCGGTTAGTCGCTATATCCATATTAACATCCATCGTATATTTCACCCGCTGCTGCCATCGGTCGGGCTGGGCAGACAAAGACAGCCCTAACGTCAGGGCTGTTATCAGTATAGGAACAACTCTTTTAATAGTATGCATGAATGTGAACGGTTAATTTTTAAAACCAGAGTGTATAATTATCTTTTAGCAACTGTCCTTCGCTGCTGAAAAGGAGATTCTTTTTGTTCAGGCCTTTTTTATACACACCGATAGCATATTCCATCTTCCCATCAGGCAGGTAATGGGCAGTCACCGTCTTCACCTCCCAATCCGCATACTTACTCTTGGCTAAACCGTCTTTTACAGCCGAAGGCAGCTTGTCTTCCTGGATCTTTTTCTGAGAACCCAGCCACTCGGCCTTACTGGTGTATCTTGCCGAATAGGTCTCTCCATCTATGACAAAACTGGCCTGGAAAGCCGACACTTTATCCTCCCAGCTCACCGTCTGCGCACTGGGATATTTTACTTTAAAGGCATCCGTCACCGCACCCGGTATTTTCCGGAACTGCGCATTGGCGGCAACAGTCATAAAAAGAAACCCGCTAATCAGCATTAAATTAAGAAACTTCTTCATAAAAAATAATTTTTAAAATTAAACACGTCTCCCGGTTATTTCGTTCGCTCCCGCCACCGTAATGACGATCTCCCCCTTCACCCCCTTCTCCCGGAAATGATCACACACTTCCCGCAGACTGCCCCGCTGATTCTCCTCAAATAGTTTTGTCAGCTCCCGGCTGACACAACAAGGACGCCCTTCACCAAAATATATAATAAAATCTTCCAATGTCTTAACCAGCCGTACAGGCGATTCATAAAATACAAGCGTCCGCTCCTCCAACGCCAATTGCTTCAATAAGGTCTGCCGCCCCTTTTTCACGGGAAGGAACCCCTCGAAGCAAAACCGGTGCATCGGCATCCCGCTATTTACCAAAGCCGGCACAAAAGCAGTGGCGCCCGGCAGGCATTCCACCTTCACACCCGCCTTGATACACTCCCTCACCAACAAAAAAGCGGGATCGGAGACGCCCGGCGTACCGGCATCCGTGATCAATGCCATCGTCTTCCCTTGCAATAATTGATCCGTGAGATGATGCAGGATCTTATGCTCATTATGCTGATGATACGGCGTCAGCGGTTTGATGATCTGGTAATGATTTAACAACCTGGAAGAATTCCGGGTGTCTTCCGCAAGAATAAGATCCACCTTCTTCAGCACTTCCAGTGCCCTTAATGTGATATCCTGCAGATTACCAATGGGGGAGGGAACAATATAGAGCAATATCCGTATTAATTTACAGCGATCTCGAAGTACTCCATGACAGGATTGGCCAATAATTTCTTGCCGGCTTCTTCCGCAATTTTCCGGGCTTCTTCAGCCGTACCAGCCTCTACCTGGAGCGTAATGCTCTTGCCGATACGCACATCACTGACATTATTTAATCCCAGGCTCTGTAAGCCACTCATCACCGCCTTTCCCTGCGGATCCAATAATTCCTTCAGCGGCATCACTTTTACCTGAACAGAAAAGGTCATGTTGTTTTGTTTTTGAAGGCCAAAGATACAACAATGTAGAAAATGAACACCACGGGCACCGCCAACCATTTTAAAAAGATTGCGGCAATAACAGTCAATGCCAGTAAAATAAGCTTTGGCAGGTTGTTCTTAACGGAATAGTCCTTAAATTTTAAGGCCATTAAAGGCAAATCACTCACCATCAGCCAGGCCACCAGCAAAATAATCCCATACAGCGCCCATTTATTCATTAAAAAAGAGAGGACCGACCCATTATTGGAATACCAGTAGATCAGGGGTATAGAGGCGATCAGCAGGCCCGCCGCCGGGATAGGCACCCCGCGGAAACCGTATTGCTGGGAATCATCGATATTGAACCTGGCCAGCCTGTATGCCCCCGCACAGGGGATCAGAAAGGCAGGCAGGAACCACAAGACAGACACATCCAACCCATTCTCCTGCCGCATGAAGCTCATCCGCAGGAACTGGTAAAGGATCATGCCAGGCGCCACGCCGAAGCTTACCACATCCGCCAGTGAATCTAACTGTTTGCCCAGCGGCGACGTCGCCTTGAAAAGCCTCGCGACCAACCCGTCCAGGAAATCTACCAGCGCCGCAAGCCCGATAAAAAGACTGGCAGCCCCGATCCTTTCCGGTATACCGACGTATTGCACACCCTCCGCATTATACATAATTGCAATACCATTCTGTAAAATGAGGACCACAGCGATACAACCAAATATCAGGTTCAGCAAAGTAAACAGGTTCGGTATATTTTTCATGTCCGAAAATTAGGATTTTATTTTTGCATGCACGCTTCAATGTTTATCCCGAAAATATCCAACATTCCTACAATAAGAGCCTGATTATTACCGGAATCCCCGGCTATCTCCCAGAGCTTATTTCTTCATTAACACCTCGATCTCCTCCGTAGTTATAGGCACTTTTTCCATAAGATCCCTATTACCGGTAGCAGTGATCCAGACATCATTCTCAATACGGATGCCCATTTGCTCCTCTTCTATATAAATACCAGGTTCCACCGTCAGGACCATACCTTCCAGGATTGGCCCCTGTCGCGGTCCCAGGTCATGCACATCGATTCCCAGGTGATGCGATACCCCGTGATACATATACTTCGAGTAGGCAGGAACCTCCGGCGTTTGGTTTTTGACGTCAGCCTGCGTAAGCAATCCGATCTTTACAAAAGTCCCGTTAGCCGCAGCCCCCATCTCCTTATTATAGTCGGCAAAAGAAAGACCCGGCTTTAACAGGCTTTTAGCATACCGGTGCAAATACAAACAGGCATCATACACTTCCTTCTGTCGTTTGCTGAACCGGCCATTGACCGGCACCGTCCTCGTCAGGTCCGCACAATATCCGCCATATTCCGCCCCAAAATCCATCAGGACCAGTTCCCCATCCCTGCATTCCTGGTCATTGCTGATATAATGCAGGGTCCTCGCCCTGTCCCCGCTGGCGACAATACTGTTATAGGCCGGTCCGGACGAGCGCTGCGATAAGAAAGAATGATAGATCTCCGCCTCAATCTCATATTCCATCACCCCGGGTTTAATGAATCCGAGGAGGCGGGAAAAAGTAGTATGCGTAATATCCATCGCCCCCTGCAGGATCTCTATTTCCAGGGAAGTCTTAACCGCACGCAGATCCTTCAGGATCCTCGCTGAACGGTGATAGGCATGCAGGGGATAACGTAACTTCATCTCCTGGATAAACCGGTAATCCCCCGTCAGCACCGGACCACTCTTCCGGTCATTTTCATTCGAATTAAGATAGATATTATCCGCCAGATGCACCCACTGCTGCAACAGCGCATCAACCGCATCCCGCCACACGATGGTCCGGATGCCCGATATTCCCCTGGCCTCTTCCGCCCTCAGTCTTTTCCCGTCCCATTTTTCCTTTATTTCATTGGGGCGCACCAATACCAGGACCTCGCGGTACCGGGTTTCCGGATGGTCCGGGAAAAGGATCACCATACTGCCCTCCTGGCTAATGCCGGACAACCAGAACAGATCGCTGCTCTGCCGGAATGGATAATAAGCGTCCCCATTGGAAGGCATTTCATCATTACTCACAAAAATGGCGATCGAACCAGGCAGTAATGCCGCATTATAGCGCTCCCTATTCCTGGTAAAAAGCTCCGGATTTGGCGGAAAATACTTCATACTCGATATTATTTTGACCAGCTCAGCATTTATTTTGAGCTGACCCGGTAATCTGCTGGCCTGATTCTGCATTTATTAATTCAGCCCGGCAAATTTATTGAATGATTATCAATTGTGCCCATTCGCCGAATTCCCTCCAAACTAACAATCGTTAGTTAGCAGTATTTTAACCAACTAGCCCTATTATTTGATTTTTTCTAATTTCAGGACCATTTTCGGCCTTACATTAGATAAAATTAATTTTAAATTTACCGCCTAAACAAACGATTGCTGCCATGTCAGTGCCAACTATTACCATTCCGACAGACAAACTAGTTCAATTAGGTTTAAGGATCTCCGATTCCATCCATTACCAGAGCTCACCGGAAGAACTGGTCAGCGATAGCCTCCGGAGAAACGAAGGGGCGCTGAGTGATACCGGCGCCCTGGTGATCCGCACCGGTGAATTCACCGGCCGCAGCCCCAAAGACCGGTTTATCGTAAAAGACGAGATTACCGCCGCGACCATCCACTGGAACGAATTCAATCAGCCATTGGAAGAAAAATATTTCGACGTCCTTTTCTCCAGATTGACCGCCTACCTGAGCAAATTACCCGAGCTGTGGATCCGCGATTGTTATGTATGCGCCGACCCGCGCCACCGGCTCAATATCCGTGTCATCAACGAAAAGGCATCCATGAACCTGTTCGCCTATAATATGTTTTTGCGCCCCACGGAGGAAGAACTGGAAAACTTCCGCCCCGACTGGCAAATCCTCTCCGCCCCGGGATTGAAATTAGACCCAACCCAATGCGGTACCCGCCAGCAGAATGCGGTCGTCCTCTCCTTCCGGCATAAAATGGTCCTGCTGGCCGGCACCGGCTACACCGGGGAGATCAAGAAAGCAGTATTCACTATTTTGAACTACCTGCTCCCCCTGGACAAAAATATATTGAGCATGCACTGCTCGGCCAATATGGGGACGAAAGGAGATACGGCTATCTTCTTCGGACTGAGCGGCACCGGTAAGACCACTCTGAGCGCAGATCCCGCGCGGGAGCTCATCGGAGATGACGAGCATGGCTGGACAGCCGACAATATCTTCAATTTCGAAGGAGGCTGTTACGCGAAATGCATCAACCTGAAAGAAGAAAAAGAACCGGAGATCTTCCATGCCATCCGCCCGGGCGCCCTGGTGGAGAATGTCACTTTCTACCCCGGCACCCACCAGATCAATTTTGAAGATGGATCCATTACGGAGAATACAAGGGTCTCCTACCCGCTAAGCTATATCAGCAACGCCCTGGAACCCTCCCTCGGCAATATCCCTCAAAATATTTTCTTTCTCACCTGTGATGCCTATGGCGTATTGCCTCCGGTGTCCAGACTCACCCCCGGGCAGGCTATGTACCAGTTTATTTCCGGCTATACTGCCAAAGTAGCCGGCACCGAGACCGGTATCACAGAACCTAAATCCACCTTCAGCGCCTGCTTTGGTGCACCCTTCCTGCCCCTGCACCCCGGCCGGTATGCCGATATCCTGGGTAAGAAAATGAAAGAACAGGGAGTGAAAGTCTGGATGATCAATACAGGCTGGTCCGGCGGCCCCTATCTGAAAGGCAGCAGGATCTCCCTGTCGTATACGAGAGCGATGATCACCGCCGCGCTGGAAGGCCAACTGGATAACGTGGAATACGAGTCCCACCCGATATTTGGGATGGCGATGCCCAAAACCTGTCCCGGCGTGCCTTCCGCTATCCTCCAACCCCGGGATACCTGGGCGGATAGCAGCGCTTATGATGAAATGGCTGCCCGGCTGGCAGACTGGTTTATCAGCAACTTTGAAAAATACGCCCAGGGGGTATCAGAAGAGATTTTAGCCGCCTCACCAAAAAAATAAAAAAAAATGTTAAAAAAACTTTGTAATTAGAAAAAAAAGCAGAACTTGGCGGATCAAATTCAACTTAGCAATCTGATCTACGATTGTTTGCCAAAACTAACTCCATCAATTCCCTTGGTGGGGTTTTTGTTTTATAGCCCTTCCTCATTTAAAAAAGGCCATACAGTTGCGAGTCGATCCGTGTAATGATCTCCCCAAGATGCTCTTCATTTTCCGGGAACTTATTCTTGTCGATATCGACGATCAGTAAAGGGCCTTCTTTGTAGCCGTCGATCCATTTATTGTAGAAATCATTCAGACGCTTCAGATAATCCAGCCGAATATTCTCTTCATATTCCCGTCCCCGCTTTTGTATCTGCGCTACCAGCGTTGGCACAGAAGCCTGGAGATAGATCAGAAGATCGGGAGGTTGTACCATCCTCTTTAAGGTCTGGAAGAACTGGAAATAGTTGTTGTAATCTCTTTTGCTCATCAACCCCATCTCATGCAGGTTGGGCGCGAAGATATGCGCATCTTCATAGATGGTCCGGTCCTGGATCACCGTTTCCGTACCCGTATGGATCTCCAGTAACTGGTTCAGCCGGCTGTTCAAAAAGAAGATCTGCAGGTTGAAGCTCCATCGGGGCATATCCTCATAAAAATCGTTCAGGTAGGGATTATGATCTACATCTTCGAATTGGGGGATCCAACGATAGTGTTTGCTCAGCATTTCTGTCAAAGTGGTCTTACCCGCACCGATATTTCCAGCTATTGCTATATGTTTGGGCTTCTTGTTTTTTGCCATGATTTTATATTCTGCGTTCCGGATCCCTAAAAGGTTTTAAGGTATTAATTCTTTTTTTGATTTTGGATTTTAGCCGCTCATTTATTTTCCCGACGCCCTGTCCCGCTTAAAAATAGTTGAGCCCGATCGCCTCTTTGGCCAATCGTACCGTAATCTCCGCGCTTGCCCTAGCCTTGGCGGCGCCCCGCTCCATCACCTGGCGGAGATAGGATTCGTCATTACGGATGGTTTCCGCCTTTTCACGGATCGGAGCGATGAATTTCACCATCCCTTCTCCCAGTTCTTTTTTCATATCACCATAACGAATAGTGCCTGCCTGATAATCCGATTTAAATTTTGCTACCGTATCTTCCGTGCTGACCAGTTGTAATAGCAGGAATAAATTAGCGACCGACTCCGGCATGGGGGCATTCGGATCGACATGGCTGTCTGTCTTGGCTTTTTTTATCTTATTGCGAATCGTTTCGTCATCATCGGCCAGGTAGAGGGTAGCCATTTGATTTTCGCTCTTGCTCATTTTTCCTGCCCCGTCCAGGCTGGGCACTTTCACCAGCTCCTCTCCGAAATTAAAAGCATAAGGCTCCGGAAAGACGTCTCCCCCATAACGTTGGTTAAACCGGTTCACATAATTGCGGGCAATTTCCAGATGCTGCTCCTGATCCTTACCCACCGGTACATAGGTAGCCCGGTGTAACAGGATATCGGCCGCCTGCAGAACGGGATAGGTCAACAGTCCCGCATTTACATTCTGGGGCTGAAGCCGCACTTTCTCCTTGAACGTGGGGGTTTTCTCCAATTCTCCCACATAGGCCAGCATATTCAGAAAAAGGTATAACTCCTCCGTCTCCGGTACATGGCTCTGGCAATAGAGGGCTACTTTGTCCGGATCCAGCCCGCAGGCAATATTTTCAGCCAATACCCGGCGAACATGCCCTTTCAGTTCTTTTGTATCTTTCAGCGTGGTCAGGGCATGCAGATCTGCCACCATAAAATAGCAGGTATGGGTCTCCTGCATCCGGACATAATTCCGTACGGCTCCGAAATAGTTTCCCAGGTGTAAAAAACCCGTGGGCCGGATGCCGCTCATGACGATTTCTCTCTTTTTTTCCATAAGAAGGGCGAAGATAGCAAAAGTCCCCCGTTTCGGGTTTCTGCCTTCTGTCCCGGGGCCTAACCGTCTTTCCCGATCCCGGCTTCCCGCCTTCAAAATAAACCGCTATTTTTGTTCCAAAGCATTTGCATGGAAGTGAACGACGCCCTGATAGACAACTTATCCAACCTGGCTCGCCTGGAATTCAACGCGGAAGAAAAAGAGGAGATCAAAAAAGACCTCCGCCGGATGATCGATTTTGTGGAGAAACTGGGGGAGCTGGACACCGCTGGAGTCGAACCCCTATTGCATATGAGCCCTGTTATAAATGTATTACGGGAGGATGTAGTCCGGGGCTCCATAAGCCAGGAGCAGGCCCTTGCCAATGCGCCCGCAACGGATGGCACTTATTTCACAGTCCCCAAAGTCATCCGCAACCCTTCCAAAACCTGACCAGCGCCCTCTAAAACCTCACCATGAATACACCGATCATACATCTGAAAGATATCCGCAAAAGCTATTTCATGGGCAAGCAGGCTTTGCCCGTACTCAAAGGCATTTCGCTGGATATCTCCAAAAATGAATATGTCGCTTTAATGGGACCCTCCGGTTCGGGTAAAAGCACCCTGATGAATATCCTGGGCTGCCTCGACTCTCCGACTGCCGGTAATTATATTCTGAATGGAAAGGATGTCAGCACCATGCCGGACGACGACCTGGCGGATGTCCGGAATATAGAGATCGGCTTCGTATTCCAGCAATTCAATCTCCTACCCCGCCTGACAGCCCTGGAAAATGTGGCCCTTCCCCTGGTCTATGCGGGCATTCCCAAGAAAGTGAGGCTGGAAAGGGCCATGGGCGTCCTGGAAAAAGTAAGCCTCACAGACAGAAGCCACCATAAACCCAACGAATTATCCGGCGGACAGTGCCAGCGCGTCGCTATCGCCCGGGCCCTGATCAATAATCCCTCCCTGATCCTGGCCGATGAGCCGACGGGTAACCTCGACTCCCGGACATCCGAAGAGATCATGGAGATCTTTTCCCATATCCAGTCCGGCGGTAATACAGTGGTACTCGTCACCCATGAAGAAGACATTGCGAACTATGCTCACCGGGTGGTGCGTTTACGCGACGGAGTGGTAGAAACGGATCGCAGGCAGGCCCCTGTAGCCATGACGCATTAGGCCCCACACCAAAAATCAGCCCAATGGCTTTTAAAATATACACCAGGACCGGTGATAAAGGAAAGACGGCCCTTATCGGGGGAACCAAGGTTCCTAAAAGTAATATTCGTATCGAATCCTATGGGACGATCGATGAGCTGAATTCATTCATCGGCCTGCTGAACGACCAGTTGACCGCTGTGCTCACCCCCGATCTTCCGGCAGCCCCCCTCACGCCCGGTGTCCCCCTATCCGCCGCCACCGTCTCCGCGCTCCTCCGGGAGATACAGGACCGCCTTTTCACGATCGGCGCTTCCCTGGCCTGTGACCCGGACAAAGAATCCCGCCTGAAGATCCCCGACCTGAAAGAAGAAGATATCGACCTGCTGGAAAAAGAGATCGACCGGATGAATGAGGTCCTGCCCGAAATGAAATCCTTTATTCTTCCCGGGGGACATGTGGTCGTTTCGACAGCCCATATCGCCCGCTGTGTCTGCCGCCGCGCGGAGAGGATCTGCGTGCATATGCAAGAGAATCAGCTATTTATCGAACCTATTGTGCTGAAATACCTGAATAGACTGAGCGATTATCTCTTTGTCCTGGCCCGATGGGCGGGACATATGCTCAACGCTCCCGAGATTCCCTGGAAACCGAGGATCACCAGCGGTTCCTGATACCCAATTAATTATTGATGAGCCCGTCTGTCATATGCAGGACCCGGTCGCTCATTCGAGCCAGGTCTTCGTTGTGGGTGACAATAAGGAAGGTCTGTTTGAACCGGTCTCTGAGATCGAAGAATAGTTGATGTAATTCCTTGGCATTGGCGGAATCCAGGTTGCCGGTAGGCTCATCAGCGAAGACAATATCCGGGTTGTTGATCAGAGCCCGGGCTACCGCTACCCGCTGCTGTTCCCCCCCGGACAGGGCGCCGGGTTTATTCTCGATCCGGTGGCCGACTCCCAGGGTATTCAGGAGGGTAATGGCCTGCTCTTCCACCTCTTTTTTCCGGCGGCCGGCAATCCAGCCGGGGATGCACACGTTTTCCAAAGCGCTGAATTCAGGCAGTAAATGATGGAACTGGAATACAAAACCGATATGCCGGTTACGAAAAGCAGCCAGCTGACGGCCCTTTAATTGATTGATTGGCGTGTCCTGTAAAAAGATCTCCCCTTTCGCAGGCTCGTCCAGGGTGCCCAAAATATGCAGTAAAGTGCTTTTTCCCGAACCGGAAGGCCCCACAATGCTGACAATCTCTCCTTTCCGGATATTTACCTCCACGCCTTTCAAAACCCACAGTTTTCCGTAATATTTGTGTATTCCCTTGGCAGTTAACATACTATTAAATTAATTCGATCGTTCGGGACTTTATTCCCGGTAGGATAGGTCTCCAGGCCGAAAACCGGCATAATATAGTACAAACGTACAGGTTAGGGCCCATATAACGGGGAGGTGGGGGTAGAATTTTAGAAAAAAACAGTAAATGATTACCCTGGTAAAAGGGTTAAATTTTAGTTGGTATTTGGTGGTTTCGTTTTAAAAATTACTTTTGCGGAAAATTAAGGAGTCGGTAAACGACGGAAAATATACAATTTTAGAAAATTAAAACAAGGAAACGATGTTTTGGACACTTGAATTAGCCAGCTATTTGGAAGACGCTCCCTGGCCGGCTACCAAAGATGAATTGATCGATTACGCCATTCGTTCCGGTGCTCCTATAGAGGTGGTAGAGAATTTGCAGGAATTGGAAGATGAAGGAGAGATCTACGAGGGAATTGATGATATCTGGCCCGACTATCCAAGCCAGGAAGATTTCTTTTTCAATGAGGACGAGTACTGATCACCGTTAGTTATAAAACTGAATAAGGGGTGCCTTTTTCCTGGGCACCCCTTGCTTTTTTTATTTTTCCATTTGCATGATCACTGGCTCCGTCACCCCCGTAAAAGAGAACCCTCCGTCGTGGAATAGATTCTGCATCGTCACCATTTTCGTCAGATCACTGAACAGGGTCGTACAATAACCGGCACATTCATCGGCGGTAGCATTGCCCAAAGGGCTCATCTTTTCAGCATAGGTGATAAAGCCGTCAAATCCCTTTACACCACTGCCCGCCGTCGTCCGGGTAGGAGACTGGGAAACCGTATTTACCCTTACTTTCTTTTTGATACCATAGTAGTAGCCAAAGCTGCGGGTGATACTTTCCAGCAAAGCCTTGGCATCCGCCATCTCATTATAATCCGGGAAAACCCGTTGTGCGGCAATATACGTGAGCGCTACCACGCTGGCGCCTTCATTGAGAGCATCCAGATCCCAGGCAGTACGAAGCACCCGGTGAAGGGACATAGCGGAGATATCCATTGTCTTCTGGCTCCAGGTATAATCCAGTTCCGTATAGTGTTTACCCTTACGCACATTCAGGCTCATCCCGACTGAATGCAGGATAAAATCGATCCCTCCGCCAAAATGTTTCATAGACTCTTCGAATAATTTCTTCAGGTCGTCCATATTGGTCACATCGGCGCCGATCACCGGAGCATTGACAGCTTCCGACAACTTGTTAATCTCGCCCATACGCAAGGCCACCGGGGCATTCGTCAGCACCAGCTGAGCGCCTTCCTCATGACAACGTAAAGCCGTTTTCCAGGCAAGGGACTTCTCATCCAATGCGCCGAATATGATTCCTTTCTTACCTTTTAGCAGGTTGTATGCCATAGATTGATTTTTTTTACCGGAATTTGATGCCAAATATAGGAGATTAAAAATTTCCAGTAATTTTTTATCCCCTCTAATGTAATGGAAATACCCTGATGATCATTCCTACCAGGAATACGATATAAACGATGGCAAAGACTAAATTGGCCAGCAGGAACAGGAACAATCTCCCCGCAGATTCGCGCGGCCGCAGAATACGTTGCAAATACCTGGAAAAATAATACGCCGGCACCATCGAAAGCAACAGGACCAGTAATATAATCTGAGCGCGCAATTTCATTCCGGACTTTCCATTTTAATTCATCACCATTTCCCGCGCATTTTCCAGCGCAGCAGCCGTGGGCTTTTCCCCGCTTAGCATTTGGGCAATCGCCGTAATGCGTTCATTCTGTGTCAGCAGACGTATGCCCGTCTTGATATGCTCTCCTTTGGTTTCCTTATACACGAAATAATGCGCATCCGCCTTCCCGGCGATCTGCGGCTGATGAGTAATGCAGATGATCTGGCGTTTCTTCGACAGATCCTTTAAAATGATCCCTACCTGCTTGGCAGCCTCTCCCGAAATACCGGTGTCGATCTCATCAAAGATCAGGGTTGCCAGGTCCATGGATTCGGCTACCAGCGATTTGATACATAACATCAGCCGGCTCAACTCCCCGCCGGAAGCCACTTTCCGGATAGGTTCAAAACGATTGCTTTTGTTGGCATCGAAAAGGAACTCTATCGCATCCATACCCACGGCGCCCAGAGCTGTCGGTTGCAACTGCACTTTAAGCCTTGCATTGGGCATTCCCACCTGCCGGAGAAGCTTATTCACCTTCTCTTCCAATGGCCCGGCCTGTGTATGCCGGTTTTTCGAAAGTACGGCCGCTTTCTTTTTTGCCTCCTGCAGAAGCCCGGCTACTTCCTTTTCTTTGGCAGCTATCTGCTCATCCATATTCAGGGAAGCCAATAATTTATTTTCTAACTCCTTGCGGATGGCCAGCAATTCCGCCGTCGTCTGCACGCCATGCTTCTTCAGTAATTTATATCCTGCGGAAATACGCTCGTTGATCTCTTCGATCCGCTGAGGGTCATAGCTCACCTGACCATTGATCCGCTCTACTTCTCCGGCAATATCCTGCAATTCGATCTGAAGGGATTGCATACGCCCGGACAAGCCGGGCAGGTCCTGGTGAAAAGAAGAGAAAGACTGCAAGGAATGGTACAAGGTTTTCAACTGCTGCACCAGAGGTTGCTCTCCCTCTTCCAGTTCATTATATACTTTTGACAGGGCGGTCTTAATGCCTTCCGCATTGGTCAGCAATTTCAACTCCTGGTCCGACTCTTCCAATTCATTCTCCTTGAGACCAACATCATTCAGCTCATCGAAGAGAAATTGATTATAATCCAGTTCTTTATTGAATTGGGCTTTCTTCTCCTGCATCGCAGCCAGTTCCTTGCCGGCAATCAGCCAGGACCGGTAACAGGTCTGGTATCCTTCCAGGGAGGCAGCCTGTCCGGCCAGGGCATCCAGGACTTCCCGTTGAAAATCCGACTCTCCTAATTCCAGGGTATCGAACTGACGGTGAAGATCCACCAATAAGGAACTCAGTTTTCTCAACTGCTCCAGGTTCACCGGTGTATCATTCACAAAAGCCCTTGATTTCCCATTGGGCGCGATCTCTCTCCGGATCACCACTTCTCCGTCATCCTCCTCATCCAGCCCATTGGCTTTGAAGAAAGCCGCCGCCTCTTTTTTATTCCCCAGGGCAAATACGCCCTCTACATAACATTTTTTGTCGCGCTCGAGTAATACCGCCGTATCCGCCCGATCGCCCAGGATCAGGGACAACGCGCCCATCAGGATAGATTTACCTGCTCCCGTCTCCCCCGTGATCACATTCATCCGCCCGGAAAAATCGATGCTGAGGGAGTCGATGATCGCATAATTCTGTATATGAAGCCTTTGTATCATAAATAGTGCTGCAAGCTAATAGCCGGTTTAAGAAGGGGCAAATTAAGTAATTTGCGGTGATTCATCACTCCCTTTTGCACCGGGCAATCCCGGCCTTTGCCTTTTGATCCAGGGAATTCTTATAATCATGATCTTTCAGCGACAGGCATTTCTGAAAATAGGCGATCGCAGTGGTCCGGTCCCCCCGCTGTTCATAAATATAACCCGTCTGCAACGCTGCCCTGGCCGCAAAGTATTCTTTTAAGGACTCTCCGGTTTTCAGCGTGGTCAGGTAGGCCGCAATAGCCTCGTCCCCCCTTCCCAGCCCATCGTAGATTCGTCCCAGCCGGTACGCAAACTCGCATTTTTCCTCCGGAAGCCGGAAATTCGCAGAACTCACCCCCTGCAGGGATTGCAGCGCTTCCCCATAATACCCTCCATCACTCAGCAACCTGGCCTTTAATAATATTTTATCCGGCCACCTTCCGCTTCGGGCCTCTTTCATCGCTTGCTTGTCCGCATCTGACTCCAGTCCTCCTTTTAGAAGGGTCTGCTCCCGGAAAAAAGCAGCCTTCTGCTCATCCCCCTGCAGGTAGTAATGCCAGCTCAGTTTCTGTAAAACATCTTTCACATAAAATTGTCCCTTGAAATTCCGGAGGAAACGCTCCAGGTAAACAGCAGCGTCCGGCTCCAGGTGATTCAGGCTCGCATACCCCATTTCCAGATCCCATACCGGCATATTGAGATAACCGGGCCCATTGTTCTTCTGCCGGATGACCTGCCGGGCATTGGCCGATTGCTGGTCATTAATGCTCAGGTTGGCAGCCAGGTAGGCATAGAGATAGTTATTTTTTACGTCCAGCTTGTTTTGCCGGATAAAAGCAAATACATCCGCCCTTTTGTTTTCAATATAGAATTTCAGGTAGAGATAATAAAAAATAGCTTCATCATGGTAGAGCGTGGCCCATTGATCGTCAGCCGCCAGAAAATGCTCCAGCTGCTGCATACCCGCCGTGATATTCCCTTTAATACCCAACAGGCTGCTCAGCCATTTATAGCCGTCAGGAATAGTGCCCGCCACGACCTGCATAGTCCCGCTCAACATGACGGCAGGCTGGAAGCCGGGAAATTTCTTCTGATTCTCCTTACTCTGCAGGAAGGAACGCCTGAACTCCCAGCCGGCATCCCAGTTATTCCCAAACTTTATTTTTATAGCCGCCCACTGGAAATGGATCACAGACTTCGTAAACAGATAAAAGGGAGAGGATTCCGGACCCTCACTCATCCATTTTATTCTCTTATCCAGCATGTTCTGCCGGGATTGATATTCCGTAGGATCCTCATTAAAAAAGAGAGTGAAAAAGTCAATATAATTCTCCAGGAAGGCGGGGATCAGGTTACCCGGGTCCCTTTTTTTCTCCCCATCCAGTATTCGCCGACCTGCCTCAAGTTTCAGTTGGATGATCTCCCGGTAAGCCTGTTGACAGTTATTATTGAAATCAAAATGCTTCTGCCCGAAACCCCGGCAGGGAGAAAGAAATAATAGCAGCGAAAAAAGAAACCGCCCCATACAGAATAAATTCCGGGGCGGTTTTATTTTTATAAACGTCACGTTGTGTGCGTGTATTATTTTACTTCTATCGCGTCGTTCAGTTCATTGTCCACCAGGATACGGCCGCAGTTCTCACATACGATGATCTTCTTACGCTGGCGGATCTCGCTCTGTCTTTGCGGAGGGATGGCATTGAAGCAACCCCCGCAGGCATCACGTACTACCGGTACCACTGCCAGTCCATTCCGGTAATTACCACGGATGCGATCGTAGGAATGCAACAGACGGGGCTCTACTTTCTCCCTGGCTTCCACAGATAATTTATTGAAATGCTTTTCCTCTTTTTCCGTGGTGGCGATGATCTTATCCAGTTCATCTTTCTTATTCTTCAGGACACCCTCTTTGGTTGCGATGTTCTTCTTTGCCTTCTCGAGTAACTGCACTTTCTCGGCGATCTCTTCATTCGCATCTTTGATATGCTTCTCAGCCAGCTTTACTTCCAGCTGCTGCATTTCGATTTCTTTATTGATCGCCTCGAACTCGCGGCTATTCTTTACATTCTGACTTTGCTTGTCATATTTCTTTATCAGCGCATCCGCTTCTTTAATGATTTCCTTCTTCTGGTTGATAAACTCCTGAATGCCATTGATCTCTTCCTCCACACGGGTCTGACGGGCATGCAATCCCTGAATTTCATCTTCCAGGTCGCTTACTTCCATCGGCAACTCGCCTTTCAGGATTTTATACTCGTCCAACTTTGATTCAACTTTTTGGAGGGTCACTAAAGATGTGAGCTTTTCCTCAACAGAGAATTCTTTTACGTTTGACATATATAATAATTAACCGGATTGGTTTTTGTATCCGATTTAAGGACCGCAAAATTAAGGAATTTTTCCCGCAAAACCTCAAAAAGCAGATCTATCGTGAATTGCTCACTTTCAAAGTGGCCAATATCCGCTATCACCAGGCCGCCATTGGCATCAAAAAACTCATGATACTTAACGTCGGCCGTAATATAAAAATCGGCTCCCGCAGCTAAAGCCTTGGAAATGAGAAAACTACCGGCGCCGCCGCAAAGAGCGCATTTTTTGACGGGCCTACCCGTCAGCCGGGTATGCCGGATGACCGGCACCCGGAAAGCCTGGCGGATTTTCTCCAGGAACAGTGCTTCCTCCAGGGGTTCCCGTAATTCTCCGATCAGACCCGATCCGACACCCGGATGGGTATTAGCCAGGTTCACCAGGTCATAGGCCACCTCCTCATAAGGATGCGCCGCCACCATCGCCTCCACTACGCGGCGGCTAAGATAGGCAGGCAGGATGGCCTCCACCCGGGTCTCCTTCTCTTCATGCCGGATGCCCGGCTGGCCGACAAAAGGCTGTGAAAGGACGCCCCCTTTAAAAGTACCGGTGCCTTCTGAAGAAAAACTGCATTCGGTATACCCCCCGATATGCCCCGCCCCGGCAGCCAAAATAGCATTACGTACCAAATCCAGGTGGGTCGTAGGCACAAAACAGAACAATTTCTGGAGCGTACCTTCCTTTGGAAGTAAAGGCCGCCCATTGATTAGCCCCAGTTGCGCAGCCATTCGCCCGTTCACCCCCTCCGCCATGACATTATCCAGGTTGGTATGAATGGCATAGAGGGCAATATCATGCTTGATAGCAGCGATCACCGCCTTTTCAATATAGTTCTTACCGTTGATCTTTTTGAGTCCGCTGAAAATAATGGGATGATGTGCAACGACCAGGTTACATCCTCTGGCAATAGCCTCCAGCACCACTTCTTCCGTAGCATCCAGGGTCGTCAGGACCCCCGAACACTCCCAACTCCCACTGCCTGTTAACAGGCCTGCATTGTCATAACTTTCCTGGTAGACCGGCGGGGCGATCGACTCGAGATAAGAAAGGATGGTAGCGATTTGCATGGCAGTATTTACGGTTGAATGATCTTTTCCACATGGCTCAGCTTGCCGTCTTCATTGATGCCCTCGAGAACGATCCGGATCTTTTTGGTGATATCACTATTGTAGAACACGATATTGACTTTTTTATTATCCTTATCGGTAAGCACAAAGGGCTTCCAGTACAAAGTGGTTCGAAGGTCTTCCTGTTCATTTTGAGCCGAGCTTTCCGAATAGTTCGGTACATAGAACTCCTTCATGGAGGAATATCCCGTCAACAGGACGCGATCCAACCCTTTAAAATTAGCATCCGATCTCTTTTCATCTCCCCCTTTCTTCGTATACACGGCGATCACCCCTCCGGCGCCTCCGCCAAATCCAACGCCCGAGCCCGGCCGGAATACTTTCACCATCGCCACATCCGACACAGAAGTCGATTGGAGCTGCGAGGCATCCACCTGCATTTCGTTCAGGTACAAAGAAGGCGTAGAGCCTCTCCAGGAGAGCGAAGGAGCGCCCCCCGGACCATTGCCGGTGACGATCTGCAGCCCGGCCACCTTTCCCTGCAGGTATTGAAAGATATCCATCATAGATACGGCATAAGGGTCATTGATAAGATCGAAAGTATAGGCATCCCCCCCGCTGAACATACCCGAAGCATATTTCTCATCCAGTTTTTCCGCGTCCGTCTTTACCCGGCCTTTCACAGTCACGGATTCCAAAGTCTTTACCTTTTGATCCGTAATAGGTTTTACACGGGCGATCTCTTCCGTGATAAACCGGTTTCTCCGCAGATACAGGGAATCCTCAGCCGTCCATCCTTCAAAGGATTGCGTCAGCGGCTTAGCCATTTTGGCTCCTTTTAAAAGACCGGTATTGAAAGTCACAGCCGCCTCATTGGATAGCTTACGATTCACATTGAACTGGTAAAAAGCCCGGGCCGTGTCATAAAAGACCAGACCGGTGATCCCGAATTTCAATCCCGATAAATGGGGGACCGAGAGCATCTGTGTACTGGAATCCTTCCTGCTGAGGATGACGTTCAGAGACTCTTCCTTGCTTATCTTGTAAGGGTCCACTCCCAATACTTCTACTTTAAGGGAAAGATAATTCTGCTCCGGAGTCTTGATGACGGGCAGCTTTCCTTTCGTCAGCTGATCCCATTTGAACCGGCGCCAGCCATGGGTCATCATCACCAGGTCCAGGTGGCTCACCGTACTATCGGACTTGTTGGAAAAATAATAGTACGGATTATGCACGTCCCCTTTCAGTTCTCCCGTCAGCAGGAGCCGGGAGATAATATTGTCGTCATGGGGGAATTCCCCGTCAGCGGTTGCATCCGTAATAGCCAGGGAAAAATTTGTACGCAGCGTATCCGGCACCTCGATCTGAAGATTGTTCTTTCCTCTTTTATTGACGCTCTTTTCCAGGATAGCCATCTCCGGCTCGAATTCATATTCATGATTGTTGATGAATACCACCCGCTCGGATACCGGGATATCCAGCTCATTGAAGACCGTGATCTGCAGTACACCCGTCGGCAGCTGGTTGGTAGGGATCGTTCCCCCGCTCATAAAATTTTCTTCCAGGTTGATCTTCGCCTTATAGACCAGGTGCTGATGCATATGGGCAATGATCGTAAGATGCTTGTACTCAGCCCCCCCTTCCGCAGACCGGGCAGCGGAGAATAAAACCTTCTGGTTACCACTGATAGCCCGTAATACCACGCCCGTCGTTTTTATTCCGGGCAGGGGGGTCCGGTGCTCTACTCCCACCTCATCTTTCCAGACGGCCACCAGGGAATCATCCTTTTCCGGCGTCAGCAGGAATTTGCCCATCCCGTCATGCTCGGAATTAAAAATGAGCAGCTCTTTCCCCTTCCCATCCACCACGGTCCCTTTCACGGCAACAGGCAATCCAGACTGGTCGTTCGCCTTAAAAGCCACCAGGCTTTCCAGCCCTGTTACCAGGTCGCCTCCCTCCGGAAAGAACTGGATCCGCGCCTGCCGGGGAATAGCCAGTATCCCGGAATCAGTCTTTTTATCGTAAATACGGATATCCTTCTCATAAAAAAAAGTCGTATCGAAATTCGTCATCCAGGTCGTATAGGCCCTGAAATGGAGGTGCCTGCTTTTTATCGTTTTGGGCAGATCATAACTACCCGCCGTGGTAGACTCCATGATTGGAGATACTTTGCGCTCCAGGATCTTACCGTCGCCATCCGAAAGCTCCGTGTAAAAATTTCTGCTGAACAGAGAAGGATCGGCTCCTGTAAATATGTACGCCTTGAACCAGAGGGTCTCGCCCGGGTTATAGATATTCTTATCGAAGTGTATATGCACTTTTTCCTGCGGGTAACTATTCGCATAGACATTCATCATAGAATCCAGCTTCTGGGCATAAGACAAACAGGGGAACAGAAAGAGCAGGGCAATGAGTTTAACGCAGCGATACTTGTTCATACAGATAAAATTACAACTATAAATCTCCGGCATACAGGGAAACTAATTAAAATGCGCATAATTTCGGGAATGTTTTAGAATTTTCAAGAAGAAAAAAATGTTAAAATGATTTTAACAAAATCCTCCCAGGATCTTTATACAGAATATGTAGCTCGTATGCAAAAAATTGCCGATGTAAAATATGCGGCAGCCCTCTTGCAATGGGATCAGGAAACCTATTTGCCTGTTAAAGGAGCGGCCTTCCGTGGCCAGCAACTGGCCACCTTATCGGAAATAGCTCACGAATGGCTTACAGCCGGCTCTCTCGGCGACCTTCTCGGGGAGTTGAATGCCCGGGGCGATCTTTCCGACGATCAGCAACGGAATGTAGCGTTGAGCCTGGAAGACTATACCAAACAAAAGAAATTCAGCCCGGCCTTCGTCCGTTTGCTGAGTGAGACAACGTCCCGTAGCTTTCATGCATGGATCAAAGCCCGGTCAGCCAACTCATTCGCCCTGTTTAAAGAAGACCTGAAGAAACTCGTGGAGTTGAAAAGACAGGAAGCGGAACTGGCCGGATATGAACAGCATCCTTATAATGCCCTGCTAGATCAGTTTGAAAAAGGTTGTACGGTAGCGCTCCTGGATAAGGTATTCGGCCAGGTACGCCCTCCGCTGCAAGACCTGCTGGACCATATCCGGGGCCAAAAGCAGGTCGATGATTCCTTTCTGCATCAATTCTATCCCAAACAGCAACAATGGGATTTCGGTATGCAGGTGATCCGGCAAATGGGATTTGATTTCGAAGCCGGCAGGCAGGACCTCTCCGAACACCCCTTCACTACCAACTTTAATAACAAGGATGTCCGGATCACCACCCGGATCGATGAAAGGGACTTCAGCCACATGACCTGGAGTTGTATCCATGAAGCAGGCCATGCCTTATATGAGCAGGGACTGCCGTCAGCATATTATGGTCTGCCGCTGGGAGAATACGCCTCGCTGAGTATCCATGAATCCCAATCCCGTCTGTGGGAGAACAATGTCGGAAGAAGCTTCGCCTGGTGGCAACAGGAGTATCCGCTCCTTCAGCAAGCCTTTCCCACCCAATTAAAAGACGTATCTCCCGAACAGTTTTACAAAGGCATCAATAAAGCCGGGGCCTCCCTGATCCGCACGGAAGCCGATGAAGTGTCCTATCACTTCCATGTAATGATCCGGTATGAACTGGAAAAGACCCTGATCGAAGGCAGCCTCTCCGTAGAGGATATTCCGGCCTATTGGAATCAACAATATGCCAGTTACCTGGGGGTGACCGTGCCGGATGATAAAAGAGGCTGTTTGCAGGACGTACACTGGAGCCATGGCAGTTTTGGCTATTTTCCTACCTACAGCCTGGGCAGTTTCTATGCCGCCCAATTATTCGCAGCCGCTGAAAATCAAGACAATACGATCCAAAAAGGCATTGAGAAAGGGGATACCACCCCTCTCCTGACCTGGTTGCGCCACCATATCCATCGTCACGGACGCCGTTACACCAGCGAGGAATTATGCCGGCAGGCCACAGGGCAAACCCTGGATATTCAACATTTTTTACATTACTTACTTGACAAATACAATAATATTTACAACTTTTGAGGGTAAATCCTTACTATGAAACGATTATACCCTATTGTTTTACTGCTTTTTGCCTCTTCCTTTTTGTCCTGTAAGAAATTTATCCAACAGCAGGAAGAGAAGGCCGCACTATCGATTATGACCAACGGGGCCTGGTATGTCCAGCTGTATCGGCAAAATGATAGTGATATCACTGCTTCTTTTTCCGGTTATCTCTTTAAATTTGACGCGAATGGAATAGTCACGGGTACAAAAGACAGTGTCTCCGTAAAAGGAACATGGTCTACCAATATAGCCGCGAGGGCCATTATAAGCGATTTCCCTGCCGCGGCAGCTCCGGTTAAATACCTGAATGAGACCTGGAAGATCACAGATAGTTATACGGACAGTGTGGTTGCCAGTTCAAAAGATAGCGCCAATAATACTTCCAATATCCTGCATCTTCGTAAGCAATAGCTTATTTTTATTGATTAAAAGCCCCCCTTGTTCCTTCTGTAGCAGGTCGACTCCGGTTGACTGACCAAGTATTTTTTTGTACCAAAATTTCATTTCGTTGATCCGAATACGATTTGTTTTATTCTGCTGCCTCTATGGGATTGGGCCCTTTAGCGCCCACGCGCAAGTGCCTGTTGCGGATTTTTCCGCATCCACCGTTTCCGGTTGCGGTCCTCTGGGTGTCACCTTCCAGGACCTTTCAACCAATAAGCCCCTTTCCTGGACCTGGGATTTCGGTAACGGGCAGATTTCCAACCAGCAAAACCCTCCCGTAATCTATAGCGCTCCGGGTTCCTATACGGTCACCCTGATCGCAAAAAATGCCAGTGGCGCCGGTTCCATCCGGAAGACGGGCTATATCACAGTCTATCCATATCCCAACCCTTCTTTCACCGCCGACTTGACGGTGGGATGTGCGCCCGCCAGTATCCAATTCACAGATAAGTCTACAGCGGGTCAGGGAGTGATCACCAATTGGACCTGGAACTTCGGAGATGGCAATACCAGCAACCAGCAAAACCCATCGCATATATTTACCCAGACAGGGTACTACGATATAGCGCTTACCGCCGTCAACTCGGGAGGATGCCGTTACACGGGAATCGTGGGAAGGTATATCCGTGTCATACCCGGAGTACAGGCCGCTTTTTCCTGGTCACAGAGCTCTCCTGGCTGTTCCGCCCCTTTTAATATTAACTTTATTAATCAGACCTCAGGCCCCGGTACTCTTTCTTACAACTGGGACCTTGGCAACAGTACCACTTCAGCACAGGCCAATCCTCCGGCAACGTATCCTTCCAATAATCCTTATACCGTCACACTAATAGCAAATAGCACACTGGGCTGTGGCGACACCGTCGTAAAAACGATCAGCTTCCAGGGAAGCACGCCGGTCATTACCGCACCTGACCAGGCCTGTGTCAATACCCCCGTTAATTTCCAGAACGGTTCTTCGCCCGCCCCGCCCTCCTCCTCCTGGGATTTTGGCGACGGCACCACCGCTGCCGTGGCCAACCCGACAAAGAGCTATACCGCCACGGGTACCTACACCGTTACGCTGACCAATACGTATTCATCCTGCACCGCCCCTGTGACCAAGACCATTCAGATCGTAAATACACCGGTAGCCAGTTTCTCAGCCGATAAGACAACTTCCTGCAAAGCTCCGCTCACCGTCAATTTCACGGATCTGACACCCGGCTCTATGGGCTCGCAATGGGATTTTGGGGATGGCAGTACAGGAACGGGTCAAACTGCGCAACATACCTATATGTCGATGGGTAATTTCACGGTTACCCTCACTTCCACCACGGGTACCGGCTGTACGGCTGTGTCCACACAAACAAATTTCATCCGGATGGCAGCGCCTGCCATCGGGCTGGGAGAGATACAAGGTTGCATTGCTCCGGCCCTGGTCTATCCCAAAGCCAATATTTTCGCCCCGGACGGC
>DASWFF010000053.1:0-14514 GCA_036394375.1 Puia sp.
TCCCGGGCCTCATCCCGGAAGCCGGCATTAAAAGCAGGCTGGCCGCAGCAGGTCTGCTCCGTATTATAGGTCACCTCCACACCCACCTTCTCCAGCACCTTGACCATATTGAAGGCAGTCTGGGGATAGAGCTGATCTACAAAACATGGTATGAATAGCTGGACTGTCAGGGGGCTGTCGAAGGTTTAAACGACGTGAATAAAGCAATCATCTTCAGGGCCGTGATCGCGGCCTCCTCTCCTTTATGGCCATGCTTGCCGCCGATCCTTTCATCAGCCTGTTGCTGGTTGTCTACCGTCAGCACGCCAAAAATAGTAGGGACGGGCAAGGCAAGATTTAACTGGACGATCCCATCGGTCACCGCTCTGCAAACATACTCGAAATGAGGAGTGTCCCCCCGCAATACACAACCCAGCGCGATAAAAGCCCAGGGCCGGTCATCCTTATACTTACGGGCCTCCCAATAGGCTTTGATGGCAAAAGGGATCTCAAAAGCGCCGGGCACATTGATCACCTTCCAGTTCTTCACACCGGCCTGCTCAAGAGCTTTCCGGCAGCCGTCTTCCAATGCATCCACGATCGCTGCATTCCATTCCGTACGCACAATAACTACACAGGCATCCTGACTATTCAGGATGCCTGTCTTTGTCTGTAATAAATTACTATTGCTGATCTCAGCCATACTTTTCGGGTTTTTATTGGATCACACCGAGTCTCGCCAGGTACTTATCGATATCGGCCCCTCTTTGAGAAGCAGGATACTTGTCCTTAATCAACTGGTACATAGTAATGGCATCCTGTGTTTTACCCATACTCTCATACAGGTAGCCGGAGCGGAAAAGATATTCAGGAGAGAACAGCTCATCCTTTTCAAAATACGTTCCTGCTTTTTTATATTCTTCTGCCGCTTCCTCTTTCTTATTCTGTTCTGAATAGGCATCTGCCAGCAATCCATAAGCCCTGCCCTGCAGCTGCTTTACCGAAGTGGAGAAATCCTTCAGATACTTCACGGCATTGTTATAATCACCCATTTTCAGGTAACAGCTGCCGGCATAAAAAGAAGCCAGGTTAGCAGCCTTGGTCCCGCTGTATTTTGAAAGGATCTTCAGGAAACCTGCATTGACATTGTCCCCGTTCAGGGCCAGCCTGGCCGAATCCATACGATAGTATTCCTCGGCCCGGAACATAGCTTCGATCGCCTTCTTTTCATTGGGCTCGCTGATCAGGTTCTTATAGGCGAACAATCCCCCTACGATCAGTACGATTGCCAAAAGGGCATAACCAGCCTGTTTGCCCCACCTGTCCCAAAAATGTTGTAACTGGTCTATCGGGTTCTTTTCTTCTTCCAGATGAGCAGGATGTTTGATCTCTGACATTGTTTTTTTTGTCGTTTATTTTTTAGATAAAAAGGAACTTCTTTCTTGTTGCATCTATTAATCGACGATGAAGGGATAATTCTTATCCATATATACATCCTTCAACACTTCGGAATCATCCGGCCAGGGAGATTCTTCTGCAAATTTCACCGACTCTGCTACCGTATCGTTCACCCGCTGGTTAATAGCATCGATCTCCTCTTGTGTAGCGTACTTCTTAGTGAGGATCGTGCTTAACACCATTTGAATAGGATCTTTTGCCTTATACTCCTCCACTTCTTCCTTGGTACGGTATTTCTGCGGATCGGAGATAGAATGGCCTTTATAACGATAAGTCTTGATCTCCAGTAAAGTAGGACCATCTCCCTGCCGGGCCCTTTTCACGGCACGGGCCACGGCCTCATGCACGGTTTCAGGACTCATGCCATCGATGGAATCGGCAGGCATCTCATAGGCATCGGCCAGTTTATAGATATCGACCACATTGGAAGTTCTTTCAACAGAAGTTCCCATAGCATAATGGTTGTTCTCGCAAATGAACACGACGGGCAATTTCCACAACATGGCCAGGTTGAAGACCTCGTGCAGCATTCCCTGACGGGCGGCCCCATCTCCGAAAAAGGTGAGCACAGCATTGTCCGTGCCCTTGTATTTCTCCGCAAAGGCAAGGCCTGCTCCCGTTCCGATCTGCGCCCCTACGATGCCATGTCCTCCGAAGAATTTTACATCTACCCCGAAAAAGTGCATACTGCCTCCCTTCCCTTTCGCGGCGCCAGTGGCTTTCCCATATAATTCGGCCATACAGGCATTGGCGCTGACACCCTTCGACAGGGCCAGACCGTGGTCACGGTAGGCTGTGATAAAGGGATCGTCTGGCTTGGTAGCGGTCATACAACCGGCGGCAATCGCTTCCTGCCCTACATAGGCATGAAAAAATCCCCGGATCTTACCGTCCATTTTATACTTTTCTTCTGCCATCAACTCAAACTGGCGGATGAGTTGCATTAGTTCATACCAGTACAGGTAGGTCTCTTTTGAAAACTTAGTAGCCACTTTTTGAAAATTTGAAGTTTCTGCCGCCGAAAACCCGGTCAAAGCGGGTGCAAATATAAGGGGGAAAAGGCAATTTACCCTATACTGACGCTCCTGGCTGATTTTATTTCCCCGATCTTCGGAGTATCTTGCGCCCCAATAGACCCAATTGCTTTCACTAAAAGAGATATCGCTCGTACAGTTCAAAAATTACGAACAGGCAAATTTCCAGTTCCGGGAACGGATCATAGGCATTTGCGGCAACAATGGCGTTGGCAAGACCAACCTGCTGGATGCGATCTATTATCTCTGCTTCACGAAAAGTTACTTCTCCAAATCCGACCAGCAGAATGTATACAAAGGGAGTGCCGGCTTCCGCATAGAAGGGCATTTTGAAAAGCAGACCGCGCCGGAAAAAGTAGTCTGCATCCTGCGGGAGACAGGCAAAAAAGAATTCCTCTTCAATGAGGAAGCCTACGAGAAATTTTCGCAGCATATCGGCCGGTTCCCCGCCGTAATTATCGCCCCGGACGACGTCCAGATCATTACCGGGGGAAGCGAGGAACGCCGCCGTTTCCTGGATGCCCTCCTTTCCCAGCTCGATGCTGGCTACCTCCAAAGCCTGATCAACTATAACAAGATCTTGCAACAGCGGAATGGATTTCTTAAATCATTGACAGACAGGAGAATACAGGACAAGAACCTCCTGGATGTCTATGATGAGCAACTGATCCGGCCGGGTACCTACGTTTTTGAGAAAAGGAAGTCCTTCCTCGACATGCTCCTGCCCCTGGTCGGGCAATTCTATACCCAGATAGCCGGGGCCAGCGAGCCGGTGGCATTCACCTACGAAAGCCAGCTGCTCAGGACCTCTTTCAAAGACGGCTTACAGCAGTCCCGCGAAAAAGACCTCTACCTGCAACGTACCAATACCGGAATACACAAGGATGACATCGATATCAGCTTTTCCGCCCAGCCTTTTAAGACCATCGCTTCACAGGGACAGCGTAAAAGCATGCTTTTTGCGCTAAAACTGGCGGAATATGAGACCCTTAAGCAAGACAAGGGCTTTCCCCCTCTCTTATTGTTGGATGATGTCTTCGAGAAGCTGGATGAACATCGCATGCACAACCTCCTGGACAAGGTATGCCTGCGGGGCCAGGGGCAAATATTCATCACGGACACCCATCCCGGGCGTATCCGCCAGGAAATGGACAAATTATCCATTCCTTGCCAAATTATTGAATTGGGGACCTAGCCTGATCCGGCCTCCCCTTATTCGCCTCCCTGCCGGAATAATTACGGTTATATTTCCCCAAAAGAGGCAAAATTTGGTAAAATATTTTACATTTATTTAACTAACCTTGAATGGAGAACATAAATCGAATGCTATGCCCCCTGACCTGGAATCTTCTATCTCATTTTTAGAAGAAACGAATAACCCCGCGAATGCCTATTTTTCCTTCACCGCTGATAATGCCGGAGAATATGGGATCATCAAAGCCAATAAAGAAGGACTTCGTCTTTATGCAGCGGAAATGCTGAAAAAATCCCTGGAACTGGAGCAGCGGCAGGATGGAGAACCCCTGTTCTTCGGCCACCTGGAATGGGTTGTCAGCGATGCCGGCTATGACCTGATCGCCGGGATACAGCCCCAATACCAGAACAGACTGGAAATACTAGCCTCGAAGACGGAGGAACAGGCCGAAACCCCTGACCCCGGAAATATTCCAGGGAAAAAAGAACAGGCTCCGCGCAAAGGCTGCCTTTTCTCCCTGATGTGGGTAATCGGCGGGCTGATTTTACTGGTCGCTTTCGTAGCATTGACTACCTTGCACCTATGGGGGAATATTCATTAGGAGACGCCTTAAAGAAATTTCTGAATCAGAGCCAGCTGAAAGGCTCTATTCAGGCGCTGCAGATAGAAGAGATCTGGGAACAGATCATGGGAAAGACCGTTGCCCGCTATACCGATAAGATCCAGATCCACGGACAGACCCTATACATCAATACCACCGTCGCTCCGCTCCGGCAGGAGCTGCTCTACCAGAAAGATAAAATAATAGCCCGTGTCAATGAAGCGCTGGGAGAGAAAGCCATCCGGGACGTGGTGATCAAATAGTTCGTATCGGATCCTTCAAATAGTTCGTACCCGGGGATCGATCAACCCGTATAGCAGGTCTGCCAGCAGACCGATCAGAATAAAGAAAAAAGAAGAGACCAGCACCGATCCCATTACCACCGGGAAATCCAGCTTTTCCAGGGCGTCGACCGTGACTTTACCGATCCCCTTCCAGCCGAAAATATATTCTACGAAGAAGGCGCCGGCCAGCAGCTCCGCAAACCAGCCGGTAATAGCGGTGATCACCGGGTTCAGCGCATTGCGTAATCCATGCTTCCAGACAACGGTCCTCTCAGGAAGGCCCTTCGCATAGGCGGTCCGGATATAATCCTGGTCCAGCGTGTCCAGCAAAGATCCCCGGGTCAGTTGCGCAATAATAGCCAGCGGACGTATACCCAGCGTAAGCGCGGGAAGCAGCAGGTTACGCAGCTGTAACTGCCTCCCGGCAAAAGGATCCGTATCGAACAGGCTGCCGGTCATATGCAGTCCGGTATACCCGCTTAACACAAATCCAAACAGGTAGGCAATGACAATGCCCATAAAAAAAGAAGGCGCCGAAATACCCAGTACGCTGGTTAAAATCGCCGTCGTATCCATCCAGGTATCTTTTTTGATCGCTGCGAGCACTCCCAGCAATACGCCGAAGAACGTGGCGATGGCCATCGCCGCTATAGCCAGGATAATCGTACCCGGCAACGCTTCCATCAGGATCTCCCACACGTCTTTTTTTGTCTGGTAAGACCGGCGCAGATAGGGCCATTTCAGGCCCAGCCGGGTATCGCCCCCGATAAAAAATCCCCTGAGCCCCTTGCTCCGGATCTCTTCCCTGGAGTGAATGCCGATCGGGGACACATCGTCGAGATAAAAAAGAAATTGCTTCCAGCGGGGCTGATCGAGATACAACTCCTTACGGATATTATCCTGTGTAGCGGCATCCGCCCGCTGCCCCATCACCAAACGTGAAGGATCTCCGAATCCCTGAAAGAGAAAAAAGACGGTTATTACTACCCCCAGCATGACCAGCAGTCCGTAAAAACTCTTTTTTATCAGGTAGGAGATCATTGTGCGGGCAGTGCATTGAGATCCGGTAAAGCGAGCCCCAGGTCTGCATAACTCCACTTATGAAGGATCACTCCCTTTTTAAGCAGGTATAGCGTAGGGTTAGCGCGGGCCGCCGTCTTAATCGCCGTGGCATCGCATTTCAGGATGGTAACGGCCTGGCTGATCCCCGCCTTGTCCGTCCAGGCGGCCACATTATCGTAGTCCCCGGTAATAAAATAAACCGGGATCGCCTTCGCCCTGGCCATCGTAAGGATCACACTAAACTCCCGGGTCCAGGAAGGAGGATATTCCGAGAGCCCTTTGGTGAAGAGGAACAGCTTAAAGCCTTTTCTATCCAGCAGTTCCTGCGTCGTATCCGTCCCTGCCGCGCTGAGCAGGTTGAAATCCTTGATGGCCGGCTCCGCATTCCCTTTCCGGATCAGTTTATCATAACGGGTGATGAATTTGTAGCTATCGTCGAAATCAGCGGGGAACTTATTGCCGGAAAATTCGATCTTTTTCCCATTCTTCTCATAGACCATCGTGATCACCGTACTGTCAGGGATGGCTCCGGGAGGAGCTTTCATTTTCTCCGGAATATTCGCCCCGACCCGGTATGGCAGACAGTCCACCACCGGCAGATGGATCAGCACATACCATTGAAAAGAAAAGGACAGGATCGTAGCCAGGATAAGAAGAGACAGGCTGACCGGCTGGGAGAGATAGGTCCGGATCTTATCCCGGAAGAAGAACAGGAACAAGATGAGGACCAGCAATACCAGGTCCTTGGCGAATGACTGTCCTGCCGTCAGCGGTATACAATCCCCAAAACAACCGCATTCCCTCACCTTTCCCGATAAATAGGCATAGCCGGTAAGAAAAGTGAAAAAAACGATCAATACCAGCAAAAGCCAGCTGAATAACTTCATTCGCCAGCCAAGCAGGATCGCCACCCCCGCTACGATCTCGAATACGATCATAATAATGGAAAAAGCCAGGGTGAGATTATCCAGCCAGTGAAAATTCCAGACCTCGAAAAACTCCTGCATTTTATAACTCAGCCCGAGGGGATCGTTGGCTTTTACCAGGCCGGAAAAAATGAACAAAACCCCTACGATGAACCGGGCGATCTTGATGAGACTCTTCATGTTATTTTTCATGCTTCCCTTCTGCAACCAGGATCAGCGCAAAAAGAGAATAATTAATAATATCTATAAAATTAGAATCGATGCCTTCGCTGACCAGCGTCTTTCCGTCATTGGCCACGATCTGCCGGATCCGCAGTATTTTCATCAGGATAAGATCTACAAAACTTTCCTGGCTCATGGACCGCCAGGCTTCTCCGTAATCGTGATTTTTATCCAGCATGGTAGCCCTTGCTTCCGCGATCTTTTCATCATACCATTGCTCTGTCTCTTCTACGGTCAGCTCTTCCACCGAATCGCCGTGCAGCGATAACTGGATCAGGCCGATCACTCCGTAATTCGCCATCGCCCGAAACTCACTGGCCTTGTCATCCCCTACCCTTTGCTCTTTCTTTTGCTGAAGCGTGCGGATCCGTTGCGCCTTGATGAAAAGCTGATCGGCGATGGAGATGGTGCGCAGGACCCTCCAGGAAGTGCCATAATCCCTGGTTTTTTTTAGAAAAATATCCTTACAGGACCTGACAGCCTGGTCATATTGTTGGTTCGTAGAGCTCATTTCCGGAATTTCTGCTATTTTCAATTTTATTGCCCGAATTTTATCGGGTGGAATGGTTGAATTTTACTGATTCATTGTAAAAGTAAAGATTAGCGATCAAAATGTTGACTTTGAATTGTAAGGGCAGAATACTGCTGGCGGAGAGGCCCCTGGTCATGGGCATCATCAATAGTACGCCGGACTCCTTTTTTGAAGGCAGCCGTTTTATGGATGAAACGGCGCTTATCCGTCATGCTGACCAACTGCTGCAGGATGGGGCCGATATCCTGGATATCGGCGGACAGAGCACCCGTCCTGGTGCGGAGCAGGTGGGAGCGGAAGAAGAAAGCAGGAGAGTGGTCAGCGCCATCGCCCTGTTACACCGTCATTTCCCCGGGGCCCTTCTTTCGGTGGACACCTGGTATGCCCGAGTCGCCCGGGAAGCAGTAGCCGCAGGCGCCTCCATCGTAAACGATATCAGCGGAGGACTGCTCGATCCGGATATGCTGGATACCGTAGGCCGGCTGGGAGTTCCCTATGTCTGTATGCATATGAAAGGGACGCCCGCCACCATGAATAAAGAAGCCGTCTATGAAGATGTGACCACTGAAGTATTGGACTTTTTCATACGCAGAGTGGAGGATTGCCGCAGAGCAGGTATCCATGATATTATCCTGGACCCCGGTATGGGCTTTGCCAAAAACAGAGCCCACAACCTTGAACTGCTGCGGAACCTGGCTGTCTTTAAGATCCTTGACCGGCCCATTCTCCTGGGCATCTCCCGTAAATCCGTTATCTATAAGACGCTGGGCATCACAGCCGAACAGGCATTGAATGGGACTACCGTTTTAAATACGCTCGGACTACTGAACGGAGCGGGCATCCTGCGGGTCCATGATCCGAAAGAAGCCCGGCAAGCGATCACCTTACTGGAAGTGTATAAAAAGAATGAGGTGCGCTGATCGGCGCACCTCATTCTTGTATTATGTATGTCGGATCTATCTGTGCTGCTGTGGCTGACCGCCCTGGGGCATACCTTGCGGCATCTGCGGCATCATAGGCGGTGCCTGTACCTTCGGCGCATCTGTCACATCCACGATCTCGATATCGAAGATGAGGTTCTCATAAGGCTTATGGCCGGGTCCGGGCTGTTGATCATAAGCCAGGTAAGCGGGGATGTACAAAGTACCTTTGCCTCCTTTCTTAAACTTCCTCAGGCCATCGTCCCAACCCTGGATGATCTGTCCCTGTCCTACTACAAATTTAAAAGGCTCTTTGGACTGATCCGTTGCATTGGATTCAAATACTTTTCCGGAGGGGAACAATTTGCCGGTATAACGTACAGATACCTGTTTGCCGGAGTCTACCTGGGTGCCTTCGCCGGGGGACTGTACCACCACGTAAACACCTTTGGCTGTTTTTTCTGCATTGATCTTATTGTCTGCCAGGTAGCTTTCCACGCCTTTGACTTCCCTGTCTTTTTCTTTAGCGATCTCCTGGCTCCTGTCAGCTGTCAGCAAGTCCTCGGACGCGAAGACATCCAATACTTTGAAAGCGACAATGATCTTATCTTTCTTTTTGATAAAAGGAGGCAATTGACCGCCGGATTTTTTCAGAAGGGTATCGGCCAGTATCACCACCACGGCGCTATCCCCCTTACGAAGAAGGGAGAATATTTCGGTAGGGCTATAGGTAGGCCTTGCGCTATCCACGGGAATATAGACCGGCATGTTGCCTTCCGAAGAATACAATACGGAGTCCCGCAATTTCTGAACCACATTCACTTTCAGGAACTGGCCTTTTTTAGCGGGTTCTCCCTTTCCATCGGAAATGATCTTATACAACAAGCCACTTTTTGTCTTTTTGTACTCCTGGTTAGTGCAGGATACTGCAGCAAACAGGACCACCATGACAAGCAAATACGACGAGACTTTTTTCATTCTTATAATTATTGTAGTTGTGATGAGTTCTCTTTTATGGCGCTGATGAAACGTTGCACCGTTTGTTCCAGGGAGTCGCTGCTGCGGCCGCCGGCAGCATTATAATGCCCCCCTCCTTCAAAATATTTCCGGGCAAAAGTATTGACGTCGAAATCTCCTTTGCTGCGAAAAGAGCATTTGACTTCTTCGTCCCGGTCGATGATCAGCGCCGCCATCTTGATCCCTTGAATGGACAGGGGATAGTTGACCAGCCCTTCGGTATCGCCCGTTTTGATCTCAAAACGTTGCAGATCCTTCCAAGGGATGGATATCAGCGCGGCATTATGCTCATAGAAGATATCCATTTTGTTCTGCAATACATACCCGATGAACCGCAGGCGGTTTTCCAGGAAATTATCGAAGAGATTCTCATGGATCTTCGTATGATCCAGCCCCGTATCTTTCAGATCGGCCACCATTCTATGGACGGCGGCAGACGCACCGGGGAACCGGAAAGAACCTGTATCGGTCATGACGCCCGCATACAAGCAGGCCGCTATATCTATATCGATCTTATCCGCATGCCCCGATCCTACGATAAAATCATAGACCATCTCGCAGGTAGAGCTCTTTTCCGTGTCGCTCACCCCATAGGCAAAAACCTCGGTCTCGGGCTGTTGGTGATGATCTATAAGGATCTTTTCACAAGACAGTTTCCTCAACCGGTTAGCCATATGACGGGTGCGGCCCATATTATTAAAATCCAGGCAAAAGACCCATTCAGCCTGATCTAAAACGGCATTCGCCTTCTCCGTGGTGTATTCAAAATCGATCACCCCGTTGCAGCCCGGCATCCATTTCAGCCATTCCGCCCAATTAGTGGGGGAAATGACCGTAGGCATATGCCCCAGCTTCCGGAGGAAATGAAATAATCCCAGGGAAGAGCCCATCGCATCGGCATCAGGCTTCTGATGCATAACAATGACCACCTTTCTGGGCCGGTCTAACAAATCATATATTTTTTCTATAGGTCTCATGCAAAATGTGTGCAAATGTCCGGATAAATAATTCAAATCCCAAATCCCTTTTAAGCGGCAATAAGGGGGAATATCCTGGCTTTGCAAGCCAAAAAGCGGTTGAAATACAGCGATCGTCTTACTTAATTCTTTACCGGCCGCAGGGTATATCCTTTTTTTCTTAGCAGGTTGATCACCCCATTCTCCCCGGGCAGATGGGCTGCCCCTACCGCCACCAACAGCGATTTGCCGGGTAAGATCGTAACCAGGTTCTTTGCCCACCGGCGGTTGCGATCATATAGCAAAAGATCCATATATCCGATCATGCCCGGGTCGCCCTTCGTACTTAATACGTCGATCTGATCCAGGTCCTGCTTTTTATAGACTTCGGATAATTCAAGGGTCAATTTCCTATACTCCTCCGTACTATCGATATAATTCACCAGGTCTTTTGCCTGTTGTTCATAGGGAATGCTGTCGAACAACCCTGCCTGGAATTCTACCGTTTCCAATCCGTTGACAGGCTTGTTATACTGCCGCAATTCTTTCATGATCATCATCTCCATGCCATCCGTCGTTTTGCAGGCCAGGCCTTCCTCTTCGATCAGGCTGCTGATCAGCAGGGGTTTAAATCTTTCCAGCATACCAAAAGGTAATATCCCGGCGTGTTGGGCGAAATAAGCCTTTACTTTTTGATAGGATGCGGTATCCAGCAGGTCGGACAACTTTTTACTGTCGTTCATCCGCATATATTTCATGGAATTCATCATCCCGGTCATATCGCTCAGGTTGATCTCGAAATAGACTTCATCGCAATGGGCGATCACGGCCTTCAGGCTGTCACTGAGAGCTGCGTCATCGGCGCAAAGGACATGCATGGTGCCGAAAAGATAAGAAGGCTTTGACAACCCTTTGCCGGAGATCTCCCATAATAAGGTATGGGTAGTCTGGGAAAAAACAAGGCAAAAAGACAACAGGCCCGCCGACAGTGACAATGATTGCTTTATCATGGTTGTTTATAAGGTTTTTACCATTCAGGGCGCGGGCGCCACCGCTTCTTTTCCGTAGACCTGATCTTTGAATTTTAAGGAAGGGGAAGGAAGGAAGGGGCCGATGGCCAACGCTGCCCATTTAGTATCGACAGTCTTTATGGTTATATCGTCCGCTACGATAATATTCGGCCAGTCCCGCTGGAAATTATCCAGCTCCTTTGTTTTCCGGGTCCCGTCCAGCCCTAAACATACGAATTTCTTACCGGGAGTAATAGCCGACTTTTTGGGGGTGAGAAAATGATCCCGTTTGGGGTCCAGGTTATTGCAGAATCGCCATAAGGCAACCGGCAGGTCCATAGCATCGACCGTGTGCTCCACATATAAAACCATCTTAATACCTTCCATCTCTTCCAGGTCGCAAAGCGCCTCGTGTAATTCCCGGATATGGCCGGGCCTGTTCTTGCGGACAGATAAGATCAGGCAGGGGATCTGCTTAGTCAAAAGGGAAAGATTTACTTTTTCCACTTCCGGGTGCCTGTTCTTTATCAGGGCCTCCGTAAGTCCGTCATAGCGGGTTGCCAAGAGCTGGTATTGATCGTTGTCCACCTCTTCTTCGGCTTTATAAGTTCCGTCGATGCACATCTTCCCTCCGAACCCCAGTTTACTACAGCTATGGTCCAGTACGTCCATCGGCCCTTGTGAAAAATAGACATCCGTCGCCGGATTGAAATGACGGAATACATATTGAGCCAGGGTAAGATAGTCCTGTATCCGGACCTTCTCATCGGCGATCACCAATATTTTATTGAACATCATTTGCCCCGCGCCCCACATGGCATTCATCACCTTTTGCCCTTGTCCGGCGTATTCCTTTTGGATTTTGGCGATGACGAGATTATGGAAAACCCCTTCGACCGGCATATCCATATCGATGATTTCCGGCACCAGGGTCATTTTCATAGGGGCCAGGAAGATCCTTTCGGTCGCCTTGCCCAACCAGGCATCTTCCTGTGGCGGAATACCTACGATCGTGGCGGGATAAACGGCATTTTTACGATGCGTGATCGCGGTGATATGAAACCTCGGATACCAGTCCGGCAGGGAATAATACCCGGTATGATCGCCGAAAGGTCCTTCCCATATCAACTCTTCGGTAGGATCTACATAGCCTTCGATCACGAAATCGGCGTCGGCCGGTACTTCTATTTCAGGTTGGGTGATACATTTCACCAGTTCCACCTTCTTCTTGCGCAGGAAGCCCGCCAGCATATACTCGTCCACGTTCTCCGGCAGCGGGGCCGTAGCGCTGTAGGCATAGGCCGGATCGCCCCCGAGGGCAACCGCCACGGGCATTCTCTTCCCTGATTTTTTATATTCGGAAAAATGTCGGGCGCTGACCTTATGCTTATGCCAGTGCATGCCGGTCATGGTAGGGCTGAAGACCTGCATCCGGTACATGCCTACATTCCGGGAGCCGTTATTGGGATCTTTGGTATGAATGATGGGTAAGGTAACAAAAGGGCCGCCATCCTTCGGCCAGCAGGTGATAACAGGCAGGAGCCCTATATCCGGGTTGGTCTGTACGACTTCCTGGCATTCCCCCCTGCCGCTCTTGACCTTGGGCATCCAGCTGGCGAATTGCCCCAATTTAGGCAGTAGCTTCAATTTGTCCAGGATACTTTCCTTTGGGGCTGATAATAAGCGGAATAAACCCTCTATTTCCCGGGTTACATCGTCCAGGTGCTCTACTCCCAGGGCCATGCACATTCTCTTTTCACTTCCGTAGGCATTCATAAGGACGGGGAAATCCGTACCGGTATTTTCAAACAACAGGGCTTTACCTCCGTTGCCGCTCTTACTGATCCGGTCCGTGATCTCTGCTATTTCCAGTTTGGGGTCGACATAGGTCTTAATACGCAGCAATTCTCCTGCTTTCTCCAATGCCTGAATAAACTCCTGTTGGTCCCGGTAGGCCATAAAATATAAAGATAGTTAGTGTGCAAAAGTAAAACACTAACTATCTAAATAAGTTGACCGGGGAAAGTATTAATAAACATTTTTTGGGCAATCGATCACTCCGTTATGCCGATGGTGCTCCGTTACTCTGTTCGTAAAGAGGGCAATGCTCACTTTGACGCCGGAAAGGTAATACCAGTCTTTATGTTTAGAGCCTCCCCGGATGGTGCCGGCGGGGGGATAGGCCGCTCCTCCCTTCAGTTCCCCTCCGCGGTAAGCCATTTCTACCGCTCTGGGGCCTTTGGCAGCTAGCAAAGTGGCCCGGTCGACGTAGGTCGTGCTTACGTCATCCAGGTAATCCGTAAATGTTTTGCGCAGACCGATCTCATAGGCCAGCACTACATTATTCGTTATGCGGAATTTGATCCCCCCTCCGAAAGGGATGGCGAACTGGAAAAGGTTATACGGCTTCCGGTTGGGATATTGGGAGAGTCCCTCTCCTTCCGTGCTGAGCGGCCTGAGATAAACCTTTTTTCCCAGGGAATCATAAGCATAAGGGTTGAAATGAAACAGCGCTATCCCGGCAAAAGCATAGGGAGTGAGCCGGTGTTCGTTCAGGTCCAGCAAATTATACTCCAGGAGAAAATTGCCTTCATAGATCCTGCTTTGAAAACTTAAGTTACGCGCCCTCAGATCCGCCTGCTTGCTATAGGCGTCCGAAGCCCCTATCCTGCCATAGCTGGCATTGCCAAGGATAGAGAAATGACCGTTCAGATCGTATTGAAGCCCCCCGCCGAAGGCGCCGTGCGATTGTTGGGTCGTATACACCTTGCTTTGCAGATCGCCGATATAATTAGAAAAGCCTCCGAACAGATTGACATGCCATTGAGCATGAGTAAGGATAGGGCATAGCATGGCTACCAATAAGAACTTTCTCATTCTTAGTCAGAATTTAAAGGATTAAAAATAATGTAGTTACAAAGTGGTTTTGCGCAAGGGATCTGGATACAATAATGGGAATGCGATCAAGAGAGAATTGGTAGATTTGTTACAATAGGTGTCCTTATTAGAAGATTATTGGTATAACGCAAGTATTGCGCCAAATATTTAAAAAAATGCTGCCAAAAAAAAGTTAAAGAAAAAAAGGGGGGATTTTTACATTTTTTAGCGGGGAAAGATATTTTTCTTTACTTTTGCACCCCACGAATTTCCAAATTCGGGACGTAGCGCAGCCCGGTAGCGCACTTGCATGGGGTGCAAGGGGTCGCAAGTTCGAATCTTGTCGTCCCGACGAACAAGAAGCCCGCAGCGAAAGCTGCGGGTTTTGCTTTTTCAGGAGCATGGAGAACTTGTTCTCCAACGCGGATGAAGAAGCAAAAC
>DASWFF010000054.1:0-22267 GCA_036394375.1 Puia sp.
AATTAGTTTTACTCATCACATTCTCATTCTTAATAAATGCAAACATCTTCAGGAAAGGTTTTTTTACATAGAACAGGCGGCTACTCAGTATTGGTCGGTAGCTCTTTTGGAACATCATATAGACGCAAATCTGTATTCCCACCAAGGCAAATTGCCAAACAACTTCAACAAGACCTTGTCCGGAGAGTTAAAACCAACAGCATTAAAAGTTTTTCAGGATGATTATCTCATGGATTTCATTTCTTCCGGCGAGATGGAGGACGAGCGGGTTTTCGAAGAAAAAGTCGTAGCGGATATTAAAAACTTCATCATGAGAATGGGCACGGGCTTCGCTTTTATCGGTAATCAATATCGGCTGGAGATAGGCGGAGAAGAATTCTTTATTGATTTATTATTCTTCAACCGTAACCTACAATGCCTGGTTGTTTTTGAATTAAAACGCGGAAAATTTAAGCCGGAATATGCGGGGCAGCTCAATTTCTATTTGAATGTTCTGGACGAAAAGGTAAAATTGCCCAATGAAAATCCCAGTATGGGTATTGTCCTCTGTAAAGAGAAGAACAATACTGTCGTGGAATTCGCCATAAAAACCATTGATAAAGCAATGGGGGTGGCAACTTACCGAACAACAAAAGAAATTCCCAAAGAAATGAGAGGCATCCTTCCGAATACCGACGAGCTTGTCAAATTATTATAGCATGATCATTCCTTTTATTTCATGATCAGTTTCCCAGTCCGGTCCGGCCCATTACCCTTTAACCGTACAACATAGATACCGGGCGCCAACGGTTTTCCAATCCTAATAGGGATAAGGCTACCGGAAGATTGGAATACACCGGCATAGACCCTCCTCCCTGCCAAATCTTCGATCGATACCGAAAAAGGCTGATCATTGGCTACCTGCACGCGGATAGAGAATTGGCCGTTGGAAGGATTCGGGAATATATTGAATGGTTGGGTCGATCCGGAGAATTTGACCGATATGATAGTAGAATAAGTCTCACCGCCGGACAAGCCGATTGCTGAGATCCGGTAAAAATTGGTGCCGGCACTGGGATTTCTATCCGTAAAGGAATAGTCATTCTGAGATGCGGCGTCTGCTATGCCATTCACCGTCCCGATCGTTTGAAAGCTGATCCCGTCGGCAGAACGCTGAACATTGAATGATACATGCTGGTTGGCCGTGCCTGTTGTCCAATTCAGAATGACATCCTTCTCATTCTTTTCCGCGGTAAAAGAAATAAAATTTATGGGTAATACCGTCGATGTAAGCAATATTCCGGCATTATTGGTACCGCTGCCACTACCGGCACTGGCGGCTCCGGCGCTGCTGCTGTTCAATCCGCCGATACCATTATTGGTAGTAGAGGTCACATTCGTCGTGGGTATGGACGATGAGTAGATGACGGCGCCCTGCCCTCCGCCACCACCTCCGCCGTGAGCATTCGGGTCGCCCACATTGCCCCCATTTCCCGCATTGGCCTGCACCGTCAGAGGACAGCCGGAAGGTACGCTGAATGTATTCACCTGCAGGACAATGGTACCCCCTGCCCCTGCACCGCCCGCGCCATCATTGCCGCTGGTGGCGGCTGCCAGTCCGGCGGCGGATATCTTCACGGATCCCGTACAACTGGTCGTGAGCGTATTGGCTTTGATCAGGACAATGCCTCCACCGGCCGCCCCTGCTGTCCCCACATTATTGTTTTCCTGTCCGCCCCCTCCTCCACCGCCCATGAATATCCTGGAACCGGTGATATAGGCGCCGAGGGCAATACCCCCTAAGCCACCGGAGGCATTTCCCGGAGTACAAGTCCAGCCCTGTCCGCCCTGCCCACCTGCGGTATAATTACTACCTCCGCCCCCTCCTGCATTATCATCGCTGCCCCCGCCGCCCCCGTTCAGAAGGGGCGCCCGGCCCGTATGTTTCGTATAATTTATAGTGGGACTAGCATAGATCCCTTCGCCTTTATAAGCATAATGGCTTGAAACAGTATCATAGACATTCGGCTCACAAGAAGATTCGTACATGGTAGAAAAAGCCCCTCCGCGAAACCCCAAACCATCCGCATTGACCGAATTGGCGAGGGTCAGGGTGCCTCCGACCTGGAAGGCCACTACCCCTCCCACATTACCATCCCAGGCTACACCGGTGATATTGGCCACGGTAGTATAATTCGTCGCGCTCAGAGTATTAAAGCTTATTATCTGCACGCTTGCGTTGGCTCCTGTATTATATGTATTCTTAAGGGGTGCCGCAAGGGTCATGGAGGCAGGCATGCCGGCTACCGAGTTGATCGTAGCCACTTCGTATTTACCGGCATTCACTATATGGGCAACGGTTCCAAATGAAGCATTATCGGTAGTGTCCGAACCAATCACAGAGTCCTGCATCTGCATGACGATGATTTGCTCGCCTGCCGCAAAGGTGTGGTAGGTCGTCTTCGCATTGGAAAGGCTAAGGACAGTCCCGGCAACAGCAGTGACCTTGGCATACGCATTGATCTGGGCCCAGGCCCGGGTTCCCGGCAGGAATATAAATAAAAATAATACCTGCAGAACAGGTAATGTTTTTTTCATCGGGTTGGAGTTCAGGGTCGATATATCAGCTACAATCCTATATAACGCTAATAATCTTAAAGTATTTTGTTGACCCTCTTTTATTTGTGCCGGATATTCCCAAGCCAGGACAGGTTTAGCTATTGTCAAGGTGGTCCAGTTTACGCTGGATAGTGTGTTTGTCTGTCAGGGATTTGGCTAATGAAAGGGCCTGGCGAAAATATCCCCTGGCTTTTTCCCTGTTTAGATCTTTATACAATTCGCCGAGAAGAGTAAAATAGAAATGATTATTGGTCAGTTTTAGTTTTTCGGCCTCGGTTATGCCTTCGCGGATCCCGTTCGCTTTTGCCAGCGCGTACGTTCTGTTCAAAGCTGCTATGGGCGAATATTGTATTTGCAACAATTGATTATAAAGCTGTAAAATATTCTCCCATTTTTCCGGGCTGTCTTTTTTATGCGTATGCCAGTAGGCAATGGCTGCTTCCAGGTGATATTTTGAAAGCCGGGATCCGGAGGCCGAACGGTTGAGATAGTACTCGCCTTTCCCGATCAGTTCCCTGTTCCACAAACTTTCATCCTGATCCTCATACAATATGGCTTCCCCGTTCTGATCGATCCGGGCTTCGAATCTTGAGGCATGAAAGCACATTAAAGAGAGCAATGCATTTGATTGCGGCGTGTCGGTTGGTTGATTTTCTACGAGCAGATAATTCAAACGAATCGCCTCCACGCAAAGGTCTTTACGCAGAATGGAATTTTGGGAATTCGAATAATAACCTTCGTTAAACAATAAATATAAAGTCGCCAATACGGCTTCCAGGCGGCGCCCTATTTCACTGGCGGCAGGCAATTCAATTTTAATTTTTTCAGCCCTCAATATTTCTTTTGCCCTGGACAACCGTTTATAAACCGCCTCCTTCCCGGCCAGAAAAGCATCGGCAATTTCTTCAATACCAAAACCACAAAGCAGCCTAAGCGACAGGCCAACCTGGGCTTCTACCGGTATGGCGGGATGACAGATGGCAAACATCATTTGCAATTGACTGTCATTGATATTCTTTTCCGACAAATCAATTTCTATTTCGCCTGCCGACTCTGAAAGGTGTTTCAGAGCCGGTGTTATATTTTTTGCAAAAAAAACATCCCGTTGCAGATGGTTTTTTGCTTTATTTTTTGCAACGGTATACAGCCAGGCTACCGGGTTCGGCGGTATGCCTTTTTGCCCCCAGGTCTCGGCGGCCAATAAAAAAGTGTCGCTGGAGATGTCTTCCGCCGTTTCTATGTGCTCAAATCCAAATGTTTTACCGAGTACCGTTACAATTTTCCGGTACTCGGTCCTGAATAAATGCGGTATGAGCTCCGTCGTTTTCATTTTTCTAGCTATTGTCGTCCATCGCCACCAAATTCCGCACTTCCACATTTCCGCCGATTTGCAGGATGGGGCATCCTTTTGCCAGCTCTGCCGCTTCATCCATATCGGCAGCTTTTATAATAATATACCCTCCGATCGCTTCTTTTGTTTCGACATAGGGACCGTTCGTAACGACATTGTTTGGTTTCACAACCCTTCCTTCGGAATTTAAGCGGTTCCCGGCATCAGCCAGTTTGTTTTGTGCGGCAAGGCTTCCCATCCAGTCCTGCCAGGGTTTCATCATTCCCTGTATCTGTTCGGGAGAGGGTTGAACTGCCTTCGTTACGAAGTCCCTGCGGAAAACCAGTAAGAATTCTTTCATTTTGTTTGATTTTAATGGTGAAATATTTTTGTGTTCACCTTATAACAAATGGAAGTTGCAAATTGGACAAAGTTTGAAAAAAACCCTTAGAAACTACCTGGCTGTGTTTCATTGGGGGAAGGGGCCTGTATTTCATCCGGAAGAAGAGGCCAGTTCTTATCGGCCGTATGCGCCTGTAGCATGAAATTTACCTTAGCATTTACAGAGCATGGAGGGCTGATGTTATCGAATGTATTAAAGAGTGGTAAACCTATTGAATTTTCACCGCCTGGCGGGCCAGTAATCTCCATTGTCCTTTCTGTTTCTGCCATACCAGCAGGATAGACAGATTCACCGCACCCGGCTTGCCGCCGTCGTTGGTAGTAGCGGAGAAATGATGCCGGACGATAGCGGTATTACCTACCACTTTCACAGTCTGCCCGGTTAATTCGATCGTGACAAAATCCGATTTGCCGCTGGTGAGTGTTTCTATAAATTCAGCCTTATTCTGAACCACTCCACTGGAATGCCCATAACTCAGTTCATCCGCCGCCAGTTTGTCCAGGACGGATTTGTCAGGGTCGACCAGGGCCTTGCGAAGAGCTTCCACGGCTTGTGTGACTGCTTTTTCATCGTTGGTCTGAGCGAAGCTTGTGTGGCTGACCAGGGGGACCAGGGCCATCGCGTAAATAATTGTCTTTAGCATAAATATGTAAATTGTATAATGTATTTTTTATGCAATCCCCAAATCCTTTTGGATCTGTTCCAGCGATTTGCCTTTGGTCTCAGGCAGGACCCTCCAGATAAAGATCAGTTGGATCAGCATCATGACACTAAAAAATGTAAAAGAATAAAATCCACCCTGGTGGAATTTTTCCACGATCACGGGGAAGGTCCAGGAAATGATGGCGGCCATGATCCAATGGGTGGAACTGCCCAGGGATCCTCCCTGTGAACGGACCGCATTGGGAAATATCTCAGAGATAAATACCCAGATCACGGCCCCCTGCGAAAAGGCAAAGAAGGCGATGAAGCCTATGAGGTACAAAAGCAGGTGACTATTCCCATCGATTGTTCCCCGGAACGCATTGGCTGTAAAGCCGAGGAAAACCACCATCCCCACAGACCCGATCAGTAATAATTTTTTGCGGCCGAACTTATCAATAAGCGTCATAGCCAGCATAGTAAATATAAAATTGGCTGCACCGATGAAGATGGGCTGTGAATAGGAGTCCGCCTTACTAAAGCCGGCCAGTTCAAAAATACGCGGGGCATAGTATAGGATGGCATTGATCCCTGAAAGCTGGTTGAACATGGCCAGCAGGGCCGCATAGAAAATGGGTTTGGCATATCTTTTCTGGAAAAGGGCTTCTTTATGTTCTTTCACTGAATCACGGATGGCCTGAATCGCCACCTGCACATTTTGCTCCTTTAGTTTTTGCATCACGGGAATGGCTTCCGCATCGCGATCGTTCAGGATCAGCCAGCGGGGGCTCTCAGGGATGCTACGAAGGAATATCCAGAAAAGGACCGCCGGTATGACCATGACCCCCAGCATCCAGCGCCAGGCTTCGTCCCCCAGACCAACGAATAAATAGTTTGTCAGATAGGCTATACAGATCCCGGCTACGATATTCAACTGGAAAGAGCCTGCCAGGCGGCCACGCAGTTTCGCAGGAGCAATTTCAGAGATATACATAGGAGCGACCACTGAAGATGCCCCCACAGCAATCCCTCCGATAATCCGGAATACAATGAACAGCAGCCAGGCGGACACGGATGCACAGCCTACTGCAGCTACAATGAAGAATACGGCAATGACCTGCAAAACTTTTTTACGGCCATATTTTTTGGCAGGAGCACCTGCGATCAGGGAGCCCATAATCGTGCCCAGTAAACTTGAAGCCACGGTGAATCCCTGCCAAAAGGGGCTAAGAGACCAAATCCTCTCAAGGATTTTCTCGGCGCCGGAGATCACGACCGTCTCAAAACCAAATAAAAACCCACCTAAGGCGGCAATCAGAGCAATACGGACGGGATAGCTAAGCATGTCAGACAATTTATTGATTGACCGAAAATAACACTAATTCAATTCCCTTTCCATACGAAGTTTGAAGAAACAGGAGACCAAGGTGTCGAATACCGGGCTGACGATATGGGCTTCGGGTGTAAAAAGCTAAATTCTCAGCAAAGCGTATTCCGGGTGCGCAGGGTTCACGACCAGCCTCTGTTGTGAGGGTAATACGGCCAGGTCCATATCCTCCAACAAAAATAAAATGATCCAAGGTTCATTAGTAAATGCCCATAATCCTACTAAATCCGATGCACAGGATAGTCGGGATGATGCTTGCCTACCAGTTTCTGCTCCTTAGGCGATATCGTCAGGTCCATTTCTCCCATGGGTATAAAACCTAATATGGGCTCGCTATCACCCGGTAAGACTATGGCACTACAATGACAACTTCTGTTCTGCCATTCGACCCGTGCCGGACCTACAACATCACGCTCAATCTTACTGCCATCAGCAGTAAACCCCACGTCCTTTCGCACAAAAGGTAATTGCAAAGATTCCTGAATATCTTCATTGATCGTCAGCATGCAAACACTACTATCCACTAAGACAGTAATGTTGATAGATCTTATTGCTTCCTCATCAATCATACCCCGGCAAGCCACAGCAACATCCCCTGCATTAACCAATTTAACTTCGCTATATACAAATCCCATAAAATAAAGTTTAGGAGACAAATATAAAAGCTTTCCCTATTCACGCTAAAAAAATCGCGTAAATCGAAAAAATAGTTCTTGATCGTAATCAATCCAGCTCCACCCGTTGCATTTTAGGAGCGAAAAAATGCATCACCACCCACGCTACCAGGTAAGCGCATCCGCAGATAAGAAAGATCAGGTTATAGCCCAGCGTCTTATTCCCCAGCCGGGTGAAATAATCCAGCAACCAGCCCACCAACGGTTGAAAGATGATCCCCCCCACAGAGCCGGCCATTCCACCGATACCAATGATAGAGCTAACCGCCCTTTTAGGAAACATATCCGAAGCCGTCGTAAAGATATTCGCACTCCAGGCCTGATGAGCCGCCGCCGCCAGGCTGATAAGGGCCACAATGATCCACATATTGTCAAAAAATCTTGCCGTGACGATGGGCACTACGCAGACCGCGAAGATCAGCATCACGGTCTTACGGGCCTTATAAACAGGCCAGCCTTTCTTAATCAGCCAGGAAGAAAGATAACCACCTCCGATACTGCCGATCGTAGTGGAAGAATAGACGATCACCAGGGGCCAGCCCGGCTTGGAGAGATTGAGATTGAAGGTATCGCTGAAATAACCCGGCAGCCAGAACAGAAAAAACCACCAGATCGGATCCGTAAGGAATTTACCAAATACAAAAGCCCAGGTCTGTCTCACCTTCAGCAATTGGTTCCAGGAAACCACAGAACCGGACGTAGCCGCCGTGGCCACATCCGGCATCCTATCTTCCTCATCGCTATGTATATAATCGAACTCTTCTTTACTAAGACCTTTTTTCCGGGAGGGGATCTCATAGACCAACCACCAGAATATCAACCAGATAAATCCCAAAGCGCCCGTTAGGATAAATGCCATCTGCCATCCGTAAACCCCCAGGATCCAGGGTACTATAATGGGTGCGATCACAGCGCCGATATTCGTCCCGGAATTAAAGATCCCCGTAGCCAGCGCCCTTTCTTTTTTGGGAAACCATTCCGCCACCGTCTTGATAGCAGCGGGGAAATTGCCGGCTTCTCCCAGGCCCAGGCCCGAACGGGCGATGGTAAAGCCGAAGGTGGAACGGGCCAGCGCATGCGCCATGGCAGCAATGCTCCATATAATAATCGAAATAGTATACCCGATCTTAGTACCCACTTTGTCGACGATCCTTCCGAAAGCCAGCAAGCCAAAAGCGTAAAAGAACTGGAATATCCCGTTGATCGTTCCGAAGGTGGTGTTGTCCCATCCGAATGCCGTGGTAAGAGTAGGCTTTAAGAGCCCGATCACCTGCCGGTCGATATAATTGATACTGGTAGCAAAGAACAGCAAGGCAACAATCGTCCACCGGTACCTTCCCATTGGGGTTTGTGACATGTCGTACAATTAATTAATAAGGTCCAATATAGATAAAAATCACCGAAGGTCGCCGATGGATACCAGATCCATGTCGGTATAAGTGTAATTTTCACCGGCCATTCCCCAGATAAAGGAATAGTTGCTGGTGCCGCATCCGGAATGGATCGACCAGGGTGGGGAAACGACGGCCTGGTGATTGGCTATCAGCAAATGCCTGGTCTCCGAAGGCAGTCCCATGAAATGAAAAACACGCTGTTGTTCCGGAACATCAAAATAAAAATAAGCTTCCATTCTCCGGGTATGCGTATGCGCAGGCATCGTATTCCAGACACTGCCCTTCTTCAGGATAGTCAACCCCATGACAAGCTGGCAACTCTGAATGCCCTCCGCATGGATATATTTATAGATCGTCCTTGCGTTGGAAGTTTCCAACGTACCCATATCCGTTGGAAGCGCCTTTTCTTTGGGCAGGAACTGAATGGGATGAGTAGCATGGGCCGGAGTAGACATCAAATAGAACAGGGCCGGGTCCTGTGCATCGGCGCTTTCAAAACTTACTTTCTGCACTCCTTTACCCAGGTAAAGGCAATCCATTTTGCCCAGTTCATGGGAGGCGCCATCCGCCAGGATCTTTCCTTCCCCTCCCACATTAATGATCCCTAATTCCCTGCGTTGGAGAAAATAATCCGCTTTTAATTCCGGGTGGGTATCCAGGGTAGGTTTGGTCTTTACCGGCTTAACGCCGCCGACGATGACGCGGTCATAATGCGTATATAGTAATTGAACGGTATCGTCCTGCATTAAATTCTCCGTAAGAAAGGCCGATCGCAATTCCTCCGTCTTCATTTCACTGGTCTCCCTGGGGCTATGTTCGAATCGTATTTCCATTTTTTATCCGATTAAGTTTTTGTAATTGTTCTGTGCGCTCCGCCGAAGGGTCTCTATCTTCCCATCCAGCCTCCGTCTACGGTAAGGATCGTGCCATGCACATAATCAGCGGCCCCGGAAGCCAGGAACACAGCCGGCCCTTTGAAATCATCCGTCTCTCCCCAGCGGCCTGCGGGTATCCTGTCCAGGATGGACTTACTTCTCACCGGGTCATTCCGGAGAGCCTCCGTATTATCGGTGCTGATATACCCCGGCGCTATGCCATTCACATTCACCCCCCTGGAAGCCCACTCATTGGCCAGCGCTTTAACGAGACTGCTGAGAGCGCCTTTGCTGGCGGCATAACCAGGAACGTTGATCCCCCCCTGAAAGCTAAGCAGGGAGCAGGTGAAAATGATCTTCCCCGAACCCCGGCCGATCATATCCCGGCCGAATTCCCTGGCCAGGATGAAAGCAGCGTCCAGGTTGATCGACAATACCTTGTCCCAGTACTCATCCGAATGCTCCGCGGCGGGCTGCCGCAGGATCATCCCGGCATTATTGATCAGGATATCCACCCGCTCATTGTCTTTTTTGACTTTTCCGATAAATTTGTAGAGGGATTCCCGGCTGGTGAGATCTGCCTGGTAGGGAGTAAATTTCCTGCCCAGCGCCAATATTTCTTTTTCGATGGCGCTGCCCTGCAATTCCAGGGAGGCCGAAACGCCGATAATGTCCGCACCGGCTTCCGCCAGGCCCAGCGCCATTGAACGGCCGATCCCTTTATTACAACCGGTGACCAGGGCCGTCTTACCTTTCAGATTAAAAAGATCACTCATAGATTCAGCAAGCTCCTATTTAATAAACAGTTCGTTACCTTTAACCAGTCGGCCGGGGGAATTATTGACAAGTGTACAGCGTTATTGAATATAATACGGCTAAAAACCAGACTTTTTTTACGAAAACGATTGCGGCAAATACTAAATGAACCCGAAGGCTCCATTCGACCACTAAAAGACATTATCTACGAATGAAATTCGAGGCCTTAACCATAAAGGATATTGCCAAAGCGCTCAACCTATCCATATCCACTGTTTCCAAAGCGCTGCGTGGCAGCCATGAAATAAGCGGGGAGACGAAAGAGGCTGTTCTGGCTTATGCCAGCGAGCATAATTATAAGCCCAACCCCATCGCCCAAAGCCTCAAAAGAGGACGCAGTAAGTCCATCGGCGTCATCGTCTGTAATATCGACAATAATTTTTTTTCCCAGGTGATCAACGGGATTGAATCCATCGCCCAGAACAAGGACTATAATGTCATCATTACCCAAAGCCAGGAGTCTTATGAAAGGGAAGTGTCCAACAGCGACCATCTTTCTTCCCGGTCCGTCGACGGACTGATCATTTCCCTTTCTGCCGAGACAAGAAATGTAGATCACCTGGTGAAACTACACCAAAAAGGGCTGCCCATTGTCCTCTTCGACCGGGTAACGGACGAAATCCATACGCACACCGTCATTGCCAATAATTATAAGGGGGCCTATGAAGCAACCCAACATCTCTTGCAGCAGGGATTCAGACGTATTGCCCATATTACCAGCTCGGGCAGCCTTTCCATCACCCTGGAGAGATTGGCGGGGTACAGGAAAGCATTGGAGGATGCGGGGTTGAAGCCGGACGATCGCTATATCAAATTCTGCCAGCACGGGGGGATGATCCAGGAGGAGACCTGCCAGGCCTTGGAGGAATTATTACAGTTACCGGATAAGCCGGACGCTATCTTTACCGCTTCTGACCGGCTGAGCACCACTACGCTAAGCCAACTCAGCAAGAGGAAGATCCGCATCCCGCAACAAATAGGACTGGTAGGTTTTACCAATTCCATCTCGGCGGATATTTTCAATCCTTCCCTGACCGCAGTAGTTCAGCCCGCCCTGGAGATGGGGAAACTAGCCACGGAAATGCTCATCCAGCTCATCGAAAGCAAACGACCGGTCACGGTGTTCGAGAAGCGTATCCTGGAGACGGAACTGACAATCCGGGATTCAAGCATAAAAGACGGCAACCAGGCGCCAGCGAACGCAAATCAGTAAGCCGCCGTAAATCGCTGCCGGATATGTTTGGGATGTTCCAACTCATCCACGACCGCCACGGCAAGGTCCTCCACAGACAAAACACTTTTTCCCTGCTGATCGAAGACAGGCTGATCCAGGCCGGTACGGTAGACGCCTTTCCGGACGCCGGAAGTCCCAGAATTCATCAGGATGGCGGGACTAAAATAGGTCCAATCCAACTCCTTTTCTTTTTTCAGGATCGCCAGGTAATCACGGCCTCCCGAAGCGCCGGCCTTAAACTGGGTAGGAAATTCAGGCGTGTCTATCAATTGAACGCCCGGCTTTATTTCCAGGCTGCTAGCGCCTCCGACAACCAATAACCTTTTTACTCCGGCTTTTTTAACGCCGGCCTGTATCGTCTGCGCCCCTTCGAGATATTCCTCGTAGATCTTTGGATTGGTCCATCCCGGATTATAAGCACTGACAACAGCATCATGGCCTTTTACCAGGGCAATGACCTGTTGTTCATCCAGCATATTTCCAGCTTTGGTAGTGAGGCTGGGGTGATGAATACCCAGCTTTTCAGGATGGCGGGCGATAGCGGTGACAAAGTGATCACGGTCGAGGAGCTCCAGGAGAATTGCCTTGCCTGTAAAACCGGTAGTCCCGATTAAAACTACTTTCATTTCACTGTTTTTATTGATTACTTAACCTTGGAGAGTCAAAGGTAAAAGGGAACTGGCAACAGGCCAAGAAGGCACTTGCGGGAGATTGGGGTGCATTAAAGAGATAAACACTGACAATCAATAGGATACGATGAAAAATAGCCTGGAAAAAAATTATTAAGACGCCAATACCAAAGTTTCATCGATGTGACGCAGGTGACCCGCACCATTCAGATATTTGTAATGCAAATCGAAAGTATGCGTACCGGGATTATAGGTGCTGGCAGCGCCATCATTACCTTCTCCGGTGAATCCGCTGGGATTGGAAGGATCGTCTGTTATGGTAACCATATTGGTGGCCGGGTCAATGGTCAAAAGTATGGTAAAGCCGCCCAGATCCGCAAAAGGCGCCGTTACGCTGGTCACCGTAACCGTTGAAAGAAGATAGGTTCCTGAAAGAGGGATCGTATAGGCGACTCCGCTACCCGGGGTAGCTCCATTATAACCAATACGATTGCCACTCTGGACATAATTCCCCTCATAGATATTCCTCAACTTAAGTAAATAGATGGCGGTATTCAGGTTGGTGGCAATGGTGGCCCCCTGGGCACTGGTCATTTTGAGCGCCAGGGCATTGGTCTTGGTAAAATCTACTTTAGTACCGTCGAAATTGATGGTCATCGTTACGATCTGCTGGCCCGGATTGATGGTTACCTTACCCCCGTTTTGCAGGATGTAACTATCGGACGTTAGCTGGGTATAACTGGTGGAATTGGCACTATTGTAATTGTCCAGGGTTGCCTGGTCAGGCGCAATGGTCACCGTTACCGTCGAACCTAACGTAAGGCTTGCCACCGAAAGCGTCACTTCCAGGTGGACACTGTCATTCGGCTGCGGTAACAAAGACTGTGAGAAAGCGGCAGCCGAATTCCCGGTATATTGAAAACCTACGAGGGCGGGGCTTTGTGAGAAATCCTGTACCGGTCCCTTATCTTTCAGGCAGGAGCTGGAAAAGGCAATAGCCACGGTCACCGCCGCAAGGACCATGAGCCAATGAATTATAGATGATTTCCTTTTCATTATATATAGTTTTTATTGATTCCAGAAAATGGCAGACGTAAATTGCGCATTCGCGGGTAATGGCGGCACATTGCTGCCATTCGTATTCAATTCTACCTGCGGATACAGGAATCTTATCGGGATCTTCGGTACTACATGCGTATTGGAAGCCGATATCGGCAGCGCAGGGATGCCCGTTCTTCTGAAATCCGTCCAGGCTTCCTCCCAGTTGATCCCATCCAAAGCAGCCCATTTCTGCGTGAGGATCGCCGTTAGTTTATCGGTCGAAGCCGCCCAGTCAACGTTTGCAATTCCCTGTGTATAGTAAGTCGCCGCATCGGCAGCAGGAGTTCCGGATATTGAATTGTCCGCATTCTGGTACAGATAGACAAAAGATTGTGTGATCGCCGACTCATAGAAGGTTTGCGCGGATCCGGCGATCCATCCTCTTTGCGCCGCTTCTGCCTGAAGGAAAAGGCTTTCAAAATCAGACAACAACCACATATACTGCGTCGGTCCTTTCAGCACGCCGGGCCCTATGGGCGAAGTATTGGTATTGGGTACGGCAGCAGGATCGCCATCAAAATTACCTGCGTATGTGCTGGTGGTATTGGGGACGGGGCCGAAGAAATAGCCAACCCTTGGATCATGGGCATTGTTATAGAAATTAACGGCGTATGTATTCGCCCTGTAATAGGCGACATTGGTGGTAGGGGCCGTCACTAAATAGAAAACGCCATAGAACGGGCTTATCTTATTGGTAGAATTGGAATAGCCCGGGTTTACCGCAGCTCCCTGGCCGGCCCCGATAAATCCCCTGCCGTTGGCCACAATCTTAGCGATCTGGGAGGCAATGAAAGATGCCTGGCCTGAGATCTGTGACTCATGGATCAATAATTTCAATTCCATTGTATTGGCAAATCTTATCCAGGCATCCATTTCATCACTGGCGCTCAACTTACCATATACCCCGTCAAAGGCTTGATCCTGGGTGGTAACCGTATTTTTTGCCAGGTCAAAATCAACAATGGCGCTGTCGATCTGCTTGAACAGATCGGCATAGATGTCCGCCCCCTTGTCGTAGGTAGGGTGTACGGAATTCAATGGATCGAAGGCATTGGTGTAAGGCACATTATTAAAGACGTCCACCAAAATAGAAAAATGAAAAGCCTTCATCAACTTTGCCACCGCAATATAGAAAGATAGTTTTTGTCCCTTGCCTTGCATTTCCATATTATGGTACGCATTCAGGGTAAGATAGATCCGGGTCCACTCACCATCGGTATAGTTATTGGGAATACTGTATGCTTCGGTTTGCACATCCGGCACATAGTTTCCGCTTCTCGACCAGTAAGCGTCCCACCTCGTGACGTTAGGGAAATCGAGTGCAAGGTCATTGACCGAGCCCTGCAGCGCCCCGGAAAGTATAACGGTAAGCCCCACCTGGGTCGGCTGATTGGGGTTTTGATTGATATCCAGGAATTTCTTACCGCACCCGCCCGCGATAAATGCAGTAATAAAAAGAATGATCGTTAATTTTTTCATAACCCTAAATTTTAAAGCTTGTTTACGATTCATAGGATACCAGGATGCATTGGATATCGGACCATTTAAAAGGTCAATGTAAGATTGGCGCCGAAAATCCTTGTCGGAGGTGTCTGGAATTCCGAAGTCGAGCCTATGGCATTAGCGGTGCCCTTCCCGTTTGTGCCAATGCCAGACACACTATTATCATTAAATTCGGGATCGGTCCAAAAATTGGATTTAGGCCTTATCATTAACAGGTTCCTTCCCACCAGGCCAATGCTGGCCTTTTTGATAAAAGAAACCTTAGCCAACAGGCTCGCAGGAAACTGGTAAGTAATAGCGACCTCCCTCAATTTCCAGAAAGCGGCGCTGGTAATATAGGGGCTGCCGATCCCGGAAGTATAGACTGTAGGCCAGAAGCCCTGCCCACCGATATTGCCGCCATTAGATACGGCAATGGAAGTATTAGGCACGTATTTCCCGCCCTGCAGGACGGCTGAATTGGGGAAAATAAAACGCTGGCGGCCATTTTCTGCAGAATGAAAAGAAATACCCGTAAAATCCATGTTCTCACCCACTGAATTCATTATAAAATTGCCGCCCCGGTAATCGGCTACTGCTGAGAAAGTAAAATTTTTGTAGGTCACCGAAGTGGTGATGCCTAAGATATCGGCAGGATTAGTATGACCATAAATCTTTTCATTAGGGTCCACGGTAGGCGTCCCGGTTACCGGATCTACGATCACTCTGCCGCTCAGAGAATCCCTTAGCCAGTCGGTTGTTTTTATTACAGGATAAGGCTGGCCCTGAACGGCGTATATTCCGCCGGCAACACCCACGGGATAATTGGCGAAAGTACTTAATTGCAATTCCGTTACCCCCGGCTGCAATTCATTCAGCAGGCTGCTATAATGGGCATAGGTAATGCCGAGGTTCCAGGTCAAGGCCCTGGTTTTTACAGGGATCAACGTCAGGTCGAATTCCAACCCTTTATTGGTGACCAGGCCGGCATTCACGACCTTGGAAGTAAAGCCGGTTGCCGGGGAGATCTGAGCGGTCAGGTTCTGGTTCTTTGATTTGCTTTGGTAATAGTCCCCTGAAAAATAAATCCGGTTATTGAGAAAGCCCAATTCCAGGCCCGCTTCATACTCCGTTGTGATCTCAGGCTTGACCAACGGGTTCAGAAATTTGGTGCTTTGCGCGTATCCGCCTATAGAGCCGAAAGGAAAGCCATTTACAAAAGTAGGTATATTCGTAGCAGGCCCACCCGTTACGTAAGGGGTGACCAGCGAATAGGCGCCATAGGGATTTCCCCCCAGGTTGATATTGGACACATGCGAATAACCGCCCCTGATCTTGCCATAGTTCAGTACTTTATTGCCCTTCAGGCCTTCAATCGCCTGCGTAAAAATAAAAGAGACATCCGCTCCGGGATATTCAAAGTGGCGTAAGCCTGGATCCAGCACGGAATTCCACTCATCACGGTTGGACGCATGCAGGAAAATGAAATCTTTAAACCCTACCGTGACATCCTCGTAAACGGAATATTCCCGCTGACGGTAAATCAACTGATTAAAACCAGGCACTCCTAAAGCGCTGGAAATACTATAAAAACCGGGGAATTGCAAAGCATCTCCCTGCAAATACTGGTCCGTCTGATGGCGCTGGGCTACATTAAGACCTGCCAGGGCTTTCACGGAGAAATCTCCATAGGTTTTATCAAAACCAACGATCAGGTCGTTATTCAACCGCTGCTCCAAAAAGGATTCATCATATTCGGATGGGGACAGGAATTTCTGACTGCTGGGAATATTACCCGCTCCCCAGGGATCGGCAATAGCCCAGGGTGCGAATGTGATGCCATCCCTTGTATATTTCAGGTTTGAAAATGTTTGGGTTATGCCAAACCTGTCGGAAATATTCAGCCAGGAAGTAATTTTATAGGAAAGGTCCAAATTACCCAGCAGGTCATATGTATTGGTCTTTCTCCTGGAATTATCGATGGTCCAGTAAGGATTGGTGGCATAAGCATCAAAAAAACCATTCGGGTCCGCAAATTTATTATGCTGCCAATCTTTGAAATAAACAAGGGGAACGTGTGCCGGGTTATTGATCACTTCGAAATAGAGGGGCCTGCCGGAAAATACGCCCCCATTGGTCTGATTATAACTTAAGCCAGCCATATCAACCAGTTGCTGGTTGTATGACACCGTGTACTCTACTTTAAAATTGCCGTAATTTTTTGAACCGCCCAGACGGACATTGTCTCTCCGTGATTTATCCTTAGGCACTACCCCCTTGACGCTCACATCCTGAAAGCCCATATAAAATGTCCCCCGATCGTCACCGGCGGAATAAGAGATATCGAACTGATTGGTTAGACCCGTCTCAAAAAATTTTTTCCTATTATTTTTTATAGGTGAATACCTGACAAAATTAGTATCCAGGTGGTTAACGGTGCCATCCGCATTAAAAACAGGAACGCCATAACCCAAAGGCACCAGGGCCCCATTATAAGCGGGACCATAACTTTGATTTTCGTAAGGGACATAGTCCACCGTACCATCGGGATTGGTAGCAAACCCTTCCCCACCATAGGAACCAAACCTGTCCTGGAATTTTGGCATGTAAGACACCGTTTCCAAAGAAGTAGTATTACTCACTTTCACCTCGGACCTGGCCCTTGAACCATGTTTGGTAGTGATAACGATCACCCCGTTCGACGCTTTGGAGCCATAAATGGCTGCCGCAACGGCGCCTTTCAATACACTTATATTTTCAACATCTTCTGCGTTGATCTTATTAATATAACTGATATCATCAATGGGAACTCCATCCAGGACCATTAAAGCCTGATTATTACCGGTGATGGAACGGTTGCCCCTTAGAACGACGCGGGTGCTTGGATTTACGCTATTGCTGGTAAGGTTCACCTGCAGGCCGGAGACCTTACCGGCAAGGCCCGTAGAGATATCGATAACCTTGGCCTGTGTCAGATCCTTATTACTGATCTTTGCCGTTGAATATCCCAATTCTTTGGATTGCCTTTGGACACCCAGGGCAGTAACCACCACTTCAGCGAGAGGGGTTGTACTGCGGGTAACCTGGATCGTATTAAGCGCAACAGCATCCGTTACGCTCACCTCTTTGATAATGATGCCGGTTCCGGAGATTACCAGGACATCCCCCGGCCTGGCTTTGATGGAAAAATTCCCGTCGGCATCGGCGCTTGTTCCCGCTTTGGTCCCTTTAATGCGGATCGTGGAGAAAGATATGGGCTGTCCCTCCGGGTCGGTGACCCTGCCTGTTATGACTCTAATTTGGCCAATGGCCAGCAGCGATAGTATCAGCAAGGCTGATAAAGTACATAATTTTCTCATGTGAGTTTCGGTTTTATTTAGACACCCACTAATTAGATGACATTAGCTTAAATAATATCCAAACTAATGACCATATGTTAGATAATATCTAGACACCGGAAAATCACGGAATGCTGCTACCCTAAATCTGTCCTATTGCGAAATGCCTTAAAAAATCGACAAAACATATTAATAATCTGATAAATATGAAAATTGTTAACGAAATGTTAATTACAAAAAATCCCTGCTAAGAATAGCAGGGATTCATTAACCAAAACCAGCAGTAATGCCGGCTTAAACTTTTTTGCCAGGGCCGGCCGGCGTTTGGCAGCCAGGGTCAGAAATGACCCGGATCAGCGTCGGGCTGACCGGAATCGGCGTCCGCAGGATAACGGCCTTTGACAAAATAATATATCGGAATGCCCAGCAGGACAATGCCTAATCCGGGCCAGGTGAATTTCGGTTTGTAAATGAACAGCAAAATACAAATACAACTCGCCAGAATGATATAGAGCGCCGGCAGGACCGGGTAACCGAAGGCCTTGTAAGGACGCGCCAGGTAAGGCTTGCGCTTTCTCAGCCTGAAAATGCCGATGATGGTAAGGATATAGAATATCAGCACCACGAAAATGACATAATCCAGTAATTCTCCATATTTCCCGCTCAGGCAGAGCAGGGATGCCCAGACGCATTGCATCCACAGGGCCTTAGCCGGCACGGCATTTTTGTTCAGCAGCCCTACCTGACGGAAGAACAGGCCATCCTTTGCCATCGTGTAATACACCCTGGCCCCCGAAAGGATCAGTCCATTATTACATCCGAAAGTCGAGACCATCAGCAAAGCAGCGATTACCAGCGTACCGTTATTCCCAAAGATCTGTTGGGAAGCCGCTACCCCAACCCTGTCATTTTCCGCGAATGCGATCCCGTGAAGCGGCAGTACAGTGGTATACATCAGATTAATAGCCACATAAATGGCCGTTACGATTAAGGTGCCTAGAAAAAGGCTCAGGCCGATATTCCTTTCCGGCCTTTTTATTTCTCCCGCGATAAAAGTGACATTATTCCAGCTATCGCTGCTGAACAGGCTTCCCACCATGCTTCCCGCGATAGCCCCCAGGGCTGCCAGTCCCGTATAAGGCAGGAGGCTGCCTGCGGCATCCAGCTTACCCAAAGAAAAACCGGTGCTCCAGTTGGCCACGGTTATATCCTCGCGGGCTGCCAGGACGAATCCGAACAGGATCAATCCGGCCAGGGCGGCGATCTTGGTCAGGGTGAAGAGGGTCTGGATCCACTTCCCCTCCTTAACACCCCGTGTATTGATATAGGTAAGGAAGACGATCAGCAAGATCGAGGTCAGCTGGGCAGCGGAGATCTGCATAAAGCCCAGATCTGCCAATATATGTTTCTCGCTCAGCGCAGGGAAAATATAGGCGGCAAATTTAGAAAAAGCCACTCCTACGGCCGCGATAGAGCCGGTCTGAATGACCGCGAAAAAACTCCACCCATATAAAAACCCCACGAGGGGGTTAAAGGATTCTTTGAGATAAACGTATTGTCCGCCTGCCTTGGGATACATACTGCTCAATTCGCCATAGCTGAGCGCTGCCGTCAGCGTCAGCAGCCCCGTGAGGACCCAGACCAGCAGCAACCAGCCTGCGGACCCCACGTTACGGGTGATATCGGCGCTTACAATAAAGATACCCGAGCCGATCATGGATCCTACTACGACCATGGTGGCGTCCAGCAGTCCCAGCGACCGTCGGAAATCAACGTTTGGTTCACCCATTAACGTAAGTTTTCTCCAGTTGGATAGCCAGGTAATCCGGGAGAGCAGGCCTGCTGGCCACACATTCGCCGATGGTGCTCAATATTTTTTCCCTTTCCTTACCTACCAGCGGCAAGCGGGGGGCCCTTACATATTCGCTGCCAATGCCTGTCTGGACTTCAGCCAGTTTGATATACTGTACCAGTTTGGCATGAATGTCCAGCTCCAGCACAGGCATGAACCAGCGATAGATAGCCAGGGCCTCTTCTATCCTTCCGGCTTTAACCAACCGATAGATAGCCACGGTCTCGGCGGGAAAAGCGCATACCAGTCCAGCCACCCAGCCATCGGCGCCCAACAGCAGCTCTTCCATCGCCAGGGTATCGACCCCGCAAAATATCTTCAGGCGATTGCCAAACCGATTGATCATCCGGGTGACATTGGTCACATCCCGGGTGGACTCCTTTACAGATTGTATGTTCGCACATTCTATCAGCTCTTCGAACATGTCCAGGGTCACTTCTATCTTATAGTCGACGGGATTATTATAGATCATGATAGGAAGGTCCGTAGAGTCCGCCACCGTCTTAAAATAGGTAACAGTCTCCCGGTGATCGGAAGAATAGCGCATGGGAGGGAGCATCATCAGTCCCTCGGCGCCCCAGGTCTTTGCATGGGCGGCCAGTTTCAGGGCCTCCCGGGTACTGCCTTCCGCAATGTTGAGTATCACAGGGATCTTACCCGCTGCTACCTCTACCGTAAATTTCACCAACCTCTCTTTTTCTTCCAGTGTCAGTACGCTGGCTTCGCCCAGGCTGCCTCCCAATATGATACCGTCAACGCCGGACTGTATCTGGAATCGGAGGTTCTTTTCAAACAAAGGCAGGTCCAATTCATCCTTAGCCGTGAATTTCGTAGTAAGTGCAGGGAATACCCCTCTCCAGTCTATTGCCATAAAAAGTTTTTTCAAAAATATCCATAAGCCTCTAAGTCCTTGTCTTCATTTTTAATCAATCCTGGGCAAATATTAACCGAATCTCTCTACAGCAAAGGGGGATAAGTCGATGCTCGGAGCATCTTCATGGATCAGCTCACTGACCAGCTTGCCGGTACCGGCGCCCAGGCTCAATCCCAACATGGAATGCCCGGTGGCAACCACTACGTTTTTATATTTCTTTATTCGCCCGATATAAGGCAGCCCATCTGCCGAACAGGGGCGATAGCCATACCATATTTTTTCAGGGGCCGGCATAGGGACGTCGAATTCGGGAAAGAACCTTTTGACAGCATCGAGGATCCCCTGCACGCGGTTATAGCGGGGAGGAGCCGTGATAGACGTGATCTCCATGGTCCCTCCGAAACGGATCTTATTACCGTCCATCGGGGTAATAGCAGCCCGTCCTTCTACCAGGATCGCCGGGTAGTTGACACGCCAGGGAGAATCTTCCAGGGTTACGGAATACCCCCTGCCGGGCATGAGGGGCAGGCTGGTACCGACCAGGGCGGCCATTTCCCTGCTCCAGGAGCCTGTAGCCAGCACGACGGAATTAGCTGAATAAGCATTCTTAGCGGTGATCACCCGTTGGATGGAGCTACCGTTCGATTCGAAACGCAGTACTTCTTCATTGGACAATAATTGTACGCCCTTCCGTTGCAGGATCCCGATAAGGGCCTTCATCAGTTTATTGGGATACAGATGTGCATCACATTTGAAAAATATAGCGCCCAGGCCATTGATCTTCGTATGGGGTTCCTTTGCCTGCATCTCTTCGTAATTCAACAGGTCCGCCTCCAGCCCCAGCTCCTTTGCTTTCTCCACCGTGTGGTGCGCATGCTCAGCAGCAGCAGCTGTCTGAAAGATCTCCAGTAATCCTTTGTGTTCGTAAGCGGCGTCGAATTCCGGCTGTTTCATCCAGTTCTCCTCGTATTCATGCTGGCTGAAGAGGGCTATATCCCTCAGAGGCACGGCCGATCTTTCCACATGCTCTTTCGTAGCGCTCTTCATAAATTTCCAGCCCCAATCGATCAGGGACCGGTTTAGCCGGGGTTGAACATAAAAAGGGCTTTTTGAATTCAGCATCCATTTCAGTCCCTGGCTCATGATGCCCGGGGTGGCCAGCGGTATAAAATGGCTGGGACAGACATACCCGCAATTCCCGTAAGAACAATTGTCCAGGAAATCCGCTTTGTCCAATACAGTGACCTGGTAGCCTGCTTCCTGCAGGTAATAAGCAGAACTCAATCCTATGATTCCTCCGCCGATAACGATTACGTTTTCCATTCCAAATTGGTTTTTCGGGCAATGGACCTGTGGTCCATTCTGACCTTAAAATTAGGATGCAAAAGCGCAGCCGGCTGCCCGGGTTTTGATCTTATATAGCCACATTTTATCCACTTTTAGACCCATATTGACCTTACCAGGCTAATATTTGTAAATTTCGTATATTCACATTTACATGAAAGTATTGCAATTCACTCTACCGGTGCCGCATGATAAGACGGTCATTGTGCAGAAAGATGTGCTGCCGTATTTCTATCCTCATCTTCACCGCCACCAGGAAGTACAACTGACCTGGATCCAATCGGGAGAAGGCAC
>DASWFF010000055.1:0-36692 GCA_036394375.1 Puia sp.
GCACCCAGAAAAATGCAGTCTTAAAGCGTCCAAAAATGAAAAGAGACCGTCTCAGAAGGAAAAAATTGCTTCCTTCCTTCTGAGACGGCCTCTTGACGAGTAGGGTCCTTAAAAGCAAATTATTCGACCTATTCTTATCCAGGCCCCAACCAATGACCAGGCACCCTTAACCAGTCAAAGGCCGTTATTAACAGCTAACAAAATAATAACAGCCTTTCAATACTAACCACCTGCAATTTATCATTAACGCTATTTTTCCCTGGAATAAACCTACCATCGTGTTATTCCGGCAATAGGCGTGCAGATTTCGGCCATAAGCGTGTAAATACTTAACTAGTCACCATAGGTTTCCCCCGAAAGTTCCGGAATTTTGTCTCATCATTAAAAAACTACAAAAATGGCATCAACTAACAAAATTGCCCTGATAACGGGCGGAAGCCGTGGATTGGGCCGGAATATGGCCTTACAGCTTGCCGGCAAAGGAAACGACGTGATCATTACTTACCGCAGTAAGAAAACAGAGGCCGATGCGGTGGTGGCGGAAATCGAGAAAAAAGGCGCCCGGGGAGCCACGCTTGCCCTGGAAGCGGGAGATACGAAGTCTTTTGATGGTTTCTTTCGGGAACTGTCGGGGGTCCTGAAGGAAAAATGGGGAAGGCAGCAATTTGATTTCCTCGTTAATAATGCCGGGATCGACGCAGCTTCTCTTTTCCCGCAAACGACGGAAGAAGCTTTCGACAGCCTGTTCCAGGTACATTTCAAAGGGGTCTATTTCCTCACGCAAAAGGCACTGCCTTACCTGGCGGACAAGGGGCGTATCATCAATATTTCCAGCGGTCTGGCCCGGTTTTCCACCCCGGGTTATGCTGCTTATGCCTCTATGAAAGGCGCTATCGAGGTACTGACGAAATACCTGGCCAAGGAACTGGGAGGACGGGGGATCACGGCGAACGTTGTGGCGCCGGGAATCATTGAAACGGATTTTACCAAGGCGGCTTTCGAGCACAATCCGCAGTTGGTCGGGTACATGTCCTCTCAGACGGCGCTTGGCCGGGTAGGGCAACCGGATGATATTGGGGGAGTGGTAGCCTTCCTCTGTTCGGAAGAGGCGAGATGGGTGACGGCTCAGCGGATCGAAGCATCGGGCGGGATGTTCCTGTAGATAATAGGAGGAACGGCCGCAAGCGACCGTTCCTCTCTCCATTAAAAATCAAAGTCACCGACATATACCGTGCCCTGGGCAGTAGACTGCATTTGTAAGGTAATGAGTTTGCGGGTTTGTGCTGGCGTACCGTAGTTCGTATATATTTCGACCAGGATGGTCGTGGGTCCGGCAATTTTCACCTGGCTGTCCCCGTAGTAATTCACTTCAACCTTGTATTTCCCTTTTATCGCCTTTTTCAGCATGAACTGCTCGGGTCCCAGGCCCCTGGTAAAGTCATGTGAGATACGACCGCCGATGGCTGTATTGCGGTGGCTGTAATAGCATTTTTCGTCGTCGGGGTCTGTCACCCAAAGGTCGATGTCCGTATCGTTCATATTCCAGTTGAGGACCACCCGTATATCCACGGGCATATTGGTGAGCAGTTGTTTAGGTATCCTGCTGAAGTCGATCTTATCAGCCTTCCGGGCGACCAGGTTGTTGATTTCGGGCAGGATCGTCTCTTCGATGCCGGGGTACAGTGCGCTTACATTCGCGTCATAATTTTTTACGAGGGCCGAGTACAAGGTATCCAGGGCCCGCTGGTAATGGCCGGCATCTTCCAGGGCCAATCCGTAATCCCGGTAACTTTGCGGTTCGAATGGGCGCCATTCCAATACTTTCTTAAAGGCGGCGCAGGCAGCTTCCGTCTCGCCCAATTCCTTCAATTTATAACCCAGCAGTTTGTATAGTTCATAGCTTTCCGCGTCCAGTTCGGCAATGTTGGAAAGGATGCGGAGGCCGATACTCTTTTTGCCCGATTCGAAAAAGAAGTTGGCGGTATTAAAATAGAACAGGGGGGTATGGAGATTGTTTTTTCTAACCTGCAGGTAGACGGCATATTGATCTCCGGGGCGGGCGGCCTTTAACCGGGTCAGGTATTCCGTCTGTACATCTGTTTTCCAGGCTTTGAAGTTACCGTAGCCGGAGAGGTCGGTGTTGGCGGAGGGATCGGGCGAGGAATCCGTTGCGGCTGCAGGCTGCCCGGACGTCAGTTCTTCCGCCCTTATGGTAGTTACCGATGCGGTAACGGACTTCTTTTTAGCGGTGGCATATCCTACCACTACCACGTCATCGAGGACGCCGCTACTTCTCCTTGCTGCCGGCGGAGCGTTATGATTCCGGTTACGGCTGATCGATACCCCGGGGACGCGCCCCTCTAATGTCTGACTGGCAAGGGCGGGGGCTTTATTGGGTAGCGGGCGTTTATAATCCGATTGCCACCAGTGGAGCAGTTCATTGAAATAAGCTTCGGCATTATCCACAGTAGTCCGGCGGAGCTGCCGGTCTGTCTGCCCCCTTTGTTTCATGATGCGGTCGTATTCTTCCCGGAGTTCGGCAGGGGGTTCGATCTCATAGGTGATGTAATCCATTACGTTCTCCAATACGATCAGGGAAGTGTTGCGGGTAACGATCCCGTAGCGCCGGCCCAATTGTTCTATTTCCGCTTTGTTATCCTCGAACCTCTTGTCCAATTCGGCTATTTTCTTTTGCGCCCATATACGGGACAGATCGAGCCGGCTGGTCTGTTGTTTGGTGTAATCCAGGGTGATGGCGGATTCGCTGGCAACCTTGCCTCCATATCCGAATTGCAGGACCAGTCGTTGTTCAGGCTGATAGCTGATACCTGCCACTGAAAGACTGGAGATCACGGGGCTGGGGAGGGAGGGATAATTTTCCTGCAGGTTGGCAGAAGTTTTTATTCCCATGAAGCAGAGACTTTGATAGCACAGCTGTTCCCAGGCCTGTTCTGCAGTGCCGGTGAGCAGGTTGATCAATTCGCCGCCGGACGCCTCAGTAATGGCCCGCAGGAAAGGAAAGTCGGCTTTCGGGGTGGCCACGATGGCATAAACAGGCTTGCCACTTTCTTTTAGTTCATCGCTACCGAAAGTAGAATGCCCGTCGCTGAATAATAAGAATTCATCACAGGGGTATTTTCGCAGGTCCAGGCTACCGAATTGGGTGGCCCCGTCGTAGACGGTATGCTGCAAAACGTCATGAAGCCGGTCCCATTGCCCGTTATGGACGGTGAAGGTCTGCGGTTCCTGCGCGGTGTTGCTGAAATTTACCAGCGTGATCTCCACCTCCTGCAGCTTGTCGAAATACTGATCCAGCAGGTCCAGCTCTTTTTCTGTATTGCGTGAAAAACTGCTCAAAGAGGCGTCCCAGAGAATGGTGATCTTTTTCGGCAGGGGTTTCTCTATCTTTTTATGCGCCGGAAAAGTGCTGAGTACATAAAAATAATGATTGCCCACTTGTTGCATCATGACTTCACTGGCTCCCATTGTCTTCGGGATGCGTATGGCAACGGGCTGATCGGCCAGATAGTTCTTCCATGACCGGGAAGCGGACCAGGTGTCGTTCCATTCATCGAAGCGCAATTCATTGTCGATATTCCCTTCAAAGACCGGCTTCTGACTGCTGCGCACCACACTGATGCCGATATTGAACTCTTCCAGCGCCTGCCGGAATGCAAGCGGCAGATGGTATAACAGAGCCGACTGACCGCTCCAGGTAAGTTCTTCCTCATACCTGATCAGCACGGTCCTGACCCCGTTAGGATTGATGGGATAGATCCTTGTCCGGAATCCACTGCCATCCACTTTCTCCAATAATCCGGGATCTACCTTGCGGCGTTCGATATTTTCAAAGACCCGGGTACCTTTTTCTTTTTCTACCGGTACGGCTTCCCGCAGTCTGCCATTGATATCCAGCGCATATCCTGACACGCTGATGCCTTCTGCCAGCGGGAAGTTCAGCTCGCCTTCCAGGATCCTGCTGGTCTTGTTCTTAAAGGTCATGGTCCAGGTGGTCGTTGCGACGGCGCCATTGATTTTAACTTCCACGTTCAGTTTTTGCAGGTAGACCAGGCCGGATTCTTTCCCATTTACTTTTATGGAGGGCGCCTGGGCCTGGGTAGATAAAAACATTCCCTGCAGCAGGATCAGGCAGGCAACCAGATATTTGTGGGGTTTAGTGTTCATGCGTACTGTTTTGACTGAAGATGCAGGGAGTGGAAAAATTACATAAGGGAATATTCTGGAATGAAGTTTGCTTATTGTGAAGAACGTTTTTTTAGAGGGGGCTCCGTTCGTTTTAACGCTATTTTGGCAAATCGGCCATACAATAATCGATGAGGCCGGCGTTTTTGCTTCGGCCGGAGTATCCTAGCCTGAATTTCTCCCAGTTTCCCATGAAATGACTTCTATTCAATCGTATCCATCCGAGTGTTGATCCATTTGTAAAATCTCCTATATGAGTACCTATAGTGGCCAGGGACGGCCACATTATATCCTGTTGGTCCTATTGGCGATAGCCATTCTGCTGGACAGGTATCTGATAGCCGGGCTGTTCCCCTGGGCGCCGGGGCTGGCGGGGGTGAACCCTATGCTGGTGTTTTTAGATATTCCGGTTCCTCTGCCGGTGATCATCGATCTGCCGGTCATCGGGTTATTCTTCTTTTTCTATTGGATCCTGCTTTTATCTTATCCTTCCCGATATGGCGCCGCCACCTGGCGGGAATTGCGAAAAAGGTTATGGAGCCTATTTACCGGGGCCTTTGCTATCTTATTATGCCTGGCGGCGGGAGGAGGGATCTATTACTTATCCAGTGGGCTGATGTCCCGGCAGGTGCGGAACGGGATCGATTCTTTTGGTATCCAGGCGGATATATATACTCCGATCCCCGATCATGAAATAATCCATTTGAGAGGGGGCATGATCCTGTTGGTCTGCTTTTTTATAGGGCTGCGTATTTTCCTTAAGAGAACGGAAAGGATAGGTGCTATGATGGAGCCGGGAATTGCCGGGAGCAGGACGCCGGGAGCGCCGGAATTTTCGGGGAAGGTGATCGATCCGGGAAAGATCGTAGATCCGAGGATTGCCGGCTTCCAGGAAAAGGAAAGGAGGACGGGAGAGAGAGGAGCCTCCGGATTGCCAGATGCAGCAGTAATGGGGGCGAGAACCGCTGCCACCAGCGTGCCGGTAGTGGCGCCATTACCGGTAAATCTCCTGTCTGAGGGTATGGAGGAGCCGGCTGGCTTTTCAAGGTAGCCGGCTCCTGCTGGCTTTTCAAGGTAGCCGGCTCCTGCTGGTATACGGGGAACTATTGTTCCATATTCACTACTTCATAAGCGGGCTGACCGTTGAATACTATCGGCTGATAATAATCTCCATTGTATTGTAAATAGGTGATATTACCTGCCTGCACCTGGGTGCAGCCATCCGGCAGATTATAGACGATGGCTCCTGCCGGGGCCCTTACCACCTGGTAGCCATTCGGTGCGGGCGCATAAAAAGTCCCTCCGAAATAATAATAGACATCTCCTCCTACCTGCATGCTCACGGCATCCGGCGGGTATACGGGAACGATGGCCCCGAATGGGGGTGCGACTACCTGGTAACCTCCGTTGGAAGGAGCATAGAAGACTCCTGCGTCATACCGGTATTGCCTATCATTGATCGCAACAATAGTAGCGGTAGCCGCAACGGCGCTGAGAAAGAACCCGAGGGGATGCCAGGCAGGTCCGAATACATAGGGTCTGTAGGGATGGTAGTAATAATGATGATAGGTATAATAACGATGTCCACCCCAGGCATGCGGAGGCCGGGTATAGGCCGGACGGTTGGGTCTCCACCCGGGAGGGCGGTGATGGATGGGACGGTGATGGGGAGGACGGTGGTGCACCGGGGGGCGGTAGTTAGGGGGGCGTGTATTTCCGGGAGGGCGTGTATTGCCTGGGGGACGAACATTACCGGGTGGCGCCGGAGGCCGCTGCTGTGGAGGCCGTGCGGGCTGCACCTGGGGCCTTTGTGCCGGAGGAGGCGCTACCGGTCGTGGAGCAGGCGGTCGTTGCGGCGGGGCGGCGGGACGGCCCGGACGGTCCTGTGCAAAAGCCGGAAAGGCAATACTTCCTGCCAAAAACAGGACAGCAAACCATAAGCCTTTCAACCATGTGACAGGCAGTGTGATTTTTTGCATGTTATTGATTTTTATAAACGGGACGGTTGCGACAGGGATGAACTTGAAGTTACGGGATTTTCCCCGGAGGAAAAGGGATTATTGGGAATCTATTCTGTTATCAATTCGATCAGGGTCTGCTTGCCGTCAAGCAGGTAGAAGGCAATAAAGACCATGGGTTCGGTGGTGGAATAGTTGTCAAAATGCAGGATACGGGTCATTGCCGGTTCAAAAAATGCTTCGCCGGCCCGGAGGATCTGAGCGGGTTGGCCTTCCACCTCGACCAGGGCTGTTCCTTTTAAGATATATCCTGTAACAGGACAGGGATGATAATGCAGCGCTCCTGTTTGTCCCGGCGCAAAATGGATCTCGTGGGCCTCTATTTTTGTAAGCTGCCGAACGCCTGTATCGGCGGTCAGTAAGTGCTGCCGGGTAATTTCGTTGGGTATCATATATCGCAATGGTTATATCGTAAAGATAACATCTTTAAAAGATTGAAATTAAAATCCGGCTATGCGAAAATTGCGCAACCGGTTGATCGCCTGTGAATCCCCGTAAATCCCGATATTGCCCGATAATCATTAAGGACATGAACCATAATACCCAGATGAGCTTCTTGCGGATGGCTGGTATTTCCCGGGCCGCGTTTGTTTTTGCAATGGCCTGTCTGCTGCACCTGAAAGATTTTGCACAAAGCGAACCTGCCCGTCTCACCATTCCTATCGGCGGGAATACCTGGAGCAATCGTTCAACAGGGGGCAGTGTGACTAATGAAGGGATAGTTGAATGGACCGATCCGGCGACCTCATTCACACTTTACTTTCGCGTTACGCAACCAGGCCCTCTTCACGTCTGGCTGAATCTTTGCGTGCCTTCCGGCAAAAGCCGGATCAGGGTGTCGCCGGGGAAAACTCAAGGGACGGGGGCGACCGGAGGAGCCGGTACATCCAGGGATGAGGGGATGACCGGAGGAGCCGGGAAAGAAATGGAAGTGACAGGCGCGGCCTTGCAGCATTATGATGCTGGCAACTGGGTCATTCCCGATACAGGATATCAGTCTATCCGGATCCAGGGCATCCGGAAGTCGGGCGCTACTTTTGCGAAGATCCAAAGTATCGAAATAGAAGGCGCGGCTTTAAAAGGGCAGGTGTCTTATGTCCCGAACAATGAAGGGAATTTCTTTCACTGGGGAAGGCGGGGACCTTCCGTTCATTTAAACTATACCTTGCCGGCAGGCATTCATGCGGAATGGTTCTACAACGAAGTCACCGTACCGGAAGGACAGGATATCGAGGGTTCTTATTTTATGGCCGATGGTTTCGGGGAAGGTTATTTCGGGATGCAGGTGAACTCTCCGACGGAAAGACATATTCTTTTTTCTGTGTGGAGCCCTTTTCAGACAGATAACCCCCGGGCTATCCCCGACAGCCTGCAGATCTTACTGGTAAAGAAGGGGGAAGGCGTCCATGCCGGCGCTTTCGGGAATGAGGGATCGGGCGGGCAAAGCTGGCTCAACTATCCCTGGAAGGCAGGCAATACTTACCGGTTCTTATTGCGGGGTCAGCCTTTGGACCATAATTATACACAGTTCACGGCCTGGTGGTATGCGCTCGAGCAGGGGAAATGGCTGCTGATCGCCAGTTTCAAAAGACCGCAAACACAGAAGTGGTTGAGCGGTCTGCATTCCTTTCTTGAAAATTTCGAACCGGAGATGGGTGACCGGCAGCGTATTGTATTATTTAATCATCAATGGATCCGGGATGAACAGGGGAATTGGATGTCTTTGAATAAAGCCCGTTTTTCCGGCGACAATACTGCCCGGAAGGGATACCGGATGGATTACGGAGGCGGGGTAAAAGGAGATGCTTTTTACTTACAGAATGGCGGTTTTTTCAATGACTACACCCCGCTGAATGGGTGGTGGCTAAGGGTACCCCCTCCGGATGCGAAGGCGCCGGATATAGATTTGGCTCAATTGCCGTAACCGGGATGGCGGACTTACATAAAAAATTGCTCGGATACGATCTTTCCCTCTTTTACCTGGTAAACGCAGAGTTCTTCCATCTTTGACCGTTTGGTTCCTTTCATAGCAATGTCTATGCCGTGGGTGAAAGCGATCGTATTGCCCACTATAAGGGGGTCGGATGCCGTGGTGGCATACACCTTTTCCGTCATCGCCTCGAATTTATGTCCTTTTTCGATAATAGCGGGCAGGCCCTTTGTCTCCTTTGCAAAATCAGGACTCGCCTGCGGCTCGATGCTTATTGCATCATTGGCATACAATTCTTTCTGCGCATTCTCATACTGTCCCTGGCGGCAAAGTTCCACCAGCCGGGTTGCGATTTGTGGAGTTGTCATGGCTTGAGTTTTCTTTATTTGGCAGCAAAAAGTGGGCCATGCGGGTGAAAGGTACAGGAGAGTGACCGTATGGCCACTCTCCTGATTTTTAGTGAAACAACGTAGTAAAAAAAGATTTCATTTCATTCCAGGAGGCGGTGTCCGCCTTCGCATTATAGGCAATCGGCAGTTTAAATTTAAGGCCTGTTTCCGTAGAATGAGGATTGGTAAATGCGTGGCTGGCGCTATCGTAACCGATAAATTTATAATCGGCCCCGATAGAATCCATTTGCTTTTTAAAGGCAGCCACGTCTTTGGGCGAGACAAACTGGTCGGCATTACCGTGTAAAACGAGCAATTTCGTTTTTAGCAGGTCCTTGCGGGCCGGAGTGCCCAACAGACTCCCGTGGAAGCTTACCACTCCTTTCAATTCATCCCCCAGCCGGACGGTATTCAGTAACATCCCGCCGCCAAAGCAATAGCCGATGGCGGCAATTTGGGCCGTGTCCACTATGCCATAGGTTTTCAATTTAGCGATGGCGGCATCGATACGGGCTTTTGCTTTTCCCGGAGACATATACAGCGGGCCGGAGAACTTTTTAGCGCTATCCGGGTTGTCCGCTATCTTACCGTCGCCGTACATATCGATCGCCATAGCCACATATCCTAATTCTGCCAGTTTTTTGGCTCTCATTTTAGGATAATCGTTCAATCCCCACCATTCGGGCACCACTATCACCGCGGGCCGTTTGCTCTTATTGGAATCGTCGTATACAACATATCCATTCATGGAAATGCTGTCCCCGGTATAGGTTACATTCTCCTCTTTGAATGCAGGAGAAGGCGCTGCGGCCGGAGCGTTGTCAGCAGATTTGGGTTCATTATTGCAGGCCGTGAAAAAGCCGGCGATCATTAAACTACCGATGAAAAGTTTTGTATACCGCATGGAAATTAAGATTTCGGCGAATGTAAGAAGAAATACACCAATAAGCCCGAGGAGGGTTGACTAAGAATTAACGAGGTAGCCGGCGTTACCGACCTCTGGCCAGAGGCATTACCTGCCATATTTTACTGAGTTGATACAGTTGCCGCTCCTTGCCTCCTATGCGGCCCAGGGAGCCCGTACCGATGGACAGGCCTACTCCGCCACCGCTTCCATAGGAGCCAACCCCCAGGCCGCCTCCTATAGAAACCCCGCCTCCTCCCCCATCCTGCCGGACGGCTGTATTCGGAGGAAGTCCTTCAATAAAAATGCCTACGGCTACCGTCTTGCCAGCGAAATTGTGGGAAGTATTCTGAGGATAGACCGTGCTGAGCGGAACCGATACTTCATAGATCAGGTCGCCGTCCTTATTGTAATCTATCCGGACCAGTACTCCTTCCTCATTGGTTTGTCCGTACTCGTAGTTTTCGATGCTCTCACTCTTAAAACCGTACAGCGAGTACTCTTTCAAATCATCTAAGGTGATGCCCTTATCCTTGTAAAGATCCGGACGCGCCTGGGCCATTAACTCTCTATCCCGGTTTTTCCGGCTGTCTAAAGGAAATCCAATCCCCATGGCGGTACTCTCGTTCTTTTCTGCCTGGTTGTTGATCCAGACGGTCATGCCGCCCTGGATGATTTTCTGTTGTTCCTGCGGGCTACGGGTAGACACCAAAATATAAATATTATCCTTATCGTTCGATACGGCATAATTCAGTTTCTCCTTGCGATCGGTGTATGGCAGGGGCTTGGCCCAATCATCGTCTGAACCGTCTATGACGATCGGCCGCTGCTGCCAGTTACCTGTTTGAGAAGGAGAGGTAGCCTGATCGCCGCGCGAAGAACGGCAGCCGATGGCCAATGACAGTAAAATCAAGACAATGCTATAGTAAGATAGATGCGCTCGCATGATCCAAAATTATTGTATTACCCTTTAAATAACACAAAATTGCGGCGCGTCCTGCTTAATTTATTCACAATTTTTGTGAAGGGAGCGTTATATCTATATATTTGTCCGAGTTCAATCTCAGAACAACAAACCTTATCTTATGAGCCTGATCGAAAGGCTGCACGTTCTATGCAGTCGCTTTCCAAAAAATCCCCCTACTCCGTCTTTCAATAAAGTTCCCATTACTTTTTTCGGTCTCCCGCCATAAGCCGGGATTGATGCTCTTATGCCTTACCCCCCGTCTCTAAAGGGAGCTTTAGGCTTTTTCCTGTGTCACCTGACTATTCAAACCATTTTATGAAAATCAAAAATTCACATCAGAAGAAGTCCTTTCTTCTGCCAGCTCTTTTAGCCATTTTTTTAGCAGGCCTGCTGCCTGTTTCCGTGTTTTCCCAGACCTGGAAATTAGTCCAGCCTGTCTATCCGACGACAGATGCTTTTGTCTCGGCCTTTTCCGTAGCGGATTATGGAGCTACGGGCGATGGCATAACGGACGTGACGTCCATATTCCAGGACCGTCTGAATGCGCTCGGCGCACTGGGCGGGGGAACCCTGTTCGTTCCCTCGGGTAAATATGTGATCCGCGGAACGCTCTTAATTCCTAAGGGGATCACCCTCCGGGGTGAATGGCAGAAGCCGGTGAAAGGTCAACCTGTTGTCGGCACCATCCTCATGGCCTATTCAGGTCGCGGCAACGAGAGTGCGACAGCCTTGATCACCATGCAGATGTCGGCCGCCGTCAAAGACCTGGCGATCTGGTACCCTGAGCAGTTACCGGATAATATCACTCCTTATCCTCCCGCCATCGTCTTCGGTCAGCCGAACTATTTCGGCAACGATTTCAATAATGCCAGGAACATCACTTTCGTCAATGCCTATGACGGGGTGAAGTTCTCTGCCGTCAACGGCGGCAGTTGCCCCGTAATTTTTGATGTCTATGGTACGCCGCTGAATAAGGGTATCGAAATCGACAATATCGCGGACGTCGGCAGGCTCGAACAGATCGATTTCTCTCCCTCCTACTGGTCCGGTTCCGGACTTCCCAATGCGCCGGCAGCAGGAAGCGCTTACTCCACCTGGATATACCAGAACGGCACCGGCATTATGATGCGAAGGAACGACTGGACCAACACCGCTTTCGTCAATATCGAAGGATACAACGTAGGCTTCCGTGCAGCTGTTTCCCAAACCAGCACCGGGTCGGTTCCGAATGGGACCAACCACGCGATGAATTTTAAGAATTGCCAGACGGCTGTTTATTTCGATGCATTGAATACGGTAGGGATCATGTTCTCCCAGATGACGGCCACCAACTGCGTTTCAGGCTTCGTCCTTGGGCCGAATACCAGCAATGGGGCCGTTCAATTGCATACCTGTACTATTGCTGCTACGGGCAACGCCATTTCTATCGACTCCGCTTCCACCGGCACTTTCCTGATGGAACACACTACTATCAGCAGCGGGCGGGTAAATATTGCCGGCTGCACTTTTACTGCTTCCGATTGCGACTTCAACAACGGAGGTCCGCAAATCACCATCGGCCGGCACGCCAGGAGCGTTCTTACCGGCAACCGTTACAAGGGTGGAACGAAGATCTTGAATAACTCCCTTTATGTCAATACCATCGATAGCCTCCCCTTGTCGTTGACCCAGTTGCCGTCTTTTCCGGTGATCACCACGGAGACGCATATGCCTTCCCGCCTGGTGCTGTATATAGCGACCAATGCCCCCTACAATGCCAAAGGGGACGGAGTGACAGATAATACGACAGCCATTCAGTCGGCCCTTAACCAGGCATCAGCAGATGGCGGCGGCATCGTATTCCTGCCTCCGGGAAAATACAAAGTACTGGGCGACCTCTCAGTCCCTACCAATGTCGAGCTGAAAGGATCCGCCGATATCAGCACCGCACCTACGGGCCCCGGCAGCACGCTCGAGATCTATGCCGACCAGGGAAATCCTTCGGGCACACCCTTCCTTCGCCTGGCTGCCGGCAGCGGCATCCGCGGACTTACACTGGATTATCCAAACCAGAAAGGAGACCTCGTTCCTAATTTCCTCGTTTATCCCTATGCCATCCAGGCATTGGGCAGCAATGTCTATATTGTAAATATTGGCATACGGGCAGCCTATAACGGGATCGACCTGTTCACGAATAAATGCGATAACCACTACGTCGATTTCCTCGCCGGACAGGTGTTACACAATGCGGTCCGGGTAGGCGGTGGTACCGTGGGGGGGAAGATCTACAATCTCCATTTCAATACGATCTATTACTCCAATGGCTCGGAATCGAAATTCGGCTCCTGGCCCAATGCTCCGACCGCCGATGGGGATAGCCGGGTCTATAACTACGACTATAACAATGTCAACTTCCTGGAAATGGGTAATTGCCAGGGAGAGGTCCTTTACAATGATTTCGTCTATGGAGCCCTCTACGGAATGCGGCTCCTTTCTGAAGGCGCCGGCCCTTCCGGCACGAGCAACGGCCTGGGCATCGACGGCACCCGGCATAGCATGAGCTTCGAAGGAATGGGCGCCGGCGGGTTTGATTTCATCAACACCCAGCTCGTCTCCCTGGGTGATAGCGGCAACAATTACATCGTGACAAGCCCCTCCTTTACCCGGCAGACTACTTTCTACAATGCCGATTACTGGGGCAACCCCTACAACGGGATCTCCCTGAATGGCGGGACCATCAGTCAGCAGACCGCTAATTTCAATCAACCCGGCCAGCAACACTGGGCGAATATTCAGACCGGATCGCTCAATCTCCACAACTCTTTTATCTGGCCAGTATCGGCGATCCTCAGCAGCGGGACAGAATCTCATCTGTCCGCACGTTCATCCATCATCGACAGTTCAGGCATCCATCCAGCCAGCGCCACCCTCTGGCAGGACAATGTGGGCAATAGCTGGCAGGTATCCACCGCCGGCGCTATGGACAGGCATGGATGGACGGCCACGGCCTCTCTCAACAACGGGATAGCCCAAAACGCCCTGGACAGCAATGCGTCCACCCGCTGGACCACAGGGGCATCCCAGGCGCCCGGTCAATACTTCATCGTAGACATGAAGACGGTCAATACCATTCATGAGATCGTCCTGGATGCGACCCAAAGTTCCGGGGATTCTCCCGTTGGTTATGGAGCCTATGTCTCCACTGACAGTATTCATTGGACAGGGCCTGTCGCTTCGGGCGCAGGAGCCCCTGGAATGACCCTGATCCTCTTCTCCGATCAGGTTACCCGTTATATCAAGATCGTACAGACCGGCTCCCAGGGCAACTGGTGGTCGATCCATGAGTTTTATGTATGGGGGAAAGTAAATGTCACCGGGCTCAGTATCACTCCGAAAGTTATCTCCCTGACCATCGACTCGAGCAAAAGGCTGACTACCCTCATATCCCCCGCTAACGCTACCACTAAAGCCATCGCCTGGAGTTCCAACAACGCTGCTGTGGCCACTGTTGATAGCACCGGCTTCGTGAAAGCCGTCAGTGTGGGGACTGCCATCATACAGGTGGTATCCCTGGATGCAGGCATCTCCGCGTACGACACGATCAACGTCTGTGGATCGAGGCCTTTCAGTGGAACACCCGCCAATATTCCCGGTAAGATAGAAGCGGAGAATTATGACTTGAGCGGCCAGGGAGTAGCCTATTCCGATTGGGATCCCACCAATAACGGCGGCCAGTACCGACCCACAGAAGGCGTAGACATAGAAGTCTGCAGCGAAGGCGGTTATGATGTAGGCTGGACGGTAGCCGGCGAATGGACGAATTATACGGTGAATGTAACCACTGCCGGGGTCTATACGCTCCAGGCGCGGGTATCCTCCCCGTCTACGGGATCAAGGCTGCATATAGAAATGGATGGAGTGAATATTTCAGGCAGTATCACCGTGCCTAATACGGGCGGCTGGCAAACGTATCAGACAGTGAGTGTTACTACACCCAGCCTTACCACCGGCCAGCATATAATGCGTATCTATATGGAAACAGCCGGTTTCAATGTCAATTATGTAAACTTTATCAACACAGGATCTTCTGCAGCCTTTATCAGCACAGCATCTTCTGCGGGCGTCGGAGCAGTGGAGAAATTGTCTGCCAATAAAGCAGCCGTGGATATGATTGTTTATCCCAATCCTGTTAGCGGCAGCCAGATCAACCTGCAGTTCATTAACCAGGCAGCAGGTAAATATCATCTGCGTTTGATTAATTATCTTAATCAGCCGGTATATAGTACGGATATCAGCATTGGTGGCAGCAATGCCGTCTATTCATTGCCGCTGAGCCGGAACTTGTTACCGGGCACCTATCTGTTGGGAGCGATCCAACCGAATGGTAGCCGTGTCGTAAAGGAAATTGTGATAACCCGGCAATAGAGTCGGCCCTCTTTTCTTCTGATGCCCTGAGATGCCTCGCACCTCAGGAGGCGGCGGGCTTGTAAACCCGCCGCTTTTTTTATATATTACCGTTATGAATACAGAAAATTTATTAGATGATGTACTCCCTGAAAATGCCAAATTAGTAAGAAGAAGGGACTTGCTTCCCTGGTGGATGAAGGTATTCATATGGATATTTATCGTCATGGGAGGATTAAGCATTCCTGTTTTTATTATCGGACTATTAGGGCTTCATGCTGATCTGGCTTTTTATGGCCTGGAGACCAATCAGCCCATTTCGCTGATAGGTATCCTGCTCATGGCTGTTTTTCTTTTAAAAGGGGTGGTAAGTTATGGATTGTGGGCTGAAGAGGATTGGGCGATCGTTTTGGGGTATGTTGACGCCATTGCCGGGATCCTTATTTGTCTGTTTGTTATGTTCGGCCTACCCTATCTTTACCCCATGGAAGGATCTAAGTTTACTTTCCGGTTAGAGATTCTATTATTGGTTCCCTATTTAATCAAACTGCAACGTTTAAAATCGCAATGGGATAAAAGATAATGCAGGGCCCGGCAGGGATGCATTAATCCAGCATTGCACCAATTTTGGTAAAGCGGTCCCCATTTCCCGGGTCCACGCAGCGATAGAATCGATCTTCCATTTTCCTAGCTGCCGGTAAGATGCCCGGATGTCTTCCGCATTCCTGTAGAAATTACCCGTCAGGGAAAAAGAGGCATGGATCTTTTCCTTTTGCAGGGTGCCGGCAATCGTTTCTGCGCCTTCTCCAAATTCATCCCCGGTAAAGACCAGGGCTATTTTCTATTTCAGCAAAAAATCGGCGGCGCCCGTATATACATCATCACCTATGCTAAAGATGGGAGAATTGGCCTGGTTGACCCGGATCCACTCCGACGGAGGGGCGGCTTTATTAAACGAAGCGCTGATGATGAGCAAAAAAACAACCAGGCTATTTCGTGCAGGCATTTCTTGCTGGTATTTGATATTTGAACAAAGGGAATTATCATTTGTTGGTGCTAAAGAGGAAAACCGGCTTCGGAACAGAAAATTGAAGATTTTATTGGATCAAATTAAACATTAATACGATTTTAATGTCTATAGGCCTGTCGGATAGGCCGGAACACAGCCATTTAGGGACATATTAACTATATTTGGCCTTGCTTGAAACCAGTCAGACAGGATCCGTAATTATAAATGAAGCATATGTACGATATTTGTTGCGTAGGGCATATCACACTAGATAAAGTGGTCACAACCAAGGCGGTAGTTCATATGGCAGGAGGCACTTCCTTCTATTTCTCCAATGCTGTCCGCAATATGGACGTGAGTTATGGCCTGATCACGGCCCTTGCCCCCGGACAAATGCAATTTGTAACGGATTTACGAGCCAAAAGTATCGAAGTGAAGGTGCTACCCAGCGCCTATACCGTTTACTTCGAAAATAATTATAAAGAGAACCAGGATCACCGGACACAAAGGGTATTGCAGAAGGCCGATGCCTTTACCGTTGAGCAATTACTGGATGTAAATGCGAAGATCTTCCATTTGGGTCCTCTGCTCGCCGATGATATGCCGGTGGAGCTGATCAAAACCTTATCTGAAAGAGGAAAGGTATCCCTGGACGTGCAGGGATATTTACGGAAAGTCGTAAATAAGAATGTACATGCCATTGACTGGCCTGCCAAAAAAGAGGCCCTTCAATATGTGGAAATTTTGAAGGCCAATGAATCGGAAATGGAGGTGCTGACGGGGCATACCGATGTCCGCAAGGGCGCCAGGACCCTGTTCGAATGGGGCGTCAAAGAAGTGGTGATCACTCTTGGCAGCAAGGGTTCCGTAATTTACAACGGGCGTACGTACTATGATATCCCGGCCTATAGTCCAACTACTACTGTCGTCGATGCCACCGGATGCGGAGACACTTATATGGCTGGTTATTTATCCCAGCGAATCAAAGGGGCTGAATTGCAGGATGCAGGAGAATTTGCTGCAGCTATGGCTACCTTGAAAATTGAATCCTCCGGGCCATTTAAAGGTACGGCAAAGGATGTCCTGAATTTATTGACCAACAGTAAAGAAGGGCCTTTACTGAATAACAGGGCCATTTATCCGGTCTTTGAACCATTAGGGTAAGCAGACTTTGAATTTCCTTCAGACCCGTTCAGTAAGGGGGCTGTTGTTATAATATCAGCCCGATCTTTAAAGACCATCTCCTGTTTCGGTAATCATAACGGGTGACTTGCGGATAGGTGTTCGCATCTTCCTTCAATTCTTTAAAACTATATCCCGCCAGCATTGACAGCGCATGATCATTATGGGCTGTCAGTTTTATTTTATAGCCCAGTCCGGCGCTCCAGAAAGGACCTGCAACAAATTTACTGGTGGAAAAGCCGTCATAATAAAAGTTGTCAGGGCGTTTGTACCAGGGGTAATTGGTGCCGGCATCCAGGCTCACGAAAAGTCCGTTCTTAGCCGGCATCAGCTCCTTTGTCACCGACAGGAACAGAGGGAGACTCCTGAACCGGTAATAATCCAGGCCCAATCCTGCTCCCAGGAACCAGGATCCTTTGTAAGCCCCATTAATGGTCTGAACCTGACCATAATTCCCCTCTTGTCCGAAGACCATCCCAGCATATTCAACAGACCTGAATTTCCAGGAAGACTGGGAGAATCCGCTTGTAAAGAACAAACATCCCAGGCAGGCAATGACCAGGCATCTTTTCATGGAATATTATTTTACAGATAAGGTGCTTAGTAAGCGGATGTTTTGAGTATCACTGTAATCGTATTGGTAGAGGCTGCCGCCGGCTATTACGAACAGGCGTTGATTGCCGGCAATAACATCCGTCGCTACGGCCTGACCGGTTGGTATCTGTGTCAATAATTGCAGAGCGGCCGGGTTGGTGGCATCATACAGCTTCACTCCTGCCAGACTATCGCACACAAAGAGCAGGTTGTTATCCTTGCTAAGCCCCTCCGGTTTATTCATGGGATAAGCGGCCACCATGCTGGGTTGCTGCAGGTTCTGTACATTTATAACGTCCAGCTCATTACTATTGCCGCCACAGGATGTCCCGGCATGCAGGGTAACATAGGCATAGTTATTGTCAGCGATCACGGGGTCACAGGCACGGCCATGCGTAAAGATACCCTGCTGAACCGGTGTAGCAGGGTTGCTGACATCATAGATGAAAACGCCTTCTTTCGACCCCAGGAATAATTTATCGCGGAAGGGATAGATCGTTTCCAGGTCAAAACCGGCATAAAAGGTGGATGCGGGGCCGGGACTGGGAGCATTGGTGACGTCAAGGATAGCGATGCTGTGGGAGTCATTGATGGTATAGAGATCATTGTTCATCAGGACCATTTTAGCCATGGATCCTGCTACACCACTGCCTGGAGAGACGCCGGAGTTGGAGGCGGAGGCCGCATTGAAAAGGTAAATGGGAAATCCCCCTCCCGGGTAAGCAGCCTTGGGAGCATCGGTGTCCATGGTTGTATCTTTGGTTACATACCCTGTGATTATCATGTTGCTGTCTACGCCCACGCCATTGTTGATCGTAGTATACCCGCCGACTCCGTTATACCGGTCCCGGAATACATTGACTGTCATGCCGGTCACCTTGATCTGGTGGGGATTGGAGATATCGATGGCCAGCAGCTCGCGGTACATATCCGCATATAAGGTATTTCCTTTTATGGCAATTTCTTCATTGCCCGGGATATTCAGGAAGGCCGTCTGCTGCGGATGGGCGGGATCGCTGTTATCGATAATATGGATGCCTTTTTCCGGCTCGCTCAGGTAGATGAATTTGTCTTTGACATAGATCCTGCCGATCGAACCGATGGGTTGTCCGGCATTGCCGTTGATATTGCCATTGATATTAGCCAGGAAGGTAGTCTTCGGGGTATATACCGGCCTGACGATCGTATAGGTTTTGGTGACCTTATCTTTAAAGCAGCCGGAAAGCAAGAGCAGGAGGCAGCCCCCCGCCAGGCGGCTAAGTGTATAGGAAATATTTTTTCTCATAGAAACAGTTTACTGTTGCTGACAAGCAATTTAAAAATACCGTTGCATAGGGCGTCAAAAATGAACTTAACAATGGGTTTCTTGTTACTTTAGAGAATAATTTATGATTCGTATGGCAACAACAGCACTGACAAAGACACCGGTAACGGCCTTATTCCTGGATATTGGGGGCGTCATGCTCACCAATGGTTGGGACAGGCGGGCCCGGGAAGCAGCGGCAAAGCAATTTGGACTGGACCTGGCGGAGTTGAGCGACCGTCACCGGATGACCTTCGATACTTATGAATCCGGCAAGTTAAGCCTGGATGAATACCTGAGCAGGGTGGTATTTTACGAGGAAAGGCCTTTTACCATGGATCAGTTCCGTGAGTTCATGTTCGCCCAATCGGTGGCCTACCCGGAAATGATCGCTCTGGTCCGGGAGCTGAAAGCGAAATACGGATTGAAAATAGCGGTGGTCAACAATGAAGGCCGGGAGTTAAACGAACACCGGATCCGGCAATTCAAACTCAATGAGTTCGTGGATTTTTTCATTTCCTCCTGTTTTGTCCATTTCCGGAAACCGGATGCGGATATCTGGAAGGTGGCGCTGGACATTGCCCAGGTCCCCCTGGAACAGGTTGTCTATATAGATGACCGTCCCATGTTCGTGCAGGTGGCGGAAGGATTGGGCCTAAGAGCGATCGCTCATAAAAAATATGAACAAACGCGGGCGGCGCTGGCGGCAATGGGATTGTCCCTGGATTGATAGGGATCACGATTGCGTGAAACCATTTTACCGGCTCGCCGAATCCTGTATTACCGGGAAGGCAGAGATCCTTAAGCGGGCTCCTCCCATCGGGACCAGCGTCAAGGGTACCGTAGGTCCGGAAGCAGCTACGGGACTCTGGGGCAACAATCCGCAGAGCCCATACTGATCTACTGTCCAGGATGGAATTTGTTTTCCCCGGACCTCTATTTCGATGGGAGCAGCGGTATTGGTAAAGGGATTGTTATCCGCAGGCCAGGCGTTCCGTGTCATTATAAAGCCGATCTTCCAGCCGGAACCATACTTACCCTGGAACTCCGTTTTCAATACAAGCCCGTAATTCCAGTCCGAGGCGGGGTAGATTTCATAGGAAGGCCATTTCGTCGCATCTGCGGTCTCCTGCCAGCGTGAGTCGCCGATAGCCGTTGCCTTACTATCCTTTTGCACATAAGACTCTTTTATCTTCAACGAAAAACCCAGAGGACCATAATAGATGCTTACGCTATTCCGGTTACGGGCCCATTCCTGCAGCCGGAGGTGCATCGGAAGCAGCAGGTCGATCTTATCTCCATTCTTCCAAGCTCCGTTGAGGCGGATATAACGATTCATTCCTTTCGGTGACAGCAGTTGCCCGTTGATCCGGACTTGCGGATGGTCACACCATTCGGGGATGCGCAGGTAAAGAGGAAATGAAACGGCCTTGCCCGTGTGATGATCGCGAGGATCTGTCTGAGAGGCCTTAGCCAGGTAGAGGGTAAAATGGATATTCTCTTCGAAAGGATATTTCGTCTCTTCTACTATCCGAACCTCCTGTCCCTCTCCTACCCTGGCCTTCAGGCTTCCTTCCGTATAAAACTGGGCAGCCAGACCATTGTCCGGAGTGGCCATCCACGCATTTTCCGCATAGTACACCCAACCTGCCGCATGATTGTGCTGGCAGCAGCGGCTGCTGAAGGGATTCATCATGAGGAAGGGGCCCTCATTGGCGATACCCGGCGCATGATCTTTGCTATCGCTGATCACCATATTCGGGGCGGTAAGGTATCTGAGTGACCGGTAGTCGGGCATGAATGCGGCGGGAAAGGTGTTGAAAGCCACGTCTTCGCAGTTGTCAGCCCATTTGGTGTCGCCTGTGCTGCGAAGCAACATTTGATCGGAGGTCATTTGTTCCACCATGCCACAGGTCTCAATGGCCTGGCGGGGATCATCGTATCCTTTCCGGGCATTCTCGTCCGCCCCGAATAGGCCCCCGGGCACCTGTCCATAGATATCGCGTACCAGTTTAAAATCATTATAGGTAGCGTCGCGGTCTGCAGGGAGATGGCTTTGCAGGTAGAAGGTAGCCGGCTCCCGGAAGCATTGGGCGATATTCACATTATGCCAGTTGGGCAGGTTGTCTTTCTGACGCCAGTCAGCGGTATTGCGATCTATCTTAGTGGCCAGGTCCAGCAACCATCTTTCCCCGGTATGATTATATAACCAATAGACGCTATACAGGTTGTCTCCGCCGCGGCTTTTTTCCCAGTAGTCTTTCAGGAAATGCTGGTCCGGTATGGACAGCTCCCATTTAAAATACCGGCTCATGAATTTCAGTACCCGCGGGTCATGGGAGTATTCGTACCAGGATTGCAGGCACCAGAGCATGGGCATATTGGTCCAGAGGTCCCTATTGCCGTCATGGGCTACGTCAGGGCCAAAATCCCCGCTTTCCCGCTGGTTAGCCAGCACGGTATCGATCCAGAATTCCGCTTCTTTTATCATTTTTTGGTCCCCCAGCATATACCCGATATTAGCATATCCTTTGAGCCAATAAGGCAATTCCTCCCAACCGTATTTGCCCTTGCCATCCCGGGTGAGCCAGGCGTTGTCTTTTTTAGAAAGCCAGATACTGATCTCTCCTAAATTTCCCGTGAGCCCATCCCGCTGCAATTCCAGTTGCTTTTTCAACCATCCTCCCGGTTTAAAGGCTGTTACGGGGAGTTTAGCAAAATGTTCCTTTAATAAAGGAGTACGGTTGGTGCCGTAAAAAGAATTACCGGGCCCTGCGGGCGTTGTCTCCCGGGTAACAACGGTAAAACGCTGTGTGGGCGGGGAGGATAGACGTCCGGACGGAGAGCCCGGATGGCCGGTAGTTTGCGCGAGCAAGCCGAAACCGAAGCCGGAAAAAAATAGCTGCGCAGCGATTAAAATGCAAAACGGTCTTTTCATAATCTATTCTGTTAATGAGGAGCCTTTACCCCCACTCAAAGATATATTTTCTGGGAAAAACCACAAATAGGTAATTATCAATAAGATACAGAATTTCGTGTCGTAAAAAATCTCGGAGTCCTGGTCGGAGTCCGGGGCTGGATTGACATAACTTCGTGTCATACAATTCAATGGCTGTCATTTTCGTTCTATAAGGGTCCGGGGAACCTTCTTAGCAAAGAAATAGTTGGGCAAGCCGGTTACAAGTCTTTCTTCAGAATCTACTAATATATGAAAGCCGAGGAAAAATATACTGATACCGAACTGATAGCCGCTATCGGTGACAAAAGCAGCCTGAATAAAGCTATTTTATTCCTTTATCAGCAATATTCTGAAAGCACCGGTTCTTTTATTATTCATTATGGCGGGAGCCAGCAAGATGCCGAAGATGTCTTCCAGGAGACGGTAGTGTCTTTTATCGAAATCGTAAAAAAAGGCAAATACCGGATGGAAGCCACTATTAAGACCTTCCTGGTATCAGTGGCCAAGAACATCTGGATGAATGAATTAAAGAGAAGAGAACGATCCGGCTACCGGGAAAAACAATTCGAATATGGCCGGGAGCAGAAAGAGGCGGATGTAAGTTACCATATCAGCGACCTTGAAAAGAAACGTCAACTGCGCGAGTTAGTATATAAGTTAGGCGAGCCATGCAGGAAGATACTGATGTTGTTTTATTATGAGAACCTGTCCATGAAAGAAATAGTCGATCACCTGCCGTATGAAAATGAGCAGGTTGTGAGAAACAAAAAATATAAATGCCTGCAGCAACTGACCGGTTTCATTAAAGACAATCCTGTCATTGCCATGCAGCTTAACGAAATAGTTAAATAAAGACCTATGTCAGAAAACCAAGCACAGTCGTTAATTGATCATTTCGATGACAGCCTTCGGGGCAAAGGATCTGCTGAAATGGAGCAAAGGATCAGCAACGATCCGGAGACGGCCCAGGAATGGCTTACTATCAATCTGGCCGTAGATGCAGTGCAGGATGCCGGTTTGCATGAGCAGGTGACGGCGGTGAAGTCCGTTTGGCTGGCGCAGCAATCTGCTGAGACGAAAGCTGGTTTTGTCAGGACCCGGCCTGATCTTTCCGGAACCGAAACGGATTCGGTCGCCCGGTCTGCCGGGGGCCGCGTTCGTACCTTGTACCTGAATGCAATGCGGGTGGCGGCCTGTATCCTGATACTGGCGGGGGGAGCGACGGTCTTTAAATATGCAACGACCAGTTCCTCCGGGCTTTACGGAAAGTATTACACTTCTTACGTATTAAATACAAACCGTGGCAATGAAACGAAGGACGCTATGGAAGAGGCGTATAATAATAAGAACTGGGAGGCTGTCATAACGCTCTTCAATGCGACGAAAGAAAAGAACAATAAATCTTATTTTTTGACCGGGATGGCTGATCTCGAATTGAAGCAATACGTTGATGCCATCGATAAATTTCAGCAGGTCATTGCGGCCAATGTTCTGTCAGGCAGTGACTATTTCCAGGATGAAGCCGAATACTATTTAGCCATGAGCTGGCTGGCCAGCAATGATGCCAATGAAGCCTATCCACTCCTTGAAAAGATAAAAGCTAATAAAGGACATCTCTATTATGACAAAGTCGCTAAAATGTCTCTTGCGGATTTGCGCATCGCCCGGTACAAGAGCCATAAATAATTGAAAGCTCCCCGTTATTAATCCAACTATATCGTTCTGAATCCCATGAAAAGACCTCATTCCGATTTCCGATGAATTCTTTTTCTAATCCCTACGAAGAACCAGGAAAGGATGGCCAGGAGAACTATGATGAGGCCCCATTTGTAGGAAGCTCTCATTCCTGGTGCATAAAGAGGTTCAGTATCCCCTATCAGTATCAGATGCGACCAATAGGCAGGGCTTTTATTGATCGCATCACTTTTTAAGTAATCCAGTTTAGCCTGCCGTAAAGCTTTTGATTTTGTATACCCTTTTTGGAGGTACACATGAAACTGTCCGAGGATAAAGGACGTAGCCTTATCATCGGCCTTCCAGAGACTGTTGATGGTACTTTCACAGCCGGCATAGGCAAAGGCTCTTGCCAGACTTATCACGCCTTCATTACTTACCAATTCTCCCTGTCCTGTCTCGCAGGCGCTAATGATCACCAACCTGGTAGCGTTCATGTTAAGACCATAGAGTTCTTCCAGGTATAAGCAATCTTCTATTAGAGAGCCTTTTTCAGGATAAAAAGCTATAAATGACGCGGAAGCGTTGTTGACAGCGGAGACGGCATGAGTGGCCAAATGTACAATGGGATATTTATTGATCTCTTTTAAAAACCGCGCTTTGGTTGCCAGGCTGTCGATGTAGACCTTACCCTGCAGGCCAGCCACTTCTTCCCGGGAAGCGGGTAATTGGCTAAACCCGGAAGAACCGGGTTGACCTGAGCTTGACCCTTTTCCTGCAAAGGGGGCAAATGCCAGGACGCTTACAGATCTTTCGGCGGGGGTCGCGGGGGACGCAATCAGCCTGGCCGAGAACTGATAGCTGATCGTTGTCGTTTCCAATAATGCCGTACCCAACTTGTCTGCAGGCAGTGACTCGAAAGGAAGGAAATATAAAAATCCATCGGGGATAATGATCCATTCATCTTTTTGCGGAATGAGGGCCTGTATCGGCCTGATCAACTGCTGGTATAGGCGGGAGCCGAGGGCCTCGCCCTTAAATTTCCTTCCGTTCTCTGTCGTTTTTAATAATTGCAACCAATCCTCCGTCTCTTTTTGCAGGGTAGATAAGGAATCGACGCGGGTATATGCAAAAGAGGATTGGGTCACTATAAAGATATGCAGGGCTTCTTTTGTGGCATAAAAGCTTATGAGGGCCTGCTGATCATTCAGGCGCTGTTGTAATTCCTTTAAACCCGGGGATGAATCGTCGTATTTTAATTTATAATAATTGCCGTTTTGTTCCAGCTCTTTTTGTAAACGGGATAGTTCTATTTCATAACCGGCTTTTTCACGGGCGATCTTTTCGGCTTCTCCCCTATCTGAAGTCTCTTCACTCTTGACATTCAGACGGGCGATATTGTATTTGATATTCCTTTCGCGCTGTAATAAGGTCGACTCTATCCCCGGTATTTTATTGGAAACTCTTTCTTTCAGGTTGGCAATAATGATAGACGCTTTGTTTTTCTCGCCGATCAGGAAGGCCTGTTCAAGGTAATTGTCTCCCGGGTGTAAGCGGTATAGTTCCAGGCATACGGATAAGGCTCCCCGGTAAACCTCTCCGTTATTTTTCTTCAGAAATATTTTTGCATCATCCGTATCATAGCTTTTTTCAATATACCGCAATAGGGATAAGGCGGCTTTATAGGCTTCGTAAGAGGCCCGCAGGTATTCTTCTTTGGGCTGGGTCCTGAACAGGCGCTCAAAAAAAACTGCTTTTTTAAACAAGGCATCGAATAAACGATAAGAGGCAAATGTTCCCGTAAAATTTGAGGGGTTTGAAAAAATGTCTTCGTTGCTAAAATTGCTGGAAAATACAATAATGGCCCTCTGGAGGCTCTTTAAGGAAGCGAAATATTGCTGTTGGCCGGCAAGCAGATCAGCCCTGTATAAATCATTGATTCCCAGGTCCAGGTCATTCAGCTTGCCGGTATTTCCGGGAGATTGCAACCGATCCAGGAACCAGGCGGCAGAATCGGGCCTATGTAATTGGAATTGCATATATCCCATTTCATTGAAGACCCCTGGTACCTTGGTACCATCCACTTTTCTGAAACAGGCCATCGCTTTCCGGTATTTATTCAGGGCAGCATAGGCTGTACCCATGTTTAGATAGGTATGATCGGTAGATATTCGATAGGTAAGGATCTTATTATAGATCGAAAGGGACTCCTGGTATAATCCAAGCTGGGAAAAAGAAGTAGCGATATTCGTCTCGATGGTGACGGCATAGGTAGTGTCAAAAGGTTTTTTGCCTTTAATTATTTCAAGGGCCCGGCTAAAATAATTCTTTCCCTGCTGATAATTGCCATTAGCATGGTACAGGGCGCCCAATGTATTATACAACCTGACCTCATCGTCCGGGTCCCGGAACCGATCGGCCGTGGATTCCGCTTTGAGCAGGAAATAGTTGGCGGAGTCAAAATTGTTGAGGTTGTAATAACTGGTACCTGCATATATATACGCCACGAAACCCAAAGAATCGTTTTCCTTATGGAAACTTAATGCCCTGCAATAAGCCTCTTTGGCCCCGGTATAGTTGTATTTAACGTCGAGCAAAACCCCTTTTTTCAGCCAGGACTGGAATAAGAGGGTGTCCTTATCGCTAAAGTCCGGATATTTTTGGAGTTCGGCGATCACCTGCTCAAAACCAGCCAACGCCTCACTGTCGTCAACGGGGGTGGAATTGGGAAGGTTAAATAAGCCGTCCGCTTTATGGTAGAGTGTAAGGATCCGGCTTAGGGGTATACCGGGATTGCCAAAATTAAGGGAACCTAATGCCAGGAACGCGAGTAAGGTCATGCATATTCTCACGTCGATGAAGTTACATTAATTTCCGGGCAGAGCCAAGTCACCGATAAAAGCCGTGATTTTATTGGATCCTGACGATATAGACGAGAGGGGGCCTTGGATTGCTGGTCGTGCTGATCAGGTTACCGGCTAATATATTGTTGAGTTTATAGAGTATGTTAGACAGCAGTCCCTGCCCTATCTGTGATTTGCTATAATAGTAGACTAACTGGACATTTATATGCTGCAGGGCATTATTACTTGGGTCGTTGAGCCGGTAATAAATGGGGACGTTAACGGTCGTCCCGTTCAGGGGAATAAGACCAAATGCCCCCCCTAAAAGAGTGGATCCGTCAAGTGTCTTTTTCAAGTCGATCACACCGGTGGATGGATTCACGATCACTCTCATGCTAGCCGCCGATCCTGTGACATCGAATGTACAGCCGCTACCGGCGCCGCTACAGACTGCCGGCAAATAGGGATTGGCTTCATAATAAGGTACTGCCGTTGTCGCACCATTGGCCAAAACATATACGCTGTCCATATAAGCTGCCCCGCCGATGATCAGGATATTTAAACAGGTATCAGTGGTTCCGCTTTTTACAAAGCCGATAGCATATTTCATCCCGGTCTCGCTTTTTGTTACATCGATGGCCCCTGTGATGGAGTCGATGGCCAGCCCTATCGGCCATGAAAGGTATTTGCCCGGGCCCGGGTTATTAATGGGGTGGACGATATAGTCCTGGCCGTTCGTCGGTTGCGGATAAATGATCGAATCCCCGTAATTGGGCGCATAGGAGCAGCCGGTGACGGGCGTTTGCGGATAGGGTGTCGTTGGCACGCTGTCCGGCTTTACGATCGGAGAGATAGTAGAATCCTGCGGGGTTGGACCGGCAGGTTGTACCTGGGTGAGGGTCTTATGACAAGCGAATAGGGCCATGCATAGGATCAATCCCAGCAAAGGATATATGTATGTATTTTTTTTCATAGACTCGGATTAATTAAGGGTTAGTACTTAACAAAATAGTAATTTTTTTTTCGGTTTCAAATATAATCGCACCAAAAAAAGGCGACTATTATTAGTAAAAGCTGTGAGCGGGATTGTAACCGGCAGGATCTATTTATATTGCAAAATTCCTTTATTATACAATGTGATGAAAATCAATTAGTTAAAAAATTTCATGAAATTCTGTTGTCGTCCCGGTTACATTTTCACCTCCGGAGCTTACTATTTAGAGCAACCGGCTCATCAAAAAATAATTTTATGCAAATCGATCAGGAAATACAGGAGATGGAGGGCAAGATCTCCTTGATTGACAACAAAAAATTCATTTACTGTATCAGCTTTATCGGGCTTTATTATATCATTTATATCAGTTGGCTTACCCATCTCCTATTGCAGTCGGGAGGATTTCATTAATTATATAGTTGACGTACCATTTATTTTTCCAGGTAACACAGGGTTTTGAATTTTGAAGAGGATTTTTTGCATCAAGGCCGGATAATTCTTTATCCGGCTCATTTTTTTTTAAGACTGCCGCTCTGTTATTTTTTCTCTACTTTCATCAAAAAAATCATGAAGCTTTCATTTCTTTTCACCGCCGTCCTGCTGGCAGGGGTGATGTCCTGTTCGGCGCAAATACAGGTAAGCGAAGAACCCCGTCATCATAAGGTTTTTGAAAATGCCTGGGTGCGGGTATTGGATGTGCATATTCCACCTGGCGACACTTCGCTTATTCACAAACATTCGACACCTTCGGTATTCATGATCCTCAGCAATACTAAAACGGGTTCGCAAGTCATCGTTGAGCCGGAGAAAGCGAGTTTTAATGACGGGCATATCTGGTTCGAGGGCTTTTATACCAAACCGCGTATCCACCGGGTATGGAATAGCGATACCACTGAATTTCATGTGATAGACATGGAGTTGCCGAACAAAAATCCGCAGCCCATCGATCCCCCATTGGATAATAAGTCGTTTACCTTGTTGTTCGATGAAAAGCCTGTCAGAGGTTATCGTCTCACTTTGAATGCGCAGGCCAGACTCCAGCTGCCCCGGCGAAAGGCTCGTATAGTAGCGGTGAGGCTCACGGATGCAGCGGCGGGGGTGGTGACGGTGAATGATAAAATCTTTGCTAAAAAAGGGGATTTCATCTTTGTGGAAGCCGGCCAATCTGTTGATTTTATCAATAAGGGAATGGTGGAGCAGCGTCTCGCTCTTTTTGAATTGAAGTAAGATTTAACTTTGACGTATGGCGACAGTGGCGCTTAGCAGTTCTGAAGGTAAATGGGTTATGGTTTCGGCCATACTGGCTTCCGCAATGGCTTTTATCGATGGCACGGCCCTCAACGTCGTTTTGCCTTCTTTACAACAAAGCCTTCAGGCAACCGGCGCCGATCTATTCTGGATATTGAACGCCTACCTGTTGATGCTGGCGGCGCTGATACTCATTGGCGGCTCTTTAGGCGATAAACTGGGCCGCAAAAAAATGTTCATGGCGGGCATCTTTATTTTTATCGCCGGCTCGGCGGCTTGCGGGTTGGCGACTACGGTAACCTTATTAATCGGGTTCAGGATCCTCCAGGGGATTGGCGGCGCCCTGATGATCCCGGGAAGTCTGTCACTGATCTCTTCTTCTATCGATGAAAAAGAAAGAGGGAAAGCTATCGGCACCTGGTCGGCGATCACCACGGTCGTTACCATGGGAGGCCCTATACTGGGAGGGGCTTTGGCTGATGCCGGTTTATGGCGTTTTATCTTTTTCATCAACGTTCCGATTGGGCTGGCCGCTCTGTTCATTCTTTGGCGAACGGTAAAAGAAAGCAAGGAAGCCGAAAGCGATCCCAATATCGATCTTTCCGGGGCCGTTGCTATAGCCTTGGGACTGGCGGCCCTTACGTTTGGCTTCTTACGCATTCCTGCCATCGGCTTTAATAATTGGGAGGTAGTTGTCTCCCTGACAGGGGGACTGTTGCTGTTAACTGCTTTTATATTCATTGAGTATAAAAGCAAGCATCCGATGATGCCTTTAAATTTATTTACCAACCGGACTTTCAGCGGGGTGAATCTGCTTACCTTTTTCCTATATGCGGGACTTGGCGCAGGTATGCTGTTTCTTTCCTTAAACCTGGTGCAGGTGCAGGGTTATAGCCAGCTACAGTCAGGACTCACCTTTTTGCCTTTCACAATACTGATGGTATCGGTGGCCCGGCGGGCCGGCAGCCTTGCCGACAAATATGGACCAAGGCCACTACTGATTGCGGGACCAGCCACGGCGGGAGCGGGGCTGTTATTCTTATCCTTTGTGAAACAAACAGGGGGCCCTTCCGATTACTGGACAAGCTTTTTTCCCGGCGTACTTATTTTAGGTCTGGGTATGTCGTTTACAGTTGCGCCGCTTACCACTGCGGTGATGGGTTCTGTGGGCGATCATTTGTCAGGGACCGCTTCCGGCATCAACAATGCAGTGTCAAGAATATCCAATGTATTTGCCAATGCTATCTTTGGCGCTCTGGCCGTGCTGTTTTTTTCCGGCGCGCTGCAAGAACGGCTAAACCAACTGTCTCTTGATGTAAAAGACCGGAAGGCCGTTATGGCGGAGGCGGCTAATCTTGGCAATGCAAAAGTGCCGGCGCAGGTCCAGGCTGCTGCCGATAAAGCGATCCTTGAGAGAACCTATCACGAAGGTTTTATCGAGGCGTATGCCAAGATCATGCGTTTATCGGCGGGGCTCGCTTTTTCAGGGACGTTGATGACTATGCTTTTTATAAAGAAGAGGGCTGTGAAAAAATCATGAGGGTTCATGATGGAGGTTCTGGAAGATGCAGGGATAAATTACCTGAGTCAGTTTCTTCAATGGTTTCTTTTTAACAGCGTAAAATTGATCCAATTGCCAACAACAGAAAAGGTGATATCAAATCCCCAGCGGCGGAAATAGCTGTCCATTTCCCTGCGCAGGAACCAGCTGGGCGTTTGGGGGATACCGTCCTGGTCGATTACCGGTATAATTACAGCAAAATCCATATAGGAACCACTTTCGCCCAAAACATTATACTGCTTGTGGAAAGCTTTCTGGCGGAGAAATCCCTCAATTTTGTCCGCCAGCCTTTCACTGTCAATGAGATTGGAAAACCCTACATCATGGTTCTCGTTGCTGATGCCAAATCGTATGCTTACCTGCCGGCCATTCGTCATGAGATTCGTATAAGATACATCTAACTGGTCGAGGAATTTTTTGAACTGGACCCTGCCATCTCTTGCCAGCGCAGATTCCACTGCAGTGCCCAGGTCGGGAAATTCCCGCTGAGCAGATTGAATGGATCCATTATCCGCATATATGGCGCTGGTATACTTATCGATAGCTTTCAGCCGTAGCTTAGCCTGCCGGTCACGGGGGTTTCCCGGAGGGTTGATCCAGGTAATTTCTGTTTCTATAATAATGTCAACGGGGGCATTCTCGATGTATATATTTATCTTTTCAGACCAGGTTTTGTCTCCCGTAACCAGGTTTTTATCGTCTATATTCTCTTTATAAGTTTTAAAGTCGAGCGTTTTCGTGTAACCCATGTTGATTAATGCACTGTTGATGACGGAGATAGCATTTTTGTACCCCGTATCCTTCTCCAGCCTTAGCAGTATATCTTCGTTGCCAAATGTGTAAGGGACAACCATAATAGACAGCAGAGAACGGGTATTGTCACCCGGAGGCTGGGCGTCAGCGGATCTGAAAAGAAAAAAAGCAAAGAACAGTGTTGTAATCCCTGTTTTCATAAATAATCTATCAGTTAAATACAATTCGCAAATTTTTGCTTTCCGATCCTTCAATAATGCGCTTGCCTCCGCTGATCACTCTGCATTTGGAGGTTTGCGCCCGTACTTCTTCTACCTGGAGTTCGGCGATAGGTTCTTCGTCACGAATTCTGCCTCTGCTGGTTTCCGTTTCTGTCACCAAAACCATTTTCAACCTGGCGCCTTCCTGCATGCCGATATCCTCCCCTCCTTCAATCAGCACAGACTGGACGCCCTTCTTTTTGTCTTCATCCATTGCTTTCAGAAAAAGCAGGTTGAAGTTGAACGTACTCCTTATCCATGCGTTGACCTTGCCGGAAGTGGCCTCGATAGCGTCCACCAGTTTACCTTTAATAGCTTTTTTATCGGCATCCGACATTGCAGCAAAGGCTGAACTGGCGAGATATATCGATTTCCAGTTCCCTCTTCCCGTTATCACTGAAGGCATTATCATTCTTGTCAATCCTTTGCTTGCTTTCGCTCCTGCATTCATCATGGTTTCGCTATCCCCTTTAAAGGAGGAGGCTGCGATCATCTTACCTGTTTCGACGTCGAGGAACCTGACCTCATAATCCACCCGCGCCGAATAAAGGCCCTGATCCTGGTATAGTTCTGCATTCTTTACAAAACCTATCACCAGTATCCTGGCGCCGAGACTTTTCCCTTTTGCCACAATATCCTGCTCTATAAAAGCAGTGCCTTTCTGGCGGTCGATCTCCTCCTGCGTTTGCTTCCATTTATCTATTTCCAATACGGTAAACCGCTTGGTTTGTATCAACAACCTGGATATAGTGGCATATACATCTTTTGCAGCCAGAGAGTCCTGGTATGTATTGGTTGCAAATGCGACAACGCCTACAAGGCGGGTATCCTGGGCATCCTGGGCTTGCGCGAACAGGATAGTGCATAGGGCGAACAGTGTAATAGGTAGTTTTTTCATTTTATTTTTAGTTAAACGTGCCATTTTATTTTTGGATGCAAAATGGAAAGGATGTCTCATTTTTCAATTGGGAGACGAGACCTGTAACTCCCTGTATGAGTATAGCGTCTTTACCAACACCCTTATTGACGGATACCGTTTCATGATAAATGCGGTGCGTGCATGGGATCGTTTCCAGGCCATTGTAAAATTCCAGGGTCAGTTCTACTGTATAATCTATTGTTACGGTATTGAAAGGGCCTTTCTTTTCTTCCGGTGCACTAAGGGTAAGGTTATAAGAAACAAGGTTGTCAAAGCTATATTCCTTTGACCCCAGACCTGTTTCTTTAGCCTCGTATCCTTTATCGGCAAAGAGAAGAGCGAGTTTTTTAGAAAGATTGTTGTCCCATTGCTGACCAGTGCGCATCGTTTGAATACAGAGAAAAGCCTTTTTAACCGCGTGGAATGGCGCGTTCGCAGAATCACGGTGGTGCGGAGATGATCTCGTTGTTTTATCCGGGGGGGTGACTACCGGTGGAGTTGAAGATCGAATGATAGTCGTTGAGTTATTATTACTATTTATAATACTAATAGGAATACCAGAGGGAGGCTCATTGTGTCCAAACAAATGCGTTTTGCCGGTAATAAATATAATAATCGTAATAACAGCGCTGACCATGCCAATAATAATAGCCGTTTTCTCCCAGCCAAGTTTAGCCATGCTTTAAGGTTTAAATCCATGCGAATACCCCATTCTTACCGGGAAATGGGGCCGGGCTAATAAAAAAGAGACATACCAGGAAAGTATTTTGTAGGATAGTGAACGAGGTGATGGGATAAAGGTACAGACTTCAGCTTCTGAAAAAAACCGTTTAAACACCCTATTATCGGGGTAAAACGCCCTTTTTGTAATCCCCTGTTGGACTGCGCCAGCGGCATTATATGATGGATTTGGTATGGCGTGGCTTATCTGCCGTTCGCCCGCAGAACGGTTATGTCTTTCTTATCCTGGTCATCGTAGGTCTTTTTGACGATATAATGCCATTGCCGCTCTGCTACATCCACAAAAAAGATATCGCCCGTTTTATGGTTCTTGACAGCGTCCTGGAATTCCTTGGGCATCATTTCTTCTCCGAAAAACCAGCCGGTATCGCCATGGGTGGTATTACCATCCATAGTGTATTGATCGGAGAGCTGATCGAATGAAGCGCCGGAAGAGGCTTTTTGAGCAATCAATTTTTTGAGACTGTCGACTTGGGGCACGGATAAAGACGAGCCATCGAGGAAGATATAATTTGCCCGGTACTTAATTGTTTCCGTTGCCTCCAGGACCTTATAGGTGACATAACCTACAGAAAAAATATCGCCTTTGTTTTGCCGTAATAATCTTTTTTCAATGAGGGTCGTGTCTTTCCCGACGGAGAGATGGAGCAAGGCCGGTTTGAGCGCCGGATTGGCATCGATGAATTGTTGCGCTTCCTGGACGGTCCCAATCTTTTGAAATTTTTCGGTCACTGTAACTTGTGCGAAGATGGGAGCTGAAAAGAGCAGGAATAAGCCAACAAGACTATTTTTCATATTTTTATTTTTAGTACGGTGCATCAAAAGAAATTGGCGCCATTTTCTGTTTATAACGCCAATTACACCTTTGTGAAGGTACTACTTTTTCATATATTTATGCTGTGACGGCAACAGGCTGGTTTCCACGCCCTGCCTTTGCAATGGCTCATTATGTTTTTTTTAACAAATGTTTGCCAGCTTACGTTATTCGCATCGAAGGATTTTATGACCCCGATTGAGGCGGATTTCAAACCGGGTTCGGTGTTTGAGTCATTTTCCCCTTTTTACAATCCCTGCATCTTTGTTTCAAAATACATTTATTCCGGCTAGTGATCATATTGCTGACAGCACGGAGAGCCTCTTCGTCACATCCATAGCCAATATTTTTAATTACCCTGGGATTTGACAATATACAATTTTCATCTACATCCATTTCAACAACCAGATCTCCTGATATCTTGTTCTTTTCTGCCGCTTTGGGAAATCTAAATGTGAAAGAATAGCCGCATTGGCAGAAAGAACTGTCTTTTATTTGAGTGATAGCAGACGAACCAATACAAAGGATCATATGTAAGAAGATAAACTTCATATAATACAAGATCTCAAAACGGCGATTATTCCATAAGAAAGCCAGGAAGGTTCTTAAATAATGTAGCCCTCCCAAAATTAAGTCTGTTGAGAAGATGACAAAATTGTTAACTTTAAACGGTCAAAAAGGGTATGAAACGGAAAAGGTTTACGGTCCTTGATGAAAAAACATATATATCGAGAGTATAAAATACTTTGTGTAAACTGATTTAAGCAACTGCGTTAGAGCCGGCATCTGTTTTCAAAGATAGTCAGGAACTGGTGCAAACTCTCCTTCACTGTTTTGTTCATTTTTTTCGCATGTTCATGATTCATGAACAACCAAAATTATTAAGCCCAAATCTTTGACAATTACGGATCAACTTAGAGATAATTTCATCCACTTATAGCACAAAAATTACTGCTTTTACAAAGTTATGTGCCAATTATGTGATTTTTTACACATAATCTGGACATAAAGTGTGATAAAATGGAGATACAAAGAACCATACTAAAGAAATTAACCGCCTGGAAGCAAGCTCCGGACCGGAAACCACTCATATTACAGGGCGCCAGACAGGTAGGCAAGACATGGCCTCTGTGGCCCGGTTCATGTCCTTTTTGACAGAGCATAGCTGAAATGACGGCGCATATTCCGCAGTGCGTTCAGGAAGTGTCCCTTCCTATTTGGGAAAAGAAGATTTGTCCAGGCCGGGAATAATCCGGAGGGCATTCTTATAATATACTTTTTTCAGCACTTCATCGGGCAAGGCAAGACCATACATCCGCCAAAAGGCATGATACTTCTTATGATAAGGAAAATATTCGTCGGCTGTTTCCAACACTCTGAAATAGGTTGCATATTCCGAAGGCACCCAGGAATCCTTTCCGAAAAGGATCCTGTCCTGGTATTTAATGAAGAAATCCTTTGCCTGTCTGGGTTGTCTCCCCAGTTCTGCGATGATGGCCGCTATTTCGACATATACGTTCGGGCACTCGTCTAATAATTTTCCCAGCGAAGGGAGATCGTTAGCCAGCCAGCCGAAATGAGCGGCAATAAACACAGTATTCCGATGAGCCCTGAATACATGATGCTGCTCTTCGATGATGGTTTTCCAGGAAGCAGGATTGGCATTTTCCCGCTTACGGTCGGGATGCGTCTTCAGTTCCAGCCAACGCTCGTTATATTTGTCCATCGGATCCCAAAAGGAGGGCGGGTCGGCGGAATGGATCAGTACCGGAATATGAAGGGCCCCGCATTTCTCCCAGATGGCATCAAGCCCGGGGGCGTCAACGGGAATCCTTCTTCCCTGGTCATCTTTGAATTCCATGCCCAGGTCTTTATAGATCTTTAACCCCCTCGCTCCATTATGGACATCTGCCTCCAGTTCCGCCAGCGTGTGTTCGGTCCAGCCCTTTTGCCCGAAATGGGCAAAGGAAATATTGGTGAACTGAATAAAGCGGTTCGGGTAGTGTGTCCGGATATTGGACTGTGCCCTTTTGAAATACGTGGAATCCTGGACGTCGAAATAGCCGTTAACATCCCTGTACCCCCTCCCGCTTAGGTTATTCATGACAGCCATATTGAGCTTATCCATCTCGCTGACCAGTTCGCTAAGGTTTTGCGACGGCATTCCCCATTGATGGTTGTGGATGTCGATAAATGGGTACTTCGCCCGGGTAAGGATATGGGTCGGAACGACCAGGGTGGATTTCGGATCGTATTCTTCAAAATCCATCTTTTGCGCGTTGGCCAATAAGTCCGCGAAACAGGTCAGGAAGATCACCAGGAACAGGTTCCGCTTTATGATATTTACCATCGATTGCTTAATTTGACAATAAATGTAACAAAAAGCGTGGCCTGTCCTAACCGTTTATCAAAAAGGCCGGTTTGATTATTGGAATAATCTTTTTGTGGCTGGAGGATAAAACATAAATTTGATCCTGCATTTTCCTGCATCATGAACACCCGATCCTTATCAATACAGGTTTCTCCCTCCATTGGGTCAGTTTCGGCCGAGTATATCGTTCCTGAAGCAAGTAAATGTATAATGACATTGGCACATGGGGCAGGAGCAGGCATGAATCATTCATTTATGGTAGCGCTGGCAACATCTCTTTCAGAGGTTGGCATTGCGACCCTGCGTTTCAATTTCCCATTCTCCGAGCACAAAAAAGGAAGACCCGATACCCCTGCTGTGGCACATCAAACTATCGCAGCGGCTATCACAAATGCTCATGAAACGTTTCCTTCCTTGCCGCTTTTCGCCTCAGGAAAATCCTTTGGGGGACGGATGACTTCACAGTATTTATCAATCCATGCCCGGCCTGAAGTAAAAGGAGTGATCTTCTATGGATTTCCGTTGCACGCTTCCGGCAAGCCCTCCATAGAACGGGCCGGACATTTAAATGATGTAAAGGTGAATATGCTTTTTTTACAAGGCACAAAAGATGAATTGGCTTCATGGGACTTAATAGAATCGGTGTGTTCATCACTTCCAAAAGCCAGACTGG
>DASWFF010000056.1:0-60887 GCA_036394375.1 Puia sp.
CCCCCGCCGGCCGGTATTTGTGTACAACAACTGGTCCGCTTATGATGAACTATCGGATAAGGTAGTGCAGACGGAAGCCCTGGCGATGCAGGAACTGAACGAGATCCTCCGGCTGCGGAAGAGCGGCGTGCAGATCGATTATTATGTGATGGATGCTTTCTGGTTTGACAAAGCGGGCGGCTACCGGACCTGGCATCGGGAGCACTGGCCGAACGGACCCGACAAATGGCTGAAGGCCTGCAGGGATCATCAGATCCTTCCGGGTATGTGGTTCTCTTCCAACCTGATCGCCACCCATGATGGCCGTTTCCTGGAACCGGTGCCCGAATGGAGGGACTCGGTGGGCACCGACCCCAATATCCTTTGTTTGTTCGAGGGAGGGTATTTGTCCCATCTAGCCGATACGTTGCAACTTTGGTATAACAAGGGGGTGCGGTTGTTCAAATTCGACTTCGCCTATTTTGAGGCGGTGACGCCGGCAAGTAAGGATAAATTCACGCCGGAAGAGATCAAAGAGAAAAATAAAACGGCTTTTATGGCCATGCTGCAGGGCTTCCGCGCCCGGAACGGGGATGTGCTGATCACTGGTTACAATGGATTTGGCGGGGACATGGAAAATACGTTCACCCCTTTCCGGAAGACGATGGATCTCCGCTGGCTGGACGTATTCGACACCCTGTACTGCGGCGACCCGCGTTTCTCCGACGTGCCGATGATAAATAGCTGGCGTTCGCAGGATACTTATTCCGATCATATGGTGAGACAGTTCGAATTCAACGGGCTTCCCTTACGGCGCATCGACAACTGTGCTTTCATGATCGGTACAACAGGCACCTGTTACTATCGGGGTATTCATGCCTGGAAGGGGATGCTCCTGCTGGAACTGGCGAGGGGAGGATGGATGAATGTATATCATGGCAACCTGGAACTGCTGGATGAGAAGGGGGCAAAATGGTTTGCAAGGGCGCAGGGCTTGTATCACGGATTGCAAAAACTGGATAGAATGAGTACGTTCGGAGCCGTACCGGGGGAGGGGAGGGCTTATGGATTTAAGGCGGAGGGGGCTCACGGGATCGTATACACGGTTGTGAACCCTTCACAAGACCGCGCGACCATCGACCTTCCCGGATGGCAAAGAGGAGACGGGGCCGGTGTCTCCACGGCGCGTATCCTTTATGCGGATGGCGGATTTACTCCCTTGTTAAAAGATAGCTGGATCGGGCTGGGCCCGGAGCAGCTGGTGGTGGTGGCGACGGGTGAATATGCCGATCCGGCCTATGACCTGGGAAGGGATGAGACGATCCGGATACCGGCGGATCAGGGAAAGATAACGTTGAAATTTGCTCAGAAGGCAAAAAATACGATCCTGAGCGAAACACTGGATATGCGGGCGCTGCCCGGAAAAGATCTGCGCATTTTTTTGCAGCAATTTGGGGCAGACGGCTTGCCGGTTCGCAGCTGGGGCGGCGCTCCTCCCAACGGGCAGAAGATGGATGCCCTGCTGTCAATCCGGGTGCTGCAGGCGGGAAAAGAGCTTCTCCTGTATAAGGAATATGACAAGATGATCTGGAGCGGGCTGTCCTGGGCGGCAGCGGAACTGCGCCATGGGAGCTTCGATCCGGCCGTTCCCGTAGAGATCGAATGCCACTCTGCGGAGAAAGGAACAATGCGGCTGGAAGGGCAGGTATATGCGGCCGGGAGGCCGGGCGATCATTTCCTCACCCCCTGCCCATATTCGTAATACAGCGTGTGGAATATCTCCGATACATAGGGTGCGCCTTTTCCAAGGCGAACGTAGGCTTTGCGGATCTCCTCGATGGATTCATATTTATGAACGTAAGCGTCGATACCGGTCTCTGCCATTTTCTCGATGATTACCGGGTCATAGGCGCTGGAATAGACCATGACCAGGGGATTGCCGAACTTCTTTTTCAGTTCCGTTACGGCCTGTTGTAAATGTTCTGAATAATTATCCTGGAGCGAGCCGGTGATGACCAGGTCAAAAACGGCGTTGGCATAGGTCCGGGCCGATAAAGCGGAAAAAATATTCTCCGAATATTCTACAATGGCCGATTTGTTGACGGCGCGAAAGACCTCCTGGAAGGCCAGGGGAATAAGAGGAAGGTCATCAATGACCAGTATCTTATCAAGAGGCGAGGGCTTCTGATTTACTGCAGAGGTCATGGCACGAGGTATAAGGTTAACAGATTAATGGTTGTTTAAGGGCCCCGCGACTGTGTACAAATATATTAAAGTTTCATATATAGTTGCTAATTCTTCTTACTAATAATCATAGTAAATTCCCTAGCCTGACCTGGTGAATCTACGTATAGCCAGCCTGGGAAATTCACGTATAATCAACCTGAAATGATTGGCAGGGGAATTAGTTTTCCGGCTGATCTTTGGGAGGGGGGATTTGGTCCAGGCGGAGACTATATTCGTAATACAGGGTATGAAAGATGGAGGAAATATAGCCTTCACCGGCCGACAGGCAGGAATAAGCTTTCCCGATCTCCCTGATGGGTTCGTATTTATGCATATAAGCGTCTATGCCAACTTCTTCCATTTTTTCAATGAGGACATGATCATAATTGGGGGTATAGAGCATGACCCTGCTATGGCCGAACCTGCTCTTAAGCTCAGTTACTGAGCGGGATAAATTCTCTGAAGGACGATCTGTTTGTTCGCCTATGACAATGAGATCAAAATTTTTCCCTTCATAAGACCGGGAAGACAGGGCTGTGAAAATATTTTCTATCTGTTCCAGCCTGATCGAATTATGGAGGGAGCGGAAGATTTCCTGTAAGCCTAATGCAATAGTAGGCACTTCATCAATGACCAGGATATTATTCAAGGGATTGGATTGCATAGTACAAAGATATGGGTTTATGCGAAAAGAAGGAAGGCCGGGGCCAGATTGTAGTTCGTCGGATGTAAAATAATCTGTCGATCTTTGCCTCTTATTAATATTTGTACTATGCGTATTGCTGTCAATGGAATGGGGCGTATCGGCCGGCTTTTAAGCAGGCGATTGCTTGACCAGGAAGGAATGGAGCTGGTGGCTGTCAATGATATTATGGATACGGATAACCTGGCTTATTTGCTCCGTTATGATTCCGTATACGGGACTTTGCCGGCTCCGGTGGCTCACCGCGATGGGGTGTTGACAGTAGGAGATCAAAAAATCGCCGTTTTCCGGCAGGAAGACCCCGCACGTCTTCCGTGGAAGGAGCTGCAGGTAGATATTGTGATCGAATGTACCGGTAAATTTTCCAGCCTGGAGGGGGCGGGCATCCATCTTACCGCAGGAGCGAAAAAAGTATTGTTGTCCACTACAGGCTCGCCGGATATTCCGCTGCTGATCTATGGATTCAACCAGCATGTACTGACCCAGGCCAGCACCATCATTTCGCCGGGCGGATGTATGACCAATTGTGCCACGCATATCTTATACCTGCTGAACTCGATCGGCATAGAATCGGCGCACCTGAATATCCTGCACTCTTACACGTCCCGGCAGGAATTGGTGGACGCCCCGCACAAGCAATTCCGGAGAGGCAGGGCGGCGGCGGAATCCATCATTCCCGTTGAGATCGATCTGGCAGTTTCCCTGGAACGCCTGATGCCTCCCTTGCAGCAGCGGATTGCAGCCGTATCGATCCGGGTGCCGGTCGCCAACGGCGCAATGGCCGATTTTACGGTGCAGCTGAAGACCCGGACCAGCGCCCGGGAAATCAACTCCCTGTTCAGGACAGCTGCGTTGCAGGAATACAAAGGGATCCTGGAATACAACGAAGAGGCGCTGGTGTCTTTGGATATCAAAGGCAATACGCATTCCTGTGTGATAGATGGCACGCTTACTTCCGTAGTAGGCAATCAACTCAAGCTGATCGCCTGGTTTGACAATGAATATGGTTATACCAGCCGGATGATCGATTGGCTGTTCTACTGGAAAAAATTTTTATAAGGCAGTGATCATTGTTGGCTGCCGTTTGTTAGTTGTCCCAGAAACCAATAAAATCAACGAAACTATATGAATAATTCACTGATAGGCAAGGTGGCCCTTGTTACGGGAGGCAGTAAGGGCATCGGAGCTGCAGCTGCATTAGCTTTATCGGAAGCGCGGGCGAAGGTCGCGATCTGTTCCCGGAATGCGGAGGAACTGAAGGAGATGGCGGCAGCTATCGAAGCGAAGACGGGTCACCGGGTATTAGCGGTCCCGGCGGATGTTTCTTCCCAGGCCGAGGTGGATCGGCTGGAGCAGGAGATCGTCTCCTCCCTGGGCGGCATCGATATCCTGGTCAACAATGCAGGGGGTATCGGAGAGATGGGGCCTTTTGAAGAGATACCCACAGAGATCTATTCCTCCCTGTATGAGCTCAATGTCGTCTCGATGGTGAGGCTGGTGAAGGCTGTTTTACCGGGAATGAAGGCTAAGAAATGGGGGCGGATCATTAATCTTTCCTCAGAGAACGGCTTGCAACCGGATCCGGATATGACGCCTTATAATCTCACTAAGGCTGCCATCATTAATTTCAGCAAGAGTTTGTCAAAATCCCTGGGAGCTTACAATATCCTGGTCAATACGGTATCCCCGGCCTTCATTTATACTCCTCTTGTCGAGGATATGCTGAAGGGGATCGCTGCCCGGGAAAATAGCTCGCCGCAAGAAGCCTTACAAAAATTCCTGCTCAGTAAAAGACCGAATATCGAACTCAGGCGTGCGGGCCGGGTCGAAGAAGTGGGGGCCGCCATTGCCTTCCTCGCGTCGGAACAGGCCTCCTTCATCACGGGGACGAATCTGCGGGTAGACGGGGGATCTGTAGGGTCTATATAGGGCACCACGGGTGCCCTGGCCGATGTAGGGTGGGTAGCGTTACAAAATAAAAGAAAAAGGCACTACCTTACCGGGCAACCTTTTTTCTTTATTGAACAACCCCTTCTCATGACCAAGGCTTCCAGCCGGCTGGCTTCCGTTGACGCATTCAGGGCCCTTACTATGTTCCTGATGATCTTTGTAAATGATCTGTGGTCCCTGAGCGATGTACCCGAGTGGTTGGACCATGCCGGCCGAATGGAAGACCGCATGGGACTGGCCGATACGGTCTTCCCTGCTTTTCTGTTCATCGTGGGCCTTTCCATTCCTTTTGCCATAAGGGCCCGGGCATCCAAAGGGTATTCGCAGAAGAGTACGCTCCTACACCTACTCACCCGGTCTTTCGCTTTGCTGGTCATGGGCGTTTTTCATGTAAATCTTGAAAGTTATAATAAAGTAGATGCCTTTTTACCCAAGCCCTGGTGGCAGATAGGCATTACGATTGGCTTTTTCCTGGTATGGCTGGATTATTCCCCCACGATGGCTAAAAACAAAAAAATGCTCTTACGGGGCAGCGGGATCCTGCTGTTGATCGTAATGGCCCTGCTGTACAAGGGAGGCGCTCCGGGACATCCCGTCTGGATGAGGACCTCCTGGTATGGGATCCTCGGGCTGATCGGCTGGTGTTACCTGCTCTGCGCCGTTCTCTATTTATTTGCCAGGGACAGGTGGTCTGTGCTGGTCGGGGCGCTGGTCTTCTTTTTAGGGCTGTCTATGGCCGACAAGGGAGGCTGGCTGAATTTTCTCGGCCCGGTCAGGCGTTATGCCTGGATCGTAAGCAGCGGGGCCCTGCCGGCCTTAACGATGGCGGGTGTGATAACCGCCATGATCTTCCGGCAGGCAATGGAAAAGGGGAAAGGCTTGCAAAGCTTGTTGATACTGGGCATCCTGGCATTGGCGTCACTGGGGGCGGGATTTGCCCTGCGACCCTTCTGGGGTATTTCCAAGATCGGGGCCACCCCTTCCTGGGTGTTGATCTGTACGGCGATCAGCATGGGCTGTTTTATACTGCTGGCTTTCTTTATGGATATAAAAGGTAACAAAAACTGGTTCGCCCTCATCCGGCCTGCCGGCACCAGTACCCTTACCTGCTATCTCTTACCTTATATTCACTATGCGATCTTCAATTTTCCCGGCGTCAGCAACCGTCTGCCCCTGGTCTTGAGGACAGGAGGCATCGGGATTGGCAAGTCCCTCCTCTATTCCTTACTGATCATCCTGGTCACCGGGGTGCTGGAGAAAAGGAAACTCAGGCTTTCGGTCTGATGTGACGGATGGCCGGGAGCGTCAACCGTTTGCAGGGGCAGTGGGAGGCCGGGTCATCTGATCACGAAGCCGGCGCTGAGCTTTTCATCTCTTGAATGGCTGCCCAGCACTATTTTATACGTTCCCTTGTATAATTCCCATTGCTTTTTTCCCAGGTCCCATTTTTGCAGTTCGCTCACCGGAATGGAAAAGCGTAATTCTTTCCTGTCCCCGCGGGTCACCGAAACCCTTTTAAAAGCTTTCAATTCTTTCACCGGCATTCTTTCGACAGGGGGATATTGAATATAGGCCTGCACCACTTCGTCGCCATCCATTGCTCCTGTATTCTCTACCGAAAGAGAGAAGGAGAGGGTGTCCTTTGCTGAATACCGGTTCCGGGGCTGCTGTTGCCAGGTATAACCAAAAGAAGTATAACTCAGCCCATAACCGAAGGGGTATAATACGGACCCGTTATAATAGCGGTAGGTGCGCCCCTGCATACCATAGTCTTTATAGGAAGGCAGGTCGTTCAGGGAGCGGTAGAAGGTAAGAGGCAGATGCCCGGAAGGGGACCTGTATCCAAAGAGGATATCGGCCAGGGCATTGCCACCCTGTTCGCCGGGATACCAGGCCAGGATAATGGCATCTGCATAAGGTTCGATGGCGGAAATGTCCACCGCGCTGCCGGCCGTGACCACTACGATCAGGGGTTTCTTGCCGATGTTCTTGCGCAAAGCACGCAGATAGGCGATATGGCTGGCGGGTAGGTTGAGATCTACCCGATCCCCTCCGTGGGGAGCGAGGAAGGCATCTCCTTCTTCTCCTTCCATGACCGGAGTGAGGCCGACGACGGCAATGGTCAGGTCTGCATTGGAAGCAGCCCAGGTGCCTCCGAAATGGACGGTGTCTGTATAATCACAACCCTGATCATATTCTATGCGGGTGCCGGTACCTGCTGCAGCGGTGATGCCTTCGACGAAGGTCACCATCCCGGAAGACACTCCGTGATAATTACCCGATAAGGCGTCGAAGGAGAAGGCATTGGGACCGACGATCATCAGGGAGCTGAATTTATCTTTGGAGAGCGGCAAGGTCTCGCGGTCGTTCTTCAGCAGGACCATGCTCTGCCCGGCCATTGTTCTGGCCAGGGCGGTATGCGTTGAATTATGGATGCTGTCGGCGCCATAGGAGCTGAAAGGCACCCGGGCCTTGTCATCAAAAAATCCCAGTTTGATCTGGGTCCGGAGCAGGGGAGCCAGGGCGGAGTCCAGCTCCTGCTGGCTGATCAATCCCTGGTGGAGGGCTTCGAGAACATCATCCTGCAGAATGCTGGAACAGTCCAGGTTGACGCCGGCTTTAATAGCTGCGACGGCAGTTGCCAGGGGGCTGCTCAGGACCTTATGCCTTTCCCAGATATCGTCCAGCGCCCCGCAATCCGTTACTACATGCCCTTTGAACTGCCATTCGTCTCTGAGAATATGATGCAGGAGGGTAGGACCTGTGCAGCAAGGCTCCCCGTTCACCCGGTTGTAGGCGCACATGATCGATTCTACATGGGCGTTCACTAATTTTTTAAAAGCATAGAGATAGGTTTCCCGAAGGTCTTTTTCATCGACTAGGGCGTCGAAGGTATGCCTGTTCGCTTCGGGACCGCTATGTACTGCAAAATGTTTGGCACAGGCCGAGGCCTTTAAATAACGGCTGTCATTGCCCTGGATCCCTTTTATAAAGGCCACCCCCATAGCGGCTGTCAGGAACGGGTCTTCTCCATAAGTCTCCTGGCCGCGTCCCCATCTCGGATCACGGAAGATGTTGATATTGGGCGACCAGAAGGTCAGCCCCATATATTGCTGGGGTTTGCCAAGGCCTGCGGAGAGATTGTATTTAGCCCGGGCTTCCGTTGAAATATAAGTCGCTGCCTGTTGCAGGAGTTCATCATTGAAAGTAGCGGCCAACCCGATGGCCTGCGGAAATACGGTGGCTTCCCCTGCCCGGGCAACCCCATGCAGAGCTTCGTTCCACCAGTTGTACGCCGGTATGGACAGCCTTTCCACCGGACGGCTGCGATACCCCAGCAGAGAGACTTTCTCCGCAGGGGTCAGTTGGGTAAGCAGGTCCCGGACCCTTAGGGCCACGGGGCTGGAAGGGTCGCGGAATCCGGATGATTGTTGTGCGCTCAGCGGGAGCCTTAAAAACAAACAACAACCTGCAGCCAGTAACAGGATGCAGATCTGTTGGCGCGTCCTTAAAAAGATCATGTGCGGCAAATTTTTTGAATTTGAACGGCCAAGTTCGTTCAAATTCGCGACACTATTGAGCGCAACGGGGCTTTATGAAAAAAAATGGCCCCAGGTCAGCGCTGGTATAATTTGGGGACTTTGATATGCCATTTCCAGAAGAAAGGCATTTCGAAAAGCCCTACAGCTATTACGGCGCCCGTAAGCGGGGCTATCCAGTACAGCCAATAAGCGGTCCAGACCCCGCTGACTACCGCCGGCCCGAAACTTCTGGCCGGATTGGTGCTGGTGCCGGAGAGGGGCCCTTCTGCATAGACCATGATACAATAGAGGACGGGCATTAAATAGGGCGTATAGCGTCTCAGCATACGGTGGCCTGTGAAAAAAAAGATCCCTGCGATCAGCAGGAAACTGGTGATCACTTCTCCTGCAAAAGCGGCCGCTGTTCCGCCGGTTATCGGAACAGTGGCGCCGAAGTTAACACTGGCCCCCTGCCTTCCCCATAACAGCAAAGGCAACGCTCCTATGACGGAGCCGGCCATCTGCGCCAGGATAAAGCCCAGGGTATGGGAGTAAGACAATTTTTTCTTCATCCAAAAAGCCAGACTGACGATCGGGTTGATATGCGCTCCGCTGATCTTTCCCACCGGAGATAAGGTGATGAGGCAGCCGGTCGTGCCGAACAGGAAGCCCGTAATGGCCCTTCTGACCCCTTCAGCCGGTATCCAGGCCAGGATGGGAGAGCCTGTCCCATTAACAAATATTACTATAGACAATCCCGCCAGGACCAGGAGCCCGGTTCCTATACATTCGGACAAGTATATTTTAAATAGCTTTCCTTTCATGATCAATAAACTAATATGAATGATTGAAAAACAGCATATGATTGGATTCGGTTCTGACAGGAATATAACCATTATTTGCTGAATTTAATTGGGGCATAAGCTTGCGATAACCGATGCTGTGAATTAAATTTGCAATGATTCAGGGACCATTCCCTGAATCCCCCAATCCGTTCCATTGAAAAAACGTTCCAATGAAAAAACTTACTTCAAGGGTATGCTTACCCGGTAAAATGCTTGTGTTTTTGGCGGGATTCCTTCTTTCCCAGCTACTTGCCTACTCCCAACCTGTCGTGGATTACGGGAAAAGCTATGTCAATATCACCAAGGGCACTGGTGGCGGTACCAATGAGCCGGGAGATATCCTGGAGATCAGGGCTACTTTTGTCGTCAGGTCCGGGACGGCCTATAATTGTTCCTATGCAGATATCATCCCCACGGGCACGAGTTATATTGCCGGCACGCTCAGGGTACTGACCAATGAAGGGCTGATATACCAGCAATGGACGGATGCCGCCGGAGATGATCCGGGAACGCTTTCGGGCAGCAATGTCACGATCAATTTAGGGACAGGCGCCAGCGCCGCCACAGGAGGCACTATTAATAACGGAAACCGGCCGAACTTCGGTGGTAACTGTATCATGGTAGCCTCTTTCCGCGTACAGATCAATCCTTCTTTAATCTTTGGAAATTCTGTAGATCTGGGAGGGGGGAGTTTTAATTATTCTAATCACGCCCACACCGGATTTAATACAAACACCTTTTCTTCAGATAAGATTTTTATATATAAGAACTATGGTATCTGCAGCAATACCGTGGGGGGCAACGTCATCCTTTCCGAATCCGGTGGTACTTTCGGATCGGGTACGGCCAAAGACAGGGCCGCTTCTGCCAATGTGCCGGCTAACTATATATATACGCTTTTTTCGTCGTCGAACCCGAATGACTACCATTATGGGGTCTCCAATAATACCAGTGCCGGCGGTGCTAATTTTACGATCCTCAGTAACTGGCCCATCCCGGATAATCACCGGGTATTCGGGACCTGGGATGTGATGGGGGACCATACGAATGCCGTCAATCCTTTATTGGGCAATCCTCCCACCGATGTTAACCAAACGGGAGGATATATGCTGGTGATCAACGCTTCTTACCGTACCGATACGGCCTTTAAGGATGTGCTCATCAATCTCTGTCCGAATACCTACTACCAGTATACGGCCTGGTTCAGGAATATCGGCTCGAAGGGAGGATCCGATTCGACTGGGACGAGCGCTGTATCGGGGGGGGCCGCCTATGTTCCCACCGGGCCGGGTGATTCCTCCGGGGTGCATCCCAACCTGACCTTTAATGTGAATGGCTATGATTATTATACCACCGGCGATATCGCCTATACCGGGCAATGGGTACAAAAGGGGTTTACTTTTTTAACCAGCACTGTCCAAACCCAGGCCACGATCTACATCCGCAATAATGCGCCCGGCGGCGGGGGTAATGACTGGGCTATGGATGACATCAGCGTGGCTTCCTGTTCTCCCAATCTGCAGTTAACGCCTGCCAAGCCCGATACCCTTTGCCAGGGATCGGTTGATACGGTGGGATTCATGGTGTCTTCTTATTTCAACAATTATGGATATTGGCAGATAGAGCAGAGCGTTGACGGGGGAAGCACCTGGGCTTTGTCAGGCACGGATATCTACGGTGGGCAACCTTCCGGGTACAACGCTCCCACATATAATGCTGTGACCGGCCAGTATGAGTATTCGATTAAACGTAATTACCTGTTGGGCAGCGCCAATACGCTGATCCTTTATCGAATCAAAGTGGCGAGCTCTGGCGCCAATATAAGCAGTAGTAATTGTTCTTTTGTCTCTATGACATCGAAGACCGTTCACGCCATCAACTGTAATATCGTGCTGCCCGTCGTCCTCTCTTCTTTTAGCGGCCAGCTGCAGAATGGTTTTGCCAACCTGCAATGGACCGGTAGCAATGAGTCGGCCGACACCAAATATGTCGTTGAGCGCAGTAATAACCAATCCGATTTCACGGCAGTGGGCACCGTAGACGGTCAGTCGGCTGCAGGGGCGGGCGCTGTCTATCATTTCATAGATCCGAAGATGGTGGCAGGTCCTACTTATTACCGGATCCGGACTACCAGCGGGGGCCTTTTCAAATATAGCAACATCGTGCTGTTGAGTAATTCCCTGTTGGATTTCAGTTTCAATTCCCTGGTAAATCCCTTCACCGATAAAATTTCTTTTGACATAGTATCGCCCGATAACGACCGGGCTTCCATTCTTTTGGTAGATGCTTACGGACGGGTGGTGAAAAAACAAGACCTCTTTATAACAAAGGGTTTGAACAGCGTCGTGCTGCCGGACCTGAATGGCTTATCGAGCGGCATGTACGCCTTACGGGTACAATGCGCAGGCAGGCTGATCTGTAAGCCTGTTATAAAGACCAGCGCCCGGTAAAATCAGGGGATCAGGGATGTGCTTCCAGTACAATGACCTGGTCCGGCTCCTCTTCATTCCAGGCGGCGGGCGTAAGCGTCAGCTGGCTGGAGTGAAGAATGGTGGCGATTTTGGTTCCGTCTTTCAGGAGCCAGGCTTTGCTGATCTTTTTATAAGGGAAGTTCTCCAGGGTGATCGTACCTGATGGCTTCTTCAGGATATGTACGAATATTTTGTTGTCCTTTTGGGTCAGGCATCCCCAGTCCCGGGGACGGATATATCCTCCCTTAGTGTCATAGATACTTTCTCCGTAAGTCTGGAGCCATTTCCCTGTATAGGCCAGTCTTTCCTTAAATTCAGGTTGGATGTCCCCATCAGGCATCGGTCCTATGTTCAGCAGGAGATTGGCGCCGTAACCGCTGGCCCTTACCAGGGTATGGATCAATTGTTCCGGTGTTTTATAAGTTGTATCGGTGATGTTGAATCCCCAGGAGGTATTGATGGTTTCGCAGGTCTCCAGGGGCATTTGCTGAGAAGGAGACTGATAACTCAACCCGGATTTATTCTCCCCTGGGAGATCACGTTCGAACATTTGAAAGTCTTCTCCCGGCAGGGGTGTAAGATGGTGATTGTCGCCGATGAGGCATTGTGGTTGCAGGCGATGGATCAGGGCATAGATCTCACCCAGGTGCCAGTCGATCCGGGGGGATCTGTCGGCTGCTCCTTCCGGGGCCGTCTGGTCCCAATAGCCGTCAAACCAGATGCCTCCGATCTCCCCATAGTTGGTAAGCAATTCCGTCAACTGGTTCTTCATGAATTGAATGTAGTCTTCCCATTTACCATGCACGGTCCTTCCCGTGCCTTGGCCCGTACGGCCCGTCCACCAGGAATAGTCATCCCTTCTCCAGTCCAGGAGAGAATAATACAGGAATAGTTTAATTCCCTGCCGGTGACATTCGTCGGCCATCATTTTCACGATATCTTTTTTATACGGCGAGTGCGCGATACTAAAATCCGAGTACCGGGTATTCCACATGCTGAAGCCATCGTGGTGACGGGTGATGAGGGTGATGTATTGCATCCCGGCATCCTTTGCCATTTTAACCCAGGCGGCGGCGTCAAAGTCGATGGGGTTGAAAAAGTCCATCAGCCTTGTATAGTTCTTAATGGTAATGTTGCGTTCGTTCATGACCCATTCCCCGCTGCCGGGAATGCTGAACGGTCCCCAGTGAATGAACAGGCCGTACTTCGCATCGGAGAACCATTGCCTGGCTTCCAGATTTTCCGGGGAAGGCGTGTAGGCGCTGTCCGCAGCCTTGCCGGAATCGTTTTGCGAAAAGGAGACCATAGACGATAGCAGGGCGAAGGACAGCAGGAGCGAGCCTTTTATTTTTCCGGGCATTCGATGGGATTTTTCTTTAAAAGTAAAGCTAAACACCAAGAAAATGGCCGGCCAGGGTTTTAATTCTCTGGCCGGCCATTTTTGTCATTATTTTGCATCAGAGATTGACTGTCACGCGGCCGAATAAATATCTTCCGTTGTATCCGAATTGGGATACGGTCCTTGCGTAGGTGAACCTTCCTGAAGAAGTATTGCCGTAATGTGTTTGCTTATCCGGGTAGACGTCAAATAAGTTGTTGCCGCCGATATTGAGGGTGACGACCTTATTGATGGTATAGCTAAAGCTGAGATCGGTCAGCAATTTGCCGCTGAAAGTCTGATCGAGGGACTCCTTATTGCCATTGTCGAAAGCATTGGCTGAAATATTACCGCCGCCTGTGCTGTCGGCGAGATAGCTCACTTTACCAAAATAAGACAGGCGCAGCAGGACGCCATACTTACCCACCTTATACTGAGCCGTGAAGATGTCTTTCTGATTCGGGCTTTCCACTTCGATACGTGCCTGATCCTGCCGGGTGAAATATTTGTTGAGCTGACCTGAATTGATCAGTACGTCGGATCCGTGGATAATGATCTTTCCGTCTGAGCCCCTTCTTACTCTGTTCTGAATAGAGGAATGGGCCAGGCTTAGATTGAGGCTTTGATTGCCTCTCCAGGCTATCGTATAGCTTAATACCCCTTCAAGCCCTTTCGAGCGGGTGTTGATCCCATTGGCGAATACAGAGGCCGTCTGCGCTCCGGCATTAAATAAGGCCGTACTGAGCGCGGCATTATTGCCTCCGCTGAAGGTATTGGAAAGGATGATACGATTATTGATATCGATCTGGTAAGCATCTACCGTTAAATCAAGCCCCTTTGCGAGCTTTGCGGTAGCGCCTAATGAATAGGAGATGGACGTCTCCTGTTTGAGAGTGGGGATCCCCAGGATCTGTGCGATCTTCGAATCGTTGGTGAAAGTGCCGGCTTGTGTGGGAGTAGATACTCCATTCGAGACTACGAACAGGGTCGTGACTTTGGAAAAATGTTCCTGTTGCAAAGACGGCGCCCGGAATCCTGTAGAAGTAGCGCCGCGCAGACTAAGCCAGTCGGTCAGTTTATAGCGGGTGGCTACTTTATAGTTGAGAGTAGAGCCGAAATCGGAAAAATGCTCGAAGCGAAGGGCTCCGGCCACCAGCCATTTTTTAGTAATGTCCAGTTCATTATCCGAATAAAGAGAAAAGCTGGTCCGATGCCAGTTCCCGGCATTGGCGGGGATAAAGCCTGCGAATACCTGTGCGCCGGCGGCTACTGCCAGGTTGTTATCCGTGGTCAGGTTGGCGTAAGAATTGTATTCGCCTGCGTCGATGCTATAACCGTCAACCCGGAATTCCGCGCCGAAAGCTGTATTGAGGCCATCCAGCACTTTATGATTTTTTGAAAAATCCAGGTTGGTGACTGCTTGCGTGAGCCTGGTCTTACCGCTGTTAAAGCTGGTCTGCAGTTGAGCCGAAGTGATGCCGGGAATAAAGGCCTGGGTATAGTTCACCGAATTATTGACCAGGTAATTATAGGAATTCGAACCAAAAGTTTCACTGGCATCCAGCCTCCAGGAACCCACCTTACCTCTTACGCCGGCGCTGGCATGATAATCTCTCACCTTCGAGTTTTCGCCCGGCAAAAAGCCATTGGGGTAGAGTCCCCGCACCGTGCTTACGGCGGTGGCGGCAGCGTTGTTGCTGGAAGGAAAGTTAGAGCCGGCGCCCCCTACGCTGATAGTATAGGGATAGCGATACAATCCTGCCGTATAGCCATTCTTAAGGTTGGCAATCCCGGTAGCATACAATTCCAGGTTTTTTGTAAGGGGATATCCGAAATTAACAACGAAGCTGCCTCCTTTGATCTCTGAATTTCCCACACGCATATCAAAATTATTCCGATTAAGTCCTTTGGTCGCATTGATACTGTCGGACCGGTCAGCCCCATTGACCTTAGGCCAGATCTGCCCGGTATATAATCCCACCCGGTTGGAGGAGCCGCGATGCAGGTATTCCGCGCTCAGTTCCAGGTAACCTTTTTTCATCGGGACACCGTAGTTGACGGAGGCTTCCACATTCCGTCCATCCGTCAAATTGTAATGACCAGGCAGTGGATTCGAAGGATTTAATTTGTTCCAGGAATAGTTTTTATCGTAGCTGGTCACATTGGCGCCGTAAGAAGCGTTGAGGGTTAATCCCGTTCTCCTTTTTAGTACGATATTGATAACGCCTGCTATGGCGTCTGAGCCATACTGTGCAGAAGCTCCATCGCGCAGAATTTCAATGCGGTCGATGGCGCTGGCGGGAATAGAGTTCAGGTCTGTGCCTACCGTGCCCCTGTTCACCGTGCCATTCACATTCACCAGGGAGGATTGGTGATATCTTTTCCCATTTACCAGTACTAATACCTGGTCCGGCCCCAGACCTCGCAATTGTGCCGGGTCGATATGATCCGTACCGTCTCCCAGCGCCTGACGTACTGAATTAAAAGAAGGCGCCAGGTAGGTCAATAATTGCGTCACATCCAATTGACCTACTTCATTGGCAATTTGTTTCAACGGAATGACGTCCACCGGCACAGGGCCATCGGTGGCGCTACGTTTGGGGTTCCGGGAGCCTACTACTACGACGGACTCCTGTACGGCGGCAGACTCTGCGAGGGCAATGTCCTGGTCGACCGTAGCGCCGGCTGTGACGGTGACGGCTATTGTTTGCGGAGCATGGCCGATATAGCCAATTACCAGATGCCATGCGCCTGGCGGAAGCTTTACACTGTAGTGCCCGGAATTATCGGAGAAAGCGCCCTTTTTTGTTCCCTCCACCTTGATGGAGGCGCCGGATAAGGGGTTCCCGGACGCATCTTTTACCGTTCCCGTTACGGTGCCTGCCGGTGTTTGGGCGTTCATGTGCGTCGCAAACAGGGATAAAAGGAACAGGAGAAAGGAGAAAACGGGTGTGTTGAACGTTGTAGTGAATTTTTTCTTCATAATAATCGATGGTTTTGAATAAAAAAGCCTTTCAGAATGCTGAAAGGCTTTTAAAATATGCTGAACAAAGAGGGATCAGGTTAAGCCTTTCCTGTATGATTGACAAAGCCAACAACACTTTGTGCTGCACGGTTTGTTTAATATCATGTGACGAAAGGGAGTCATTTCGGGTGCAAATATAAATAGAGAATGATAAAGTCTATCAAATAGATAGATTATTTTATCATTTAGCCGTCCATTTATTGTCCGATGGGCTGGCATCCACATAGATCCCCCCGTCGAGATTGACCGATTGGATCTTTTTTCCACCGGCCGGTGTAAGGATCACTTTGGCGTTCTTTTGATCTTTACTCCAGAGGGCTGGTGTCTGGTGGATCTTTTCGGCGCTGCCATCTGTATACCGGATGTCCAGGTCGAAAGGAATGGCGAACCCTCCGACATTTTGAATGGAGACCGTATATTTTTTATTGCTCTCTTCCACTTTGACCAAGGCCAGGTCGATATAGTTATTGGTGAAGAACCAATTCGTCCAGAACCAATCGAGGTTCTGACCGGATGTATCGTTGAAGGAATGGAAGAAATCCCAGGGGATCGGGTGCTTGCCATGCCAGCGGGCCATATATTCGTGAAGACATTTTTTAAATCCCTCATCCCCGAGCAGGTCCTTCATCGCCAGGTAAGCCAGGGAAGGCTTGCCATAAGCATTATTTCCATAGGAGGCGCCTCTTAATACATTCGCCGGTGTGATAATGGGCAGGTCTTCTTCGGAAGAAGGATCATTGATATAGCCGTTCACCCGGAACTGCTTGTAAAACCCCTCCGCTTTTTCCGTCCCCAGGTCGGCCCTGCCGATGAGCAATTCCAGGGTGGTGGCCCATCCCTCGTCCATGAATCCATAACGAGCCTCATTGATGCCCATGTAGAAGGGGAACCAGCTATGGGCTATTTCATGCTCTGCTACGAAACGGGAAAAGATGGGATCATCCGTGGTATTGTCATTGACCATCATCGGATATTCCATATCGGCATAACCTTGGAAAATGGTGGTTTTAGGAAAGGGATAAGGAATGCCGGGCCAGTTATGGGACAGCCAATCCAGCGAATGGCGACCGAATTCCACCATCCGGTGAAAATCTTTGGCAGTATCGTTATACGCTGCCTGGACGCTGGACCGGCGGCCGGTGGCATCATCCACGACCACGCTGGAGGCATCCCAGACAAAATGATCGCTGAGGCCCAGGGTCATATCCGAAATATCCTTTGCCGTCCATTTCCAGGTATTGACGGCATTTTGGGTGGTGACCTGTTTGCCGGCCAACTCCTCTTTGGTGGCAATGGAAAGGATGGAATCGGTAGACATCGAGGCGGCCAGCTTCTTCGCATAGGCTGATTGGAGAACGGCATCCGGGTTCTGCAAGGTGCCGGTAGCCCAGACTATATAGTTCTTAGGGACTGTTACATTCAGGGTGTAGTCATTAAAGTCATTGTAGAACTCCTGCTGATCCGTGAAGTCCAGCCTGTCCCATCCGTTGTAGTCGTCGTATACGGCCACCCTGGGATAGAAATAGGCGAGGAAGAAAGTAGTCGAGTCGATCATCCCTTCCCGTCCGCTCTCCAGGGAAATCTGGTAATGCCAGTCAAAGGAAAGGCTTATGCTATCATGAGGGAGAAGGGGCCTGGTAAGGCGAACGGATCGCCAGGTACCATCCTGTTCACCCGTATTCCAGGGTTTGGATTGTCCATTTTCGGAATAAGCGTCGATCTGAATACCCGGGGTCAGGTAGTCAGGGCCTGCCGCGCCGTAACGGAGGGCGCCCGGCTTATGAATATTCAGGATAAGCTTAATGACGACATTTTTCAGCGTGTCCGGGCTGTTGTTGAAATAGGTGATCTGTTCGGAGCCTTTAATGGTCCTGTCCGGTGGGGCTGCGCTGACATTGATCGTATAATGTCCCGAATTCTGCCAGTAGTTCCTGCCGGGGCGACCCTCCGTCGAGCGGGTCTCTTTTCTGTAGGCCTCCCGGATATTCCGGGGCATATATAAAGACTGACTAAGGGCGGCAGGCAGGCTGGCCGCCAGCAAAAAACCGAAAAGAATTAAACGTAACATAGGGCTGATTAATTTATCGGGGGAAGATAAATAATCTTGCGGGCATGGTTGGAAGGAATGGGATGAATGGTCGCTTTGACGATAAGGTTGCTGTTATGTTACGGTGAGGAGCCGGACTTATTTGTTTCCCGGTCCGGTCTTTCTTACATTCGCTGGTCACTATTTCAATCTGGTGTATGTTGTATAAAAAAATTATCGTTCTTCTATTAACGGGTTGCATTTTGTTGGGCTGGCAGGCCGTTGCCGGACAGGTCAAGCTCCCCCGCCTCGTGAGCGATGGCATGGTGTTGCAAAGAGGCGTTCCCATAAAGATCTGGGGCTGGGCCGCTCCGGGAGAGAATATCACCGTACAGTTTGACGGGGAGAAGGTCAGCGCCATGACAGGTGATGACAGGGAATGGTCCGTCCTGCTGAAGCCCCGGAAGGCAGGCGGTCCATATATCATGGAAGTTAGTGGGATCAACCATATCAGGCTGAAGGATATCCTGGTAGGCGATGTCTGGGTATGTTCAGGCCAGTCCAATATGGCGCTGCCCATCATCGCTCACGCAGGCAATCCGTCCATCCGGCAATTCTCCGTGGCGACCCGCTATAATTTCACCGGTCCCCTGGAAGATCTCTCTTCCGGTCGCTGGGAGCCGGCCGATACGGCCTCGGTACTCCGGTTCACGGCTGCCGGATATTTTTTCGCCAGGACCTTATTTGAAAAATATCATGTTCCGATCGGGCTTCTAAAGGTCAGCGCAGGCGACTCGCCCGCTGAAGCGTGGCTAAGCGAAAATGCCTTATACGCCTTTCCTGCTTACAGGGATATCGCCGCTAAATACAAGGACAGCGCCTACCAGGATAGTATTGCAGAAAAAGACAAGGTTGTTCAGCCTGTAGGGTTATTCAATGGAATGATCGGCCCCTTGTTGTCCTATGCCATCAAAGGCGTGATCTGGTACCAGGGTGAAGCCAATACCGGTAAGACAGGAGAATACCGGACCTTATTTCCTGCCCTGATTGCCGACTGGCGGGCGCATTGGAAAGAAGGCAATTTTCCTTTTCTATATGTTCAGCTGGCCAATTATGGGGAGACGAAAGACCAGCCTTCCGAAAGTAACCTGGCTGAGTTGAGAGAGGCGCAACGGCTGACTTTATCCGTCCCCGCTACGGCTATGGCAGTAACGACGGATATTGGAGAATGGAATGATATCCATCCTTTGGATAAGGAAGATGTGGGTAGGAGACTGGCGCTGGCCGCCGAAAAACTGGTTTATGGGGATAGGTGGGTCGTCCCCTCGGGGCCCCTTTACGAATCCATGCATATCAGCGGTAACGAGATCCATGTACATTTCTCCAATATTGGGGAAGGGCTGGTGGCCCGGGGAGGCGGAGAACTGCGGCATTTCGCTATCGCGGGAGGCGACAAGAAATTCGTCTGGGCGAAGGCCCGGATAGCCGGGGACAAGGTCATCGTATGGAATGAACAGATCCAACACCCGGTAGCTGTACGTTATGGCTGGGCTGACAACCCGGATGGGGCTAATTTATATAACAAAGCGGATAATAAGGCCTGGCTCCCGGCCTCTCCTTTCTCCGCTGAAAAAAAATGATCATTATTGAAAGGATTGCAGCGTGTATCTTTGACTCCCGGCGCCTCGATGAAGGTGAATTTCAAAGAAGGCTGAAAAATAAAAAACAGAAGAATAGTTATATGGAAAGACCCTTGTTAATGGAAGAGACGATGCGTTGGTATGGTCCTAACGACCCGGTGAGCTTATGGGATATCCGGCAGTCCGGTTGTACGGGCGTCGTTACGGCCCTGCATCATATACCGGTGGGAGAAGTATGGCCGCTGGACGAGATTGAAAAAAGGAAGGCGGAGGTAGAGAGTGCCGGTATGCGCTGGACGGTGATCGAGAGCCTGCCCGTACATGAAGATATAAAGAAGCAGACAGGACGTTATCAGCAATATATCAGCAACTACCAGGAGAGCCTGCGCAATGTGGCGAAATGCGGGTTGGAGGTAGTGACCTATAATTTTATGCCGATCCTGGACTGGATGCGGACGGATATTGTCTATGAAATGCCGGACCGGAGTAAAGCCCTGCGTTTTGAAAAAGCGGCATTCATTGCGTTCGATCTCTTTTTACTTAAAAGACCGGGAGCGGAGAAGGATTATACGTCAGCCGAAATGGAGAAGGCCCGGCTACGCCTGACCACGATGAACGAACAGGAAAAAGAGACCCTCTACCGGAATACCCTGCTGGGCCTGCCGGGCAGCGAGGAGCGTTTTACGGAAGCGCAGATCCTGGCGGCCTTACGGACCTATGAAGGCATCGACGCCCAAAAATTAAAGCAACATCTTTTCTATTTTTTACAGCAGGTAGTTCCCGTAGCCGAAAAAGAAGGATTGAAAATGGCTATCCACCCGGACGACCCTCCCTTCCCCATATTGGGATTGCCGAGGATTGTCAGTACGGAGCAGGACGCCCGGGAATTGTTAGCCTGTGCGCCTTCCCCTGCTAACGGACTCTGTTTCTGCACCGGCTCATACGGTGTACGGGCAGACAATGACCTGGCCGGGATGGCCCGCCGGCTGGGAGATTATATTCATTTTATCCATCTCCGCAGCACGAAAAGAGATGCCGACGGTAACTTCTTTGAAGCCGATCACCTGGAGGGAGATGTGGACATGTATGCTGTTATAAAGGAGCTGCTGTTGGTGCAGAAGAAGAGGGGAGTGTCGCTTCCCATGCGCCCCGACCATGGCCACCAGATGCTGGATGACCTGAATAAAAAGACCTTTCCCGGCTATAGCGCCATCGGGAGATTGCGGGGATTGGCCGAATTGAGGGGCATGCAGTGGGCGATCGGGAGGGAACTACACCCTCGCTGATACAAAAAAAGTCGACAGCCTGAAACGTTTTCTCTCTTTTTATGGTCTATATGTTAACCAGGGCATAAACTATGCCCCGGGGCTAACCATTGAATCTTGCGCCAGTAGTGGTCTGGTCATCCGCTATGCGTCATTCTTCATTTTCTGAATAAAAAGCATTTTTAAAACCTGTATTTTTTATTTTCTCTATTTCCGTGGAGTACGGAAACAGGGATTTTATTTTTTCCATACCCTATTTTCTTCTAAGTGATCCAACTCAGATAAAGTAATAGAGGTATTATATGGATAATAATAAAGACTGGTTTACCGAAAAGGCTCTTTTGATGGCGCTGGAAAAAAGAGAAATTAGGGCATTAATTCGATTGTATAAGGATTATGGAGAGGATCTATTGATTTTTACCTACACCCAGGTACAAGACCCCCAATTAGCAGTCCAGGTTGTGGAAAAACTTTTTGATATTTTATGGGCGGAAGCCAATTTCGAAGAGATCTCTCCACCGATCCATAAATGCCTGGTGGGGGAATTACGAAAACTCTGTGAACAGCACTTGCCTAAGCGTTGAAATTGGCAATCAAATTTTCTACGGCATCCCAGAGTGAATAAGGAGGGCAGATTTTGTATTGCGCCAATTTTTTAATCGCTCCCCTCATCTCCGGGGCAACCTTTTTATTTTCCATAAGGATCTGATCCTGCAAATACTCAACCACCTTCCCGGGAGGAGGTATTTCGAGTTCCTGTAAACGGCGCCATATACAAGATCGATCGATCATAAATTCTTGCCAGTAGTTTTTGTAAGCCAATGTGCACCCTGAGTCCTTCTATGGCAAGACCTCAAAAAATGAGTTGGCGTTGCGTACAGGAGTTGGTAATCATAATCTGAAAATAGAAGATCATGGAAAATAAAAAAAGACCGGTGCATGAAACGTTTATACCTTTTTTAGGGTCTTTATTAGACAATAGAGGTATCATATGCAAAAAAATGACTGCGCCTATCCGCCCCTCTCTACATTCCTGGTAGAGCAATCAAATACCTTGCCTCTACCCAAAATAGCGAAAAAACAGCCGGGTCCCTTTACTTCTGCCCTGGCTCATGAAGTCCGTAACCCATTGTCAAATATCAACCTGGCAGTGGAGATGCTAAAATCCACAGCCATGGACGATGATCAAAAAATATACCTGGATATTATTATGCGGAACTCCGGACGGATAAATGATCTGGTAAATGATCTTCTTACCTCCTGTCAGACTGATGAGATGCAGTTTGAGCAGTATTCCATTCATCAACTGCTCGATGACGTACTTGCAATAACCAGGGACCGGATTATTCTTAAAAGCATTGTGGTCACAAAAAACTATGCTCTACCTGACTGTCAGGTATTGGTGAATAAACCGAAGATAAAAATTGCTTTAACGAATATTATTATTAACGCCATTGAAGCCATGCCTTCGGAAAAAGGGGAGTTGAAATTGATCGCGAGATCAATGAATGGAAAATGTGTCCTGGAAATTGAAGACAACGGTGCCGGCATCAGTGAAGAAAATCTGAAGCATATTTTTACCCCGTACTTCACCAATAAACCTGGCGGGATGGGCCTGGGATTGTCAACAACACTGGATATTCTTCTGTCAAATCAGGTCAGTGTAGATGTACAATCGGGGGAGGGGAGGGGAACGCGTTTCATTCTTTCTTTTGATGCATAAAACAGCTAGTGTTCACAAATCTCCTTTAATTTATTCAGTCCCTCCGTAAAATCTTTGTTCATATTCTTTTCAATGACCCCGAAGACCTTTAGGATATTCATGGGATAGGGGCTGGAACTTATGATCCCCCATGTCGCTGTGGTTGCGCCGCTGTCTTCCTTTACTCTGATATAGGCCTGGCCCGTACCCTTGAAAGGCCTCAAAAAGTCGATCCGTGAAGCCAATTCGCTTCCGGGGGTAACCTTCGTGATGGTCTGACTACCTGCGCCTACATTTTTATTGTCGCTTTCCCAGGAAAATTTTGCGCCGGGTGTCCCGTCTGCGCCGGAATATTCCAGCTTAATATGAGGGTCTCTTCCCACCCACGGATTCCATTTATTAATGGCTGAAAGGGAGTCGATATTTCCCCAGACTTTACCAGGAGGGGCCTGAATGTTGATAGACTTTTCGTAGCTCCAGCCTGTTCCGACTGCTGCCGCAACAATCAGGATTAAAGCGATCAGGCCAAGAATAATGTAAAGTGCAATCATTTTGTATAGATATTAGGATCCTAAGATATTGAAAAAAATTATGAAATGACCGGCCCGGGTAGTCTCCGGGCGACGGGCGCCCGGGGTGCTGTGCATAAATAAATCGTTGCAGCTTTGGTCTTTTAACAATAAATGTTCTTATCTTATATGTCCTCAACCTTCATCCTTTCCAGGGATTCTACATTTCTTATCCATCTGTCCCTATCTTCTCTTATCCATCTGTTCCCATTTTCGCCCTATCCTTATTTTTTGACTGGCTATCCGCATCCCGCTCATTATAACGGCTTGTTCCGACAGGCTGGTCTTCGGAGCGGCATTCTTTTTCAGACCGGGTTCCTCTTGTTTTCACCTTAAATTTTTTTTTATGGAAACCTTAGTACATTATGGGCAGCAAGTGCAAAGTTTGTATGAGGCTTTTAACAGAGGGGATATCCCTTCTATTCTATCTTCTTTGCATAGAGACGCTATTTGGGAAGTGATGGGGCAGCCGGATGTGCCTTTTGCAGGTATTTATCACGGGCCTGCCGATGTCAAACAATTCTTCGGAAAATTGAAGGATGCTATTGACGTGAAAGAAATGGTAGTGGAGCATATTCTTGAGAATGGCAACATGGTGATCGCCACCGGCTTTATGAATGCTACAGGCCGCAAGTCGGGCAAGCATTTCTCCACTATCTGGTCGATGATCTATGAGTTCGATGAAAATGAAGAGATCGTTCATTTCCGGGACTGTTATGACACCCTGGTGACAGCAAGAGCTATTGCCAAATAGCTTACACCGCAGCAGCCCTTAACCCGGCTTACTGAGCGGATGGTGAGTAAACTTGCCAGTCCCTTGTAAGCCGGGTTTCCGTCATTCGGATCATTTGGATAATGGAAATTTAATGAATAAAAGAATTATGGGAATAGCAGGCCCAAAAAAAGGGGGGGAGTAATCTTCATTACTTCCCCCCACTCTCAATAGGATGTTGACGACTATAAGTTAGCCTTTAATAATTCGATAGCCTCTTCGGAATCTTTCTCTTCCGTCAGATCAAAGATCGAAATTGACTTGCCATTAACGGGCACGTTGGCATTAGTGACGATCTTTTCAAATTGTTCCGGAGAAAATGTTTCTTTAAGCTTTTTACCAAAACTATACTCCGTAAAATCTTTGATCGCGGAAGTTTTGGAAAAATCGGAATTGTATCGCTTCAGCTCGATCAGTGCCTCGACGGGGCCGGCGGATAGGTGAACGCCATTTACGCCCTGGGAAACTTCAGCCAGGCCCAATGCCGCTTTCTTCTCCAGGAATTCTCTGCGCAGACTGCCCGCATTTGCCTGAGCCGGATTCGTAGCTCCGATAAAATTGGACCTTGCATCCTGCCAGCTGAGATCGCCGGACAAGGTCATGATGACAATACTCCTGCCTTTTTCGGTGAAATGCTTTAATTGCCGGGGATGAAAGCCATTGATTACATAAATGGTTTCGTCATCGATCTTGATCTCTTCGCAATAAGTGCCTCCTGCCAGTTTGGTATTCACTTTGTTCTGCCATAGATAATCGAGCACATACGCATTGAAGTGAGGATATTGCTGCATAAATTCCGAGCCGCCGAGGGTCTTCACTTCTTCCACTGTCTTTCCAAAAGTCGCCTTGAATTTCTCCCTGGCTGATTCAGAGATATTCTTCACCGCGTTGGAAGATATTTTATTGATGACCCCGTAGTGCTGGGCAATGATATCATACTGCTCCAGGTACTTGGCCGACAGGACTTTTATATTGTGTATTTTCAGGCCGAACTGCTTAATTTTTTCCTGTACAAGGTTTAAGACAGCGTCCAGTTGAATAGTGTCTGATTGAAGGGTGAGTTCCGGTTTAAGAAAGAACAAAAACTCATTTTTATAAGTTTTCGGATCCGGGTTGGAATAGATTTCCTCGAAAAAGAGCTCTTCCTTTTGCGCTTTCTTAATACTGTCAGCAATGGCTATAGTTAAGTTCTCTGCTGCTAATGTTATAGTCCCCATTAAAAAAAAATTTGTGCGAAGGTACTATGTTTTTGCAATTACCGGTATCTCTAAGATATAATATAAAAAATATATAGATATTAATGATGATATGTATATATTTGACTTGGGTATGGCCAAATTCTCTTCTCCATTTCTCTCCATTAATTTTCGGATAACCCCCTGATTCCCGACCAACGGGACTTAAACTTCTTTTTATGAGAATGATTAGCTATTGCCTCCTGTTATTTTTATTATTGAACGGGTTCCTCTCCCATGCGCAGTGTGATACGGTCGATCTGGCCTTAGGCAAACCTGCCGCTGCCTCCTCTCTGCAGAGCGCCACCTTTCCCGCTTCCGATGCCTTTGACGGAGATACGACCGGAACCAGATGGAGCAGCGCTTCCTCCGATCCCCAAACCATTTCGGTAGATATGGGCTCCGCGTTTAATTTATGCGGGGTGACCCTCTTCTGGGAGGCTGCTCTTGGAAAGGATTTTACAATTGATATATCCAATGACTCGATAAGCTGGACCACGGTAGCCACCGTCACGGGCAATGTTGCATTAAAAAATGTCCTCTCCGTAACCGGCAGCGGAAGGTATGTGCGGATGGTCGGTACGGCCAGAGGGACCGGCTTTGGTTATTCACTCTACGAATTCCAGGTCTTCGGTTTTCCCAGCTCCTGTAATACGGTCAACCTGGCCCTGAACCAGCCCGTAGTGGTGTCTTCCATACAAGCTGGGTTGCCGGCTCCCAATGCGGTCGATGGAGATCTGTCGACCCGGTGGGGCAGCGATGCCAGTGATCCGCAATTTATCTATGTAGACCTGGGCGGCGTGCATAATATATGCCAGGTAGCCCTCTATTGGGAAGCCGCTTATGCCGCCAGCTACACGATCAATGTGTCCAACGATGCGGTCTCCTGGACTACGATCTATACCGTCGCCTCTAATACCGCCAGGACCAATATTCTCAACGTCACGGGCAGCGGAAGATATGTCCGGATGAATGGACTTACACGGGGCACTACCTTTGGCTATTCGCTCTTTGAGTTCCAGGTAAGGGACCAGGTAATCCTACCCATTAAACTGGCCCATTTCAACGGCACGAATGAGGGAAATCAATATTCCTTATTGGAATGGACTACGGATATTGAAGTCAATAATCAGTATTTTGACATAGAAAGAAGCTTGGATGGAAGTCACTACACGGCGATAGGTCGTGTGGCTGGCGCCGGAAATTCCGTCACCCCCAAAGAGTATCAATGGAGGGACAGCCTGCCGGTAAAAGGGGTTAACTATTATCGCCTGAAACAGGTGGATCTCGATGGGAAATCCTCTTATTCCAATATTGTCTCTGTCAATATCGGAGCAGGCCCTCTGACGCAGGTGTCTGTTTACCCCAATCCGGCCAGGGACCTGGTAAATATCGTCGTTCCTCAGGGCGTCGGAATCCAGGAAGTAGGTATCTATAATTCCATCGGCACCGAAATGAAAAAGTACAGCGGCCTCTCCAATGGCAATAACCTGCAAATTTCGGTTGGCTCATTGAGTAATGGATTGTATACGCTGAAGATCATTACTAATAAAGGGACAGAGATCATTAAGCTGCTTAAATAAGAACGGTTAACGCTATAAAATGAGAATGCCCGCGGAAAAGCCGGGGGCATTCTCATTTTGTTCAACCTGATTATCGGAAATAAATATCCACTTCCCCGCCCGGAGAGGCATTGCTGACGACGACTGCCTTCTGAGCGGATCCTGAAACAGCCTGGGCCGTACTCCAGCTGATAGAGGCATTTGTAGTTCCTTTCAGAATCTGAATGGAGGTCATGGTACGTCAATAAACGGAACTGATTAATTTCTACAATTAACTTAAATTGCCGTCAAATAAATTGGTCATGTTTGAAACGAACGTTTATCAGGCTCGCAGGCAGAAGTTAAAACAGCAGGTAGGTAAAGGGTTGATCCTCTTATTGGGTAATGAAGAGAGCAGCATGAATTATAAGGATAATCTCTATCATTTCCGGCAGGACAGCAGTTTCTTATATTTTTTCGGCCTGGACAAGCCCGGGTTGGCAGGTATTATAGATATCGATAACGACCGGGAAATTTTGTTCGGCAACGAACTCACCCTGGATGAGATCGTCTGGATGGGGCCGCAGCCCTCTCTGGCGGAACAGGCTGCCAAAGCCGGCATAACCACCGTGCAACCGTCCTCAGCCCTGATCTCCAGCCTTCAGGCCGCCCGTACCGGCAAACAAGACCTTCATTTTCTCCCTCCTTACCGGCCGGAGAATATCCTGAAGCTCAGTACCTGGTTGGACATTGCGCCGGGTGGTGTAAAAGAACATTCTTCGGTGAGCCTGGTCAGGGCCGTCGTAGCCCAACGTTCCATTAAATCGCCGGAAGAGATCCGGGAGATAGAAGAGGCGGTCAATCTAACGGCAGCCATGCATCTGGCGGCCATCAAAGGAGCGAAAGAAGGCATGACGGAAGCGCAGCTGGCAGGTGTCCTGCAGGGAATAGCGGTCAGCGGAGGGGGCGATTTAGCCTTCCCCACGATCCTGACGGTAAATGGCCAGGTATTACACAACCACTACAGCAATACGATCATGCGGGAAGGACAGATCGTCATCTGCGACAGCGGGGCCGAGAATGCCCTGCACTATGCCGGCGATATGACCCGCACCTTTCCGGTAGGAAAAAAATTTAGCTCCCTGCAAAAGGAAATGCATGATATTGTACTCGCCGCCCAGGAAGCTGCTGTCAAAGCTTTACGACCGGGCATCCTATTCAGGGACGTACATTTCCTCGCCTGTGAGATCCTGGTGGAAGGGCTGAAGGCTGCCGGCGTCATGAAAGGAGATCCTAAAGAAGCGGTAGCGGCCGGCGCCCATACGATGGTCTTCCAGTGCGGACTGGGGCATATGATGGGACTGGACGTACATGATATGGAAGACCTGGGCGAACAATATGTCGGCTATACGGAAGACTTAAAGAAAGGCACGGAGTTCGGACTGAAGTCCCTGCGCCTGGGCCGGGCCCTGGAGCCTGGTTTCGTAGTGACCATCGAACCTGGCCTCTATTTCATCCCCGAGTTGATGGACCTCCGCAAGTCTGAGAAAAAATACCTGGATTTTATCAATTACGATAAACTGGAAGCTTTCCGTTCTTTCGGAGGGATCCGGATCGAAGAAGACCTGCTGATCACGGATACCGGCAGCCGGCTGCTGGGCAAGCCTTTGGCCAAGTCGGCGGTGGAGATGGAGGCATTGCGGGGATAATTAATTAAATAACTAATCATGAACAAATCCAACAGAAGAAAATTCATTGCCGCTGCAGCGACGCTGGGGGCAGGCACGGCCGTTTCCGCCATGCCCTTTAGCTCTGCGGAAAATAAAAAACCCCTGGCGCATCATGTCTTTTTCTGGCTGAAGAACCCTGATTCGACCGAAGACAGGGACAAGCTGGTAGAAGGGGTAAAGACCCTTGCTAAGATAGAGACGATCCGGGAGATCCATGTAGGGGTGCTGGCCAGTACCGAAAAAAGAGACGTAGTCGATACGAGCTGGCAGGTGTCGGAACTGATGTTCTTCAGCGACCTGGCAGGACAAGCCACTTACCAGACACATCCCGTTCACCTGGATTTTATAAAGAATTATGGCCACCTGTGGGCCAAGGTGGTGGTATATGATGCTATGGAGGTGTGATCAGACGCCTTTCTCCATCTGCGAAATGATCTTATTCACTTCGGTCTCGGTCGATCTGAGTTTGGTCTGACAAAGGGTGATCAGCTCGGAGGCCCTTTTTACCTTTTGCGCCAGAACGTCCACCGAAATAGATTCCTGCTCTATTTCACGGGCGATCTCGGCTAATTCTTTATAGGCCTGTTCATAGCTCAGATTCTTTTCCATGATAGGTTGGCTTAGAATGATGTGATGACTTTGAGTTTACGGTTGCTGTAAGCTCGTCCCGCGAAAATACCACGGAAATCTCAGATCCCACCCGGATCCCATCTGCCGTACTCACTATTTTATCATTTACCCTGATCAGCGTAAACCCCCTTTTGAGCGTATTCTCCGGGGAGACCAGGTTGATAAGAGAAACAAAATGCCCCAGCGTCCCCTCCTTATTCCTGATATAAAGCGTATAAAATGTCTTCAGGTTGTCCGTGAGATTCTGAATGTCTTTTGCTTTATTGGAAACAATGATCCTGGGTTTTATCAATAACTGTGAAGAAATATCGAACAGGGTGGTCTTATGCTGATAGAGGATCGACTTACTGCTGTTGACTACGAGCTGGTTCATCTGATCGATGCGGCTTTTATGATCGATGAGGATATTACGGCTCTTGTTGACGATCATCGAATTCAAATAGGAAATGGATTGAAAATTGGAGGAGAAAAGTTGTTGTGATCTTATCAGGATGGATTTTTGGAATTTCAGGATCCCTTCCTCGAATGCTCTGTTATGGGCAATAATAAATTCAGCGCCCTTGGTAGGCGTCTTGGTCGGTGTGTGGGCCATCAGGTCGGCAATGGTGGTATTTTTCTGGTGACCGATACCGGTGATGACGGGAATCGGAAATTTTGCAATAGCCTGTCCGACGAGGTAATTATCGAAGATCAGAAAATCTGTCTGCGCTCCTCCTCCCCGGGTGATCACCACGGCGTCGTAGGCGATATTGGACTGATAGATCTCGATCAGCCGATCCCGCAGAGCCGCTGCATTGGCCTCCCCCTGAACTCCCGAATAGTATTCATCGACTTTAAAGGTATAGTTGAAAAGGTTGGTTTCCAGCGTATGCCGGAAATCCTGCAGACCTGCCGATGACTTCGAGGAGATGACGGCAATCGTCTGGATCACAGGATTCAAGGGCAGCCTGGAGTTCCGGGTACTATATTCCTCTCCCTTTTTCTCAATGAAAGAAGGATTTTCCCGCACCAGCTTTTCCAGGGTATCCTGTCGCTGCTTTTCAATGACGCCCAGGGTGAAATTCGTATCGATATGCTGCAGCTGAAGCTGCAGACCATAGGTCGCATGGAACTCAACGGTGACGTTGACCAGGACCTGGATATTATCGCTGAATCTCCGGCCGGTGATCCTTTCAAAGGTTTCCAGCTCCCTGGACCCCGCTCCCCAGGCTTTCGCAGCGAATTTTGCCAGGATGGTATTCGTGTCGGTATCCTTTTCGACCAGCTCAAAATAGTGATAATTGGAATTTTGCTTATGCGTGTGGTTGGTGACATCCGCTACCACCCAAAAAGAAACTGCCTGAAATGCATTTCTGATAACGGCATTTACTCTGGAAGCTAGTTCGGACAATTTTATGGGATCGGCAGTGCTCAATCCTGTAAAGGTAGAGAAAACGGGGCATGACTTCAGCCGGTCAGCCTCGAACTGCTAAAGTTTCCAAATGGTATATGATCGTTTCGATATTAAAATGTGATTAAATTATTACTAGAATATTAACAAAGTGTTACCTAACTATTTGTTAATACGATGTTAAGGTGAATACTGTAAAAAAACTGTTTTTTGCGGCCTAAATATCGAAAAAAAATGAAATTAACTGCTAAATTATGCTGGATCATACCATTTCTGATGGTCCTGATGACGTCTTTTAGTTATGCCCAGGAACGAACATTGGTGGGTAAAGTTGTCTCCACCGATGGAACAGGTATAGCCGGCGTCACCGTTCAGGAGAAAGGTACCAGCCATTTTACCACAACCGATGCGACAGGCAATTATGCGATCAAACTGACAAGCTCCGATGCACAGCTTGTTTTTTCTTTTGTAGGATATACTACCCAGCAGACCGCGGCAGGGACCGAATCCCGCCTCAATATCACCCTGGTTTCCAGCAACAAACAGCTGGATGAAGTGGTCGTCACGGCACTGGGCATCAAAAAAGAAGTGAAAAAAATAGGATATGCGATGCAGGAAGTGAAGGGAAGCGATCTTACCAAGGCCCGGGACGTTAACCCGATCCAGGGACTGGAAGGCAAGGTAGCTGGTCTCTCCGTAGGGGCCAATGCGGAAATGCTGACCCGTCCGCAGGTCGTATTGAGAGGGAACACCGATGTGCTGTATGTCGTCGACGGGGTGCCGATCAATTCCGACACCTGGAATATCAGCCCCGACGACATCGAATCCTATTCCATCTTAAAAGGACCTAATGCCGCGGCGCTCTACGGTTTCAGAGGTCAGAACGGCGCTATTATTATCACTACGCGCAAAGGTTCGCGCGAAAAGAAAGGCTGGCAGATAGACTTTAACAACAGCACCATGCTGGAGAAAGGATTTGTGACGGAGCCCAAAAGCCAGACAGAATATGGACGCGGCACCGGGTTCCTCTACCAATACGCTAAAAAAGGGTCTTATACTTACGGCGCGCCTGGAACGAATGGCAACGGAACTTTTGGCGGTGTAGATGTACTCTACGACAATTCACAGCGTTTGCAGGAATACGGTCCCCGCTTCGAGGGACAGGCGATCAAACAATATGACAGCCCTTATGATCCCGTAACCGGCGTCCGGACGGCCACCCCCTGGACCGCCCGCGGAAAGAATAATTTTCACAATTTCATGGAAGCCGGTGTCCTCAATACCACGAATATATCCGCCTCTTCTTCCGGAACCAATTCGGATATCCGGATGTCCTATTCCCATAGCTACCAAAAAGGGATGGCTCCGAATACCCGTTTGAACGTTGATAATTTCAACATCAATTCAGGCTATAACTTTACGCCTGCCCTGCGTTTGGAAGGCAATGTGAACCTGAATATCCAGTATTCACCGAATATTCCCGACGCCTCTTACGGCCCGAACAGCTATGTATACATGTTCAAGGTATACGGCTCTTCCGATTACGATATCAATGACCTCAAGAATATTTACAAAGGACCACAGGGTGTAGCCAACCTGACCCAGTACGCTCCGGAATATGGCCGTGAGAACAGCGCCTGGTTTATGGCCAAGGAATGGTTACGCAGCCATAACAAGACCGATATTTATGCTTATCTTAAGTTGAGCTATAAGGTATCCGACGACCTGAACCTCAGCATCCGCAGCCAGGTCACGACCTGGGATCAGCTTAGAACGGAGAAAGTGCCTCCTTCCGCCAACCTCAATACCTACCTGAGCTGGTATTATTTTGGCTGGTACGGGGATTATCGCGAGGATCATCGTAACCTGCTGGAGAACAATACGGATTTCCTGGCCAGCTATAATAAGAAGCTGGGCAGCTGGAATCTTTCGGCTAACCTGGGCGCCAGCGAACGTTCCTACCAATACCGTTCCACCTGGGGCTCCACCAAGGACCTGGCTATCCCGAAGTTATATTCCCTTTCCAATTCCATCAACCCGGTGCTGAACTATAACTGGGGTTCCCGCATGCAGGTCTACAGCGGCTATTACAGCCTGGACCTGGGGTATAAGAATTTCTTCACGGTATCTGCCACCGGCAGGGTAGACAACTTATCCACCTTACCCAAGGGACAAAATACCTTTTTCTATCCTTCCGTATCCGCCAGCACCGTCATATCGGATTACACGAACCTGCCGTCTGCCATTTCTTTCCTGAAGCTGAGGGCTTCCTTTGCAGATGTGAAAGGAGGGCTGACTGCTTCCAGTATCGGAACGGCTTATTCATCCGTAACGGGTAGCAGTACAGGCGCTCTGCTGGGCTATAGCACGGAGGATGTTACCTCTTATGACGGTCCCACTTATCAGAATCAGAACAGCTATTCCTATGCGACCTATTATAACGGGCAGTCTTCGGTGAACTATTCCAGCACGCTGGCGCTGAATAATCTGAAACCCTATGACGTGAAGTCTTATGAAGCAGGCCTGGACCTGCGGTTCCTCAAAAACAGGCTGGGCCTGGACCTTACCTATTTCGACACGGAGAATGGCCCGAATATCTATAGTTTAGGCCTGCCTTCTTCCACTGGCTCTACCGGTCATATCGTCAATGGCATCACTACCTCGAAGAAAGGTTGGGAAGTTTCGCTGACCGGCTCTCCTATCAGGAACCCCAACGGTTTTTCCTGGGATATCGCGGCTAACTGGTCTACCTATAAAGAGACACTCAAATCCATCTTTGGTGGTGAAACGGGCCTCCCGATCAATGGTCACACCTATACGATCGGGGAGAGACTGGATAACTATTACAGCACGAAATTCGTTCGTGACGGATCCGGCAATATCGTACACGCCGGAGGCGTGCCGGTCCAGGCGCCCTCTTTGTCCGACAACAGCAATCATGGCTTTATCGGCCATCTGAATCCCGACTACGTATTCGGTATCAACAACAAATTCTCCTATAAGAATTTCAGCTTCAGCTTCCAGTTCGATGGTCGCGTAGGCGGCAAGATCTATAACAGGGTCTTGTACCAGGGCAATAATGGTGGTACGTCTTTGGCCAGCGCTTCCGGAGACTTCGGTGCAGCCAGGCTGAAGGAATGGCAGAGCACCGCCGGAGGGTCTGTAGCTCCGACACCGGCTTATGTGGGACAAGGCGTGATCATCACCGCCGGTACGCCCCATTATACCAATGGACAGATCGATAACCTCAAAGACCTTACTTTCGCGCAGAATGCTAAGGCTACTACCGTGCAGAACTACCTGTCCAGCGGGATCGGAGGCAATTTCGATGAATATTATATGATCGACCGGACCTTCGTCAAGCTCAGGGAAGTAAATATCACTTACAATTTCCGCCCGGGTAACGGCAAGTTCTTCAAGACCGCTTCGGTTTCCCTGATCGGTCGCAACCTGCTGTATTTCGCGAAAAGCAAAGACTTCGATATCGACCAGTACGCGGCCGGTTATAATAACTACGACAAGAGCATCCAGGGCAATAACCCGGACCTGCAGAGCGCAACAGCCCGCCGGTATGGGATCAACCTGAATCTCGGATTCTAAAAGTCTAATTCTAAAAGATTATAAATAAGAACATGAAAAAGAAATTATTCCAATATATAACAGTGATCACAGCCCTGGTTGTGGTCGCCACAGGCTGCCAGAAAGGCGACCTGCTATCCAATCCGAATGCCTCCAGCGAAACCTCGACCGTGCCGGTTTCCCTGCTTCTCAACCATATTACCTATAGTTTCTATGCCGGCGGCGGTGTGGTGGATGGAAGGCCGGGTGCGGTCAATGAAACCCCCTGGGACCTGCCCGTTTTATGGGGTCAGTATTATGTCTCCAATTACCAGTATTACCGGGGCGTCAATCTCTACAACTGGTCCTCTTCCGCGACAGCCTATGATATGTTAAGGTATGCCAGCAAAATGGATGAGCAGAATCTGAAGCAATATGGTACTACCCCCAATCGCTATACAGCCTTGTCCAAATTCTTCCGGGCCTATAGTTTCGTGTGGCTTACGCAAAGGGTAGGGGATATACCCGCTTCCCAGGCCGGGGACGCCAGCAATCTGACCCCTGCTTACGATTCCCAGCACGATGTATATAAACTGGCTTTGAGCTTACTGGATAGCGCTAATACGATCATGGCCGGCGCCATTTCTGCTGCTCACCCAGCCGGATCTCTTTTGGATGCGCAGGGCGATATTTTCGGACTGACTAACCTGCAATGGCAGAAAGTCATCAATACCTATAAATTGCGTGTCCTGATCAGCCTGAGCAAAAGGGCCGATGATAATGCCGACCTCAATATCAAGCAGCAGTTTGCAACGATCGTCAACAATCCGACTACCTATCCCATCATGACCGGTAATGGGGATAATATGGTATTTCATTACAATGCCGCGTATAATCCCTACCCGATCTTTGCCAGAGGAAATGGACCTTACAATACTTATGCGAATATGTGCAGCACCTTGCTGAACATCACCACGGCCACACAGGATCCCCGTACCTTTATCGCTGCTACTCCCGCCCCCCGCTCGCTTAAGCAGGGCAAGACCATCAGCGATTTTACCGCTTATGTGGGAGCCGATATCACGACCCCGATCACGACCATCAATGACAGCTCGAATGCGGGTAAATATTCCTTTGGCAATTACCTGCGTTATTACTCCTCCAACGCCGGCGCCAACGCGGAACCTTATATCATCCTCGGCTACCCGGAACTATGCTTCAATATCGCAGAGGGTATCAACCGCGGATGGACTACCGGCAATACCACCACCTGGTATACCAATGGCATCAAAGCTTCTTTGGCCTGGTTCGGCCTGAGCCAGGGGCAAAGCTTTACAGTAGGAGATGGCGGCGGCACGTCGCTGGGCACTGTAAATATCGATATCAATACTTTCCTGACTAATGTCGCTTATGCAGGTGACAACGCTACCGGTCTCAACCAGATCCTTACCCAGAAATATGTGGCTTTCTTCAATAATTCCGGCTGGGAGGCTTTCTATAACTGGCGCCGTACGGGCGTACCGGCTTTTGCCCAGGGAACATCGGCCATTGGAACACCTTCCGGCCTGATTCCCCGCCGTTGGCAATATCCCAATGATGAGAACCTTTTCAATAACGCCAACTATACGAAGGCCCTCCAGTCCCAATTCAGCGGGACGGATGACCTGACGAAGGATACCTGGCTGACAAAGTAAATTTCTCAACGGCCTTTTACAACTAAAAACACACCCCGTGAGGTCCCGTACAGGATCTTGCGGGGCTTTTTTAAAAAAATCAATCGATGAAGCAATTATTCATTTTCCTTTCTTTCCTTCCATTCGCGATCGCCGGCCATGCACAGGTCGCCGACAGCAGCCAGCGGCAGGTGAAGCTCCAGGGGGGTATCAATTTTCGCGACCTGGGTGGCTATGCAGTGGCAGGTGGCCATCATGTACGCTGGAACAGGATCTATCGCAGCGCAGATATCAGCAAGCTGACCGATAGTGACCTGACCGTGTTGAGAGGCAGGCATATCACTTCCGTGGTGGATTTGCGGGGCGTACAGGAATCCAAACAGGCGCCTGACCGCCTGAACCCCGGCACGAAATATATCTTATGCCCCGCCGGCAGCGATAATGCCCTGGGCGATTGGATGAAGGCGATGGCTACCATTAAGACGGAGCCGCAAGGGGATAGTATGATGAGGGCTTACTATATCAAAACGGAATTCCTGGCGGATCGCTATAAGCCTTTTTTTACCCAGCTGCTGGAACTTCCCGATGACCAGGCCTTGCTGTTCCATTGCACGGCGGGAAAGGACAGGACGGGTATCGGGGCCGCCTTGCTGCTGTATACACTGGGTGTCCCCTATGAGACCATCCTGAATGATTATACCGCGACCAATTATTACCGGAGCGCGGAGAATGAAAAAATGCTGCCTCCCATGATGCAGGGCATGCATATCAGCGAACCTGTCGCCAGGGAATTGCTGGGAGCGAAAAGAGAGTACCTGGAGGCGACTTTCAACACGATCAGGGAGCAATATGGGTCCATCGATAATTTCCTCCGGGGACCGCTCGGACTGGATGTGGTGAAAATAAAGCAGTTGAAGGATAAATTCTTAGAGTAAGGACTCGTATTGCCCCGGCTCATCCATGTCTATCAATATATTCCCTGAGGGCATGCTTACCCGGTACTGGTGTTCCGGGTGCGACCGGACAATGCCCTTACATCCTTCTTTTTCGGGGTGTTGTAAAAGGGCTTCCCGGTAAAAAGAGGAGAAGATGACGGGATTGCCTTTTTCTCCCTGGTATTCGGGCAGGCAAATACAGCCTGGATCCTCCGGGCGCCGGTATTCGAAGGCCGCTGCCAGCAGCCTATATTCTTCAGGGGTGATCAGGACCATATCAGAGAGACAGATCATATATCCATTCCCGGTGGCTGCCCTGACTCCTGCCTGTATCGAGCCGGTCATCCCGGTTTCATGCTGCGGGTTATGGACGAACCTTACGGACAGATGCCGGATGCTTTCCTGCACTTTTTCTGCTTCAAATCCTGTAACGACGATGACTTCTCCGATCCCGGCCGACAATATATTCCCGATCGTATGGGCCAACACGGTCTTTCCTTTATAAGGAAGCAGCAATTTGTTTTTATTCTCCATTCGCCGGGAGGATCCTGCGGCGAGGACGATCGCGCTTAGCATATATATTGTCCCTCAAAGCTACAATAATTTACCCGGGGCGATGGGCGGGTCGCTCGTTTCCTTTAATTTTGGTTTATGCAAAGATTTCTCCTCTTTTTGTGCCTTGGGCTATCCGTTGTTTCTCATTTATTTGCACAGGCTCCTTTCCAGGAAGAGATAACGGCTTTTAAGAAACAGGATAGTATGCAGCCTCCGCAGAAAGGGGCCATCCTTTTTGTGGGAAGCTCGTCTTTCCGGAAATGGACAAATGTGCAGGAATATTTCCCGGGATATCCGATTATCAACAGGGGGTTTGGCGGCTCTGCTTTTCCGGACCTGATGCGTTATACCGGGGATATCATTTTCCCTTACCAGCCCCGGCAGATCGTTATTTATTGCGGCGACAATGATCTGGCATCCTCCGATACGGTAACCGCGCAGGTGGTCTATACCCGTTTTCTGCAATTATATAACGTGATCCGGTCCCGGATGAAGACCGTGGATATCCTGTATGTTTCCATCAAGCCCAGTCCCAGCCGGGAAAAGCTGATGCCCCGCATGGAGCAGGCCAACCGATTGATCGGAGATTTCCTTCATAATCAAAGCCATAGTGCTTTTGCCGATGTATATCACCCGATGCTCAATGCAGAAGGCCATCCTGTAGACGATTTATTCCTTGACGATAAACTGCACATGAACCCAAAAGGATATGCTATCTGGCAGAAAGTTATCCAGCCTTATTTGACCAGGTAACGAGCGACAGCTGAGTGATCGTGGTCACTGAGTAACCTTAAAATATAACGGGGAGGGGTAAATTTAAAAAATAAAATCCCTTGTCATCCCGAAATGGGAATCGGGGTGTTAATATTAATTTATTGTAATCTTTCTATATTTCTTAAAACTATTACAAATTACAGAGAAATTTGCGATTTAAGTACGGAAATAAAGTAAGCTTCTTAATTTTACTAAAGAGAGATCGCTGGTAGAACTTTTAAGCGAGTTGTATGTTGACAGACACCATGTATTATCGTAAAAAGAAAATACTCTTCGTAATTGGTTCTCCTAACCAAACTACCCAGATGCACCAGATCGCATCCCGGCTTCCGGAATACGATTGTTATTTCAGTCAGATATATAGTAAACATCCCGTGGTCCGTCTGGCGGTGAAAAGTGGGCTGCTGGATAACACTATTTTTGCCGGCGAGTTCAAAAAAAAGGGAGAGGCCTACCTGGACAAACACCACTTACGAAATGATTATGCGCGGTCTATATATAATAATAATTATGATATGGCCATAGTGTGCACAGACCTCCTGGTGACGAAAGAGCTTAGGAAAATAAAGACGGTTTGGGTGCAGGAAGGAATGACAGACCCGATCACGAACTGGGGGCTGTTCACCCATAAGCTCCACCTTCCTGGCTATATGGCCATGAACACGGCTTTTAACGGATGCAGTAATATATGTGATATCTATTGCGCCGCTTCACAGGGGTATAAGGAGCAATTCAGCCGGATGGGCACGGAGGCTTCCCGGATCATCGTGACGGGTATTCCTAACTATGATCATGCGGCTGCTCTCATCCAGAATAATTTCCCACATTATGGATATGTGATGGTAGCTACTTCGGATATCCGCGAGACCTTTAAAAAGGACGACCGGGAGAAATTTATCGCTGATTGTGTTAAAATAGCGAGGGGCAGGCAATTGCTCTTCAAATTGCACCCTAATGAGCAAAAGGACCGGGCCATTAGCGAGATCAGGTCTTTCGCGCCTTCCGACGCCCTGATCTATACGGAAGGGAATACAGAGGAAATGATTGCCAATTGCGATGAGCTGATCACCCAATATTCCACTGTGGTATATATCGGTATTGCCTTGGGTAAAAAAGTACACTCTTATTTCGATGTGGAAAAGCTGAAGAAACTTGCCCCTGTTCAGAATGGCGGGAATTCGGCCGCTCTTATTGCAGATGTATGCAGGCGCTATATAGAATTCAAGGGGACGCGGGACGAATTTCATAAAAAAATGCAGATCAGCAGAACTACAATACCTGTAAATGAACGAGAAAGAACGAAAGATCATTACCGTTATTCAAACTAGAAGAGGATCTTCCCGTCTACCGGACAAGGTATTTATGCCTCTGGAAGGCAAACCTCTCTTTATACGCCAGGTAGAACGGGTACAGGCAGCCACTCTCTGCGGAAAGGTAGTCGTAGCTACTACCCTGTCAGCAGCTGATGATCTGATCGCTGATACCTGTTTACAGGAAGGACTGGAATGTTTTCGGGGAGATGCGGATGATCTTCTCGACCGGCATTACCAGGCGGCTTGCCAATACCAGGGAGATACGGTGATAAAAATACCCAGTGATTGTCCCCTGATCGATCCTGCTGTTATTGATAAGACGATCGGCTATTACCTGGAACAGGCGGATCAATATGATTATGTCAGCAATTTGCATCCCGCTACCTACCCGGACGGAAATGACGTGGAAATCATGAGCTTCCGGGCTTTGGAAGAAGCCTGGCGTTATGCCAGACTTCCGCTCGAACGGGAGCATACCACTCCTTATATCTGGGAACGGCCGGATCAATTCCGGATCGGCAATGTGGTGATGGAAGGGGGAGTCGATTACTCCATGACGCATCGGTTTACAATAGACTACCTGGAAGATTATCAATTTATCCGGGCAGTATTTGAGGAATTGTACCCTGCTGATCCTCTGTTCAGTGTCAGCGACATCCTTTCCCTGCTGGAAAGACGTCCGGATATTTATGCGATCAACCGGCCACTGGCCGGAGTAAATTGGTATCGTAATCACCTGGATGAATTGAAGACAGTCTCTTCGGCACAAACCAAACTATTATGACAGAAACTAAATTAGCGTCCCTGCAATCGAGGGCCCTTCGGGTAAGAGAACATATTATACGGCTGTCTGCCGGAGGTGGCTGTTTTATCGGGGCCTCCTTGTCCTGTGTTGAGCTCATGGTGTATCTCTACGCCGATGTTATCAGGCCGGGACAAGGTGGAAATGCCGGCGGACTGCCTAATGGGCTTTCCGGGGTGCATCCGGGAGATCCGCAACGGGATTTTCTTTTTTTGTCCAAGGGACACGATGTCCCCGCCCTGTACGGGACTTTCGTGGAGATGGGCTTGCTGGATGCGGACAGGCTCAAAAATCATTTATCCACTGCTGATTCCATCTACTGGCATCCCAACAGGGCTATTCCGGGGGTTGAATTCCATTCCGGCTCCCTGGGACATCTTCCGGCCGTAGCGGCAGGCGTGGCCCTGGATTGTCAGCTGAAAGGGCTGGACAACCGGGTAGTGGTGATCACCGGGGATGGGGAATTGAATGAAGGCAGCGTATGGGAAACGATATTGGTGGCCAATGCCTATAAGCTGGGTAACCTGACCCTGGTGGTCGATCGCAACCAGTTCCAGGCAAACATCCGGACAGAAGACCTGGTGCCCCTCGAACCTTTAGCGGATAAGTTCCGGGCATTCGGATGCCGGGTCCGGCGGATCGACGGTCATGATTTTACGCAATTGCAGGAGGCATTCGGGGAATTACCGGTTGGCGGAGATAAAGTGAACGTAATTATTGCCGATACGGTGAGGGGAAAGGGACTCCCCAGTATTGAAGCAAGGGCCGACCGCTGGTTCTGTGCTTTTTCGGATAAGGAGGTATCGGCATTGCTGGAGGAATTACACGGCAACATACCCGCTTCCCTCGAATCAGAAACTTTAGTAGTACGTTAATATCGGAAATCTTACCAGAAGTTAACACGGGAACCTATGACATACGAAGAGTTATTGATAGAGACGGCGCTGGCGGACGAACGCTACGTCGTCATGACAGCAGAGAACAGGGCGCTGGTACGTAATGTGCCGGCAGCATTAGGCGCCCGCTTCATCGATACAGGCATCACGGAACAGACCCTGGTGGGCATGGCGGCAGGCCTGGCCCTGCGGGGACGTATTCCCATCGTACATGCGCTGGCCCCTTTTCTCACCATGCGGGCTTTTGAATTTATCCGGACGGATGTCGGCATAGCCCATTTGCCCGTTAAACTAAGCGGGTATATTCCCGGCTTCTTATCAGACGGCAACGGCCCCACCCATCAATCTATAGAAGATGTCGCCATTATGCGCGGCATTCCGGGAATGGAAGTGTATTGTCCGGCAGACGAAGACGACCTGGTCAGGATATTGCCTGCCGTCTGGTCATCGGAGGCGCCATCCTATGTGCGGGTCAATCCTAAAAAAGGAAGTTATACGCATGCCCCTTTTGAGAGAGGCAAGGCGGAGATTATCCGGGAGGGAGCAGATGTGACGCTGCTGGTATATGGCTTTTTGTTCGATAACGCCTTACAGGCGGCGGCCCTGCTGGAAAAGGAAGGATTATCGGTCGGGCTTGTCAATATGCGGTCCCTGAAGCCGGTGGATGAGGATACGCTTATTCGCTGTGCGCAACATTCCAGGATGCTGGTGACGATCGAAGATCATTTATTAACGGGGGGATTGTATTCCATTGTAGCGGAGACCTTATTGAAGCGCCGGTTGACGGCGACGGTGCTGCCCCTGGCATTGAAAGAACGTTGGTTTAAACCTGGTCTGCTGAATGATGTGCTGGAGACGGAAGGGTTCACCGCGGAGAAGATCGCCGGAAAGGTCCTGCAGGAAATGCAGATGACGGAAATCTGATTTTATTCAAAATTCAACGCTTATATATGCCTAATAAAGTTGCTTTTAACGAAAATTACCCGGACATAACGGAGTCTAATAAATTGTATGAGAGAGCTTTACCTATTATGACCCCCGTCACGCAGACCCTTGCCAAAGGGCCCGGCCAATATGTGAACGGGGTGGCCCCGAAATATCTGAAAAGAGGGAAGGGTTCGCATGTATGGGATGTGGACGGAAATGAATATTTAGATTATAATATGGCTATCGGACCTTTGTCCCTGGGATATGCCTATCCAAAAGTGGATGAAGCCATCATTGCCCAGTTGAAGGATGGTATCACCTTCTCCATGATGCATGAGCTGGAAGTTGAGCTGGCGGAACTGGTCCACCGGGTGATCCCGAATGCGGAGTCTGTCCGTATCAGTAAGACGGGGGCAGATGTCACCAGCGCTGCCATACGGGTTGCCCGCGCGTACACCGGCCGGAAAAAAATACTGTGCTGCGGATATCATGGATGGCATGACTGGTATATCTCCGTTACCAGCCGCAATAGTGGCATACCCGAGGCAGTAAAGGATCTGAGTGCGACTTTTGAGTATAACGATCTCGAATCCGTTAAGAATGGATTGGATGAGGATGTCGCTTGCGTGATCCTGGAGCCTTTTGTGTTTGAGGCGCCTAAGAATAATTTTTTGCAGGAATTGAAGAAGCTTTGTGAGGCGAATGGAACCTTACTCATCTTCGATGAAATGTGGACAGGCTTCCGCATTGCCGTAGGAGGCGCCCAGGAATATTTCGGAGTTACTCCGGACCTGGCCTGTTATTCGAAAGCCTTTGCCAACGGGATGCCCATTTCCCTGCTGACAGGAAGAAAGGATATTATGAATCTTTTTAAGGAGGACGTCTTCTTCTTCACCACTTTTGGCGGAGAAGCTTTGTCGCTGGCAGCGGCTGTTGCTACCATACAGGAGATGATTGATAAGAAAGTGCCCGTATATCTCGCGGAAAAAGGGAAAAAATTAAAGGATGGGTATAATGCCCTCGCCGAAGAGCTGGGAATAACCCACTATACCCGTTGTACAGGGTACGACTGCCGGTCCCTGGTAAGCTTTGATGCTTCTGCCGGCAATCCCCTGGAGCTGAAATCTTTTGTTCAGCAGGAGCTGATCAAGCGGGGCATCCTCTGGTCGGGCTTTCACAATATGAGCTTTAGTCATACGGATGAAGATATTGAATACACTTTGCGGGCTTACCGGGAGGTGCTGGGCTTGTTGAAAGAGGCAGTATCCCGGCAGGAAGTAGCTTCACGCCTTAGGGGAGCGCCTGTGGAACCAGTCTTCCGGAAAGTGAGCAATTTCAATATGAAGCCGGTAGTAAAAGCGTAAAAAATGGATCTCTTTTCGTTAGAAAATAAAACAGCCATCGTTACAGGGGCTTGTGGCTTACTGGGAACGCAGCATTGTGAGGCCCTGGCGCAGGCGGGCGCTCAGGTGGTAGTGGCCGACCTGGACGAAGGGCTTTGCGGACAATTGGCTGAACGGCTGGGCGAGGGCCACCTGGCGCTGGGATTGGATGTAACGAGCCGGGAATCACTACAGGACGCCAGGCAGCGGATACTGAACAAATATGGCCGGATCGATGTATTGGTAAATAATGCGGCTATCAACGATATGTTCGAGAACCCTTTGCTGGCAGGCAAGCAATCTATGTTCGAACATTATCCCCTGGAGATGTGGGACAAGTCCTGGAAGGTGAATGTAAGCGGGGTTTTTCTTTGCTCCCAGGTATTGGGAGGGGTCATGGCGGAACAGGGAGGAGGCAGCATTATCAATATTGCCTCTACTTATGGCATCGTGGCGCCGGACCAGGGTATTTACCGGAATGAGGCGGGGGAGCAGACTTTTTATAAATCGCCCTCTTACCCGGTCACCAAGTCCGCCGTCATCGGGTTTACAAAATTCCTGGCTTCTTATTGGGGACATAAGGGCGTGCGGGTCAACGCGCTCTCTCCCGGGGGGGTGGAAAACAACCAGGACCCCTTCTTTAAGAAAAATTATGCGGGCAAGACCTTATTGGGTAGAATGGCCGCTCCCACTGATTACAGGGGGGCGATCGTCTTCCTCGCCAGTGATGCATCGGCCTATATGACAGGGGCTAATCTTGTGGTAGACGGGGGCTGGACGGCTATTTAGGGCAACTGGGCTGTGCCCACAGTGTTTGAAAAACTATAATCGTAGGGAATGAACGACAATCGGTTTAAGGAAAAGGCAGCGGAGATAAAGCTATTGCTAACGGATGTGGACGGTGTGCTGACAGATAACGGCGTGTATTATTCGGAGGCCGGGGAAGTGATGAAGCGATTTTCTATCCGGGATGGGATGGGGGTAGAGCGGTTGAGGAAATTGTGCGGCGTCGAAACGGGTATCATTACGGGAGAACGATCTCCATCGGTAGCCCGCCGGGCAGAGAAGCTGGGGATCGAGGAATTGCACCTGGGCGTGAAGGATAAACTGGGAAAATTGTCGGAGATCCTGGAACGTACGCAACTGCAGTGGTCGGAGATCGCCTATATCGGAGATGATGTCAATGACCTTGAAGTGCTGGAAAAAGCAGGGCTCAGCGCCTGCCCGGCCGATGCGATGGAATCGGTGTGCTGTATAGTGAATTATGTATGTGAGAATAAAGGAGGGTATGGCGCTTTCCGGGAGTTCGCAGAATGGCTAATCAAATGGAGATCTTGAAATAATCGGCTAACCAATATTCATCTATCAATCTAAAAATTGTTAACGTATGAAAACATTTCGTGTCAGCAATCAAAGAAGTATCGGAGAGGCGCAGCCTGTCTATATCATTGCTGAAATAGGGATCAATCATAATGGTTCCCTGGATATCGCCAAAAAACTAATCGATGAGGCCGTCATTGCAGGCTGCGATGCAGTGAAGTTCCAGAAACGGACTCCCGAGTTATGCACGCCGAAAGATCAATGGCATCTGGAACGGGATACTCCCTGGGGAAGGATGACTTATATCAATTACCGGCATATGGTCGAATTGGGATTTGATGAATATACCGTTATCGATGAATATTGCCGGGAAAAAGGGATCGATTGGTTCGTTTCCTGCTGGGATGAAGTGGCGGTTGATTTTATGGAGCAATTTAATCCCGGCGTTTATAAATTCGCTTCGGCTTCTCTGACGGATCATCCCCTGATCGCCAAAGTACGACAGACCGGCAGACCCTATATTTTATCGACGGGGATGTCGACGATGGATGAGATCCGGGATGCTGTTGACAAATTCGGGACGGATAATCTCATGATCGCACATTCTACCTCTGCCTATCCTTGTCCGCCGCAGGAGTTGAACCTCCGGATGGTAGAGACCCTGAGGGAAATGTACCCGGATACTCCTGTCGGCTATTCCGGTCATGAGACGGGACTGGCTACCACGGTGGCTGCGGTAGCGCTGGGCGCCAGCTTTGTCGAAAGGCATTTTACGCTGGACCGGGCGATGTGGGGATCGGATCATGCGGCCTCTGTCGAGCCTCAGGGGATGCAGAAGCTGGTGCGGGATATCCGGGATGTCGAGCTGGCCCTGGGTGATGGCATCAAGCGGGTATATGAGAGCGAGATGGGAGCGATGAAGAGACTTAGAAGAGCGCATAGCGCAACGGCCACTATTTAGACCCTGGTTACTTCGGGCCATAATGTCTTTTTAATTTTAATGATGCAAACGATCGTTTATTATACAACGGGCATCCTGTTGCTCAGTGTGGGTGTTTTTATCTGGCTGGAAAGGAAATTTCCATATACCAAAGGTTTGCCCCTGTTCCGGGATGGGTTCTGGGTGGACCTGGTATGGTATACCCTCATTCAGAGTTATTTTCTCAAGATCTTTATCTTCGACTATATCATTCTTCCTGCCGACAAGGCCTGGCATTTATCTTCCTTACACCTGGTGAGTTCCTGGCCCCTTGCGGTGCAGGTATTATTCTTCCTCGTGGTGCATGATTTTTATATTTACTGGTTTCACCGGTGGCAGCATAATTCTAAGATCCTGTGGCGTACGCATGAAGCCCATCATTCCAATAAGGAGGTCGATTGGCTGGCGGGCACCCGCTCTCATAGCCTGGAGATCCTGATCAATCAAACGGTGGAGTTCGCCCCGATCATTCTTTTGGGCGCCAATCCCCTGGTCGTTCCTATAAAGGCGCTGCTGGATGCCGTCTGGGGCATGTATATTCATTCCAATATCGACGTCCGGTCCGGTAAATTACAATACTTCATCAACGGTCCGGAAATGCATCAATGGCATCATGCAAATGACCGGAGGGTGTTTTATGCCAATTTCTCCACCAAATTCGCTATATGGGATTGGTTGTTCGGAACGGCCTATTTACCCCGGGAAAAACCCGGAGAATTTGGGCTGTACTATGACTATCCGAAGGATTATTTCCTTCAACACCTGTTCGCCCTAAAAAGAATGGATGAAAACAAGCTGGTGAACAAATATCCTTTATTTAAGAGCTATCATTCTTCCCGGTCAAAGATCCTGCAGGGATTACAGGGTATCATGAGGGCTGTGGTCCCCTGGAAAAAAGAGGATGGAAAGTCAAAGCCTGGTGCCGGGAATGAGCAATCCGATGCGAAGAATGCCAATCTCGTTTTGGAGGGTAAGAACGCCTTTGTTGAAAAGTAAAACGATAATCTATGGCCTGGATGTATCTGCTGGTTGCCTCTCTGCTGGAAATCGCCTGGACTTTCTCCCTGAAGTTCATGGATGTAAAGAAGATAAAGGCGATTTATTGGCCGGGTATTTTTAGTAAAAAGGAAAATTGGATGATCCTGGCCCCTTTTGCCGGGTATGTTCTTTTTGGGGTGGGCAATATCCTCTTCTTTTCCATGGCTATGAAGCAAATTCCGGCTTCTACGGCCCTGGCGGTGTGGATGGGGGTGACCCTGATCGGCGTTAAGCTGGTGGATACGGGTATTTTTAAGGAGCCCTGTAATTGGTACCAGTTCCTTTATATGGGATTGATCCTTATCGGCATCGTAGGGTTAAAGAGAAACCCATGACCTCCGCCCCAAAACTGAAAATCCGCGACTAAAAGTCGCGGACTCAGCTTCCTATATGTAACACGCGCAGTATGCTCTAAGGGTCATATGTCTATCATGTGTGGTCGGCTGCTTAGAAGAACCAGCTGGACAACTGGGACCGGCTGCTCTGTAACCAGGACTTCGAAGGCTTAGGGGTATTATCGATCAATTCCGAAACCTGGATTTTCACTTTCACGGCGATCATCTGATCATTTTTCATCCTCGCACGCATTTCAGCGGACAAAGACGTATTACTTTCCATTTCAGCGGCATCCGTTATTAAAAAAGCCGTTCCCGTTACTTTTACAAAAAACTCTTTTCCTTTCTTGAAATAATCCAGCTTAGCGGGGATCTCTTTATCAAATGCTTCAATATGTTGAGCGGGCTTAGGAATGACAAACCATATCTGTCCTTCTGCATCGACCTCTGTTTCTGAAACAACGTGCGTAGGCAGTTTCACTAAAGAAGAACTTTCTGTAAAGAATAAAGCGCTCTGCAACTCCATGATCTGACTCTTCAAAATTCCTGTCTGCAATTCTTGTAATTCGATAGTCATAATTTCAGTATTTGAGTAAAGATTAATTTTTTGTTATGCTGTGATGTCGAGAATAAGACAATCGGCATACCAGTTCTTATTGCATTGATTATAAATAAATTACATTTGGCATGGCCTACCTGTACTGTCCCAGAATGGGATGGTCTTTCCAAAAATTGATCGGGTATGATTTTTTAAATGATCTTTGCGCGCGCAATTATGTTATAGCTATTCTGAAAGACACCATTATTATGAGAGCCCTTTTCTTCATTTTGTTATTTTTTTCATTATCAGCCTCTTCTTTTGCAAGACAAGATCTCTTGTCTGATACTATTGCAAAGCAGGATCTCCTGTCTGATACTATACCCGAAAACCTCGTTCCTTTTGCCATTAAATTACCCGCAAAGGATACGATGAAGGCTGCCGCCCCAAAAAACCTCCTCGTTTTCCCTTTTATAGTCCGTTCCCTGGAGACGGATTGGGGTTTCGGGGGTATTGCCGCCCGTTTCTTTAAGACGGGAAAAAAGGACACCACGATCCGCACTTCGGATGTTAACCTTTTAGCGTTGTACACTCTAAAAAAACAGTTAATCGTCGTACTCAGCTCCACTTTATTCTTCCCAAAGGAGAACAGGATCGCCCGTTTTCAGGCCTCTTATAGCTATTATCCGGACAAATTCTGGGGATTGGGTAATCGTACGTCACACGATGTAGGGGAAAACTTCAGCCAGCGGCAATTCTTTATCAATCCTCAATTCCTGCAACGCATTCATCATAAATTATATATAGGTATTTCCTACGAATTCCAACATACCGGCGCTGTGTCTTATACTCCCGGGGGGCTATTCGACAAAGAGAATATAACCGGCCGTTATGGGGGAAATACCTCGGGCATCGGCCCGATCCTATCCTGGGACACGCGTAATAACGCCTATAGTCCTACGCAGGGTGTATTCGCAGAGATGCAATACCTATGGTTCGACCGGGTCATGGGCAGTAATTTCAATTTTACCATTTTTAGCATCGACTTGCGGAAATTTTTCTATCTCACTGAAAAGAGTGTTTTGGCCCTTCAGGGAATCGCCGGCCTCAGTTCGGGCAATACCCCTTTCCGGAAACTGGAAGAGTTGGGGGGATCGGATATGATGCGGGGATATTATGGAGGGCGTTTTACCGACAAATGCCTGATGGCTTACCAGGCGGAATACAGAAGGCTGTTATTCTGGAGGATAGGAATGGTAGCTTTTGCTTCTACCGGCGAGGTCGGTCCCAGCCCGGGCCATTTCGAACTGGACGGGTTCCATTTCGCTTATGGGGGAGGGCTGCGATTTATGCTTAGCAAGGAGGAAAAGCTCAATCTTCGTATTGATTATGGCGTCGGCCGTCATTCCAATGCTTTCAATGTACAGTTAAGGGAGGCATTCTAGGGGAGATGCGGGGATCTCAACCTGATCCCTGACCATCTAAAGGAGGTCCGGGCAGAGAGGGCAGGGGCTAAAAAGAAAAAAGGTCCACTGTAGAAACAGTGCACCTCTAACGATTGCTTGCCATATGAAAAATCTTTATATCGAACGGTTGATATTTTCTCTCTTTGTTGATACAAATATACGCTGCTTTTATAGTGCGGTAGAAACAACTTAACATTAATTCTATTATGCCAAGAGGAGAAAACAGGATTAAAAACCCTTGCTGACATTGAGTTTCATGGAAATTTCTCCATGAAGCCCAACGCTGATTTGCCTTGTTTTTTTTCTTGGATTTCAGGCATTGTTACCGGGCGACCGATGGGTTTTATCCGGAAACCTGGATTTTGCTTGCCAGTGTTATGCGTTGGTAGTCTTAGTCTTCCAGAATCCTGCTTTGGGAGAGCCAACCCGTTCTACCAGATCCTTTTTTTTCATTTTTGTTATAATATTCTCTACGGCAGTGGTGCTTATGCCGATTTTTTCAGCTAATTCCGGGATACTGATCCTGGGAGTTCCCTGCAGGATTTCGAGTATTTTCCTTTCATTATCACCCAACCTATCACCCAACTTATCACCCAACCCATTACCCCGGTTTATTGAGGAATCAGCGACTTTCCAATACCCTGCTTTGGGAGAACCAACCCGTTCTATCAGATCCCTTTTTTTCAATTTTGTTATAATATTCTCTACGGCAGTGGTACTTATGCCAATTTTTTCAGCTATTTCGGGGATACTGATCTTAGGAGTTTCCTGTAGGATTTCGAGTATTTTCCTTTCATTATCACCCAACCTATCACCCAACCTATCACCCAACTTATCACCCAACCTAACTTGTGATTTGTCCAGGCTCATATCCGGAATATATTCTGTTCTTTCTTTTGCTTTTAGCGGGATAATGGTTTTAAATATATCACCTTCTACGAATTCAGGCTTTGTACCCAATGTATAGATCCCACAATATTTAAATGTATTTCGGACGCCTGATCCTAATTCATCCACCCGTCCGATCTCTTTAAAAAACCGGGCAATTACCGGATTCTTAGGAGACGGAGAAAAATCGGAAGGGTCTATTACCCCTCCTCTATGGGGGCGGTTCCAGTTTTCCGTACGTACTCTATCCTTTTCTATAATGAGCTTAGCAGGAAAAGCATTAGTAAATTCACGATGGATCAGCAGATTGCTGATCACTTCCCGGAATAGCCTGTCGCGTAGGCTGCTTCGATGCTCCGTCTCCTGGTAAAATTTATCAGGTAAGTGTTTGGCAATAAAGGCCATAAGCCGGTCATAACTTTCGATCAGGGAGGTTCGTATATCATCCCTGTCGTCATAACGATCGATATTTTCTACCCGGAGTAAAGCGTCTGTTCATATGGATTCGAATGCATCTTTATTTAATTCAAATAGGGAGGTTTTAAATTCTACTTCGATACCTTCTCCCTGCTGCAGCAATCGTTTAAGTTTCCCTGTTTTCATGATAAGGTTTGTTTTATGCGTGTATTGAAATTGGCCGGGCACTTGCCCGGCCAATTTGTTTGCATCCGTCGTCCACCGAACCCATGGTTCGGTCTGTGTAGGATAAGATTCAATGGATAACGGTATCCTGATTAGTGCATCCCCGCCGACCGGTGCATCAAGGGCCTATGTTTGCCGGAAACGGCTTTATGGAGTAAATATAGGAAATGCTAAATTATTTAACAAATAAATGCTCAATAATTTAGTATTTCGCAATGGTGGAGCAATTTTAACAGGGTAATTTTATCCGGAGATGTCCGGTCCGGTCATCTGCAGATCTTCGATATGACGGGAAAAATGCTGTACCAAAAGGATATACAGTCGCAGGCGATCCTGGATCTCAGCACGCTGCCGAAAGGATTGTACATCGTAAAATTCTTCACGGGAACGAAGACCCTCAGCAAAAAAATGTTGATTGAATAAGAGTTCCCCTAAAAAGAGCTGACCGCCATGGTGGTCAGCTCTTTTTTAATCTTGCCCCGGCAGCGCTGTCTACCAGGATCTCGCAGTTGGGATGCAGTTGCACCACGGAAGCCGGGATATCCGTTGTCACGGGGCCTAATAGAGCCTTCTCAATAATTTCGGCTTTGTGCGCTCCTTTGGCGATCAATATGAGCTTACGCGTATACATGATATTCTTAATGCCCCTGGTGAGGCCGCCTAATTCTATATTAGCAGGCACCTGTGTCTCCCTGCGTACCCGAGCTTCAAAATCCGGGTCCATGGGAGAAACCCAGGTTTCACTCTCAAAAGGCGTTCCCGGCTGATTGATGCCGATATGCCCGTTGCCGCCGATGCCCAGCATCTGAAGGTCGGCTCCCCCCCGTTCGGCCAGACGCCGTTCAAATAATTCAGCCTCTTTTACGAAATCATCGGACAGGGTAGGAGGCATGATGAAATTTTCTTCCGGGATGCCTAAGGGGCCTGCAATCTGATTCAATATCATCGTATAACAACTGCCTGCGTATTCCCGGGGAAGGTTGGTCAGTTCATCTACATTAAAAAGAGTGATACGGGAGACATCGAATGGATATTGGGCATGGATGCGGGATACGATGGCATGCATATCGATGGTAGTCTGCCCGGTGGAAAGGCCAATGACCGCAGTGGGCTTTTCCAGCATCTGTGCGATGATCCGCCAGGCCGCCGTTATATTAAATTCCTCTTCACTTTTGGTAATCGTTATTTTCATCTGTTATTTTTTAATGGGAAGATAAGTTATAAATTTTTTAGATGTTCCATAAAAAATTCATCGATAGCCGTTGCCGCATCGGCCTCATCTTCCCCTTCGACGATGACAGATATCGTTTCGCCGTTTTTTGCCCCCAGCGCGAGGATATTGAGCATGCTGTTCAGCCGGATCACCGTATCGCCTTTTTGCAGGCTGACTACCGATGTGAATTTCTTGGTGAGCCTGATCAGCGCTGTGGCGGGCCTGGCGTGGATCCCTTCGGGAGAGAGAATGGTATAGTCTTTTGTAATCATGGATTGACCTCCTGTAAGTAAGTGACGATGTCCTGCGAATTATCCATTCCCATCACTTTTTTAACTACTTCTTTTGCTTTTGACAGACTATTATTATTAATGATGTTCTTTATAAATGGGATAGAGGGGGCGCTCATAGAGAACTCGGTTAGACCCATTCCCAATAAAAGGAGCGTCGCCAGGGGATCGGAAGCCAGCTCCCCGCATAGGGAGACAGGAATATTATTTTTAAGCCCCTGTTCGATGGTAAAACGGATAAGTCTCAGCAAACCCGGATCAAAAGGATCATAAAGGTCTTTTACCCTTTCATTCATCCGGTCAACGGCAAGCGTGTACTGACAAAGGTCGTTCGTTCCGATGCTGAAAAAATCCGCTTCTCCGGCCAGCAGATCTGCTGTGAGCGCCGCAGCAGGTATTTCGATCATGATGCCGGTCGCTATCGTTGAATCGAATGCCCGATGCTCCGCTGATAGCTCGCTTTTTGCTTTGGCCAGGGCTGCCTTTGCCAATCTCAGCTCCCGGATATTACCGATCATAGGAAACATGATCTTAAAATTTCCGAAGGCGCTGGCCCTTAAAATGGCTTTTAGTTGCGTAATAAAGAGTTCCTCTCTGTCCAGGGAGATCCGGATGGCCCGATAGCCCAAAAAAGGATTTTGTTCCGCAGGCAATCTAAAATAAGACAGTTGTTTATCGCCGCCGATATCGAGGGTGCGTACGGTGACAGGTTTGGTCCCTGCTCCCAGCGCTATTTTTTTATAAAATTCAAATTGTTCCTCTTCCGTCGGAAAAGAGTTCCGCTTCATAAAAAGCAGCTCCGTACGTAAGAGGCCTACCCCTTCTCCTCCTTTATCGAATACCTGCACGAGGTCACCGGCCTCCCCTATATTCGCCAGCAGTTTAATGACGACCCCATCCGTCGTACAGGCAGGAATAGCCGCAAGCGTCCCCAGCAGACCGGATTGCTGGCTATAGGCTGCTTTTTTCAGCTGGTATCCGGCAATAGTTTCAGGGTCCGGGTTGACGAACACTAACCCGTTCAGGCCATCCAGAATAATCATATCCTGGTCAGCCACCAGGGAAAGGTCGTCGCCGCAGCCTACTACAGCCGGTATCCCTCTCGATTTGGCAATGATGGCGGCATGAGATGTTTTGCCGCCGGCCCGGGTAGCAAAACCGATAATATGCGTCGTATCCATCGTTATCGTATCGGATGGCGTGATGTCTTCGGCAATGAGGATCGTATCGGGCCCGAACGACTGACCATTCACCTGACCGCCCTCCTGACCGCTCTGCCCGGAGTCTCCGGACACACCGGATGCAGGTAAATGTTTCAGGATCCTGTCGCCGATATCCTCGATATCGGATGCCCGTGCGCTTAGGTAGTCGTCCTGCATGTTTTTGAACAATTGCACCGTATCGCGGACCACTTCAATGAACGCATCATTGACATTCTTTTTATCGTCCGTTATCTTCCGGACTACATTGCTTCTAATCTGCGGATCGCCTAAAAGCTCGATCTGTGTCTCCAGGATGTCCAGACTTTCCTGCGGAAGGGATGACCTTCCCCTGTCTATGAGGATCTCGACCTCCTGAACGGCGGCTTTGACGGCGGCGTCATACGCTGAAATGTCAGCCAGCACAGCCGCTTCATCCTGCAATAAAATCCCGGTCAGCATGGCTGCTTTTTTCCTGATCACGCAGGCCCTGCCAATTGAAATACCGGGTGAAACGCCAATTCCTTTCATACTATGTAAATAAGTGAATAATACTTCCGATAAAACCTGCCATCAGCAATCCTAAAAGCAGGTAAGTCGTTTTAATATTTTTTTGGATAAAATAATAGACCAGGAGGGTCAGCGCCAGGGGAATAATGGCAGGCACTATCTGATCTAATATTCCCTGGACAGCTATCCCGTGATCGGCCCTTCCGATGGTTAAGGATGTTTTAACGGACATCAGTGTGGCAGGCATAGCTCCCACTACCATCAATCCTACGATGGCGGCTCCGGATGTCAGCTTATCCATCGCATTCGTTTTCGCCAGGTTTTGCAGGAACCGGGTTCCCGCGCGATACCCCGTAAAAGTCAACTTATACCGGAGCGCCAGGTGAGGAATGTTGAACAGCAACAGAAAAAGGACCGGGCCCAGGATATTTCCTTTGAGGGCCAATGAAGTTCCCACACCGGCTGCTATGACTTTCAGCGTTCCCCAGAATAAGGAATCGAACACACCTGCCAGGGGACCCATCAGTCCCAGTTTAACGGAGTTGATGGAGTCTTCATCAAAATCTTCGTCCCGGCTATTCTGCTCTTCCATGGCGGCCGTTATGCCGAGGATAAAAGTCGAACCGTAGGGGCTGGTGTTAAAGAATTGCAGATGCCTTTTAAGCGCCCGGGACATCCGGTCCTTCGTGGGATATAATTTTTTCAGGGCCGGTATCATAGCGAAGGCGAAGCCGGTATTCTGCCAGGTCTCGAAATTGAAATTGGCTTCCAGGGCAAGCGAACGGAAGAACAAACTCCGGATAACTCTTTTCGATAGCCTGGGCTGTAAAGAAGCCTCTCCTTCGGAGACTTCCTCTCCGGCAACTGGCTCTTCCTCCATCTCCGTTCCGTCTTCCGTCTCCCCTGCACGAGGCTGGTTCATACCTGTTATGATCAGCGCGATGATCAGACCCAGCCCGCCGATGGCAATAACGGGGAGCTTAAGGTAGGCCGCCAGCATAAAACCGAGAAAAAAGTAGGGGGCCACCTTCTTATTGAACATCAGGTTCATTAATAAGGCGAACCCCAGGGCGGGCAACATATTCCCGGCCACCTGCAGCCCTGTGTTTACCCAGGAAGGGATCCGGTCCAGAAAAGATTTCATTGCCGGAGCGCCTAATTGTAAGGCGAGGAAAGTGATAAGCGCCATTAAAAGGGGCTTTAGCGACCCCGATAGCACATGAAGGCGTTGCAATTTTTTGTAATTGCCTTCTTCCGCATATTGATGGAACTTTTTATTAAAGACGGGCCTGAAAACAAAGAGCCCGCTCAGGATCATTTCGGCTAAAATGGAAATAGGTATTGCCAGCGCCAGGGCGATGCCGGGGCCCTTACCGGATAGAATGGCAAAGGCCGTACCCAACACTCCGCCGGTGATCACATCCGGAGGGATTGCCGCCCCCACTTTGATATTTCCCATAAAGATCAGTTCCAGGGTCGCTCCGATAATGATGCCCTGGTTGAGATCGTGGAGCGCCAGGCCTACCAGGGGACCTAAAACCAGGGGCCTGCTCAGCAGGGTGGTGCCCAGAAAATCTTCCGAATGGCCAAACAGGACAATCAGTACGATCAGAATAGAAGATACTAGCAAGGGGATGTTTTTTTAAATCAGGTTTTCAATCAGTTGTTTGGGGTCGGTGGGCACCTGCCTGGCTTCCAGTTCTATTCCTTTGCCCAGCAATTCCCTGATAAGGGGAATATCTTCCTCTGTTATGGCCACCGCTTTTGAAATAAGCCGGGATCCTTCTTTGCCCCGGATGCCTCCAAAATTAATGGACTTAATTTCCGGCAGTGCCTCGGATAGAAAAGACGCATCTTTTATAGAGGTGACCAGGAGCAATATTTTAAGATGCGTGCTTTTTTCCTGCTGCAGGAAAGAGACCGTTTCGGCCAGGGATTTAATTTGAAGCTGGGCGCCGGGCGGTTTCGCCAGGCCAAAGGTCAATTTGAGAAAGCTGTCTTTTGCCGTTTTGTCATTGGCGATCAGCAGGCAATCGATGCCCAGGGACGGAGTCCAGGTAAAGGCCACCTGCCCGTGTAATAATCTGTCGTCGATCCGGGTTAGTTTAATCATCAGAGCCGTCCTTCTTTTTTTGATTGATCAGTTTGTTTACATAGACCAGTTGTTCTCTTGCATTGATGATCGCCTGCTCAATGACTGCTGAGACAGGACTATCCGCATCCGCTAAAAAGACATCCAGCAGTACCGGTAAATTAAATCCTGCCACCAGGTGGACATTCTCCCGCAGGGCAACCTGCAATATCTGGTTGGTGATGCTGCCTCCCAGCAGATCAGAAAAGATCACCCATTCATCGTCTTCTCCGGCATTGCCCAACAGGCTGGTCAACTCCTCTTCAATGGACTTATTTTCATCGATATAGGCCTGTATCAGGTGCACATTCTCCATGGGACCGATAATGAGTTCCAATGATGAACTTATTCCTTTTGCGAAAGCGCCATGGGTGGCGATCAGGAATTTCCGGGTTTTGCCTGTTGTTGCCATTGTCTGCAATAATCCAATAAAGTTTAGGTAAATGCTATTTTTCAACCACTACATCACCTCTACAGGTACTTTAAATTTACAGGTTTTCCTTTGCGATTGTCGATTTCCCGATTTTTTTAGTGTCGTAGTGGTAATGTAGTGCCGGGAAAATTGACTCCATTATGATCGGGGGTTAGATTTGATAAAAATGAACCTAAGCGTGGCCAAATACATATGTGCTATTTTGACGATGTGTCTGATCCATGCTGGCGGCCTGGCAGTCCCCCCGACGAAGCAGGACAGATCCGGCGGAGGGTCTTTTTATCTCCAGCGACCGGAGGATCCTCATGCTGTTTATTTTACCCCGGATAAATTTCAAGGTAAGGCCGATGGAACGACAGATATGTCGGAATCCCTGCAACAAGCTATCAACGAGGTAAAAGCCCGTTATAATTTTGGGGTCCTTTTTATTCCCGCGGGCCAGTATCGGATAAGTAAGACCCTTTATATACCGCAGGCGGTAAGGGTTATTGGCTATGGGAAGGACCGCCCTGTCATATTACTGGGTAAGAACAGCCCGGGTTTCCAGATTCCCGAACCGGGAGATAAGGGGCAGGGGAGCTATATGTTCTGGTTTGTCAGCAGCCTGCCCGAACCCGGCAAGCCTGTACGTGATGCGGGAGCTGGCACTTTTTACAGCGCTCTTTCGAATATCAATCTCAGGATAGAAGCCGGTAACCCCTGCGCGGTAGCGCTTCGCACTCATTTTGCCCAGCATAGTTTCATCGCTCATGTGGACATTGAGATCGGGGAAGGTAAGGCCGGACTATTCGATGTGGGGAATGAAATGGAAGATGTTCGTTTTTTCGGCGGGGATTATGGTATCTATACCACCAAGCCCTCTCCGGGCTGGCAATTCATGATGGTGGACACTTATTTCGAAGGACAGCGCAAGGCGGCCATTCGTACACAGGAGGCGGGCCTGACCATTGTGCGTATGAATGTCCGGCAGGTTCCTACGGTGATTGACATTAATGACAACTATCATGAGAAGCTGTTTATGGAGGATTGCCGGTTTGACAAGATTACGGGGCCAGCCATCCTGATCAGTAATGAGCGCAACGCGTTTAACCAGGTCAACCTTCGGAATATCGTTTGTCGCAATACGCCTACCCTGGTGCGCTATCGGCGCAGCGGTCAGGAGATCCTGGGTAGCGGACCTCTTTATACTGTCAAAAGCCTGACCGATGGGCTACAAATGGAAAATCCGGCAGCGGAACCCGCTTACAGGACCATCTGCGATTTGCAGCCGGCATCCTCTTTTCCTCCGCCGGTCCCTACAGATATTCCGGTTCTTCCGGCTATGAATACCTGGGTGAACCTGCAATCGCTGGGAGCCAGAGGGGATGGGGAGACCGATGATACCAGGGCTATCCAGCAGGCTATCGATCTGTATCCCACCCTCTATATTCCCCAGGGCTGGTATCGTATCAGCCAGACCCTCCGGCTGAAACCCAACACGGTCCTGATCGGCCTCAATCCCGTCGCCACGCAGTTCCAGGTGGCGGATAATACCCCTGCTTTCGGCGGTTTCGGCGGGCCCGTTCCTTTGCTGGAAGCTCCTAAAGGCGGGACCAATATCGTCACCGGCATCGGCCTTTCCACGGGCGCCAGCAATCCCCGGGCCGTCGCCTGTAAATGGATGGCGGGTCCTCAATCCTATCTGAATGATGTAAAATTCGTTGGAGGGCATGGGGGGATGTCAAGGCCTTCTCGACCAGGAGAGACAGCAGCCGCGATTAAAGCTCCCGGAGCGAACAGCGCAACGGGGGGGAATGATCTTTGGGATACGCAATACTGGAGCCTCTGGATCACCGATGGGGGAGGAGGGATCTTTAAAAATATATGGACGGCCAGCACTTTTGCGTTGGCGGGTACTTATATTTCCAATACCTCCACGCCGGGCCGCATTTATGCCATGTCCGTCGAACACCATGTACGAAATGAGATCCGGTTCCATAAGGTGGCTAACTGGAAAATATATGCCTTGCAGCTGGAAGAGGAGAGCCGCGAAAGCTCCGAATGTCAGCCGATGGAGCTGGAAGAATGCAGCCACCTCGTATTCGCCAACCTGTATATGTTCCGGGTCATCCGGGTGAACAAGCCCTATCCTTATTCCATCCGCCAATGGGGCGGCGGGGAACTTGAGTTCCTCAACGTGCATAATTACAGCCAGATCAAGTATACGACCGATGTACCCCTTTATGATATCAACACGAATACGGAGGTACGTCCCTGGGAGTTTGCCCGTTTGTATATCCCCGGGATAGATACTGTGTCCGCGGACGCCGGGGCTTCGCTTATCCCGGGAACGGTAACATCCGTTCCACGGCAATTAGCCACCGGCTTCGAATTCGCCCAGGGCCCCTGCTCCGACAGCAAGGGCAATATCTATTTCTGTGAATCCAGGATGAGAAGAATTTACAAATGGTCGGCTGCCACCCATTCGCTGAGCCTGATAGCGGATTATCCCTGGGAACCCTTGTCCCTGGCCTGTGATCAGAAAGATAATTTGCTGGTCGTTTTCAAATATACTCCTAAGGCAGGCTACCTGGTAGATGGCCGGCAGGAAACCTTCTCCAATCCTCCCGATGCCGCTGGCACTTCTTTCAGTGGCTGGGGAAATTCCGGATTTGCCACCTGGGTCTATTCCATCGACCCGGATCATCCCGACGAAACGATCCGGCTATTGCCGAAGGCCCCGATGGGGAGTATCGGACAAGTATACCAGGCCTTGTATCCTGCCCACCGCTGGAGGGATTATCATGATTTCAATACGATAATCGTCAGTAAGGCCAAAGAGTGCTGGGTCGCGCCGGACGGAGCCACCATCATCCCTGTCGTCTATGACCTGGCCCGGTCCACGGCCCTGGCCGCCGCCTACCCTGGTAAACCCCTCTACATTTCGGATGAATATGACAAGCGTACCGTACGGTTGCAGGTGAGTCCGGAAGGTACTCTTTCCGGGTTGACCTATTTCGCCGAAAGAGGGGAGTTTGCCTCGGCCATCGATAAGAAAGGGCGCGTATACATCTCGGACGGGGATGTATATATATATGACGCGAAAGGCCAGCTGATCAGCCGCATCCCGACACCGGAGCGCCCGACGGGCATCAGTTTCGGCGGTAAAGACGATAAGACTTTATACATTACGGGTCACCATTCCCTGTATTCGGTGGTGATCCCCTGACAGGAGGAAAAATATAAGTATAATATTACCTTTAATCATATGCGAATATTCAATACGATTTCCACGCTCGCCCTCTGCCTGCCGCTCTTGCTGCAGGCACAAACATCCGTCTCCACGGCCCGGGCCGTTACCCGCCCGGACCAGGCACCTGTCCGGGTGCTGACGAACCAGGTAGGGTATGAAGACAATAAAGCCAAGCGGGCGGTGATCCTGATCGGGAGCCCTCTGACGATCCCTTCTTTTGCATTGATCGAAGAGGGTACAGGCAAGACGGTCTACCAGGGTAAACCTATTTTCAGCGGACCGGTGGATAAATGGAAGCACTGGCTGTTCTGGACAATGGACTTCAGCGCTTATACCACAGCCGGCACATACCGGCTGCGGGTCAGCCTGCCGGGCGACACGGCCAGCTCTCATTCCTTTATCATCGGGAAGAACGTGCTGGAAAAGGCGACTCTTTCCGATGTCCTCTATTATTTCAAAGGGCAGCGTAGCGCCGGCCTCCTGGACAAGGCGGATCATCGCCTGGTGCTGGCAGGCGACTCCCTCGATCTTCATGGCGGCTGGTACGACGCTACGGGAGATTATGGCAAACATCTTTCCCACCTCTCTTTTTCTTCTTATTTCAATCCCCAGCAGATCTCCGGGACGGTGTGGAGCCTGCTGAAGACTGAGGAGCTTCTTTCCACCCGTAGCGGCACCGACTACCGCCAGTTCATTCGCCGCATCCAGGATGAAGCGATGTATGGGGCCGATTACCTGGTCCGCGTCAAGGCCAAAGGCGGCTCCTTCTATCGTTCGGTTGGTGCACCGGGCCCCGGCAAACTCGCCAAGGACCGGGTCGTCGCCCCGGAACAACAGAGCTATCGCATTAAGGAGAATAAGGACCAATCCTTCGGCGGCTCCGCCATACCAAAGGACTGGCGCAGTTATCAGTCCAGCTATCGCTCAGGGGGAGGAATAGCTATCGCAGCCCTGGCCATGGCTTCCATGACCGGCATCTCCGGCGACTATACCGCTGCCGATTACCTGCAGGCGGCAGAGAATGCTTTTGCTTTTCTGGAGAAGGAAAACGCGGCTCTGACCAACGACGGGAAAGAGAATATCGTAGATGATTACTGCGCCCTCAGTGCGGCTACAGAGCTCTACAAAGCTACCCGCAGCGATAGCTATCGCACGGCTGCCGAAAAAAGGGCGAACCAGCTACTGGCCCGCCTGGTCTCCTCGAAAGGGTATTCCGATTACTGGCGGGCGGACGATGCCGACCGGCCTTTCTTCCATCCC
>DASWFF010000057.1:0-62021 GCA_036394375.1 Puia sp.
GCGGCTGCCATAGCCAATATCGATCTTTGTGAGAATGAGCAGGAGATCGCCGAAGCCGTGAATACCGGCGTCACCGAAAGGCTGGCCGCGATCTGCGGGGAGATCGGCGCCAAACTGGTGTTTTGCTCCACGGACACGGTCTTCGACGGGAAAAAAGGATATTATACGGAAGGGGATAAGCCGATCCCCGTCAACTACTATGCATCGACCAAGATAAGGGCCGAGCAGATCGTGCTGGCGGCGGATAAAAGGAATGTCGTAGCCAGGCTCGCCCTCGTGATGGGCTTACCGGTGATGGGCAGGGGAAATTCTTTCCTGGCGGACATGCTGGAAAAATTGAAGAAGGGTGAGACGCTACGGTTTGCGGACAATGAGATCCGTACGCCGATAGATGTCGTTACGTTGGGGGCCACGCTCAACGAACTGGCTGCCGGCGAATTCGGGGGCATCGTTCATCTTGCCGGCAATACCCGGGTCAACCGTTACGATATGGCCCGGCGAATAGCGTTGAAGACCGGATTTACGGATGCGGCTATCCTGGCCATCAATTCGAATTCGCTGGCGGGACGGGCTCCCAGGCCGGACGATGCATCCCTGGACAACAGCAGGGCCCGGGCGAACTTAAAAACTCCCATGCTGTCGCTGGAAGAAGGGTTGGAACTGACCTTGAAATTTGGAAAATCATAAAATATAAGCATAAAAATGAGCAGTATTAAGTTTGACCTGGAGATCAAGTTCGGAACAAAGTACGGGAAGGAAGAGGAGGAGGCGGTATTGCGGGTGCTTCGTAACAATGCCCCGACCAGCGGTGATGAATGTATACAATTTGAAAATAGTTATGCCGCTTATTCCGGGGCGAAGTATGCCCGGGTAGTCAGCAACGGCTCTTCGGCATTATTCCTTTCCATGATCGGGATCGGGATCAAACCCGGCGACCGGGTGTTGACCACACCCATTACCTGGATAGCCACGGCGGCCGCGCCGGCCACCCTGGGCGCCGAAGTCGATTTCGTGGATATCGATCCGGAGACTTACAATATCGATCCCACGCAGATCGAAGACAAGCTGACCCCGAATACCAAGGCTGTCATCCCGGTTCATCTCTATGGCCAGCCCTGTGAGATGGACGAGATCATGGCCCTTTCCCGAAAACATCATTTTGCCGTGGTGGAAGACGCGGCGCACGCGATCGGCGCCGAGTATAAAGGGCAGAAAGTCGGCACGTTCGGGGCTACCGGCTGCTTCAGCTTCCATGAGCAAAAAAATATCTCCACGCTCGGGGAAGGGGGCATGGTGCTGACCAACGACGATCAGATTTATGAGCGGGTCTCGCTCTATCGTTCCCAATGCACGCGGGTACATGGCAACAGCACTAAATATTGTAAACTGGACGAGGAGAAATTCCCCGTCGGGAAAAAATTCTGGTGGCAGGACTTCGATGACTGCGGGTATAATTTCCGGATGACCGATATACAGGCTGCGGTGGGCAGCGAACAGTTGAAGAAAGCCGACGCGTTCAACCAACGGCGGATCGACAATGCCGCGTACCTGACCCATGGATTGAAAGATATTCCCGGTCTGTCCTTGCCCGTCGTGCGACCTTATAATAAACATGTATTCCACCTCTACCCGGTGATGATCGATCCGAAGGAATTCGGAATGACGAAAGAGGACCTGATCTACGAACTGCTGCATCGATTCGGCATCAAACTGGGATTCCATTACATCCCGCTGCATGAGTCCACGGCTTTTAAAAATCGCGGATTTAAAAAAGGGCAGTTCCCCAATGCCGAGAAACTGGGGGAGAGGCTGGTGACCCTGCCGATCAATCCGCGGCAGACGGAAGAAGCCCTGGCTTACCTGGTGGATAGCTTTAAGAAAGTAAGGTAAAAATCAAGTCATGCAATTTGAAGGAACAGTACAAGGGCTTATAGCGAACAACCATTTTTTTGCCGGTCATTCTCCTGTATTTATTTCCCGGGCTCCCGGCCGCCTGGACCTGATGGGCGGCAATGACGATTATACCGGCGGACTGGTGTTCGAGTCGACGATCCGGGAGGCTACGTATGCGGCCGCTCAGTTGCGGGAAGACCGTTTCGTTGAATTGAAGAATATCAATGTCAGTCAGGCGGGCTGGCAGGGAGATGTCCTGGTCAGTCTGGATGAATTATATGACGAAGAGAAAGTAAGGCAAATCGTCAACCGTTCGTCTTCCGTTCGCTGGACGGCTTATGTATTAGGCAATTTGCATTACCTGCTCCGGAAGTACCCGGATCGGGTCCGGACCGGGATCTGCCTTTATATGGAATCCTCCATCCCCTTCAACCGGGGGGTGAGCTCTTCGGCGGCGATAGAAGTGGCGGTCATGAAAGCCTGTGCTGCAGCCTATGGTATCGGGCTGGCGGGAGTGGAACTGGCATTGGCCTGTCAATGGGTGGAGAATGTCATTGCCGGTTCGGCCTGTGGTATCATGGACCAGGTAGCGGTAGTGACGGGCCGGGAAGGGTGTATCATGCCGTTGGTATGTCAACCCTGTAATCCCGAGCCCCTGATCCAGCTTCCGGAGAAGCTGAAGATATGGGGCATCGATTCGGGCGTCAGCCACCAGGTGGCGGGCATCGAGTATGAGGCGGCCCGGGCGGCGGCGTTTATGGGCTATAAGATCATCTGCGATCTGCAATGTATTCCCGTGACCCTGGACAACAGGGCGGAAATCCCCCGTTATACGGATCCGGTCTGGAATGGTTACCTGGCCAATATTTCCCGTTCGGAGTTCTATGAGAAATATGAGCAATGCCTGCCGGTGAGGATCCCTCGCCGGCAATATCTCGAAAAATACGGGGAGCACACCGATCCGTTCACCCCTTTAAAAGAGGATGTAAATTATAACGTGCTGGCCAATACGCGGTATGCCGTGGAAGAGAATCAACGGGTACAGTTATTTTCAGAGCTGTCGCGGGGCGCATCCGCGGCTCCTTCTCAACGGGCTTTTGCCCTCATGGGGGACCTGATGTACCAGTCGCATTATGCCTATACCGAGTGCGGGCTGGGCGCCCATGCCACCGATTACCTGGTAAACCTCTGCCGCAGGCAGGGGATCGCCAACGGTATTTACGGCGCGAAGATCACGGGGGGAGGGGCCGGGGGCACGGTAGCCATCCTGGCCGATGCCAATGCCGGGGATACCATCCGGCAGTTGTTCAAAGAGTATTCGGAAGCTCAGCTGGGAAGTCCCTATCTTTTCGAAGGAAGTTCGGATGGGGCTGACAGTTATGGGATACAAAGGATCGGGTGAGCGGTCTTCGGCGCCGTATTATTTTAAAATCCGAAGTCGTCCAGGGCCTTCAGTTCTTTCCTGAATTGTTCGGAGGACTGGAAATGGATCGTATGGAAGCCGAGGTTGGCCGCAGGGACCAGGTTACGCGCATTGTCATCTACGAAAACGGTTTCTTCCGGACGAATATCATAGCGGTCGATCAGCAGTTGATAAAAACCGGGAGAGGGCTTGCGGATGCCTTCTTCACCGGAGACCAGCCTGCCGTCGAACCAATGCAGAAAATCATAACGCTGCAGGGCGATCGGGAAAGTTTCGGCGCTCCAGTTGGTCAATGCGTATGTTTTTACGGCGGTATTGGATTTGATATGTCTTAATATCTCCAGGGTGCCTTCAATGGGTCCGCCGAGCATTTCTTCCCAGCGATCATAAAAAGCACGTATCGGGGCTTCGTGTTCCGGAAATTTTTGCAGGAGGTGCGCGGTCCCTGCCTGCAAACTTCTGCCGGCGTCCTGCTCTTCGTTCCAGTCCGGCGTGCATACTTCCGTCAGGAAATGACGCCGTTCTTTTTCGTCGGTAAAGATGGTGCGGTAGAGGTAGTCAGGGTTCCAGTCGATCAGTACGCCTCCTAAATCAAATACAAGGGTTGTTATCCGGCTCATGAAGAATATTTGCGGCAAATTTCCGTTTTTTTTCCCAAATACAGAACCTCAAATCACTATTGATCTTAAATTTGAATAAGCAGTCATTAACTACAAAGAAAGCAATGAGTACCATTAACCATTTAGAACAACTCAAATCCTTTATAGGGAAAGAATTTACAAACACCCCTTCCCCTTTTATGAATTGGCTTAGGCCAACCGTGCTTTCAGCGGAAGAAGGTCAGTTAAGTTTTCAATACCGGGTAAGAAAAGAAATGACCAATCCTTTCGGCGCACTTCATGGCGGCGTTAGCGCTGCTATCATTGACGATATTTTAGGGGCAGCTGTGTTTTCGTTGAATGAGGCGCATTTTTACACAACTATTAATAACGTGATCGATTATTTCTCGACGGCAAAAGAAAACGACTTCATTATAGCCGAAACAAAGATCAATAAGAAAGGCAAGCAATTTATCAATGCCCAATGTGAAATCTGGAATGCAGACAAAACCAGGTTGATTGCAAAGGGATATTCCAATTTATTCAAAACAGAAATAAAGAACGGCCAGGAATGAAACCAAAGAGACCCGTTATTCCTGCCGGTTCAATTCAACGTTTAAATTGAGTGTTACCTGGTCGCCAACGATCGGGGCGCCGCCTTCGAAGGTTTCGTTCCACTTCAATCCATATTCTGACCGGCTAAGGCTGCCCGTGATAACAAACCCGGCCTTATCGGCCTGGTAAGTAGTTTCCTTCAACCGCCCGGTATAGGTTACGGCAAACGAGACGGGGCGGGTAATACCACGTATGGTCAGATTGCCTTTCAACAGATACTTGTCCGCTTCTTTTGCGAGGGTTCCGGTAAACGTGATTTCCGGGTATTTTTCGGAGTTCAGGAAACCTTCCGATTGCAAGTGGTGATCTCGCCGTTCATTGTCAGTACAAACGGAAGCCGTCTTTGCGGTAAAGGTTACCGCAGCGCCGTTAAAATCATCCGTTTTGGAAAGTACCCGGGCGTCAAAATCTCTGAAGCGTCCTGCTGTTTGAGCGACCAAATAGTGGCCAACAGTGAAATTAATGCTGGAGTGTTCTTTGTCTATGGTCCAGGTGGTTTGTGCCAGAATAGCACCGGCAAAAAGCATAGCGGTCAGGCATGCAATCAACTTTTTCATTGGTGAATTTGATTTAGTAGCGCAAATCTATTGCTTCAATAAGAGGAGATATGTGCAGAAACGCTCAATTTATCCCTTCTTCATCCGGAAGTGAAGGGGTGGGACGCCATATTCTGTTTTGAAGGCACGGCAGAAGGCACTCGTATTCTCAAAGCCGCACCGCCAGGTGATCTCGTGCACGGGCGTGGAGGTATGCTTCAGTAATCCGGCGGCATGGGTAAGCCTGATCCGGGTAAGGTATTGATGGGGAGTAGTGCGGAAAACAGCCTTGAACTGACGGACCAGCTGGGGAGAGGACAAACAGGCCGTATTGCTGATCCCGGAAAGATCCTGCTTGTCCATAAAGGTGGAATGCAGGAAGTCTTTGGCAATACATAATCGTTTATAGATTTCCTTCCTGGTAGCGGGTTTTATGGCGCTTACCCGATGGGCTCGCTCCGTCTCCTTTTTATGCGTACGGATCAAATGATGCAGCAAAAAAACCAGGTGTTCATCCACCCTGGTACTATCATATCCATATTCATTTAACGAAGCCATCAGGCTTCCCATTTTTTGCGCTAAGCCGGCGTCGGTATCATAAAGCGTCTGGAAGAATTCAAGCGACTGCCTCCCTGCCTCAAAGGGGTTATCCAGCAACGAGTCTTCCCTGGTCAGAGCATCGCGGAATATGGAGGAGGCAAATGCCGCCTGGAAAAAAACCGATTGGATCCTGACTTCACCGGCAGTATCGACCTGGCAGTAATAGTCCTGGCTGTCGTTTAAAATCAGGAATTGCCCCGGCCTTACCGCCAATGGCCGATTGTTTACCTCATACCATTCCTCGCCGCTCAGGATCGTTTTAACAGAGAGACAGCCTACATGGCGCACGCGATAACTCTTGCTGGCCAGCGCATTGAAAACGATATTGTGCCGCTTGAATTGACTAAAATGCGATTCCTCATCAAATTCCGGTTTGCTGTGATCCGGCAGGCTGGTATAATACATACCCCAAAATATATTTATCCCTCTGCAATCCCTGGTCATAGGGGAAGGATTAACAAAAAATTAGGCCGGTACGACCACATTTTTCCGCATATCATAAACTATTTTCCCGATCCGGCAGGAGTAATTATTCATTTATAAGTTGTTTTGCAGTATTCAAAAACTGCTTATAAAAGGATATATACTATATGCGATTTACTCTTTGGATTTTTCTTTGCCTTGGATTTAGTGTTAGCAGTCTTTTCTCCGTTGCCCAGACAGGTTCGCTCAGGGGCACTTTAACGGATACATCGGGAGATCCGGTTGCCTATGTGACGGTCAGGGTGACCGGTATAAAATATACTGCCATCAGCGACCAATTGGGAAATTATAGTTTCAAAAAAATACCGGCAGGCGACTATATACTCTCGGTAAGCCGTATTGGGCTCATTTCCGACAGCCTTCCCGTGCAGGTAAAAGGGAGTGGAATTACGGTCCTTGACCTGCGGTTGTCTTATTCTTCCACCTTGCTGGAAAAAATCGTCATCAATGGCGTTCGAACCATTAGCGGGATGGGAAGGCTCGACGAGACGCACAACGGGGTTGTTTACTCCGGGAAGAAAACGGAGGTCCTGATCCTGGATAGCCTGGATGCCAATACGGCCCAAAATAATCCCCGGCAGGTCCTGGGCCGGATTCCGGGCGCCAATTATTCCGAAACGCAGGGCAGCGGGTTCCCTTCCAATGGGATCAGTTTCAGGGGGCTCAACCCGTCACAGTCCATAGAGACCAATACCCGTCAGAATGGATACAATATTACGGCGGATATATATGGATATTCCGAATCCTATTATCTTCCCCCGCTGGAGGCGGTGGATAGAATTGAAGTCACCCGGGGGGAATCCTCCCTGCAGTTTGGCCCGCAATTCGGGGGGGTGATCAATTATATTGTAAAAGAGGGCAGCCGGAACAAGCCGTTTGAATATAATACGGAGCAAACGGGAGGTAGTTACGGCTTTTTCAACTCGTATCATGCCGTGGGCGGCCAGGTGGGCAAACTGAATTATTTCGGGTTCTTTCAATACCAGGCGACACAGGGAGAACGGCCCAATTCGGATTACCGGCAGGTCAGCGCATTTGGCAAATTATCCTATCAGGCGAATAAGAAATTGAAGCTGGGGCTTGAATATACCCTTTTCCGCAACCGGATCCATATGCCCGGGGGATTCGACGATGCCCAATTCAATCATAACCCGGATACATCCTACCGGGCAAGAAACTGGCTGACCAGCCCCTGGAATGTTGTAGCTGCCAAAGCGGAATATGCGCTTTCTCCCAAAACGACCCTCTATCTCACTTCCTCCTATTTATTCAGTTCCAGAAGTCTTGTATGGAAGAATGAGGAGGGGGGGCCGCAGACGCCGGATAGTATCAGTACGGCCACTCTTCAATATGTAAACCGGGAAGTCCAAAAGGAAAAAATGAATAGCCTGACTACGGAAGTCCGCGCCCTGACCCAGTACAAAATGTTTGGCCTGAATAATACATTGGCCACAGGGGTCCGGGTCTTCACCGGCAAATTCAAGCGGCAGGGGGGCGGTCTGGGTACGACGGGAAGTGATTTCAACCTGGGTGTCCTGGATCCGCATTATGGATATGACCTGGACTACCGGACAACCAATATAGCGCCTTTCGCTGAAAACATCTTCCGTATCACGAATCAACTTTCCATAACTCCGGGGATACGCTATGAATACATCCGTTCAACGGTAAAAGAGTATATCACGGACGGGAACGAGGTGGGCACCGATCTGACAAAAGACAGGAGTATCGGCTTGTTCGGGATCGGGGCTCAATATAAAACCAGCGGGACAACGAATATCTACGGGAATATCTCTCAGGCCTACAGCCCCGCCACCTATGACCAGTTGACTAAATTCGGAAGTACGGCCAGGGTCGATCCCAATTTGAAGGATTCCAAAGGGTACAATGCAGATCTTGGATGGCGGGGAACGGTCGGAAACTATCTCAATTTCGATGTGGATGGTTTTTGGCTGGCCTACAATAACCGGTTCGGAACCGTTCAACTGATCGATGCCAGTGGCAATCCATACCTGTTCCAAACCAATATTGCCAATAGCGTTAGCAAGGGGATTGAAGCCTACGTGGAATTCCGTCCGACGAAGCTCCTGAAGGATAGCCGGGCGGGGAATTTCAGCTTCTTTAATTCATTTGCCTATATCGACGCGAAATATACCACCGGCCCCTATAAGGGCAATGCCGTAGAATATGCCCCGAAGGTCATTAACCGATTGGGGGTAACGTATTCCAAATGTTCCATCTCGACGACGTTCCTGCTCAGCACAACCACCAAAAGTTACGGGGATGCCAGCAATGTGGTCTATAGCACGGACCCCTCTGCCGGAGTAATCCCGTCCTATACGGTCATGGACTGGTCTGCCACCTTGAAGTTAAAGGGCAATTATCACTTCAAAGGGGGAGTCAATAACCTGGCAGATAGAAAATATTTCACCAAACGAACGACAGAATACCCCGGGCCCGGCATCATCCCCGCCATAGGGAGGAGTTTTTATTTATCTTTTGGAGCAAGCTTTTAATTTCCATTTCTTTCAGCTTTGCTCATGGTGCAAAGCTAAGCTACGGACGGTTTGTCACCGCCCGTAGCTTAGTCATAATGAGTTTTTTTTGAAAGCCTGTTTTCAATCTTTTTGACCCCTGTACTTATAGGGTATATTCTTAAATACCCCATTGGTTATGTTCACTTTCGTCCCGGCCGTGTCTATTCCGGTGGAATCGATGGCGTAATAAAGAGTGGTAAAATTGAAAGAGCCGGAGACCTTCTTCTTCACCCCATCACTTGCCGAAAGGATGGTGTACCCTCTTGTCGTAATGCCCGCTGGCCGCCATATTGTGTCCTGCAAGATAGTAGTCGTCTTGATAAAATACCCAAATTGTCCATTACCTGACAAGCTATCCGTAGTATACGTCGCCAGGCTCATGGTACTGTCGTTTGAATTGACAAAAGAAGTATCCGCGCACTGGACAACGATCCTTTTAGTGCCTGAATAACCTGTAATGCTCAATAATTTAAATTTATTGAGATTACCTGCCAGATCCAGGACAGCCGATACCGAATCGGCTTGCCAATTAACCCCATCGATGGTCGCTGTAAAAACGACTGAAGAATCGGACAACACGGCGCTTGTGTTTGCTGCCGTCGATTTAGTACAAGAAGAACTACTGAATAATAATAATGCGGATAGGCCCCCAAGTAGCAATACTTTAATGGTTTTCATTAATTGTTAATTTAATTGGTGATTAATACATATCGATACGCGGTATATTTTATTTGAGTTGCCTGCGGAAGGATTTTTTTAGCAGGGGCGCTGTTCTTCATTCTTTCGGAGTCTATGAAAAGGGGAGGGCAGTAACGGACATGGGTGTACGAACCGATGATTCGGTGGTTTTAATTAATTTAACGAATTTATGTGACAAACAGCGGCAACCCTTTCAGGAGATTCGTCAGGTGGACCTTTTGGGGGTTAAAGAGGACAAAAGGGGCGGCGAATGGAAGAATGAATGACCCGGGAATCCCATTGGAAAGTTCTAATGTGCTGACTCATCCGCACCTATCGGTTCGTCCTGCGGAATGTAATCCCTTCCATCCCTGGCATAATCATAGGGCCAACGATGGACTTCCGGGATCTCACCGACCCAATTGCCATGACCGGGACGTATAGGCGTCGTCCATTCCAGGGTATTGGCCTGCCAGGGATTACGTTCAGTCACCCGCCGGCCTTTGAAGATGGAATAGAAGAAATTAACCACGAATAACAGTTGTACAGCAAAAACCAGGATGGTCACTATGGAGATAAATCTGTTAAGCCCCCCGAATTGATTGAATGAGACCCAATTGCTATAGTCGAGGTACCTTCTTGGCATTCCCGCAAGCCCTTCATAGTGCATGGGCCAGAAGATCAGGTAGGCGCCTATGAACGTCGCCCAAAAATGAATAGTTCCCAATGTATTGTTTAAATAGCGGCCATACATTTTAGGAAACCAATGATAGATTCCGGCGAACATGCCAAAGAAACCCGCTACTCCCATGACGATATGAAAATGTGCGACAATAAAATAGGTATCATGCAATTGAATGTCCAGAGTGGAGTTACCGAGGAATATGCCGGTAAGCCCACCGGAAATAAAGAAGCTTACGAATCCTATCGAAAAAAGCATAGCCGTTGTAAACCGGATATTTCCCCGCCATAGAGTGGTTATCCAGTTGAAGACCTTAATAGCAGAAGGAACGGCGATCAATAATGTTAAAAGAACGAATACCGATCCCAGGAAAGGATTTAATCCCGTTACGAACATATGATGGGCCCATACCATAAAGGCAAGTATGGTTATCGCAAACATCGAGCCGACCATCGCCATATATCCGAAAATGGGTTTCCTGGAATTGACGCTCATGACTTCGGAGACGATACCCATCCCGGGTAATATGACGATATATACTTCAGGATGTCCCAGGAACCAAAATAAATGCTGATAAAGGATGGCGCTCCCTCCTTCGTTGGGCAAAGCTTTTTGAGTGCTGGCAATAAAGATGTCGGATAAGTAAAAGCTGGTGCCCGCATGTCTGTCGAATAATAGCAGGATAAAAGAGCTTAGCAATACGGGGAAGGAAAGAGCGCTTAATATGGCAGTAAACAGGAGGGCCCATACGGTGAGCGGCAACCTGGTCATGGCCATCCCCTTGGTTCGCATATTCAGGATAGTAGAGATATAGTTCAGCGAGCCCAGAAGGGAAGAAATTATAAACAGGACCATACTGACCAACCAAATATCCATGCCTGCTTTTGAGCCATCATTGGCATCTCCTAATGCACTTAAGGGTGGATAAGATACCCAGCCCCCGCTGGCGGGCCCGGTCTGTACGAAAAGGGAAGAGAGCATGACGATGCTGGCGGCCAGGAAGAACCAATAGGACAGCATGTTGATGAAAGGGGAGGCCATATCCCTGGCCCCGATCTGCAGCGGTATCAGCAAGTTGGCGAAGGTGCCGCTTAATCCAGCCGTCAGGACGAAGAAAACCATGACTGTACCATGCATGGTAACGAGGGCATAATAAAATTCAGGCTGGATTTGTCCGCCTTTGCCCCATTTGCCCAGTATATCTTCCAGGAAGGGGAAGGTTTTTTCCGGAAATCCGAGTTGCAAACGGAACAATACTGAAAATAAAGCGCCCATGATAGCCCATGCAATACCAGTGATCAGAAACTGCCTGGCGATCATTTTATGATCCTGGCTAAAAACGTAAGTGTTTAAGAACGTGCTTTTGTGAATATGTTCCTCTTCCGAATGTAAATCCAACTGCCTGGTTACTGACGCGCCTGTTGATACGATTTCAGCATTCATACATGACGTGATTTAATTAGATAGTTGTCATTGCAAATATTATACCCTGCCTTTTAAGATCTTATTCCAGTAAAGCCAGGGTAACACTTTAGCTTTTAACTGGTACATGCTCCATCTTTCTTTGCTTTGATCGAATGGGAATGTTTCCATAGGCTGGTTATCGTAATCGAATTCTGCCAGTATCAATTTGCCATATCCTGTGACCAACGGGCAGGATGCATAGCCCGTATATTGGGCTGGCAAATTTTTATCATCCATAAGAGCCAGCAAATTACTCACAACCACCGGAGCTTGTTTCCGGATCGCGGCTCCTGTTTTGGAGGTAGGCAGGGAGGATGCGTCCCCCAAAGAAAAAATATTCTTATATCTCACATGCTGAAGGGTGGACTTGTCAACATCAACCCATCCTGCGCTGTTGGCAAGCGGGCTGTCTTTTATAAAATCCGGAGCGCTTTGCGGCGGCGTAACATGGATCATGTCAAAATGTACCCATTGTGTTTCGTCCTTGTTTTTTTCTCCGAAACCGGTGAAACGAGCCCTTTTGCCCGGGCCATCGATTTCGTCCAGGCGGACAAAGAAATTGAGTTGAATATGTCCTCTTTCGACCACTTTTTTAAGCGCTTTCTCATATTTTTCAACAGCGAAAAGGCGTGTTCCCCCGCTCCAGTATTGAATATCGATCTTGTCAAGACAACCCTGCTTTCTAAAATAGTCCGCAGCCAGGTACATGATCTTATGAGGCGCCCCGCCACATTTTACAGGTGTATTAGGGTTATGGAATACAGCCTTTCCGGATTTTAAGTTTTTTATACATTCAAAGGTGTAAGGCGCAGTCCTAAAGCTGTAGTTAGAACAGACACCGTTGCTACCCAATGCCTCTGTCAGTCCCTTAACGGCATTCCAGTTAAGTTGTATGCCGGGAGCTACAATTAAATAGTCATAGGATATTGCTTCCAGATTTTCAAGGGTGATCGTGTTTTGATCCGGCTGGAAGGCAGCGGCAGCAAGTTTAATCCATGTTGCTCCTTTTGGCATAACATCCGATTCATTTCGTTTTGTTTTATCAATATCAAAGACGCCTCCTCCAACCAGTGTCCAGGCGGGCTGGTAATAATGATTCGAAGAAGGCTCCACTATTGCAATGTTTAACTTCCTGTTCTTTATTAAAAGTTGGGAAGCAACGGAAATTCCGGCATTCCCTCCCCCCACGATTAAAATTTGAAAATGGCTGGACATAGCAATTTGTTTGTTCAAAAATAGACGGTTTCGGATTCTTATATCGTGACAAAAGTCACGGTACGATTAGAATGTAGGATGAATCCGGATTCTCCGCCCAGGTTATGGATGCACATAGGCCCATCCTTGCTGTTGCCTGATAATCAATTCTCCGGTGCCGCTGGGAACGAACGATATGTAAGAAAGTAACTGGTCTTTGGTCAGATTTTTTTCCCGCATGGTGTTAAGGCATTGGGCCAGCAATACTCCTTCGCTTTGAAGACGTTTAAATTGTTCATCATAGGGTGTGCTTTTCATAAAAGCTGCCACTCCGGCGCCGTGAACAACGAGCTCCACTCGCAACTTTCCTTTTAAGCGTGGATCCTCCAGTGCATTCTGGATATTCCTGATCGTGGTTTTTATGACCTTGTCGTCATCGTTATCCAGCTGGTAAACGACCTTGTATTCACTCTTTTCAGCGGTCGCGCCATGAAAATCATCAGGATTTACGGCAGCCTGGCAAATACCTTTCATGGTGAAAATGATTGTGGACAGAAATAGCGTTACTAAAATCCTTTTCATAATTACTTTTATTTAAGTGTAAAACTTCCATTGTCTTTGATCGCCTTAAATCCTCCCCTGATATCTATCAAATTATCGAAGCCTCTTGCCCGTAGCGTAGAAATAAATAGCATGGACCGGTATCCGCCCGCGCAATGTACATAATACGTCTGATCCTTATCCAACTGCAACATATGCTCATTTATAGAGTCCAAAGGCGTGTTTTCAGCGCCTATAATATGCTCGCTGATAAATTCACTGTTTTTCCGGACATCCAGTATCGCAATGCCCGGACCGCTAATGCCGGCTAGTTCTGCGGCAGATATAGAAGTAATGTGGTCCACTTCTTTATTTGCATTGGACCAGGTCTTGAACCCGCCCTTAAGATAGCCGATCGTATGGTCGTAACCGACCCGGGCCAATCGTGTAATAACTTCCTCTTCCCGCCCCTCATCCGTGATCAGCAATAATGACTGCCTTATATCCGGGATCATGGCCCCTGCCCAAGGCGCGAAATTACCGTCGATGCCGATATTGATGGAATTTGGAATAAAGCCGGTCGCGAAGGTCTGTGCATCACGGGTATCGATGATCAGCGCTCCTGTTTCGCCGGCAGCCCTTTCAAATTCATCGGGAGACAAAGCATGCTGGGCGCGGTGCATGACCTGGTCAATGCTTTCATAACCTACCCTGTTTAGTAGTACATTCATTGGAAAATACGAAGGAGGGGGTAGCAAGCCGGCAGTTACCTCTTTTATAAATTCTTCTTTTGTCATATCAGCCCTTAAGGCATAATTTGTCATTTTTTGATGGCCCAGGGTGTCCGAAGTTTCTTTACTCATATTTTTCCCGCAGGCGCTTCCGGCCCCATGGGCAGGGTAAACAATAATTTCATCAGGCAGGTTCATCAATTTATTTCTGATCGAATCGTATAACATGCCCGCTAACTGTTCCTGGGTAATAGCTTCGGATTTCTGCGCCAGGTCCGGCCGGCCGACATCCCCGATGAACAAGGTATCTCCGGAGAACAAGGCTTTCGGATCTCCTGACTCATCTTTCAATAAGTAGCAGGTACTTTCCATGGTGTGTCCCGGCGTATGGATGGCTGTAATGGTAATCTTTCCAAGGTTAAATACCTCGCCATCCTTTGCTACATGAGCCTTAAACTCCGGATTGGCATTCGGACCGTAGATAATGGGGGCATTGGTCTTTTGCGAAAGGTCCAGGTGCCCGGAAACGAAGTCGGCATGAAAATGGGTCTCCAGCACATATTTGATACGGGCATTGTCGGTTGCTGTTTTTTGAATATACGGTTCCACTTCCCGCAACGGGTCAACAATGGCCACTTCGCCATTGCTCTCAATAAAATAAGCTCCCTGTGCAAGACAGCCGGTATATATTTGTTCTATTTTCATACGCCTGTTTTTAAAAGAATATATTATTTATTTCAGCCACACTTCTTTTATAATGATGTAAATTCCCATGCTTAATACAAACCAGCCGAAACTTTTTTTTAGCTTCTCGCCTGAAATCGTCTTTGCAAGCATTCCACCCGTTATTATTCCCGCTATGGCGATCAGCGTGATCGTGCCGATGAATAGCCAATCAATTTTGAAATGACCGATATCACCCGTGAACCCTATCAGGGAGTTCAGCGCGATGATAAAAAGGGACGTGCCGATCGCCTCTTTCATAGGCAGCCCGACCAGCAGGACCAGGGTGGGTATCAGCAGAAACCCGCCGCCAGCTCCCAGCAGTCCTGTAACTATGCCTACCAATATCCCATAAAACAGCAGTTTAGCCAGCCTGTTACCAGGATTTGCCAGCCTGTCTTCCGGCTTTGGTTCGGTCTGTCCGTTTTTGATCATAGAAAGAGAAGCCGGTAACATCAATACTGCAAAAAGTACCATCGTCAGAAATGACCTGGACACCGTAATGTGTCCAACAGCAATGGTCTGTGGAATAGCAGGGAGCAGCAATTTCCTGGTGAGGAATACCGTCGTTATGGAAGATATGCCGAATAGTAGCCCGGTTTTGATGTTCACCAACCCTTTTCTATGGTTGGTATAAGCACCTACCAGACTTGTAGAACCTACTACGAATAAGGAATACGAGGTAGCCAGGGTGGGATGAATATTAAAAAGATACACCAGGACCGGAACGGTCAGAATGGAACCACCCCCGCCGATCAGACCTAATGAAATGCCTATTAAGGCGGATGCAATATAACCTGCTAGTATCATGATTGTATGTTACCGGCAAAAGTCTTCCTTTATAATCGTAAATTTCGTGACATATGTCACGGCGGACCTTAGAATACAAAAAAGGCTGTCTGGCCAATAGTTGGTTTCCGAACTAAGAAATTTTCAAATTGATCAGTTCGATCTGCTGGCGATTAATTTTAATGCATCCCCGTTCGGCCAGTTTTCTTAGTAGCCTTGAAATTACTTCACGGGATGAATTCAGTTCGGTAGCAATTTGGGTATTGGTTATATGGAGAGTGTTCGATTTAAGCGTTTGCTGTTGTCGTTCCAGGTAAAAAAGCAGTCGTTCATCCATGTTACGGAATGCAATATGGTCCACCGTCAGCAACAGTTCTTCGAACCTTGAACGATAGGTTTCCAAAACGAAATAGTACCAGCTTTTAAAGGTAAGCATCCACGCATCCATATATTCGATCGGAATACTTAATACTTCCGTACTGGTGGCTGCTTTTGCCATGATCTGACTTGCTTCCTGCTTCGTAGCGCAGATCATGGACAGTGCACATGCCTGACCCGGGTGCAGGTAATAAATGAAAAACTCGTTCCCCTCCTGATCTTCCCTGAAAATTTTGATACGACCCTCCAGGACCAAAATGGTAGAACGTATGTTTTGTCCTGTCTTCATCAGCAGATCCCCCTCTTTGAAAGAATGCATCTGCGACTTCCCGGCAATATTTTCCACCAGGCCTTTTTCAAAGGTCGGGAACAAGTGGCTTATTTTATCCTGAGAGACCATAAGAAAATTTCTAGCAAAGTTAACACTTAGATTTTGCTGTTCCGCCGTAAAACGCTCAACAAATATCCGTTGGCGGGCGATTTTACTTTTGAACACATAGTTTTACGGTTTTTAATTAACTGTTCAGGGATAGGGCGTAAGTAGTTCCTGTTTTGCAGTTGAGAGAAGGATACGTATATTTAAGTGCTATGGGATGTCGCACTAAAAATTGAACCGAAATGACAAATCGTAACGTTGAAACTTCGCCACAAACTTATGCAAGGATCGGCGGAGTACTTTATCTGATTATCATACTTGCTGGCGGCATCGATGAGGCATTTATTAGATCCAGACTTATTGTGCCTGGAGATGTCCTGGCCACAGCCCATAAAATTATGGCTTCTCAGGGATTGTTCCGCAGCAGTGTCGCTGGCGACCTGATCATGCAGGTGTGTGATATCCCTTTAATTGTGATCTTTTATGTATTGCTCAAACCAGTAAGCAAATCCCTATCCTTGCTTGCTGCGTTTTTAAATTTGATGCAGACCGCCATTTTGGGCATCAACAAGCTAAATCTTTTAACGACATTGTCTCTTTTGGGAGGCGCAGATTACCTAAAGGCGTTTGAACCTCATCAGCAACAGGCCCTGGCGTATCTTTCTCTCGATTTGCATGAATCCGGCTTTGGCATCGGCCTCATATTTTTCGGTTTTAGTTGCCTTGTTACCGGGTATTTGATGTTTAGATCGGGCTATTTCCCCAGGATTTTGGGCGTTTTGCTGATCATCGCCGGCTTGTGTTATATAACCAATAGCTTTGCGTTGATCCTTTCCCCCACATTCGCAGATATGCTATTCCCCGCCATTCTGATTCCAGCCTTTATTGGGGAATTGTCATTATGCCTATGGCTCCTTGTGAAGGGCGTGAATGTCCCGAAGTGGAACGAGCAGGTAAGCATGGGGCCGGTATAGCCGGGTAGGCAATTTTTCAGGAACAATTTCGGTTGCAAATTTATTGAAACTTTGCCAGAACCACCAAGGCAGCAAGCGCCGCCATTTTTTGATCCCTGGTCCAGGGCGGTCCGAGAGAACGACCGAGGGTGGAAATTTGTTGCCATATACGAGTCGCTGCTTTGCCGAACGTTGCCTGGACATATTCGTCAAGGCTGCGCTCCTGAAACCCGGTGACAGGAAGGTCCAGGTGCTCGCATGCTTTCGAAAAGGCTTCCCGAAAGAATTCACCTTCCGCTGCATGAATCAGGGCGTGTGAGGCGAGGATCTTTAAAAGAGGCGGCAGCGGGCGACCTGAAGCCAGAAGGATGGCAGCACCTATAACATGATATTGACGCTCACGCAGTTCATCGGCCAGATCCCGGACAGCCGTCAAGGCGAGGTGTTTTGAAGTTACAAAACGTTCCGTGAGAAATTTCTCCGCTTCCGGAAGTTCAAGACTCCTGGCAAAATGATAGGGCTGGTTCCCGCCGCTGGTTCCGGGTGTTGTAATAATGATTCGCCGCCGTTCAATGATTTCGATGGCGCCGGCATCGTTTGAGACGGCCACGAGCGCTCCCCAGCCGGAATGCATCCGGGCGCCGATGGCTACATTCCTCATCCAAAAAGATTTCCGGGTGGCCATATGGTTTGATACAAGTTACTTAGTAAGATGTTCAATGACCTTTGGTGAAGTTATTGATTTTGATCGGATAATTTGATTTTCGTAACTTTCTGGATCGGTTGAAGCATCAAGGGGTTTCATCCTCCCTCGACTATTAATGAAAACAAATTTGTTTCTTATGCCCGCATATGTAATTGTAGAGCTTTCTATTCACAACCATAAAGAAATCGTAGAATATCAAAAACTAACGCCTGCCACCATTGCAGCTTTTAACGGAAAGTTTGTTGTTCGCGGCGGACAGACAACAACATTGGAAGGCGATTGGAAGCCAGAAAGAATAGTTGTCATAGAATTCCCGACAGTTGAACAAGCTAATGAATGGTGGAATTCTGAAATATATTCTAAGGCTAAAGTAATTAGACAGAGAACAGCAAAGACAAAAATGATAATTGTTGAAGGTGTGTAGCGCAAACTTAAACCCATAATTATCCCGGATTTAGTTACCCCGCCGCATTCTGCCGCACGAATCGCAATCTGGTCCCATCGAAAACAAAGGTCCAAAAAGTCTGGAACTCACACTTATACATCTCCTCAGCATTTAGATTCCCCTTATACATATCATTTCTGTTACTTCCATAACTAATATTAATCACACTATCTTCATCAATCTCAATGGAATAATTTTTATAACAAGGTTCAGTATTTACAAATGCGTCATGATGCAGCTTATCTTTATGAAGTAGTTGCGTAATATCCATCCTTCCGCCATTCCGCGTTAAAAGCGGAATCAGCCGAATACAGCGATATCAAACTGTCCGGAATGGGAAATGTAAAAAGCTTACTGATCTCATTCTTGTCATTGGAAGCTATTCGGGTATGCAAGGCTTGCAGTTGCCTGATTAGAGCGGTCCTGCCCAAGGCGGGAATACTGACAGCAGATTGAATGGACGAGTCCTTCAAACTGGAATGATGCGTGGGCCGGTCGCAGGCTAAAAGGAATAAGGCCAGGAAGGTGAAGGTTAGGAAAATATCTCCTATGCGAGATAAATACATAAAATTGGGTTTAGAGTGCGCTAATTTAGCGTAAAATCTGGCACTACTTTGAATGGATCCGCAAAAAAGGTGTTTTTCCCCTTGAATACTGCTTGCGGACCATGTACATTTGATTGACACAGCTGAAAAACAACATTCCTGCACCTTTCAAAATTCAACGATCATGACAGCCACATACCGGATCCATCCTTCGATCGGCATAGCCCGCGTAGGCAACAGTGACGGTGAGTTTTATATCGAGCCTGCGCGAACCGGCGGATTGCCTGCCGAATGTGACAGCAACGGGAATGAGACCATTCGATCGGGCGCCCCCGTGCCCGTTACGAAGTTCAAGGATAAAGACGGCAAGGTGAGGCGCCAGGGGTCGAAATTTCGCATATTCAAAGTGGAAGGTGATAAAGAAAAGGAAATTACCCTGGGATCTCCCGATGTCGAAGCAATAACATGGGAAGTCCATATTGCCAATAAAAAAGCGGCCTGGTACGGGTTTTCCGAACTGCAGGGAAACACCCTGTATTCCACCCCAACCTTCGATAATAGTTATTCCGGCCAACATATTGATTTGCGTAACAAAAAACAAACGACTGGCCGCCAGAAACTGATCATCGATCCGGGCCCAAGGAGTATCAGCGGCAAGAATCAAAAGGTCGAGATCGGATCGGGAAATATTCCCGGGGATTATCCCTTCGGTTCTTTTCCGGGCAAGACAAAATACGGCTTTGATATTACCAAATTAGGAGATCTGCTCACCGATGATTCCGGCCGGTTGCTGGTTCTGGGTGGAATGGGCAATGCCGGAGGCGATGAGCCGATCACAAGCTTTGCAGGAGCCGACAGCTGGCACGATGATGTGTCAGACGGTTATGTGGCCTGTACAGTTAAGCTGAAGGGCGGCGAGGAAATAACACTGCATGCCTGGGTCATTGTAGGTTCGCCAAAATTCGCGCCGGAGATTGATAATATATGCACGCTGTCGGATGTCATGCTTGACGTCGCCATCCGTTACCAACACAGCAACCCGGATATTTTTGACGTGGCGAAATGGCCGGCGACAGGCGGGTGGAATAAAGATTACGTCATTAACTTTCAGCGGGACGTGGCGCAGATCTTCGAGCGGCCCAAGCGTTATCAATGGGTGAGCAATGTGCAGTGTATGATGAGCTGAAACCTACAACTTCAACATCTGGCTAGCTAATTCTCAATGGGCAACTTTCACGGGAGCTTACACTACAGGTAAAAGGGAAGCCGAAGGCTGGCTTCCCTTTTTATAAATGAATAACACTTGATTTACATTCGCTATCTTAAGTTCAGCCCTTGTATCCATACTGACAAAGCTGTACCAACTTCAACCGGCGAATCTTCCTGAGGATAATGCAAACCCTTCACAATAACCTTGGTGGTGTTAGGAAGGCTGTTGCAGAACTTTTTGGCATCAGGGAGTGTCATTCCCGGGTCAGCCTCAACATATAGTTTCGGCAATTGGCTTTGTTTCAGCCAATCGACATATTTCTGAGTGATCTCTGTAACTGTGGAAGGCTCACCTTCAAAAGGGAGTTGACGCGCCCAGGAAAGCATCGCGCGACGCCCTTCTCCGGGAACCAGGAACGGCCTGCGATATTCGTCGTGTTCTTCCTGCGTTAAGGGTTTCATGTGTGATAAAGGAATATTGACTTCTATAAAGGAATTTTGTTCCAGTACCATTTTTTCGCCGGCGGGCGAACGCAGGGCCTGAAAGATTTCCTTGCCTTTTGGAGGCATAAGTTCCCATTTATACTGTAATGTAACGGCTTCCATAAAAGCGATTCCTTTAACAGCGTCAGGATGTCGCCGGGCCCAGTCAAACGCAAGTGCCGAACCCCAGTCGTGAACTACAAAGGTTATTTTCTTTGTAATGCCCAGCTTTTCATAAAATGCATCGAGATAACGGCTGTTTTCTTCAAAGGTGTACGATTTTGGATCTGAAAGTTTTTCCGAATCTCCCATGCCTGGTAAATCAGGGGCAATACAGCGTCCTAAAGTAGATACATAAGGAATGATGTTCCTCCATAGATATGATGAAGTGGGATTTCCGTGAAGAAAGATAATAGGGTCACCGGTTCCGGTTTCCACATAGGCGATATTCTTTCCAAGGACATTAACGTGCTTTTTTTCAGGAGTAAGTGTTTCTGTGCTCATTTTATTTTCTTGTTTAAAAGTTAGTATACCGCTTTCTGTTCGGCAAAAAGCGTTTAGACCCGGCAGGAGACCAGTGCTCGAAATAGCAATAAGTAAGAATAATTTTTTCATGTACTATAATTTTTAAAATCCAAAATTATAGTACACTGAATGAAAAAAATTGTACAAAATCAAGTTTGAAAGCCGGTACGGAAAATTACCATTGCTGCAGAACTTTCTTAAAAAACTGACTTGGACTTTCTCCGGTAAAGGCCTTAAAATCCCTGTTAAAGTGCGGCTGGTCAAAGAAGCCGGCCTCCAGCGAAATACCGGCAAGATTTTGATTCGGTTGATACTTGCTGATAACGGATCTTATCCTGATGATTGATGAGAAGTGTTTAGGAGATATACCTATCTGGCTGCGGAATTTTTTTTCAAACGAATCTATGTTGGTGTTGAGTGTAGAAACCAGTTCCTTTACTTTAAAATTGCCATTTCCCGATTTGATGATGTCTACTGCTTTACTGATAACCGCATCCTTTTCATTTCTTTTCAAACGCGACAGCAGAAATCTTTCGACTGCAGTAACTCTATGGCTATTTGAGCCAGGCGTCCCAAGGTCTTCTTCGAGCTTTTGTAGCTCATTAGCAGGAAATAGGTTGTCTAAATTTATGGTAAGCCCTGAAAATTCATGTAAAGGCGCATCCACAAAAGCCGTAGCGCCGCCTTCGTTAAAAAGCACAAGCAAAACGCCCGATCCGGAAGTATAATGAACGGAGCGCGCAACCCTGGTCATTCCTGTAATGCCAAACCCTGGGATAGTATTATTGTTGATATAAATCACCCCCTTAAACCGGAATGCCATGACGGGCGCCGTACCGGGCAAAAGTGTGTTGGCTACCTCATTGTCGCTTTCTGCAATCAGGATGCAATTCACAAAAGGCCTGAGGGCTTCTGCAGGATTATATTTTTGAATTTTCATCCTTACATCTTAAGGGTTAATTTAATTCGATCGTCAATCATTGTATGATTTTTCATGCAAAACTAATACCTCAGACTGGTTAAGAATTGTAAAAAATCATTAATTTGTTCATCCGGGCAACGGCATGCACAATATAAAATCAATGATTTTTTACAATTTTCGGATTTCGATTCCTGCTAACTTTATAATACAAAACAACAAACAGTGGAGTTTAATACCAGATCGGGATTTTGCAAAACCTGGCCGAATCAAAATATTAATCAAATACCTTAAATTATAAAATACCATTAGTGAATAAAAATATAATAAACTTTAAATCTATCATCCTTATCCTTCCGGGCCTTGGCAATTCTGGTCCGGAACACTGGCAATCGCTTTGGGAAAAGCGGTTTGGTTTTATCCGCATCGAGCAGGTTGATTGGGAAACCCCCGTTTGTGCTGACTGGATAAAGACAATACAAAGTTATATAGACCAGCATGACCCGGTAGATGTGATTTTGGTGGGTCATAGCCTGGCTTGTGCCACAATTGCTTATTGGGCAAAAGAATATAATATCACTATAAAAGGCGCTTTGCTTGTTGCGCCGAGTGATACCGCGGCTGACACTTTTCCAACTGGCACGAAAGGTTTTTCTCCGGTACCTTTGATAAAATTACCCTTCAAATCAATTACAGTAGCAAGCAATAACGACTTTTATGTAACAACCGAACGTGCCGGACTATTTGCCGATAGCTGGGGCAGCAAGCTGATAAACATTGGAGATGCAGGGCATATTAACGTTGTATCCGGTATGGGGGAATGGAAAGAAGGGTTGGAGTATTTAATTGGGCTGGACGATTGAAGCCTTCAAAAGTTGTGAAAACTTCGTCAGCCCGGATTTACCTCTTTCGGATCATATTAAACAATCTGGTCTTTATTTCCATTTCCGGTACTTTCGAAGTATAAAAAATCGCATAATCATGAAATCTATAATTAAACCAGGGTTTATTCTTTTTGCCACATTGCTTATAAGCATAAGTTCTATTTCGCGAGACAAACAACGCCAATCCTCAAACCTGGCTTTATTATTATTAACAGCGAAGAAACCGACGGCGGGACATGTTGCATTGATAGATAAATTATTGGTGCCCAAAAATTCGATTGACGAATATCGCAAACAGGGTAATACCATCGGTAAATTCATCAGGACGCTGCCGGGCCTGATAAGTCAGCAGGCATTTGAACAGAAAGATCCTGAGGGTAATATTACTGTCATAACGATAGCAATCTGGGAAAATCAGGAAGCTTTAAACATGGCGCGGGAGGCTGTTCAGGCTGAATTTAAGCGGATTAATTTTGATCCGGGATTTTTCAACCGGTTAAATATCAAAATTGAAAGATCGGTATATAATACAATAGAAAACCAGTAAGGGCCGGTCGATCGCATTCAAGTAGTTATTCTTTAATAAGGAATTACCATTCCCTTTCTTTGGCACAGCTTTTTGGTACATAGCCTGCGTATAAGAGGTAATCTCTAGTTCAAGATGCTTTCTGTATTGCCCGAACATGAAAGTGTTGAAAATTTCCATGTCTTCTTGTTTTCTCGTCTCTTGAAGTGCAACGTAATAATCTGCTTTATCATTTACTATCTTTATCAATCATTTAATCTGATTATTATGGCGTTTAACCAAATAACCGGGCTTTTCCCAAGAATAAGAGACAAGTTCAATGAATATGCCGGGTATTACCATCGACTGGAAGTGCCCGCTAAAACGATCCTGCTGAGGGAAGGGGAGTTTTCCAAAAAAGCATATTTTATTGAAAAGGGGTGCCTCCGGACCTGGTTTAATAATAAAGGCAAAGATGTGACTTTCCAGTTTTTCTTTGAGCAGGAAGGTGTCTCTTCTATTGAGAGCTTCAGGAAAAATATTCCCAGTATGTGTTCTATCGAAACCATTGAGCCATGCATATTGCATTGGATGCATAAAAGGGATTGGGAGGTCATTGTAAAAGACATTAATAAAACCCCCAACACCCAAACGCAACTGATGGACATTATGCTGGAAAGACAGCTCAACTATATGCGACACTTCATGTCTTTTATCCGGGATACACCCAGGGAGCGGTACCTTAACCTGCTCCGGGAAAAACCTCATATCATAAGGCGGGTGCCGCAGCATTATATCGCCTCTTACCTTGGAATAACTCCTGTCTCCCTTAGCCGGATACGGAATGCGGTTAAAAAGTAATGCAGCTTTCATTTCTTAACAATTGTTATCGCCGGGCAGGAAAATACTGCCGAATTTTGTAGAAAAAAAATAATGAAAGCAGCAGTATTAAACAAAGCCGGAGATATTCCCATCTATCAGGACTTTCCCGATCCTGTTCCCGGGCAAGATGAGCAATTGCTGTTTGTCAAAGCCGCATCGATCAAGAATCTGGATAAAATGCGGGCCAAAGGCACTCACTATGATAAATATCCTAGCTTCCCGGTGGTGACAGGCGTGGACGGCGTAGGCGTCCTCGAAGATGGAACCCGTGTATACACCGGTTCCCGGAAAGGAATGATGGCGGAAAAAGCAATTGTGGCTAAACAATGGGCGGTGCCCCTGCCTGACGGATTGGATGATGTGACGGCCGCGGCATTGCCCAATCCTGCAGTATCCGCCTGGTTATCCCTGGAATGGAAGGGGCAGCTCCAAAAGGGGGACGCCGTTTTGATCCTTGGGGCTACGGGAATTACGGGGAGACTGGCGATTCAATTGGCAAAGCACCTAGGGGCGGGTAAAGTAGTGGCGATGGGCCGTAATCCAGCTATCCTGGACACATTACCGGGGATAGGGGCGGATGCCGTGCTCTCTCTCAATCAGCCGTATGAAGTTATAGGATCGGCGCTAGAAGCAGAAGTCCGGCAACAGCCATTTGCTATGGTACTAGATTACCTCTGGGGCGAACCGGCTGAGCTGGTACTGGATGTACTGACTGGTCAAGATATGACGGCTGCGGCCAGTCTTACGCGATATATACAGATCGGAGAAATGGCCGGGCCTTCGATCAGGTTGAATGCAGCAGCATTAAGGAGTTCCGCTATTGAATTGTCGGGGCAGGGGGGAGGGAGCATTCCCAAAGACATGCTTAAAAAGATCCCGACGGTCTACCTACCCGAAATATTCCGGCTGGCGCTGGAAGGAAAATTAAGAATTGAAACGGAAGCTGTGGATTTAAAGGATATCGAAACTGCCTGGAGCAGAGAAGATGGGCTGGGTAAAAGGATAGTGCTCACTATATAGGCCATAATCGATATGAATAGCGGGTATTGCTTAACATAAAAATGTATTTTGTTTACGGCAGGGAATGGTATCTGTATGTATGTAATAGAATCGCTGAATACCCTTTAAACTTGTTCAGGGCACTGAATGATATCGTTGAGCCTGGGTAACTGATATATATATGTGGAATAGCGAATACCCACAAAGTGGTATTTGCTTTTAATTTTCTGTGTCATACCTTACGCCGGACTGTGACCTTATTATTTTACCCTTTCATACCTTTTCCATGAAAATTGTTAATATCATTCCCCCGGCAATGAGCGGGGAAAACCATCAGGACAGCGGTCCCAATATTGCCGTAAATCCCAGCAACACCAGTGAGATCGTTATTTCAGCTTTTACGCCCGATCCAAATGGAGGAGGCAATGCCCCGGTATATGTTTCTACCGATGGAGGTGATACATGGACGCTGAAGAGTATCGTTCCAGACAACGGGTCCATGGGAACATCTGGTATAACTCTTAAATATGGGCAAACCAGTAATGAGCTCTATGCAGGCATATTGAAAGGCACTGCTCCGGACACATTGGATATTCTGCGGACAACGAATCCGGCCGGTGGGGCAACGATGACCGAATTGGATTCGACACAAACTCGCATCGAGCAACCCTATGTGGCCGCCGCTACCGTTTCCGGTGGGCCGGATGCGGGGAAAGATCGGCTCTATGTCGGCATGAATGTTGTACAGGGTCCATTTGTGGGTTCCGATGCCGGCAAAACATCCACTATTAAGCAAACCATGCATGCCCAGACCGGCGCCCCCGTATTCAGCAGCATCAGCCTGGATAGCCGGAATAAAAGCATACCCGCTTTTCAGGATTCGCAGCCCCGGAACGGCCCCCAGGTAAGACCGGCCGTTCACAATGACGGAACGGTCTACGCAGTCTTCTATAGTTGGAAAACCTGGGCCGACCCGGGTGATGGTAACGGGTTAGTCACCAGTGATGTGGTGATCGTACGCGATGACAACTGGGGCCAATCGGCCAATCCATATGGTTCACTCATCGATAGTGGGGACGGCCAGGCCGGTCAGCGCATAGCTATCGGTGTGACCATTCAATTTTATGGTCGCCTGGGTCAGGAACGGGTAGGGGGAGAATTGGCGATTGCTGTCGATCCGACAAATAGCTCAATTGTATATGTTGCCTGGGCTGAGCTGATAGATGACGGCGGCGGCGGCGAAATAGATATATATGTTGCATCTCCGCAGGTCCATCGACAAGGGGCAGACCTGGGCACATTCGGATTTGTTGGCTATCCCCAATGGCAAGAATCCCGGGTTAGCTATAAATGACAACGGACAGATAGGCTTTCTTTATCAACAATTAACGGGTCCCGCCGGCAGCCAGCAATGGGAGACGCACCTTGCATTTTCTGAAGATGCCGCCCACTGGAACGACGTAGTGCTGGCCACTGTGCCCGCTGATACTCCGCTCCTGCAATTCTTCCCGTATATAGGAGATTATGCAAATATCATGGCGGTAGGCGATACTTTCTATGGTGTATTCTGCGCTAACAATACTCCTTCCTTACTTAATTTTCCACAGGGAGTAAAGTATCAGCGGAACCATGACTTCACTACAGCAACCTTATTCAACCTCGATGGGTTCACTCCAGTCGCCGTGTCTATAGATCCGTTCTTTTTTAAGACCGGGTTCATTCCCCCAACGATAAAAATCCCTTCGCGGGATATCGCAGGTATAATAATAATAATTTTATTCGGGATAATCAATGACGGCGGCGGAGCTTATATTGATGGCCAGGGCCATATCCATATTGTCGGCCCCGGAGATCCCGGGCCCCTGTGGGCATACCTCGTCAGCCTGGCGGAATATCGTCTGGCAACGGCAATAAACAATAAATCCGGTCTGGAAATGCAAAAACTGGCCTTGCAGAATGTTATAAATTTGGCCAATACCCAAATAGCACAGATTAACGGCCAACTCGGTCAAATACGTGGTGAATAAGCTGTATCACTGATCGGTTGTCAAGGGTTGGACTTGCATTTGCCGACCCTGCCTTTTTGCAATAACTTCCTGCCCCGCACCAGGATCCTCCGCGTCTTGCCCGGCGAATTATAAGTGTGCTCCTTCCTCTTTTGCTTGCTGTAATAAGCAAGGATAGAGGCCGATGTAATGATCCCGATTCTGTTCCTCGCCTCCTTGTTATCGAGTACCAGTAAGGTATCCGTATGGTGTTTCCCCATCATTTCGGCAGCAAGGCTGGCATCATCGGATGCATATAAATAAGGCTGATTCGTCTTATTGGACGGCACCACCTATGAGACAATATTTAAATTCTTTACGGAACTGATTCAGGCAAAGATTATTTCTACCTCTGGCAAAAGCATCCGGATCGACGATCCGGAAAAATTAAGACAGTTTATATCAACCCCAGGAGTGGATGATGGGAGCGTTCCGGAAAAATAAAAGACATTTTACTCTTTATTTAGGTTTTATTGCTATTTTTGCTTCATAAAACATAAGCATGCTTTCTAAAACTTGCGAATATGCCATACGTGCGATGATGTATATAGCCCAAAAGTCTAAAGATGGGGAAAAGGTTGGAATCAAGGCAATTGCTAAAGGGATTAACTCCCCTGAGCATTTTATGGCGAAGATCTTGCAGGAACTGAGCAGAAAGGAATTGCTGCAATCGGCGAAGGGGCCGAATGGAGGATTCTATTTAGATGATCGTCACCTGAAATATACGTTGGCGGATATTGTAAAGGTAATAGATGGTGATAAACTATTTAACGGATGTGGATTAGGATTGGAGAATTGTTCAGAGAAAAAGCCATGCCCCCTTCACGACGAATTCAAGGCTATACGGGAAAGGATCAAAGTAATGTTACAAACGGCTACGGTAGGGGAGTTTAATGAAAAGCTGGACTTGGGCCTAAGTTTTCTAAAAAGGTGATTTTTTTTTAGTCAATTAAAGGATAAAAAGGCAGAAGTACTATTTACCGGAAGCTAACGATTAAACCACTCTTTAAGAACAAGGGCTTCATTGTGTTCTTCATCCTTTGCACCATAAACCAATGTAACTACTCCTTTTTTAATCTCTTCTTTCAATATTGAGACCTGGTCTTTATTATTTTTGAGTTCCTGGTGATATCTTTTTTGAAATTCTTTCCATTTGTCAGGATCATGGCCAAACCATTTTCGAAGTTCTGTGCTGGGAGCAATCTCCTTCAGCCATAAATCAATACTTGCTTTTTCTTTTGTGAGGCCCCGTGGCCAGAGCCTGTCTACAAGGATACGTTTACCGTCCTCTTTGCCCGGCTTTTCATATACTCTTTTGATTTTCATTGGCGTCTTCTCTTAGATATTAAATATTATTCTTCATGCTTTGTATTAGCCTTGCGATATTGGCTGCTCTCCTTTTGGCTTCATTGGCAGTAGTCCCTTCAAACAATTGAGCGATTGTATCATTAAAAAGGGTAAGCCACCTTTCGAAATGCCCCCTTTCCAGTGGCAGCGGCATATGCTTTGCCATAGGGTCAGACATATATTTTCGGGTATATAATAGAAGTGTGCTCCAGAAATCACACATTTTTCGTAAATGTTCATCCCAATTACCTTTGATTACCGCATTAAAAACGGGAGATAACATTTCATCGGTCCTTACTTTTGCATAAAAAGTATACACCAGCGTCTCTATATCCCCTTCAGTGTGAATATCATTCATAGTTGAGATATTTTACATCATAAAGGTAAGAATTATTACCTTCAATAAAGGATATTCATGTCTTTTAATATTGTAAAACCAATAAAATATTTCTAACACTTACTTATTTCCATTTGAATATCGTAACCTGTAATTCCCACGAGGGTTTCCCTTCGTGATTGATGCTGCCGGAGAGCTCGATGCTGGGAGGGCTGGGCAGGCCAGGGATGGCAAGTTCAAGTTCCACTGCCGATTTGAGGGCTGCGGAGAATTCGGTGTTCAGGCGCTGTTTGCGGTCGCGGTCGAAGTCGACGCCCAGGTTGAGGCCGGCTGTAATGGTCAGTTTGGAGTCGCCCATCCCATATTTTCGTAGGGAGATCTCGTGCTTCAGGACAGCGAGGTCCGCCTCAATCTGGTCAAAGCCTTTGGGACCGATATGCAAAGTAATCTTAAACTCTTTGACGACCTTTACCGGTGCATCCCAGGTCATTTCTATCTGTGTCTCCACCGTCCCGGACAGAGGATCGACCACGAGGGACCTCTCCACTTCCGGCTCCTTTTTTTTCTCTTCCTTCTTCGTGTCATCCTTTACTCCGGGAATTTCTTTTGCGCCGGTAAGTTCTTTTCCATACGACTGGACTACGGGATCGTAAAAAACCTCCACTTCGATCCTCCCGCCTTGTCCCTGCGGCAGCGGCCCGGAATCCTCGTAGTCGGACTGTATACGGTCCTCGATCCTGGGTATCCGCTTTTTGCCTATCCATTGTACCAGCGCCTTTGCTATATCATTCCCCGGCTTGGCGACTTCAAAATCCGTATCACCCCGGGGATAAAACCCGCGTACTATGATGTGGGCCCGCTCAGATGCCTGTAACCTGGCAAATACCAATTTGGAAATTGCATCGATGTTGAATCCCAGGATACGCCCTGTTTTGTCAACTTTATAGACGAGCAGGGAACTGCTGGCCGCAGCCGTCAGTGGATCTTCCACCGGCTTCTCTGCAGGCTTGGTGGGTGTATCCGACGTTGTTGCAGCAACCGTCTCGTCTTTTCGCATGCTGAGGATACTATGGCCGGGCGCTTTGCCGAACAAAGGGATCTTCCCGAAGTCATGGGCCAGCACCGGGTGGTCCGTTACCTCCTGATCTTTGCCCGGTAGCGTATCAGGCGCAGGTTTCCTGGTCGCTGTATTCCCCGCATCCTGGCCCGGCTGTTTCTGTCTGTCTTTTTTTCGCGTTTGATTGCCCATAATTGGTACACAAATTTCAAAATCCTAACCCCAGCCTCCGGAATATCCGGGGACCGTGCTTTGCTTTTTTTAATGACCTATTCCCTTTTACAGTTGCTTAAGTTTGCATAATTTTGGATTAGTAATACGGGTGTTGATTTATGATCGAATGAGTGTTGTAAAATTGTAAATCAATAACGTTAACAATGAACCGGATCGAGCTAATCAATTATTTTTCCCATCAACGCAAGCTGAAGCGTTACCTGGAAATAAGCATACACGGGCAGCATCACACCTGCTCACAAATACAATGTGCTTACAAGGCAACCAGCTTTCCCCGCGGGTCTGATGAATTCTTTGAACGCAACCGGGAAGAAAGCTTTGACATCATCTTCATCGATGGCATCCACACCGAGGAACAAACGCTGAAAGATATTCGCAACGCTTTTGACCATCTTACGGAAGGCGGTGTAATAGTCCTGCATGATTGCATGCCTCCCGATGCCTGGCACCAGCGCAGTCCGGAAGAATATCATGAAGGAGAGAACTGGACAGGCTCCAGCTGGAAAGCTGCTCTCCGTATCTTTAATGAATCGACCTATAACTGCTATCTCCTTGACATGGACTGGGGCTGCGGGGTGATCGATACTTCCCGGCGCCAGGTTCCCGCATCCTTTGCTCTGCCAGTTCAGTTGGATTACGCGGTACATTATCCCAGGCTGCTTCGGTACCGGAAATCGGTCGCCGCCTGGTTTCGCGAACAGGTGACCGTATTCTATCACCTGGCATGCATGGGTAACTGGCGCCAGGTGTTCGAAGAACAAGTGCTGCAACTTCAGCAGAACGGCTTCCTCCGGATCAAGCTCACGGTCCTGGGCACTCATGAAAACCTGGAGTGGGTCCGGTCTCTCGGCGCAAGACTACACCTGGAACTCGAGATCCTGTTCAATGCCACAGAGCTGTCCTGTTTTGAATCCCCGGCTATGAAAGCCATCGAGGCCTATGCCCGTGAATCCGACGGCTATGTGTTATACCTCCATAGTAAGGGGGTGAGCCATCCGGCTCACGAACCCAAGGCAAAATGGCGCCGCCTGATGATGCGCGAGCTGGTAGAGAACTGGGAAAAATGCCTGCTTCAGTTACCCAAATACGATCTGGTCGGGGTCAACTGGAGGGACATGCCTCCTATTTCCCATTTCTGTGGTAATTTCTGGTATGCCTCCACCCGCTATTTGCGGCAGCTGGCAGATTTTAACCGCTATTATGAGGACCCGCGCTACTTCATCCGTGATCCCTTCAATGACAAGCGGCTGAGCTGTGAATTCTGGATCGGCTCCTCCAGGAAGACTCCGCGCCTGTTGTCGCTCGTCTGCAGGAACGTGGATTTCTGCAACGACGAATATTGGAGGAATAAATAGCCCCCGCTTTAGCTTACTCTCAGACCGTTGACCGGATTGTGCAGGTGCCTGCAATGGATGCGGTGATCATTCCAAAAACTAAACTCTTTTTTGGAATCAAAGCATATGAATGCGTCCGGAAAGGGTACAAGGTTGGCAGGATCATACCGGAAAGGATATTTTTCAAGGAGTTCCCTTTTATAGACCGTACAGCCGGACAGGCAATGATGGGTGCTATACAGGGAAGTGGTGGTCGTGCTGAAAGTATAGTTATGGAACTCCGGGTAATACAATCCCCCGATGATCCCCCAGCCGGGATTCCGGCTATTCAGGCAGTCGATGGCGTCGTTGAATTTTTGCAACAGATCTGCCGGCGGCACCACATCCGACTCGATGATCAGGAAATAAGGTATATCCGTCGACGTAAGAAACAGGTGCCTGAGGTGACTCACCGACTCACATACATTTCTCTGAAACCGGCTTTGTGCCGGATGTTCCGGGACATCCAGGTGAGACACACTGAAATTATGATAGTTCCTGTCCAGGAATCTTTTCTGCAGGGCAGTACAATAATTCTTTCCACTCGTATTGTCGATGATATATACAGGCTCTCCCTGTGACAGGCTGTAGAGGTTTGTGAAGAAGACCTCGTCGCAGTAGTCCTTTACCTTATTGGTGTAAACGGCTATGAAATAATTATCCTTCATTTCGGAATGTGGAGATCGCATATTTTGCCCGCATTATTACGAACCTGTCCGGGTGATGGGTGAGTCCTTCGATCTGGTTATGTGCAGCGGTTCGCATGGCAAGCAGTAGGGATAGCGGCCGTTCGCGCTGGTCCTGAGGTCCATCCATGACGGCCTTCATGAGTTCTGCTGCCAATGTTGTCAGGGCCTGGTCGTTGCGGAGCAGGTCAAAGACGAGGTCTGCTGCAACTGTCCGTACCTCCTTGCCCGACAAGGCGGCAGCCTTTGTAGAAGCGAGGATCAGGGGCCGGCGGCAGACCAGCTTCATCCGGCCTGTCGTATTCTGACCGAGTACGGCAAGGCTGTCTTCCAGCCTGATGAACTCTCCCAGTACGAGGAGCTGCCGCCAGGAACTGCCGGGCAATACTTCTACGACTGTAGCAGGGCCGCCCGTATGGTCCATCATTGCCATCGGGTCTTCCAGTGTCACCCCTTCCAGGCTGGCTGTAAAGCTGAATTTCCCGGGCCGCTGACGCGAGCGGTCGCCAACCAGGGCAAGGGGAAAAGATGACGAACCATTATTGTCTATGAAAAATTCTATCTCGATCGGACCGCCGGCGAGCGGGTTAGTGGTTGCCAACCGGAAACCGGTATGCAAGCTGATATTCTCTCCGGCTAATTCGATGGCCTGCTCATGTATTTCAGGATCTCCTGTGCTCATAAAAAATTTATTTGCACAGCAGCCGTACGTACTGCCAACACCCTGTCTGTAGCGGTGACGGTTACACGACCGTGGAATCCGGCAGGCCTTGTCACCGTCGTATTCATGGCAAGCCCCGGGCCGGTGACGGCAGGTGCGAGGGTGACGCCAGCTGCTGTGGCAGCGGCATCCACAGTCCAGTCTATTGTGCGGCCTCCCGGATCGGCATTGATACTGACGACACTCGACAAGGTGCCGGCAGGTACCCGGCCCGGTGCAGCGCGCAGGTTGCGCAGTCGCACCGGCACCAGACGAACGTTACCGTCTACCCGGCGATTAGGAAAGAGTGAATCTGCAGCCCGCAAGCGAAAGGTGCCTGCCCGCACACCGGCCTGCAATGTTGCCGTTGCCGGCAACACGGCCGGATTGCCGCCTGCAATGACAGTGTCCCCGGTGAGCACCGTCCAATTAGCTGTGCGGGCCGGGGCTACCACCGACGAAGTCACTGACAGGTTGGCTGTGGCGGCGCCGTCTGCAGCGAGATCCGTCGCACCGGCTGCCGCGGGGGTGGCCCTTATATTGCTAAATACGATAAGGGGTGGTCCCACATATGGTTCAAAGCCTATCGGCGTGAGTCTTGCAAGCGGGAAATCATGTTCGGTCGTGAACCTGAATCTACCGGGTCCATCCTCGACAAGACTCTTTATATGACGGCCCCTGTCCATTACATTGCTGAAAACGGCTCCGCCGCCCTGCCATGAGGCGTATATAAATTCCTGTCGCAGCGTAACGGCTCGGGGAAGGTGCGGTACACCTGGTCCGACGAAACGGTTGACATCAATAGACACCGTGGCAGTTCCGGGAACAAGGGTCATGGCACCGGCCCCGATCTGGTCTGTCCATCCATTGGCCGGGGCTGAGAGGGGATTAAACCTGGGTGCGGGATTAAATCCGCCACTGGCCGCATTGACCGGTGGCCGTCCCAATTGGTCGTTGATCAATGTTACCTGTTCACCGACAATGCGGGACAATGGATTGGCCGTCGCGTCGGAGCGTGAAAAGGTGATCGCGCTCAGGAATCCGTAAGGATTTGCGAGCGCGCCAGTATTAACGAGCCGTATGACCTTTAATGGCACCGGGTTGACCGTTAGGTCCGCCATTCGCCCTGCTGCCCCCGCTACAGTCGTAGGCGCCGTTTCATTGAGCCTTGCCCCTGTCGCGGTATCCGTTATCCGGAGCTGCATATTACCGGTTGTACGCCCCGGCCTAATGACATTACCCGCGATAGCGGCCCCGAGGCTACGGCGAAAGGCGATGGTAGTAGGCCGGCCAGCCGGCGCCGTGGTGACGCCGACCACAGCTGTATTGCCTGCGATGCCGTCCCGGTTGGGCTCGGCTGTATTGGGAGGAAAGGGGGTCAAGACTTGCGAAGGGACAGCGGCCAAAGCAGGGGCATTGGTGTAGGTGGCGTTTGTCACCTGCACCAGCATAACATTCGGTGAGTCGGAAAAGTCTCCTGGACTACCGGTGACGGCTGCCCGTATCACGATGGGTGCACCGCCGATGACCGCGCCGGCAGGCGGCTGTGTGGAGCGGATGGTCACCCGGCGCCCACTCCCGATCACACTTACGCCGGCGGGCGGGGCGCCACCCGGATTGATGCTCCAGGTAAGCCGGGGTCCTGCACCGGCGATCGTTGCCGTTGCCGTAATGTTCCTGCCACCGACGCCCAGCTCGACTGCGGAGGGCACCACATTGGTGACCCGGGGCGCTGCCTGTACACGGGAAGGCGCGGCAGGCGACAGGGTAGAAAAAGTGAGCGAAGCCGCTGCGCCGGCGCCCATACCCTGTTGAACGACATGTGTCAATTCATGGGCGAGCAGCCGGCGGTGGTCACTCCCTTCAGGATCGGAGATCCTATCTCCAAAGACGATGTTCTGGCCCTGGGTAAAAGCATGGGCGCCTACCCGGTCCACTGCGGCGGCGGCGGTCGATCCTGTATGCAGACGCACCCCTGAAAAGTCGATCCCGAACACTCCCTCGAAGCGCCGGCGTAAGCCGGCCGATAAGGGCCTGCCATCGCCGGGACCTGCCAGGTCCGGCCCAGCCGGCTGCACCTCTTCCTGTCCGACAGGGCGCTCCTTATCCAAACGACGTACTACTTCTTCTGCCGTGCGGGCGGCTTCCGATTCATGGACACTTTCGAAGCCGGTGATTTCGGAAGTTCCGTCTGTTCCCCTTGCTCCAACCGAAACGGCGCCGGTAGCAAATGGAAGTTGCCGAAGTGGCCTGGTGAATACCTGTACGCTGCTAAAATCATGTGACAGGCCCTCTATCCCACTCGCCGGAAAGTCTTCTTCCAATCGCCCGGGTTTAGACCCCGGACGGCGCCTGCTCAGGGAAGCCTGATCAGGCTGGTTCCGCTGCGGTTGATGCTGTCGATGTGACCTCGCTCTCTTACTCATGCAAGCTCTTTTTAACGCTGTGAGGGACATCATTTTTTATACTATAGTTGTTACATTGTTGCCTTGCATATTTACGCAGGGGATCGTCGTAGGCCCGCTCTATGGGATGTATCCAGAATGCGTCCTCCTGCCTGCATGCAGCCTGGATATCCTGGAGGGTGTATGGCCTCTTATAGCGTACGTACTCGTAGCTACAGGGGTTTGCCGCGATCTCATATCCCAGCAGTCGTATCAGGGTAGGCAGGATCACCTCCTCGGTCGCCCATATTTTGGTCCTGATCATGATCTCCTGCAACTGCCTGTTCTCCCGGAACAATTTCACGAGATCGCGGATGGCATCGCGCGTGAATACGGTCGAAGGCCAAAAGGTCCAATGGACAAACTTCTGTTCGCCATCTGGAAATGTTTGTACGAAAGATTGCCACAGGTCATATTCTTTAAAGGCCTGGATAGCCACGAGGTTGGTCTTATTGGCCGGGGTTACCCGCCAGGGCTCGCCGGATAACAGGCCGGGCGCCGCCGGACCTTGCCGGGACCTGAAGAAGTCCGTCAGGTGTTCCGTATATCCTTTGCGCAGGCATAGCTGATCCGAATCCACTATCGTGAGTGTGTCGAAATCGAATTGCTCCAGGGCGAATTCCATGCATTGTAATGCAAAGTCATGAAGGTATCCGTGCTGCATTACCTTGGGGGCAGGGTGAATGAAGACACCCGGTGTATCGCGTGCCAAGGAAGGGGGCAGCAGGTCCGGCTGTGGTCCGCCGTTATAGAGGAGAATAATGGAAGAAGGATCCTGGTAACGGAGGTTGTTCACCAGGTCGGCAATGCAATCCGGCCGCTCGTGCACCAGGCAGGCGAATATATTTTTCATGAGCTTTTTGGCCGGGGGAGGCTGATGTTGGATGTCAGCCGGAGCCGGGTCGTTTTTCGTCGTGGCCAGCCCCCAGCTACTATAAAAGGGATAGTCCGCATCCATGATCTTCTGTATCTCCGCGACGGGATGGGAGGTCCACCAGATGCCTTCCGTCTTTTTGGGACTTACATTGCGATCATGGATCATGTGGACCGAGATCGTCGGGTCCTGCGACACGGCAATATGTTCCTTCGGCACCGACCAGACGAACAACCCATCCATGCCTATGTTGATATCGGCAAAGCGATGGGTCAACCATAGCTCCTTCCGGTAAAACAGAGAGCTACCGATGAGCCAAACACGCTGATCCTGCGGATAAACGTATTGCAAGGCATGATGGTGCCGCAGGTCATAATACAGCAGCCGGTTGATACCGCAGAGGGACTTGTGGCTTTTTTGCAGTTCGCCTTCCTGGTATTGAAGCCGTCTGGGCGCATACCAGTCGTCGTCGTCCCAATGGGCGATCAGGTCCCCCTGCGCGTATTCGCAGCCAAGATTGAGTTTGGCCCCCAGTGTCAGCTTGCGTTCCAGCCGGTAGTAACGGATACCTTCCTGTACGGGGACCAGGTCCCGTACAGGATCTTCGCCGTCGTCGATCACGATCAGCTCCTTGTTGGGATAATCCTGTCTGAGGAAATAGCGGATGGCATGCGGTATGAATTCCCGCCGGTTATAGGTGGGCATGATGCAGGAGATCAGCGCCTGACCCGGTGGGGGCAGGTGCGGGGCAGGCCGGGAGAATGGCTGCCGGGCAGACGTGGATGGCATGTTGGGTGAGTTTATCCCGGGAATTTCGACTGGATCAGGGTCCTTAGATCATCATGATCCTTGCGCAGGGAAGCCAGTTCATCCTGCAACTTCGAGATCTGCTTGTCTTTTTCTGCGGCCCCCGGGACGGAAGTGCTGCCGGAGCTGGTGGTACCGGAAGATGACAGCGCATAATATTTTACGATGCCATCCTTCTGGTAGAGATCGACCGTCTGGCCGGACCGGATATTCAGGGGCATGGAGTGTAGCAGGGAGAAAGAGGCCTTGTTCAATCCCGGACTATAATCCAAAATCTGGCCGACGCCGATGTTCTGACCCTTGAGATTTCGGGAAGCGACTTCCACCGGTTGACCCAGAATATCTTCCCTTTTGGTCGTGAAGGTGATGGGCGCACGCTCCAGCGAACCCAGGCTCAGGGTGTTCACGAACATGTCGCGGGCGAGTCCCAGGCTTGTTCCGGCCGTGCCTGTCAGTTGGCTGACCAGGCCTTTGAAATCCGACTGCCGGACGAAATTCGTGATGGTCAGCATCTGCAGCCCGGTGTATTTATCCTTCCCGGCCTCGTCGTCCGGGGGGGCAACGATGTAAATGGTGACATTTTCCTGCAGTTGAGCATTCCATACGATCTGGTCTTCTGTGCTGGTGAGAAGATTGTCCCCTTCCAGTACTTTAAAAAACAGATCCGGGATGGTCTCCATCTTGAACTGGATCGGTTCGAAGCGCAGGCTGAAGCGGCCGTTCGCATCCGTTGGTCCGCTGGCCAAAGCCTGCTTCCTGGCCGGGTCGGTATCCCAGACCTCTACGGTAAGCCCGGTCATTCCGGTGTCGCTGGCATTGTCGATTACCTGCCCGGTGATTTCTACGACGGTAAAACTTTCCATATACTTGATTTCCTTATTGATTATTTTTTATTCAGCACGGTGCAGCAGAATCTTTTAAAAGCTGTGCTGATCATTGGTAAAATAGGCACGGTAGACATCCAGTAATCTACCGTCCGGAAGGTCTTTACATATTTCCGTTTGGTAAAATTGCAGATATGGTATACCATGCCGTTACGAATTTCTACACAGCCCAGATAAATTTTTTCATTTGGGCCGCAGGCGGGGCAGTCGATCAGGTATTGCCCGCAGAAGCTATCTTTCAGGTATTGCAGGAGGTGACCGAACAATTCCTTATAGGCGTTGAGCACTCCGGCGTGGTAGGTAGCGAGGACGGCCGGCGGCTCCACCGTGAAATTCGGCTGTTTGCCCGAGAAGGGACTGGAGCTGAAACTCTTTAAGAGGACGCTGAACTCTATCGCCGTAATGGTATTGCAGGTCGTATTCAGCACATAGCCGATCTTGTCTTCGGAACCGAAGACAATGCCCATGGGAAAGAGCTGTACCGGTATCCGCCATCTGGGGACTACTTTAAAGGCGTGCAGATCGGTTAACACCACCTTGCAGGCATCGGACAGCGTCACCAATATATAATTCGAAGTTTGTTTCTGCGGGACTGCCAGCCGGATTACCGAACTGTTCTCCAGCGGGGTCGACGCCGGAGCAATGTTGCTGGAGTTGTTGACGGGCAGTTTCCCGAGCACTCTGCCGCCGGATGTACCGGTAATATAAAAGAATTCCCTGTAAACGAGCAGGTCGTCATTAAACGCGTCACCTGTGAAGGGACAGTCGGGTGATGGCTGGCCGGCGGAACGGATGTATTTCAGGTGGGTAAATGCTGTGGTGGCTACAGCCGTAGAAGCGTTAATGGAAATGAGGATGGTCGTATCCTCCGGGCCGAAGGCCATCAGCCCCGTCGCATTGAGGCCGGCACCGACCAGCTTTTGCTGGAAGGCCGGAGAACCGAGACCAGTCAGATCAAATAAGCCTTGCGATTTAAAAATACCATAAGGCGTATGTTTGGAAGGAGAGTAGGCCAGGCGTACGCATAAGACATTGTTCACGGTGGCGCTATTGCCCCAAGCATGGCTACCCGCCGCATTCCTCGTGATGACCACGAACACGGAATGGAGGTTGTTTACGATGCCCACGACATGGATATGGCCGATATCGTTCGGGACGGTGGCTATGTCCTGGAAGGTGATGCCTGTGTTGGCCAGATCTTCCAGGACCTGCACCAGCTGCCCGGTGTCCGTGTTATAGATACAGATCCTGTTGTCAAGCCCGCAGGTGTACAGGAACTTGCCGTCGACACTGATCCGCAACCTGTGATGCGTTCTCAGGGGCGTTCCGAAGATCGTGCTGAGTCCGGGATCGATATTGTAATCCGGAAATCCTTTGTCACCGTCGAACATTCCGCAAAATGTTTTTCCGCCGATGACCGTTCTTAGCTGGGTGAACAGGCAGTACAGCAATTCGTCTTCGGTCGTCGTATCCCGTCCGGCAGGGTCGCAGGATCGCTGCTTCTTGTTTCCGGAAATGAATACATATTTGCCGCTGGCGGGATTAAAGGTCTGGGCCAGTATATTGATCAGGGCCGTAAGTGTTCTCTGTTCGATGGGTACGGGGGCAATATCCTTCAGCGGTAAACCCAGCTGTTTTTTAGCGAAATTGATAAAATCCAGGATGTACTTATCGTAGAAATCCTTGATCAGCGTCCCATCCAACACTTCTTCCCAGAAGCTTTCCGGCGTATAGTTCTCCACGGAGAGGACCGGGGCCGCGGAAGTCCCCGACAGTACCAGGCAGACCTTGCCCTCCTGCACATTGATTGCGGCGGCATTGCTGATGAGATCGTAGGAGAGCTCTTTACTGAGCTTGATGGGATTGCCTTCACAGTCGAGCGCATAACCCTGGTTGACCTTTATTTTTGAACGGTCGTCTCCGCAATTCACCGTCAGCCCGCATACCACACCGAAACCATGCAGGTATTTGTTGTGCTCGCGCAAATTATTGGAGGCACAGAGCATGTCCAGCGCCTCCTGGACATTGTCGGCCCCGGGCAGCAGGCAGTTGTTGTTATCGAAGCAGATATCCTCTGCACAGATGCCGGTGAGGCTGGGAAATAATGGCCGGCAGTCCGTGATTACGACCTGGCTGTTCCCGGCTTCCAGCAGGGCCAGGCGGCAATAATGATGGCGGGTGCCCACAGGTGGCCTGGGGATAGACATGTCGGTGCCAGGATAGCGGGGCCATTCGATAGCGGCCGTTGCCGTTCGGGCGGGGATAAGCCAATAATCGCCGGCTTTGTAATTCCCGTCCCCGAAATAGACCTGGATACCATCCTCCAGTTCGATCCAACCTCCGGTCATCGTGAGTCCCGCCGAGGTGGCCGTACTCACGCTCTGGTCCCAGCGCCGTAACCGGCGATTCGGCCTTCCGGCATAGATGCCTGCATCGGTCGTCAGCACCAGTGTATTGGGTGTTGCGCCCAGCTTTTCTATCTGCACAAGGGGGTTGGGAATGCCCAGTAGTTCGGATGTTTCGTCGACGATCTCCACCCATTGCCCCGGGAGGAAGCCCAGTACCGTGTCTTTTCCCAGGTCGGCGACCGTGAGTATGTTGGTATCGATATCCAATATCTTCGTGGCGACGCTGGCATTTTCCCGGGACCATTTGAACGTTGCGGTAGCCGCCGTGCCTTTTGTCTGTACTTCCACCCTGTATAACTGATTCTCTACTCCTGTGTAGCCGGCTTCCGGCGGGAGACAACAGGGCGTTGTCGGATCAGGCGCAGGATTGGTCCTCGCCTTGAGGGTGCCCGTGCCGGGTGCTATCAGCTGCTGCCATTCGGGAAAGTAACTGTCGCATTTTATCTTCCCACCTGTCTTCGGCTGCACCCGCAGCAATTTCACCTGCCATACGTTTTGGATGCGGGTGGCTGTGTCTACCTCACCCAGCGCCACCTCGTGGATATGTGCGTCCTCGAGCCAGGTGATCTCCCGTTGCCATCCTTCGAGGTAGGCCAGGTAGGTGCCGTCCTTCAGACCCAGGGAGCCTGTTTCGGCAGGCGGACTATCGGGTGGGCTGAAGGGAGCGTCCGGCAGACCGGACAGGAAGTAGCTGCCGTCGGGCTGCGGGTAATAGGGTTGATAGAAATAAGAGGTCGGACCGGAATCTTTCTCCAGTTCGAATAGCAGTCCGTCCACATAAATGCGGCCCGGCAGAATGAGCAGATCGGTCCCGCCCGGCGAGATGGCGATCAGGAAACTCTCTCCTTTTTTCGGGACGCCGGTAGACCCGATCACATCGATCGTCTCCTTCCTCGTCCGGTGCTGCTGGATATCCCATTGCTCATTCCAGTCAGCATCCAATTGTACGCGGCCTTGCTGCATGAGTACGCCACTGTAGTGTTTTTCCCGTTCGAAGGACCTGCGCGAATAATCCCCTGGCATAATAAAAAGGTTTAAATGATGTCGATTAAGAGGCTAAAAAGATTCCGGCTTCCAAACCGAAACGCAGGTATTCATCCAGTCTGGTCTGCAGGTTGGACAGCCGTTGCGGTTGGTACAGCTGATGAAAGCACCCGATCTCACTCCCGTCGTCGGCGCCTTGGGCGATGGCATCAGGGCAGGCCGTGCTGAGCTGGCAATAGCCGGCATCCCCGTAGATCAGGGAAGTGAACACGGGGCGCGTGCTTCCCGCGTTTGCCGCATTCCCCTGCTGACAATGATAGGGGCGGGGTACGTGGGCCCCGGGCGGTAAATAGCAGAAGCGGACACAACCTGTCTGGATCTGCTCCGCCGTCAGCGGAGCAGGCCAGCCGTCCCAGGCTGCGAGCGCACCCAGGAAAATGGTATTGCTGGCATTGAGTATCCGCGTATATACTTTGCCGATAAGCGTACTGTTATCGACGGTAAGCGGTGCACCGGGATCGTCGCCGGTAAGTCCTGCAAAGAGGATGGCCGTCTCTTCTCCGGCATCGAGGATGCTGTTGCTGATCGTTACGATGGCGCTGTCCGAAGCCCGTAGTCCCCCAATGATGCATTGGTCTGTCGTCAGGGTAGTATTGGGAGATTCGACGATGATCCGGGGCCTGGCCGGTGCTGCAGCTACGCTGCCGATGGCCGGCGAATCGCCGGGGGCCAGGGTGCAATGTTGCAATTGCAGCGTATGCAGTTGGTTGTCAGCCCCGCTGCTGTCTGTTGCCGGCAGGTGAAGGTAACTACCGCTGATCCACAGGCCGTTCAGGGAGACTGTTGCGCCGGCGCCGCCTGTGATGGCAAGCGGTCCGTCGGGTACGAGTACCGGCCGGCATTGCTCCGCGGCACGTATTTCGATGGTGGTTCCGGCATTGGCCCGGATCACCGGGGTCTCCATATAATAATTGCTGTTCTGTATCTCGATGACTCCCCCTTCAGCAGGCAGGGCGGTCAGGGCGGCCTGGATGGTTGGCTCATCTCCCGGTACCTGGATCAGATGCGGCAACCCGGTGGTGAAACTGCCTGTCCGCTCGTATTCACCGCCTCCCATTTCGGCGCTGAAACCATAATAGTAACTTACATGCACCCGGGCCGGAGCGGCATGGGCCGCTGGGAAGGCCAGTCTCCCCAGCACGGGATCCACGGATACCTTTTCCTGCGGCAGGTGATTCCACCCGATGATATTTCCCCAGCCGTCCACCAGATCGCTGAGGTTGCAAATGCTTATCTGCTCAGGTGTCAGGGCTACTCCGTCGGAGAAGATCCTGAGACTTGCGGTCGGACCGTAATACGATGAAAGATTTTCGCTGAGCACTCTTCGCGGAACGGGCATGGGCACATCGGCAGGCGCCGCTGCCTGTGTTACTTTCGTCTCCTTATGGGCCTTCTGGTATAATGGATGATCCTTACCGAGAGGATCAAAACGATAGCGGTAACAATTTGTCAAATTGTCTACCTTAAAGGCAGCGGCCTGTGTCGAAGGAAAACTTTGGACACGCCAGAGGAATATCCCGATGTTCGGGATATTGTATTTGCCTCTTTTACGGGCGATCCGACGGACATCGGCCGTATGGGCCAGGGCGTCAAAAGGGGAATTTGACCAGATGAGCGGATCGCCTTTTCGCAGGCTGGCAAAAGACAGGTTGCCGTTTCGTATATGTTTCATGTACTGCGTGGTCGCCAGCAGCAGAAAATATTCGACGACGGCGGCGTCATAACCCGTGGCATCCTGTGCCAGTTGCTGTATGACGGAGGCCGTACCCTTCCTGCGCCGGTAGCCGATGGTATTGGCCACTTCAGCCCTTTGACTGAACGGTGCATTGCTGATAGAGTGTACGCCGCGGGCTCCGACCAGGTCCCCGATATAGGGAACAACCCATTCGGCGCAAGTCTCGATGAACTGGTCGTCATAGAGCTGATCAAGATTGTCTTCCAGCACAGCCATCTGCCCGGCGATGAGTGAAAGCAGGGCCTTCAGGGGGCCTCGCTGCAGCAGGTCGATCGATTCCCTGAGTCGTACGGCCTCATCGCTATCGGGATCTGCCACGGCTTGCAGGTCCTGCTGCAACTGTTGCAGCCTGGATCGGGTGGCGGGGGTCATTACTGCATCGCCCAGGCTTATATCGCGCAGGCGATAAAAAGCCGGCAGCAGCTCGTATAGTTTTTCGGTGTTGAAGCTCATGGGAGAATATTCAGGTTCAATGGTCTTGGATCAAGCGTCAGCAATTCCGCCGGTAAGGGAGTTCCGGTACCAGGTTGCGGTATTTTCGCCGGCAGATGGGAAGTAAGGGGTGTATCCGGGTCTTGCCCGGAAATATAGAACTGGCGTATATCGGTCGCCAGGACGCCCGGCACGTTCTGTATAACGGACACCACCTCGCTGAACGGCACCTGCTGCCCAAAGGCTCGGTTGTCAAAAGAGAAACGGTCCCGCAGGGCCTGCCCGATAGCGTCCGTTACTTTATCGGCGAGATAGGCGGGGTCTTTAACGATGTAGACTGACAGCTGGAAATACACCGGCTGATAAGAGACGATGGTCAACGGAACATTGGGGTCGCCGTTCTCCAGGATGGCGTCTGTCAGCTTACTGATCAGGTCGCTGTCTACCGCTGCTCCTCCGGCGCCGGCCACGGTGAGATAGATACAACGTCTTTGTCCGTTCCAGGTCCAGGTCGCGAGGGATTTTCCGATGCCGGCGAAGGCCCTGGCGAAGTCCGCGTAGTCTTGTAACGACACGACCCGGTCCAGGGTCATGATCGTCAGGGTGGCATTGCTGCGTGCGTGGGCCAGGTCTTCGGGGTCTTCCGCCCCGGCCGGCGCCAGGGGATTGACGGCCGATTTAACGCCCGCGGGAGCATTCATCAGCTGAGAGAGCTGGTTGGCCTGGAGCAGGCCTGCTACACCTGTGCCTACCCGGTAGGTTGCCTTGATATTGCTCTGCCCTGTCGGCAGGCGTGCACCTGTAAGGCCGTCTCCGAAGATCACGGCCGTATTGCCGGCATTGTCCCTCCGCGTGATGAAGATCTTTTCACCCGGTGCATGCCCGAAAAAGTAAGGTACTTCCTTCCATAAGAGGTCGTTCACCCGGACGGAGAGGCTGGACGCGGAGCCGGAAGCACTGTTAGCGCTGGTATAAGTCAGCGGGGTTTGTTTGAGGACGAATTGCTGGAACTGCTGCGTGGCGTCTCCATTACCCAGGACCTCTGAAACGGTAGATCCATGATTGGCCGGCGCTACATTGCCGTTCAGGGTCACCGTGTCACGCTGGTAGGTAAACGACAGGTTACGCAGTAAGGTAAGGGTGGTGAAGCCATTTTGCACCGTGACCTCATCCAGCGTCACCAGTTCACTGGCGCTGACGCCCGGCAGATCGGTGCGTTTGCCGGTGAGGATCATATTCTGTCCCGGAACGAGGTCCAGGTAGAGACCATTCAATTCGATCACTTTGTCTTTTACGTCATCGGGGATCGGCAGGTCCGGCAGATCCAGCTGCTCACTCTGGGCGTATACGGTAATGCCGCGGATCGTGCTCAGGAGATCCGGAGGCAGTGGCTGGTCCCAGCTGCTCACGGGGTCGAAGGTAACGACCGTAGATTTTGAGCTGATCCCATAATCGGTCCGCGACCGGCTGTCGGCTGTACTTACCTGGATGGCGGCGCTCGTTTCGACTTCCTGTCCGGGGCCCTGCACTCCGATCCAGCTCTTGGGAAGCAGCTGGTCATAGGCGTTGTCCAGCCAGAGCGTACCGGCATTTTCATTGGCCAGCGGCCAGTCGTCCCAGTCTGATGCCGCCTTCGTCGGATCGATCTTTTTTGGGGCATTGTATCCGAAGACGGTCGCACGCTTGCGGAAGACATAGGCATTTTGGTCGGTAATGACGGCGGCTTTTGCGACGGCCTGCGGAAAAGCCTTTTCTACATCCCTCCGGGACCATTGCTGCAACCTAACCAGGGCGGACAGGTCCGGCCCGGCCCAGGTCTTGCCGATCATCAGTTGCATGGTGCCGGTCTGCAGTATGCTTTTATTACTCACAGCATAGATGGTGGCTATCGGCCATACGGCAGGAGTATAGTGTGGCAGGCTGGCTTCGTCGGTGAGGTCGAGACGGGTGGTCTTTGTATCCTCATTGGTCGTGACTTTCAGTACTTTCCGCATTTTGCTGCTACCGCCTGCATTGATCAGCAGGACATCCCCGCTCCGGATACCGGTGGAAGTGCCGCTGACGATCAGCAGGTCGGTAGTGACGGTGAATAGCTGGGGTTGTGTAAGGCGCGGCGGGATAGCATTCCATTCCGCACGTGCCACGATGGGGGCGGAAGTCTCAAAGGTCTGCGACTGTTCGCCGGGACCGGGAATGCTCTTGATAGGAGTGCCGGCCGGGATGGTCACAGGAGGCAGTCCCACCTGTGCGTCCGGTGTGGCGGCAACGCTCAGTATTGGGCCGAGGGCGCCGGAACTATTGTTGAGGGTAAAGCTCAGATAGGTGTCGGCTGCTACCCCTGGCCCCAGTTCATATCCTGTCAGACGTGCCAGCTGCAGGATGGATAACCGCTCTGTTGCCGTCCGTAAATAAGATTCATTGACGATGCGTTCCTGGTAGAAGGTCAATACGTCGGCAGTGACGGCCCAGGCATCGAGCAGGGCAATCGTGAGATCATCGTCCTCGCGGGTCGTCAATCCATAGAGCGCCGGTTGTCCCGAAGCTGTAAGTTGCGCCAGCAGGCTTTGCCTGAACTGGGGTTGAGTACCCACCCGGTAGGCAAGGGCCTTCAGCCCGGGCCGGTTGGTGATCCCGGCCGGGACTTCCACCGACAATCCTTCGCAGCAATGACAGTCAGACAAGGTTTGCATACTTACTTATTTTTTTCCCCCTTGCATACTTAGTTTGAATACGCCATGTTCAGGGTGATTACGATCGTTGTCGACACGGGCTATCTCGAGCTTGCCCAGTTGCAGCTGGCCGCCCGGCGGCAGGGCCGGTATCGGGTTCTGCTGGCGGTGGAATTGGGTGATCTTCACGGAATCCACTCCGGGAACGCTTTGTGCGGCAGCGTATAGGGGGCTCAGGTAGAGGGTCTGCCCGAATGTAAAATTATCGGGATGGAAGACGCCCGGTGTCCCATCAGGCAGTCGCCTGTCGCTGAATACTTTTAACAGCGCCTTTTCCACGTCGCCGGTGAAAAAATCCATGTTGACGCAGACATCCATTTTTATTTTCAGGGAGACATATACCGGACCGTTGACTTCCAGGTCCTGTCCGGCCATCCGGAAAGGTTCCAGTCCATTGCGCATGCTGTCTTCAAAGGCCTGGTCCACAGGCGCCCCGTTGAGGCGATCGATGGATACAAAGGCCGTCCGCCAGCTGCCTGTCCAGCGATAGGTGCAGGCCGCCCGCTGTACGGTGGAGTCGATCTGTCTGGCCAGCATCTCGTAGTCAGCCGCAATGACGCCGCGCTCCTGTGTGCGGAAGGCTGACGGAGCATTTTGCCGGGCATGTGCGATCGTTTCCGGTTCCGCTCCGCCCTGCGCCGGCATCGGGTTGTTGATGATATCACTGTCAGGAATAACTGATATGATATCCGGATCTGCCGTTGCAATATATGCCAGTGATCCGGCGCCGATGTTGCCGATCTTTCCATTGCCGGTCCGGTATGCCGCCGTAAAGATTGTGCCGGGGGCCGGTCTTGCTCCTGTGATACCATCCCCAAATCGCAGCCAGGACGTTCCATCGGACTCTGTCTCTACGACAAACTCCCGGTCACTGGCGTTGCTCTTCAGCAGATCTTTGAGGGGCGTCCATTCGATGCCGGTATCTTCACCGAGTAAGGGTCGCTCGAAGAGAACGATGGCCGGTAAAGTGCTGCTGACCTGCCATTGCATAGCCGAACTGGCCGATGCCAGGCTATCGAGAGGCGCGGCCTGAGTCAGGGGAGTACCCGCCAGCTGGGGATAATACCGGGGAGCTTTGGACACCGGAGGAGATGGATGGCAGCGGTCGCAATCGGCTTCGACAGGTGTCAGTGCCGGGTCCAGTGCGGGGACCCTTGCAGGGATCAGCGAGCTTGTCGTCGTATCCACAGAGCTGAGGCCGTGGTCAGCCAATACGATATTGCCCAGCGCAATGCTCACGGTGTCGTAATAGGCGTTGCCCTGCCGGGAAGAGAGGCATAGCGGAAAAGGCAGTGCATCAGCCGCGGCCCATTGTATACCGGTGACGGGTATTCCCGGTTGGTCCGATCCGCAAACGGGGTAGGACGCATCATCGGCTATGGGATATAGTGGATCGGTACCTGGCGTCACCGCTACAAGACATACGGCGTGACGATGGGCGGGATCGGCGTCTTCCGGCACCCCGGTCTCCGGGCCCAGCACTTCTTTCAGGATGAGAACATTACCCGGCTGCAGGTGAGGATAGCAACCCAGCAGGGTGGCGCTGGTGGCTCCTTTCGGAAGACAGCAATTCTGGTTGCCCCAGGTATAGAAATGAATTTCATTGTGATCGGCGTACAGATCGGTGTCGTACATAGGCTCGAATACCTGAGCTCCCTGGTCCAGTGCTGATTGGTAGTCCGGCGAATCAAGGTGGAGCAAGGGCTTGCCGGCGAAGCCGTTCACTCTGGTGAGGAAGCGGGTGATCGTACTGCTATCCGTATTGTCGCCTTTTTTCAGGGTGGTTTTTATAGCGATGCCCGGCTTCACTCTTACCTGCACCCATACCCTGGCATTGCTGCCGTCATGAAGAAAATAATCCACAAGCCGGACATGCCGTTTTACGGATACCCGCCTGCGCGCCGTACCCAGGTATGCTTCTGTGGCGATGGCATCCTGCCGGTAACTCAGGTAGTCGGCGGCATAGGCAAGCAGCTCTACCAGGGCGATTCCTTCATCCGCAGCGTGACGTTCCTGCCAGCCGGGGGTAAGAAAAGCCATTCTGTCGAGCATCAGCTGGCGAAAGCTGAGATAGTCCTTTGCCAGGTAGTTAATGGGGGGAGCCGGGATAGGATCGTCCCCGCAATCGCAGGAAGGCAGGCAGTCGAAATCAGTGGGGCATAATACTTTGAAGGAGAAATCCACCGAGGAAAGTACTATGTCATAACCCGGCGGCGGCGCAGCATCTCCGGTGTCCGTAATTAACTGTAAGGTATAGGTGGAGAAATCACCTGCTTCGGAGACTTTGACGACCAGGACGTTGCTGGCATTCCCATCGGGCGGAGACAGCGGTGCGTCAGGGGGGGAGAGGGGGGCGGCGGAATAACTGACCGTCGCACTGAGAACCCGGATATTTTGAATGCGTTCTCCGCCGGTGATGATGATATTATGTACGTCCAGGCTGCCCGGAACAATGGGTTTCAGGAAATGGACATACAATACAGTCTGGCGCTCCGCGTATGGGTCGGTAGGATTGTCCCGGACTTCCAGGAAATCTATCCCGTTGAAGTCCCGGCTCTCCAGCACGGCAGTACGGCGGTAAGGGTCGCAGCAGGAGTAGATCATGGCGTTGGCTGGTTGGGCTGGTTGGAAAAGGTGGCAGAAAAGGTTTGCTGGCTGGCACGCACCGTATAGGAGACCGTGATCTGCAGGGTGGAATCCTGGTGGATGACCTGCACCTCGTTGACGATGATGATATCCCCCAACCATTGCAGCAGCGCTCCCTGGACAAGAAATTGTGTAGTGCTGGACAGCGCATCGCTGTTGGGCTGGAAGACCAGCTGCATCAGTCCGCTGCCGAAGGTCGGGCGGTTGACGCGTTCACCGGGCGAGGTGAACAGCACCTGTTCTATCATATCCCGGATATGGCCGTTGTCTGTGGCGGTGGCCGTATGCCCGATGGCATCAAACTGTAAAGGGAATTGTATGTTCATGGGTGGTGTTCCGGGGAGGTTAGATCCCGGTGACGCGGGTTTGAGTGGTTACGATCAATACAGGTGTTCCATTGGGAATGCAGGTTGCCTGGCTGTCGAAAAGCAGGACCGGCTGTCCTAGTGCCATTACACGAGTAGCCGCCGTCATCCATTGCGCGGTGACACAGGGAGAAGGGGCGCCAAGAACATTGAATGGGCAGCCGGCAATGACATAAGGCGCCGGTTGCGTGGTGACAGGCTGTCCGCTTACCGTCACACGTGGATTCGGAGCGGTAGGTTGGGCAGTGCCGGCATGCGTACATTGTACAGTCGCTCCCACATGTAATAAAAATCCGGGCATGGTGTATGATCAGGTTTAGGTTACCATCAGGGCGCCTTCATTGATGATCACGCTGCTGCCGACCAATGTGACGCTGGCGCCTTTTCCGTTTTGCAGGTAGATGCCTGTGTCATTTACGATGAGTGTCGCTCCGCTTGCGCTTTTCAGCATGATCCCGCCTGTGGGGCCGGGAAGGTCGCTGACGACCAGGGAATTTTGTCCCAGGGTCTGCAGGACGATATTGGGGGAGGTCGGCAGACCAGTCATGGCCAAAGGAGGTACAGGCGCCGATTGTCCCCAGCGGCATCCTACCCAGATGGGGCGGCTGGGGTCGCCATACTCGAATTCCACCCATAATCCGGCGCCTATCGGCGGAACGAAATACGACCCCATTCCGGGCCCCGGCGGGCCTGCCAGCGGGATACAGGGTTCGGCCCAGGTGGAAGGCAGGAGGGACAGGACATCGGGCACGCTGACAAGCAGCCGCCCGCGGAATTCGGGATCTATATTGCTGATGACCGAGCCGCGGAATTTTCCGTAATATTTTCCATCTTCATTCATGGCAGGACAAGTGGTGTGTTAGCAATAAATCCATCCCTCGATAAAGCGAAACTTTGTTTATACTCCCCGGCCTTGATATTGTGTGTGACGCTGTCTACATAGTACATACCGTCATAGGCAATGCCTGCGCCTCTCACCCCGACCAATAACCGCGCGCGCAGGATGCCGTTATACCGCATTACGTCCAGGGAACCGTTGGCCGTAATGGCCGGCTTGTTGTTCAAAAGATAGCCGATGATGGACTGTGCCGCCTCATCGGGGCTCATACCTGCCGCGGTGGTAGGGAAAGTTACCCTGACCGTGGGCGTGGGCCTCAGTCCCAGCGGAGGCTTGAAAGGATCTATATTGGGGACGGGTATCGGCACGGTGAAAGTGCCGCCGTCAGGAACAAGGATGGTGAAGATGCCGATCTCTTTGGCCAGCCCGTCCATGGAAAAGCTAAGGGTTTCCACATTGGTCAGCGCGTCCATGTTCACGGACAGAGCGGGCTGGGGTACCGGCAGGTTGGTGTCCGGTCCGAAGTAGGCGATGCTTTGTCCCGGCAAGGGGCCCGGCTCTACGAAAAATATGTACCCGCACTGGGTGGCAAGCCCTTTAATAAAATCCCGGTCCGTCGAACGTTGCGTATACCATTTCCGTTCAATATCCGGTGTTTTGGGAATAATGGGCGGGATCACCAGGGGGATAATACCCAGGGCGGCATAAGGTGCAAGGGCCGCATACACCTGGGCCTGTTCAGTGAGGCCGGGGTAAGGGATCACCTTTTGCACAAGGCTCATGGCCACGCTGAGGTCTTCACCCGTGATGACCAGGGTGGACTGACCCGGGTCGCTGGAGGGCGAAAGCTCCTGATTGGTGACCAACCCGTCCATAAGCACTTGCGGAACCCCGTTCAGTGTGACGATGATGACGACGCGGGTGATTATCGGGTCAAAGAATCCTGCAGGCAGCAGTGTGGTCAGGAGCAATGAGTTTTTGGCGATGCTGAAGGTCAGCTGGAAACCACTCCTTTCTTTGGAGCTCGTCACCTGAACGCTGGTCAGCGCGTCTACTACCGGTTTGGGGGCGACTACCGGTACGGCAGGACCGATCATCAGCGTAAGATAGATTCCCTTAAGCATTGTTCGGATTGCCGGGGATACCCCGTGGTAAAGTGATACGAATTTTCCGTCCTGCGGGATCTGTCAGTTCTTCGGGATCCAGGGCATTGTTGGCATCGCAGAGCTGCCAGAACTGCAAGGGGTCGCCGAGATACTGGTTGGCGATATTATCCAGGCGTTCACCCTCCGTCACGGTATGTGTCCGCAACAGGACGAACTCATCGGCGGAAGGGACAAATCTGCGCCGGATGTACTTTACTTCGTTGCCGTCGGTACCGGTGTAGGTTGCGACCTCGGTGGTATAATACCTGCTGCCCGGATTAAAATAACTGGTGAGTTGTCCTGTCTGCTGCAGGAGGGCCTGTAATGGATTGTTGGTGATGCTGCTCATAGATTATGAATGTATGGTCAGGGGATGGTTTGGATGCCCAATTGACTGAGGGTGCCGCCTGCGAAGAGTCCTGCAAGCCGCTCTTTATTCTGCTGGTAACTGAGATAGAGGCTGCTGCCCTTATGACTGAAGTCGAGGTCATCGACGGTGAGCACTCTCAGACCCAGGCTCACCTTCGCCCGGGTAGGATTGAGATTGACGTCGAAGGCTTCTTCTGTAATGCTGAATTCGGTGATGCGGACGGGCAGGATCCTGTTCTTGTTCCAGATGAAGAGCGTCAGGGCTGTCTCCATCGGGGCGATCTCCAGGGTGCCGATGGCAGCCAGGCTATTATTAGTGATCAGCTGGCTGCTGGGCGGGTAGATGATCGTTTCCAGCGCGGCCAGTTGGGTCAGTATACCCGATGCGATGGTGGTCTTGTCAGAGACTTCCAACTGGTCGGTGGCGTCGATCTCTGCATCCAGTTTGATCGTCTCGACCGGCGGGCCTGTCAGTCGCAAGGCTTCTGAGCGGTGCGAGCTGGCAGCTCCCACACCTTGTACCTGCAGGGTCCTGGACAGGCCGTCCGGGTTATATTGCAGGACAATTATCCGCTGGATGGCTGAGGTGTTCGGGTCGATCAGCACGATCCCGCCCTTGATGACCATGGGTGATCCCGGGAAAGGCGAAAGATTACTGCTCATTCCGGATCCCGTTTAAATGCTGAAAAGATGGATCGGGCGAGCCCATTGCCCAGGGATTCAGGGCTACGATGTCTGCTCAGATCGATAGGGCCGGTGCGCAGTTCGGGCCATCCAACCTCTTTCTTCAGGGCAGGCGGAAGGCCTTGTTGTAGCAGCAGCCGGGTGAGCTTCTGACGGATCGCCGCTTCCAGCCGGTGGGTGTCACGGGCCGGTATATCCGTGAGTACCAATTCTTCGATGTGCAATTCGATGGATGGGGTCATACGAGTCCTCCTGTTTCTAATGTATTTAAAGGCTTTTCCAATTTGTTATATTCTCCCCGGACTGCGCGGGAGATATGGGACATCTGTACGGCCCGGCCTTCATGTGCAGCGATGAAGGCCGCATTCAGCGCGATGTTGCGGATATTGCCGCCGGGGATGTTCAACCGGGACAGTTTTCCCGGGTCGAGGTCCCTGGTAGGGGTAGCGGGAGGAAATACTTTTCTCCAGATGGCTGTCCGCATTTGTGCGTCCGGGAAGGGAAATTGCACGATAAAGCGGATACGCCGGTGAAAAGCCTGGTCCAGGGCGCTTTTCAGATTGGTGGTGAGAATGGCCAGGCCACGATAGGCTTCCATGCGCTGCAACAGGTAGCTGACCTCGATGTTGCCATAACGGTCATGGCTATCTTTCACTTCGCTGCGTTTGCCGAACAGGGCATCCGCTTCATCGAATAAAAGGATCGACCCGCCATCTTCAGCGGCGTCGAAAATGCGTTTGAGATTCTTTTCGGTCTCGCCTATATATTTGTTGACGACCTGGCTGAGGTCGACCCGGTAAAGGTCCAGTTGCAGCTCATTGGCCAGGACTTCCGACGCCATGGTCTTGCCGGTGCCGCTGTCTCCTGTGAAGAGGGCGCTGATGCCCAAGCCCCGTGAACTGACGGCGCCGAAGCCCCATTCCCCGTAAACCTTCGAACGCTGTTTGACCTGCATAGCCAGTTCTTTCAGTATATCCAGCTGGTCCGGCGGCAGGACGATGTCTTCCCATTTAGCCACGGGTTCGATGCGCCGGACGAGATCGTCCATTTGCGGCCGTGTGGCGACACAGCAGGCCTTCCATACTCTTTTAGCCACTTCGGCCGACTGTTCTTTTTCCGCAGCGGTGTCGCCGGCGGGTAGTTGTTTGTCCATTATTTCATGGCTGACGGACCGGATGGTGTCCACGCCAAGGTGAAACTGGGAAACAAGATCTTTCGCTGCTACCTGTTCCAGCCCCAGACTGGATTGCCAGAGCATGATCTGCTCGTCATAGCCGGGCTTGTTGATCGTAATGGTGATTTTGGACCTCTTCAATACAGGCGACCATTCATCGGCGCCTATAAAGATCCATCCCTGGATATTCTCTATGAAATGGGACAGTTCGGCCGCTCTCGACGGGTCTCGGCTCTCCGCGCCGTAGTTATCCAGGTAGAGCGCGCAGCCATGAATGGCTGCATGCCGGTTCCATAGCCGCGTCCATTCGGTGATGGCCGCGGCGGAGTGGGGGATAGCCAGGGTGGATAATGTATACAGGTGTAAGCCGTTTTGTTCGCAGGTGTAGGATGCAATGGCGATCTTATCGGCTCCCCCATCGCCCTGTAATTGCATTACCGGGGGAGGGAAGCGATGCGGGGTGCGGATAAAGCCCTGGGACATCTCCTCTGCCGTTGCCTGTTGAGAAGGGACCAGCCAGGTCTCCCGGGGGCCGGGATATACCAGCTCGCCCAGCCGCTCGTCCTGGTAGTGCACACCGGTGAGATAGAACAGGATATTCTCATCTATCCTTAGCGGCATGGTCGTGAGCAGCTGATGGACGGAAGACTCCACGGGCTCTACGAGCTTCCAGTACCGGAGCGGGGCGTTGGGCGATAGGGCGCTCCAATGGGCGTCCGAGAAAGCTGCAAGGGCCAGGCCGAAGGAAGGAAGCATACGGGATGGGCTGCCTTGCAGCACGGCAACCAGTTGCCCTATGCGGGCGTCGAGTTCGATGCCGGCGCATAGGAGCAGGATGCTGCGTTCGAAGGACGAGAGATGAAACAGGTGGACGAGGGTGTCCAGGGCGTAAGCAGCTATGCCGGTGGCGGCGTCCTCTCCGGGAACCTCGAAGGCGGGGTATTCGCCCTGCAGCGTTGCCGGGTCGTGTCCGGCGTCTTGTCCGTGCCGGAGGGCTGCGGTGTCCTGTACGTGCGGGGAGCGGTCTGCGGTATCTGATGCGGGACGATGGGTCTCCAATTCCTCCTGCACTTCCCGGATGCAATCCATCAGGTATTGCTGGTTGGCCATCTGCCATTGCAGTAATGCGGACTGATCCATATCCTCTATTGTGGGTTGACTCATGGTGTATGTAACCTTACGGTATGGTGATCAACAGGTCATTGGGCTGTCCTCCTGCGTCTGTGCTCAATGGGCTCTCGGCGCCGTCTATGCGAAGCCGAACAAGGTAGCTCCCTTTGCGAACCCCGGTCACGGGAATCGTAATATCGGGAGAGGGCGCCGGGGGCGGGCTGGGCGGAGGCAGCGCCATAAAAGTATAGGCAAGGGGCGGGGTGGTAATGGGATTGGTAACGGACTCATTCAACAATAAGATCACCTCCTGTCCGGGGGCAATGGCGGGGTTCACGGTCAGGTGAATATCGGCGGAACGCAGGTCATCGCCTGTACCCTGTGGGTTTAACACCTCACTGTTTTGCAGGACAGGGCTCAGGATGAATACCTCTGCATTCGAACTAACCCCATTGTGTGCCACCTGTGGTTCTCCCAATAGAACGGACTGGATCACCTGGACGCTGTTCACGCCGGCCGTGAGACCAGGGGGCAGGGGTATCGTGATCTGTATATTGCTGATATCTCCTGAAGCCGGTGTAACGGGGGCTAGCCTGCTTATGCCAACCTGCACCACACCGGCATTCAACTGGCTGCCCTCGAGGATCAGCCGGAAGCCGGGGTAGATCTTTTGATTGGCCAGGATTGGCGCAGTCGGGGTTGCCTGCGAAAGGATCCTGTCGATGACGGGGTTTTGAAAAGGGCTGACCACGATCTTTCTCTTTTGTACCGGCAGCGGCGAAGAGAAGGACCTGGTGCTTTCGATGAGCACCACGGTCGCCTTGTAGGCTGTAGTCGGCCGATATCTGGTCTGAAAGGCGGTCCAGAGTTTGGACATCTCCTCGGTGCTCAGTGGCTGGGGAATAATCTTGATCATCTCTACCTGGTCGGCCAGACCGGAAGTAGATAATGCCCGTAGATTAGAAGGGAGCCCATCACCTCCTACATTCGCACTGCTCAGGCTTCGGCGGATGGCTGCCCGGGGCAGCACAGGCGTTTCAAAAAGCAGCTGCATGGCATATCCCAGAAGGATCTCCGGATGCAGTTCATTTGGACTATAGGCTGACAACAGATAATGCAGGTCTAGCGCCAGGTAAGGATTGCTGATCCTTTCGCCCCTGGCGTTCAGGGAAGGAAGCGCTTCATTACGCCACCCCTGGTTGGGGGTTGCCATATACATGAACAGATTCAGCTGACTTTTTTCACCGAGGGGAGTGGTGTCGACGCGATCCGGGGAAAGTGCGGTCACCTTCACGTCCACGTTAAGCGTTGCGTTAATGTTCTGGTCGATGATGCCGTTGTTCAGGAGATCTTTCAACACCATACTGACAGAGGCGATAGCCAGGGCCGTGCTCATGAAGCTGTATTTTTTTTCGGTCTCAGGAATTCATTCAGGGAAAGCCTGGGCTTTTGCTGTATTGCGTGCTCGCGGACGGCGGGGGCCACGGGATTGGCAGCCTTTACTTCTATCCTGCCGATCGTGACCCTGATAACGGGCGGCAGCGCAGCGGCATAATCCTGGGGCTGTGGCCGTTCAGCTGCCAGACTCTTTTTGATGTCCTGCAACCAGGCCAACTCATCCGGCAGCAGCCCGGAACCCATGACAGCAGCCGGGTAGCTGTTCATCAGGTCTTCTTCCTTTTTTTCTCTGCCGCCGGCGTCCTCATGCAGCACCGCGTATTGAGCAGGAAGCGCTGTGGCTGCGAAGCTATCGTCTCCGGGGCTATTTTTTTCCCGGGGGAATATCTTTTCGCCCGGACCCCTTTCCTGTCTTTCCGGTGTAAAAATGAGATGTTCGTCCTGACCACCTTTGCCAGCCGGATTGTTGCCGCTATTGAGTGGCTTATGTTCTGTCATGGCAGCCGGAGAAAAAGGCATCACCGGGGAAGGGGAGAACGGATGTCCTGCTGCCGGATCTAATGCTGTTGAGGGATCGCCGTGCCGGGGCGAAACTGGCTCCTCCGGCGTCAGCCGTTCTTCTGCTACGGAATGCCGCGCTGCCGGATAGCGGTTATGTCTTATTGTTGATCCTTTGACATGACTTTCCTGTTCCCCGGGCGAATTAATTTGTTGTGTGAGGTCAACAGTGCCACCATCGGGCTCGAAGCGGCTCCGCTGCCGTGGCAATACGTTTGCGGGAGAGGGCGTGACACGTGCGATCAGATGGTTGAAAAAAGGAGTCATGACCGGAGCAGGTGAATATAGAGTTGCCGCCGTTGTGGTGGCATGGTTAAAATAGCGTGTTCGGACCAGCCGAAATTCAGCGCCAGCAGATACACTTCTTCCAGTGTTCGCCGTGCCCAGCCGTCGATCTCGGTCCAGAGGTAGGTGATGATATCAAAAACCGCCTCCCAGGAGTGGGTGCAGGCGGGGCAATGTACTTCGATCCGGATATCGGCCTGGGGATCTTCCTGTTCCATCTGTTGCGCCAGCGAGTTGAACACGGTATCGGGCAGTTCATCGGGCATACAAGGCCGTTGGTTCTGGTGCAGGGAAAGGATGCACCGGCTCAGCAGCGTCTTCGGGTCTTTCACCGGGACGCCGTAGGGCAGGAGGGAATACAGGTCTTCGCTGTTGGGAAGCCGGTAAGCCAGTTCATATCCATCAATGTTAGCTATAAAAGTCTTTTTGCCGTCGTCCGGCCGGGGAGGCTGCAGGCGGAGGTCATCCAGCTTTGCCTCCCATTCGGTGAGTTCGGAACAGCGGGGGCAATGCACGGTATTGTGGAGCCGGACGCCAAAGATCCACTCCCGTAATTGCAGAAGGCGTAGGTCGCGTTCGCCGATGCTGAGCCTGGCCATCTCGTCTATGGAGGAATTGTCGCAGGATACGCCTATCAGCCGCAATGTCTTTTCGATCAGGGGTTGACGGGAGCCGGCCTGCCAGATGTCAAGTAGTTCGATGGTGTTGAGCGGTCGCATAGTCTGGCTTGGATGGTGATGAACCGGGCATTAAGCGGGGGCTTATGGCTCGGTATAAGTAGGTTCTTTGGGTTCTGTGACGGATGTGTCCCTTACCCATCCCTCATTTTCCAGTTTGATATGCTGAATGGCAATGGCATTCGCATTGGCGTCCAGGTCAGGCAATGCCAGGAATTCGGATACCCAGCACCGGAAGACATTGTAGGCGATGGCCAGTTGTCCTGCCTCGTTGTAGACCTCGATGATGATCTCCTTTCTGAAGTCGGCCAATGATACTTCGGAACCCAGGCCCGCGCCGAAATTCCAAACCTTATTGGCCCACTGTTCGAACTCCAAGTCGTGGGTTACGCCCCTTTCCAGCGTGATGGCATCGTATTCGGTGCGTCCGGGGGACTTGCGGCTGCTGCTGGGATCGCCGCCTTCCCGGTGTTTGACGACTTCTGTCGTTTTCTTCAGGCCTCCTACCTTACTCACACCGGCTACATAGCGGCCATCCCATTTTACGCGGAATTTAAAGTTCTTGTATGGATCAAAGCGTTGTGCGTTGACGGTAAATTGTGCCATATAATTTAGTTTAAGTGTCTATTTTTCCTGCTAATTGCTGGATTTGAATGATGACGAATTCGGCGGGTTTAAGGGGGGCAAAACCAACCAGGATGTTCACGATGCCCAGGTTGATATCGTTCTGGGTCGTGGTCTCGCTGTCGCATTTCACCAGGTAGGCGTCTTTTGGCGTCGAGCCCTGGAAGGCTCCCTGGCGGAACAGGTTGTGCATAAAGGCTCCGATGTTCAGCCGAATCTGTGCCCACAGCGGTTCATCGTTTGGTTCGAAGACCACCCACTGCGTCCCTCTGTAGAGGCTTTCTTCGATGAAGAGGGCTGTGCGCCGCACGGCGAGGTATTTATATTCATCCGCCAATTGGTCGGCACCCCGCAGGGTGCGGGCGCCCCAGACAACGCTGCCTGTCAAAGGGAAGGTCCGCAGACAGTTGATGCCGACCGGGTTGAGCTGCCCGTTCTCCTTATCCGTGAGTTTGGCTTGCAGACCCTGGATGCCATTCAGCGAGGCATCGGTCCCTGCAGGCGATTTCCATACGCCCCGGTTGGTGTCCGTCCTGGCCATGACCCCGGCGATCATGCCACAGGGCACGAAAGTATCGACCTGGTTCTTTCTCAGCGGGTCCGCCGCCAGCACTCTCGGAAAATAGAGGGCTGTATTGCGGGCATTCTCACCGTTCAGGTTCAGGCTGCTCAGTTGCTCAAAGGCCGTATTGGCCGGCTGGCTATTGAGGCCCCATTCATTGGGCGGATCGACAATGAGTACGGCCCTCCGGGATACACAATAACCCATGGCGGCGCTGTAGACATTGATATCTGTGTTTCCGGGCCGTGTTGCCGGAGGGATACAAAGCAGGTTGAAGAGATCCGTTCTTTCCAGGGCGTAAAGTCCTTTCTTATCGTCCTGTCCATGTTCACCGCCCATGTATTGATCAGGGGTCAGGTCGTCACCGTCGCTTCCACCGCTGGCTATGACATCTGAAGCGGTAGCGTCCGGGATGTTGTCAGGCAGGATCCAGTTGCCTGTGCTTTTGTCTTTTGGTATTTTCACGAGGTTGGAGGTCTGCGCCAGCACCCGTGGGAGGAAATTGATGCTGTTAGGGTCCAGCGTGACATTCAAAAATTGTTCTGCTTTGGTGCCACTCAGGGACAGGATGAGATTGAATGTGGTGGTGGGACCGCCGAGAGGCGAGGAGGGAGGCTTGGTCGGGTCCTGTGTCTTATAATTCACGGAAGCACTGAGTGCGTTGCCCCAGGAGCCGGGGCTAACAGCATTTAATACCAGGAATTCGCCCGGCAGGCCTGCGGGCAACTCGAGTTTTGCTACTGTGCTGAAGTCCGGCAGGTTGTCGGGATTGGTGTCGTTGAATATCCGCACGATAACGGCCGTGCTGCCCCCGTTGAGGTAGAAATCCCGTACAGCATAGCTCATGGTGCTCAGTGTCCAGAGGCCGCCAAATATCCGTTCATAATCGGCAAAACTGTTGATGAGCACGGGATCGTCGACCGGTCCGCTCAGGGCCCGTCCGATGAAGGCAGTGATGGATGTGGCCACACCGGTGATGGTGCGGACGCCGCTGGGAATTTCCGTAATATAGACCCCCGGATAAGTAGGTTGAACTGGCATATTTTTTAAATTTTGAGATCTGAATAGGTTGCGTCATTGCAGGAAACGGGCTGGAAAAGATGATCGACAGGCAGGTTGAGTATGAGGCTCCGCTTTAGTAACTCGATCCTGACCAGGATCTTTTCCTTGCCCTTGTAGTTAACCACTTCACAGCTGAATCCTGTGAAAGGGCCTTCTTTGACCACGAGGCTCAATCCCGGTTGGAAGTGCTCATGGCATACTTCAATGTGCTGCGGGTGAAGGAGCAGCATTTTGATATTGCTGATGACGGTCTCGCTGACGGTGGCAATTTCTTTACCCGTCCTCAGATAATAGAGCATTCCGTCTATTTGCAGCGTTCGGTAATAGCTTTGGTTGTCCGGTAATTTTACGAATACATAGGAAGGGAATACGGGCATCTCGACGTATTTCTTGCGATCGCACCAGGTCTTCAGGGTCTTTATCATCGGCAGGAATGCGGATACATCAGCCTTGTGCAATTGTTCGCTGACTTTTTTTTCATGGCGCGGTTTTGTGTAAATGACGAACCAACCTGTCTTGAAATTATTCATAGCTTAATGGGATTTAGAATAATAAGGATGGTCTTTATCTTTGGCGAACGTGCAGAGCTATCGCTAATGTAACTCACAGTGTTGCTTACATTAAATGGGGGGAAACAGGATAATTTGGAGATCGTCCGGGCGGGACACGGATTTGAAGTGCAGGTGATCGGTTAGAAGAGTCGGGCTACTAATTCGAAGAGTCGGGTCGCAGATCGATGATTCACAAATGCAAGTACAAATTAAAAAGGAAATTTCACATAACCAAGAGGTTGGGTAGGCTATTTCGAGAGAGCACGTCCAAAAAAAAATTTGACGACAAGCGGTGATCGATGCGTTACAAAAACTATAAGACTGTTGCTTAATAAATTAGCGAAGGCTTATTTGTGGCAGGTGGAAGGAAAAAGGAAATTATCGGTGCATTTTTTATTTCGGTTTGAATTTCAAAATACCACTAAAAGGGTATGCCGGATCTCTTTAAGTTCATTCTTAAATATAAAAGTAACCTTTCAGCTCCCGAGGCTGACCCCTGGGGGGCTGAACCAGGACAAGACAGGCCCCATATCTTACTATTCCCTGTTCTCAAATTTTTTGAAACTGTCGTTGATATAGACCAGGATATCCACGTTGGCGGCCTTTCGACAAAAATCATAGGTAGGACGGTAGCGCGCCATGAATTGCTTCAGCAAGTCACCATCGAGATGCGTGAGACGGGATATATAATCAGCGGAAAAGCGGAAGTTCACATAGTGCTGCTGCTCTTCCCGCAGAATGCGTTTCTTCAGCTGCAGGCGTTGGCGGACTTCGGAAGAGCCATGCGGTATGACATTCAGCTCGACGCCTACACCGTCGCCCTGACGCTGGCGCTCGACCACCGGCTGAGGCTCCTGCTCGTAGATCCAGCCGTATACCTGTCTGCGCTCCAGGCTGTCCAGCTGATAATTGCTCAGACTGCTTACCGTTACAGCTTGCAGCGAAACAGGTCGCAAATCCAGCCAGATGGGAAATTCCGCGCCCAGGATCTTCGCTGAGACCGCAATGGTGTCCGCACGGTAGCCGACGCAGGAGAATATCACGATATCACCCGGCTGCACCATGATCCTGTAATTGCCCTCTTCGTCCGAAAGTTTGTGCTTCCGCTGCGTCTGATTATATACACTTACGGAACTCAGGACCTCCAGGTTTTCTTTCTTACGGACCTTTCCGGTAAGGAATTGTTGGGCAAAGCCCGTAAAACCGGGCAGCACGAAGAGTAAAAGATAAATGATTTGTCTCATAGTAGAATGCTAAGTTACGGTTATTGACGACATCATCGCCCGACAGCCGGGGTAGGGAATAATCATACTAAAAAGAACGGGCCTTAGCATTGATGGTAAAGGTAATTCAAGCTGAACCGAGTAATTATGAACATTATATACATTGGTCATTATTTAACAAGAATACAGTGTGTTGGGTTCATGAGTTTGTGTTTTTGATTGATAAAATAAAGATTATCAACATATTAAGAATATAGTTGGCAGCTAAAGGTTTACAAAATTGTTCATCAGCCATGTTCACGAACACTTCCCTAAGAA